>NZ_AP028136.1:1253739-1880609 GCF_030297555.1 Polynucleobacter sp. HIN5 | reverse complement strand
AAGTTATCCACAAGCAAAAATGCGGGGGATAAGTTGTGGATAAGTTGTGTGTAAAGAACAATTTTTTAATTAAATCAGTTATTTAAAAAATTTAACCAAAATAATTAGGCAAAACCCGGATATAAAGTTGACGCTATCCGTATAAATAGAGAAAATAGAGGGTTTTCTTAGGATCAATCATGAAAAGAACATACCAACCATCTGTAACGCGTCGTAAAAGAACCCATGGGTTTCGGGTTCGCATGAAAACCAAAGGTGGTCGCGCCGTACTTAATGCGCGTCGCTCCAAAGGTCGCAAAAGACTCGCAGTGTAATGAATTGAAATCGGCTCGAATCCAGGCGCTTTTGCGAACTAGGCCAACAAGCAGTGAAGCCTGGGCTATTTATGCCGAATCAAAAAACGAGCCCCCCCTCGATCTTGGCCTTGCAATTGCAAAAAAATTTGCCAAACGGGCCGTCGATCGCAATCGCCTTAAAAGAGCAGCGCGAGAGCTGACTCGCAACAAGACCCCTGGTAATTTTGTAGAGCTTGTCATTCGGCTAAAGCAGCCCGTGGGCCAATCCACGCGCGGCAGACTTCGTAACCCCGAATACCAAGAGCTTAAGAGCCAACTGCAAGGCTTGGTTTCATGAACCGATTATTGGGCTATTTAGTAAGGGCGTATCAACTCACCCTCTCACCTTTTGTGGGCGGACAGTGCCGTTTTGTGCCGAGCTGCTCAGATTACGCATGCGAGTGCTTAAAGAAACACTCTACGTTAAAAAGCATCGGTAAAATCAGTTGGCGAATTTTGCGCTGTAATCCTTGGTCGGCTGGTGGCTATGACCCGGTCGATCAAGAGCAAAACAAACAAAACTTTATACAAACAAATCATTGACTATGGACATTAAGCGCACACTCCTTTGGGCGGTATTAACGATTTCGGGCTTGATGCTCTATAACAATTGGCTTATCTATGATGGTCGCCAGGCGCTCTTTGGACCCACACCACTAACGCCTTCAAGTCAAACCCCAAGCCCGCTCAAGGCGTCAGAAAGTGTGCCCCCAGCTGCAAGCGCAACTCAAGCCCAGGTCGCGGCACCGGGCCAGTCACAAAAATCAGCCGACCTTCCTAAGGCGGAGAGCTTGCCCACCCCCCAGCAGGCTCCAGCATTTAATGTGGCCAATTTAGCCTCTGGCGAAAAACATACCATCAAAAATGATGTCTTAGAGCTCGAAATTAATACCACGGGCGCAAGCGTGGTTAGCGCAAAGCTATTGAAACAATTAATGCCCGACCAAAAACCAGTCGCCTTATTACAAATCACACCACAAAACCAATATTTTGTCCGATCCGGCCTTATCTCGGCAGGCAGTAATGAACTACCAAATCACACAGCCTCCTTTGTAGTCAGCAAAAACGGTCGTGTTGATAACAAATCGTTTGTAACGTTTGTAAATGAGCGCGGTGGGGTTCGTCTTGAAAAAACCTATTATTTGGTCGATGGAAGCTATGTCGTTGAGGTCGAACACCGGATCACTCAGCTCAATCAAAACAATGCCGGCGGCTTAGTTCTTTACAACGAAATCGTACGGGATAGCTCGGCCGTTAGCGACAGCGAGTTCTACAGCACCTTTACTGGCCCGGCGCTGTATACCGACAAAGATAAATTTCTTAAGATCAATTTTTCTGATATTGAAAAAAATAAAGCAGATATTCCTAAGCAAATCCCCGCTGGGGAACCCGGCTGGATTGCCATGGTGCAGCATTATTTTGCAAGCGCTTGGATACCAAGTGATAAATCGGTCAGAGACGTGTACGTTGGAAAGGTAGAGCAAAACCTGTTTCGAATCGGCTTACAGGTTCCAATTGCCGCAATAGCAACGGGATCCAGTTATGTTGAAAGCACACGCTTATTTATCGGCCCCCAGGAGGAAACGCTCTTGGAAAAAATTGCTCCTGGCTTTGACTTAATTAAAGATTACGGTTACCTCACGGTCATTGCAAAACCAATTTTTTGGCTCTTAGAACAAATTCATTCCTACGTTGCCAATTGGGGCTGGGCAATCGTTATTCTGACCTTCATTATTAAATTAGTTTTCTTCCCGCTTTCCGCTGCTAGCTATAAATCGATGGCACGCATGAAAGAAGTGCAGCCGCGATTAATGAATCTCCGCGAGCAATTTAAAGGTGATCCACAGAAATTAAATCGCGCCATGATGGATCTTTATAAGCAAGAAAAAATTAATCCCTTGGGCGGATGTTTGCCAGTGGTTGTTCAGATTCCTGTTTTTATTGCTTTGTATTGGGTCCTGCTTTCGTCGGTTGAAATGCGAAATGCGCCATGGATTCTTTGGATCAAGGATTTATCAGTACCCGACCCCTATTTCATCCTGCCAATCATTATGGCGGTGTCGATGTTCGTGCAAACGCGCTTGAATCCCACACCACCCGACCCACTCCAAGCAAAAATTATGCTGTGGATGCCCATTATCTTTTCTGTCATGTTCTTTTTCTTCCCGGCAGGACTGGTGTTGTATTGGGTGGTTAACAATATTTTGTCAATTGCTCAGCAGTGGCAAATTAATCAAATGTTTACTAAGCGACCGGCCAAATAAGCCTCTAAGGGTCGGGGTTGAATGCATAAAAATCCCATTGCTGCGATAGCAAGCCCTCGGGGCGCTGGCGGCGTTGGGATTATTCGTGCCTCTGGTTCTGACCTTATTGGACTTGCCAAAGCACTTCTTGGTGCTGAGCCGAAGCCCCGCTATGCGCATTATTTGGTTTTAAAAGATGCCCACCAACAGCAAATTGATCAAGTTTTGTTGTTGTTCTTTAGGGCGCCCGCTTCGTTCACCGGCGAAGATGTGCTTGAACTTCACTGCCACGGCGGATCGCGCGTCACGCAATTGGTCCTAAATCGCGTCATGGAGCTTGGCGCCCCCGACGGGATGAAGCTTGCTGAGCCCGGTGAGTTTTCATTGAGAGCGTTTTTAAATGGCAAGATTGATTTGGTGCAGGCCGAAGCCATTGCAGACCTCATTAATGCACAAAGCGACGCGTCCCTACGAGGAGCAAATCTTTCCCTGCAAGGACTCTTTTCAGAACAAATTAATCAGTTGATTGATCAAATCACGCAGTTACGAATTTTGGTTGAATCAACCCTTGATTTTCCTGAGGAAGAGATTGAGTTTATTGAGGCTGCCAATGCAAAGCAGCGCCTTGAAAAAATCATGAACGATTTAGAGCAGATTATTAAGATTTCGAGTCAAGGAAAAATTTTGCGAGACGGCATTCGTCTAGCGCTCGTTGGTCCTCCAAATGTTGGTAAGAGCTCTTTGTTAAATACATTGGTGGGAGAGGAAAGAGCAATCGTCACGCCAATTGCTGGCACGACACGTGATCGAATCATTGAAAATATTTCGATCGATGGTATACCTGTGCATGTAATTGATACTGCCGGGATTCGGGAGTCCAATGATGTTGTCGAGCAGATCGGCGTAGCCCAAACCTGGGACGAGATTGCTAAAGCCGACATCGTTTTGCTAATCCACGATGCTACACAAGGCCCCGAAACCAACTTTGCAGACATCAAAACAATGGTCAGGGAGCGCGTCCACTCGGGCGCCCATATTTTGGATGTGATGAACAAATTAGATTTGCTAGAGAGCCCGCAAGCAGCTTGCCTAAACACTGGAGGAGAATCGAAAGAAGTTTTTATTTCAGCAAAAACGGGCGAGGGTATTAAACAACTTCAGGAAACTATTTTGCATCTTGCGGGATGGGAGGGAAACGCAGAGGGCGGCATTTACACTGCGCGTTCGCGCCATCTTCGCGCCATCGTGCTTGCAAAAGAACATTTACAAAAAGCGATGGCGCACGGATTTGGTGGTAATCGCGCCTTGGAATTGTTTGCCGAAGAACTTCATTGCGCTCAAAATGACTTAGGTGAAATCACTGGAAAATTGTTGCCCGACGACCTACTGGGCAAGATATTTAGCGAGTTTTGTATTGGCAAATAAGCCGTCAATTTAATGTTACACAAATGTTAAAATTGTTATAAATTTTTCTAGCGCATTAAATAATCTTGTTAAAAATTAAACGGTTACGTTTGAGGGCCCAATGAATAAACCAGCCAATCCCGCCACAGTGAATCTAAATGTTCCAGCGTATGTAAAGAACGCAAAGTTGATTCAATGGGTTGAAGAAGTTGCCTCCCTAACCCAGCCTGATCAGATCCATTGGTGTGACGGCTCTCAGACCGAATACAATGAGCTGTGCGAGCTACTGGTTAAGGCCGGCAGCCTGAAGAGGTTGAATCCGCAAAAACGCAAGAATTCGTATTTAGCGATTTCAGACCCGATGGACGTAGCGCGCGTCGAGGACCGAACCTTTATTTGTTCAACCCATCAAGAGGATGCAGGGCCAACCAATAATTGGGTGGATCCCAATGAAATGCGCGCAACCTTAACCCCACTGTTTGAGGGTTGCATGCGGGGCCGCACGATGTATGTTGTTCCTTTTTCAATGGGCCCCCTCGGATCGCCAATCGCACATATTGGTGTTGAGTTATCCGATAGCCCATATGTAGCAATTAATATGCGCATCATGACGCGCATGGGCAAATCGGTTCTCGAGCTCTTGGGGACCGATGGCGAATTTGTTCACTGCGTTCATTCGGTTGGTAAGCCATTGGCTCCCGGAGAAAAGGACGCGGTTTGGCCCAATAATCCAACGAAATATATCGTTCACTATCCCGAAACGCGAGAGATTTGGTCGTTTGGTTCGGGCTATGGTGGTAACGCTCTTTTAGGAAAAAAATGTTTTGCTTTGCGAATTGCTTCAACCATGGGGCGCGAACAAGGATGGTTGGCAGAGCACATGCTGATTTTAGGAGTCACTTCTCCTGAAGGAAAAAAATACCATGTGGCAGCTGCCTTTCCGTCGGCTTGTGGCAAAACTAATTTCTCAATGATGATTCCCCCCAAAGGCTTTGAGGGTTGGAAGGTAACCACGGTTGGCGACGATATCGCTTGGATTAAACCTCGCAAAGATCCAAAAACGGGTCAAGTATGTCTTTATGCAATTAATCCAGAGTCCGGCTATTTTGGTGTGGCGCCTGGCACCAATCGCGAGACCAATGCCAATTGCGTTGACTCATTAAATGAAGACGTTATTTTTACTAACGTAGCGCTCACCGATGACGGCGATGTATGGTGGGAAGGCTTAACCGACACCCCACCAAGTCATTTAATTGATTGGCAGGGCAAAGATTGGACACCCGAAGATGGCAAAGCCGGTCGCTTAGCTGCGCATCCCAATGCACGCTTTACTACAGCCGCTATTAATAACCCCGCGGTTGATCCAAATTGGGATAACCCGGAAGGCGTTCCATTGGACGCGTTTATTTTTGGAGGCCGTCGCTCAAATACAGTTCCCTTGGTTAGCGAAGCTCGAAATTGGACCGAGGGCGTTTATATGGCCGCAACCATGGGCTCAGAGACGACTGCTGCGATTACCGGTAAGGTTGGTGTCGTGCGGCGCGACCCGTTTGCGATGATTGCGTTTGCAGGCTACAACATGAGCGATTATTTTCAGCACTGGCTCAATATGGGCAAGAAGCTTGAGACAGAAGGTGCCGCTTTGCCAAAAATCTATTTAGTAAATTGGTTTCGCAAAGATGAAAATGGCAAGTTTATTTGGCCAGGCTTTGGCGAGAATATGCGCGTTTTGGCGTGGATCTTGGGCCGCACCGAGAACAAAGCTGGCGCAACCGAAACCCCTCTTGGCCTGTCGCCAAGTCATGTGGATTTCAATTGGAATGGTTTGACCTTATCGCCCGAGCAATTTAATCAATCGACCGCGGTGCATGCTGATGATTGGAAGGTCGAGCTGGATTTGCACCAAGAGCTTTTTGATAAGTTGGCTAACCGCCTCCCAAAAGAACTGCTCGAAATCAAAACCAAGATTGCTAATCGCTTTCAAGCCTAAGCAGTTTGCTTGCAAAACCGGTTGATGTTCTCGTGATCGGTGCCGGGATTGCCGGCGCCTCGATCGCTAATGAATATCACCGCCTTGGTGTCTCGGTGTGTATTGTCGATAGTGCCTCCGGACCAGGTCGGGCAACATCAGCTCATGATGGTGCAATTACCCACCCAGCGCTTGGTCGCACAGCTAGCAGGTTACATCGTTTAGCGTTGGCCGCCTATCGGATGGTTGAGCTTGACTGTGCTGGTGCATGGGACCACCGCGGCGTTTTTGCCCTTGCCAAAATTGGGACCCCCTTTGATGAAGAGGCATTGCAAAATAAATTAACTCAATTGGGTATTACGGGTGATATTGGAGAATCTATTTCGGCCGAGGGTGCCCGAAGGCGTTTTGGGATTGAGCGCGCCGGCGTTTGGTTTCCTGGCGCTGGCTCCATCAATCTCGCGGCCCTATGTAAAGAACGAATTCTGTCTTGCAAGGAGTTGCAAACTATTTGGTCTAGCACCATCGAACATCTTGAATTTAAAGGCAACCTCTGGGGCGCTTTAGACAAAAATGGCAGCTGCATAGCGAGAGCACAAACAGTTGTCCTTGCAAACGCCTTTGGTGCTCAAAATCTTCTGAGCCCCTTTGCTCAAAAGCTTTATCTAAAGCCTGTGCGCGGCCAGCTTAGCATTTTTAGAATCGATCAACAGACTGATTTATTAGAGCACATTCCCAGAATAAATTTATCGGGAGATGGCTATTGCACCCCTCCTGTTTGGAATCCAGAGACCCAATCGTATCGATGGTTAGTGGGCTCAACTTATGATGAGAATCAGGACTCTACACAACCAAGTGCTGCGAGCGATGACCATAATCGTCGGCTGGCAGCAGGACTATTAAGACCTCAAATAATTGATGCAGCCAGACTAACGGTGGCTGATCAATTTGTCGGGGTGCGCTGCGTCAGCAAAGACCGACTCCCGATCATAGGGGCAATTTCGGGTATGCCAAACTTATATGTAGTCACTGCGCTTGGCTCGCGCGGACTGCTTTGGTCAACACTTGCATCAGCCCTTATTCCAGCCCTCTCTCATTCCTCGGACTTTGCTTTAGAGCGACTCGCACGTTTTGGTTTGGACTCCGAATCGCTTGCAGTCTTATCGCCCGCGCGCTTTTTGGCGGGCGCCTTAGCCTCAAATTCAAAACCAATTTTCCCCTTGGGATCTAAGGCGAGATAGGCCTTAAAGCCCCGCCCAGTGCGATTGGATTTAAAGTTAGTTAATAGATCGGTTTTACCTTCTTTTAAGAGCTTCTTAATCTGATCAGAAGACACTTCTTGCTGTAAAACGACTTTGCCAGTTTTAAAGTCACAGGTTTTAGCAGGACCCGTATTATGTTCGCAAACATAGCGCATGCCGTCCTCGTAGACCGCGCCAGAGCATTTTGGGCATACTCCAAGCGCTTCTTTGCCAGTGAAGTCGACTGCTTCCTCATCCTCTCCCCCCGAGTTGCCAAAATCAAACTCTAGTTTGAAGCCTGCATTGGGATAATCCGCATCATCAGGCGGTATCTCAGTAAGACGAATAATTGCCGCAAAAGGCCTACCCATTTTGCTGCGAAAGCCCTGCAAGGGCCCGATGGTTTTTTCTTTCAGTAACGATTCAACTTCTTCGTACTCAAATGCTCGACCGCCCGGGGTTTTGCTAATCGTAAAACCACAGGATTCGCAGGCAAAGCGTCGATAGTTTTCTTTTACGGCCTTGCCGCAATGCGGGCAAGGGGTTTTTAAAGTTGCGTAGTCGCCTGGAATGGTGTCGCTATTAAATTCTTTTGCACGCTTCACAATTTTTTGTGTCATTTGCGCAATTTCTTGCATGAAGGTGTTGCGATCGAGCTTTCCTTCCTCGATGAGCGCCAGCTTATGTTCCCAAGTTCCTGTCAGGTCGGGCTGGGTGAGCTCGGCAACGTCTAGACCGCGCAAAAGGGTCATTAATTGAAATGCCTTTGCGGTTGGAATTAATTCGCGGGCTTCACGAACGATATATTTTTCTGCCAACAGACCTTCGATGATCGCAGCGCGAGTCGCGGGGGTCCCAAGACCCTTTTCAGCCATTGCTTCACGCATTTCGTCATCATCGACCCATTTCCCCGCACTTTCCATCGCCGACAATAAGGTTGCTTCGCTATAGCGCGCCGGCGGCTTTGTTTTTAAAGGGACCAGCTCAACAGTTTCGTTTTGAACGGCCTCATTTTTCTGGACAGGCACCAGTTCATCGTCTGTTTGAGACGATTTACCATAAACAGTCAGCCAGCCCGGCTCAACCAACACGCGGCCCTCGGTTTTAAATTGATGGCCTGACACCTCGGTGATGCGGGTCGTGACTCGGTACTCGGCGGCAGGATAAAACACTGCCAAGAATCGCCGAACGACTAGGTCATACAGCTTTTGTTCGGGCTCGCTTAAATTTTTAGGCGCTTCGAGTGTAGGGATGATGGCAAAGTGGTCCGATATTTTGCTATTGTCAAAAATCCGTTTATTGGGTTTGACCCATGATTTTTTACCATCGCCTTTGAGGATTGCGGCTGCAAACGATCGGTACTCTTGAGCGTTTTCACCAAGCAGCGCGATGGTTTTTTGAACCGTATCCAAATAGTCTTCAGGCAGTGCGCGCGCATCCGTTCTTGGATAGGTTAGGACCTTATGGCGCTCATATAAGGCTTGTGCAAGCCCCAAGGTATTTTTGGCAGAGAAACCGAAGCGTGCGTTTGCTTCACGTTGCAAACTGGTGAGGTCAAAAAGTTGGGGCGCCAGTTGGGTCGCGGGTTTTGATTCTTCAGAGACGCCGCCCTTTTTTCCTCGACAAGCAGCCACAATGCTCTTAGCCGCAGCTTCGCTCCAGAGGCGATTTTCTCGTGCGTCAGGATCTGTAGGATCCTTTTTAAAATCGGGATTGATCCAGCGGCCCTCATAAACACCGGCTGCGGCAATAAACTCAGCACGCACCTCCCAGTAGTCTTTGGATACAAACTTCCGAATTTGTTCTTCGCGCTGGACAACAATCGACAGGGTTGGCGTTTGAACGCGCCCAACCGTGGTCAGAAAAAACCCACCACTCTTACTATTAAATGCGGTCATGGCTCGGGTACCATTAATCCCCACCAACCAGTCTGCCTCTGATCGGCAACGTGCTGCATCAGCAAGGGGAATTAACTCATCGTCCGAGCGTAGCTTATTAAAACCCTCCCGAATTGCAGCGGGCGTCATGGATTGAAGCCATAGACGCTCAATTTTTTGTGGTGCTTTGGCGTGCTGCGTAATTAAACGAAAGATCAGCTCACCCTCACGACCGGCATCGCAGGCATTAATAATTCGATTGACGTCTTTGCGTTTAATGAGCTTTTGTAAAACCTTTAGGCGGGATTCCGTTTTCGCAATAGGTCGCAGATCAAAATGCGGGGGAATCACAGGTAAATTAGCAAAGGACCACTTACCCCGTTTGACCTCATATTCGTCGGGGGCGGCAATTTCAAGAAGATGTCCGACGGCCGATGAGATCAAAAACGCATCATTCTCAAAATACTCGTCATGCTTTGTAAAGCCACCCAGGGCCTTAGCAATGTCGTTTGCTACGGATGGTTTTTCAGCAATAATGAGCGCTTTTGGGTGCTCGACGACTAAATTTTTTTTGCTGCTCGACTTTGTACTGGTTGCCACACTTTGCCTAATTAAGATAAGTTTTCTGCGCCCGGATATGGACTAAAAGGAAGACTAATTTAAACGTTTTTTGAAAGAAACCCTCTCCACCCCCTTTTTTATTATTAGCCCAGGTCTTTGTAAAAAGTCAAACAAGCTCCCAGGCTAGTAACCTCGAGACACAATAAAAATGTTTGAATTCAATGACTTACATGGATTTAAGCTCAATGAAAGCGGATGCTGGGTAATTCTTCAAGCACATCCTGGGCGCCCCTAACTAATTTCGCCCCTTCCTGAATCAGTTGGTGTGACCCCTCAAAAAGGGGTGATGTAATCGACCCAGGTAAAACGAAAACCTCTCTTCCTAGCGAGCTGGCTAAATAGGCCGTAATTAGGGACCCTGATTTTTGGGCAGCCTCAATCACCACAACTCCTAAAGAGAGGGCGGCGATGATTCGATTGCGCCTTGGAAAATGAAAGCCTTTTGGGCAGGTTCCTGGTGGGTATTCGGAGAGTAAAAGGCCTTGTAATGCGATGCGGGTTGCCAATTCGTGATGTTCAGGCGGATAAGTACGATCAAGTCCATTGCCGCAAACCGCGATGGTTTTGCAGGCCGCCCTAAGATCCAAGATGCCCCGGTGGGCGGCGCCATCAATTCCGTAGGCCATCCCGGAAATAATGTGATAGCCAGCAAGTCCCAGGGCGCTGGAAAAGTGCTGCGCCAATAAGAGTCCAGAGGGCGAGGCCTTGCGCGCCCCTACTATTGCTAGCATGGGCTGTGCCAATAACTGAATGTCCCCGATATAAAAAAGTCTTTTTGGTGGGTCACTTAGATCCAATAAGCGTTTTGGGTAATGCGAACACTCTTGTGTGATCGATTGAATTCGAAAATTAGCGGTTGATTGGAGTTGCTTGTGCATCCCTCATTGTTACGAGAGTAAAAAGGCTGCACTAGAGGGCCGGGCGGATTTGTTTGTAAGATAATTGGGATATGCCTGTTTTACCTATCCTTCATTATCCCGACCCGCGCTTGCATAAGGTTGCCAAGCCGGTCACTGTCGTTGATGAGCGAATCCAAACCATTGTCGCGAACATGGCACAAACCATGTATGAAGCCCCAGGGATTGGGCTTGCGGCCACTCAGGTCGATATTCATGAGCGCATTATTGTGATCGATACCTCCGAGGAGCGTGACCAATTAATGGTGTTTATTAATCCAGAAGTGGTGTGGGCTAGCCCTGAAAAGAAATCATGGCGCGAGGGGTGTTTGTCCGTCCCTGAATTTTTTGATGAGGTAGAGCGTCCCGAGCGAATTCGGGTGAAGGCTTTAAATCAAGATGGCAGGGCATTTGAGCTCGAGGCCGATGGTTTACTGGCAGTCTGTTTGCAACACGAAATGGACCACTTGCAAGGCAAAGTATTTGTTGAGTATTTGTCACCCTTAAAGCAGAGTCGAATTTCAGCAAAACTGAAAAAGCGGGCAAAAGAAATGGTTGGTCTTCGCTAAGCGAGACATCATGAAAATTATTTTTGCTGGCACCCCAGAGTTTGCCGCCACTGCATTGGCCGCGATACTTTCAGCGGGTCACGAAGTGGTGGCTGCTCTAACCCAGCCCGATCGCCCGGCGGGTCGCGGTTTGCAATTACAAGAAAGTCCAGTCAAGCGTCTTGCGAAGACTAACCATATTCCAGTATTCCAGCCACAAAGCCTGCATTTGCAGAACAAGGATGAGAAGCGGCTAGAGGAGGCTCAGCAGACTCTGGCTGCATTAGACCAGATGAATTTTGAGGCAGTCGTCGTAGTTGCCTACGGCCTTATTCTGCCGGCGGCATTTTTGGAAATGGCCAAGCGCTCCGGTCGCAGGGGTTGTTTTAATATCCACGCCTCACTATTGCCGCGTTGGCGCGGGGCTGCTCCAATTCAGCGAGCGATTGAGGCAGGCGATTCCAAAACTGGAGTGGCCATTATGGAAATGGAGCCCGGTTTAGATACTGGCCCCGTTTTAATCGATGAAGCATTGTTGATCTCAAATAACGATACCACCCAAACACTCCATGACCGCTTAGCGTGTTTGGGCGGCGAGTTAATCGTTAAGGCCTTGAAACACATTGCCGACACCCCCAACTTAATATTGCATCCACAGGATCCAAGCCAAGTGACGTATGCCCATAAGATTCTGAAAAGCGAGGCAAAACTGGATTGGACTAACGCTGCCGAGTTGATAGATCGCAAGGTGCGCGCACTCAATCCAGCACCCGGCGCAAGCACAGAGCTCGATGGCGAACGTGTGAAAGTGTGGCTAAGCCGTGTTCCAAAGGTGGTGAGTGATGCATGTAATGCAAGACCCGGCACGATTTTAGGTACAAGCGAGGAAGGCGTTTTGGTTCAGTGCGGGGATCGTGCGATTGAGCTGCTTGAGGTACAGAATGCAGGAGGTAAAAAGATTACAGGGCGGCAGTGGTTTTTAGGAAGAGCCAACGAAAAGACACAGTGTTTTTCATAAGAAGATTTGAGGGGACTTCAAACCCGATCGTTTAGAAATAATGGAGATAAGGCGATGTTTAATTTAGTCAAAACAGCGATCTTGATGGCCGCAATCACTGCTTTGTTTATCGTGATTGGCGGCATACTCGGTGGGCGAGAGGGCGTAGTGATGGCCCTACTCTTTGCCTTGGCCATGAACTTCTTTAGTTATTGGTATTCCGATCAATTGGTATTGCGCATGACTAATGCGCAAGAGGTTGATGAACATTCGGCGCCCCAGTTTTATGCCATGGTTCAAGAGTTGGCAGCACAAGCCGAACTACCAATGCCTAAAGTGTATTTAATTCACGAAGACTCGCCCAATGCATTTGCAACGGGCCGTAATCCTGAACATGCTGCGGTTGCTGCCACAACCGGCATCATGCGTATTTTGTCGAACCGCGAGTTGCGTGGGGTGATGGCCCATGAGTTGGCGCATGTAAAGCACCGCGATATTTTGATATCAACTATTGCTGCGACGATGGCGGGCGCTATTTCAGCGATTGCGAACATGGCGCTCTTGTTTGGAAATCGCCAATCGGATGGTCGTTCTGGCAATCCGATTGCTGGCCTACTAGTTGCTCTATTGGCTCCAATGGCTGCTGGATTAATTCAGATGAGCATCTCACGCGCCCGCGAGTACGAGGCCGATCGGGGCGGTGCGGAGATTGCCCAGGATCCAGAGGCACTTGCATCCGCTTTAGAAAAGATCCATCGCTATGCGAAGGGTATTCCATTTAATGCGGTAGAGCATCATCCGGAGACGGCACAAATGATGATCATGAATCCGCTGACCGCCTCTGGAATCTCGCAATTATTCTCAACCCATCCAGCAACAGAAGAGCGCGTCCATCGCCTGATGGAAATGGCACGAACGGGACGCTATCCTGCCTAAGATTCCCAATGATGATGGGGTTGCTAAGCGCAGCGCCCCCCTGGCCCAGCTAATACTTGCGACTAAAAAAGTCTTGATGCAGGTGGTGCACGAGGGGCGCTCTTTAACAACATTGTTCGACGTATTGAATGAAGCAGAGCGGCCTGCAATCCAAAGCCTGACCTATGCGACCTTGCGGGATTGGAATCATGCCCAAGCGCTTATTTCTAACTATGTGAGCAAAAAGCCCAGCAAGGAACTTGATGCGCTCCTGACGGTTGCAGCAATGCTGATCAAGAATCAGGGGGGCGCTCAAAACCAGTACACTGTTCCGACCATTGTGAACGAGGCAGTGAAGGCAGCGGGGATGTCGCCCAAGACAAAGCATGCCCAAGGACTCATTAACGCGGTATTGCGCAAAGTCGCCACTGCGACGCAAAACGCTAGCGCCCTAAAAAGTCGGTTTGGACTCCCGTATCCAGACTGGTGGCTAAGGCGAATTCAGGAAGCATATCCAGATCGGTGGGAGAGTATTTGTAGCCATCAACAAATGCCACCCCCGCTCACCTTGCGGGCCAATCAGATGATTAATACGCGCGCTGATTATGTCGCGAAGTTGGAAGGTTCGGGCATTACCTACCAAATCATTGCTGAGCTCGCTGGTGCCCCAATAGAGAGCGCGGTGATCATTGATACGCCGCTACCCGTTTCCCAGTTACCCGAGTTTATGAAAGGGGCCGTATCAGTTCAGGATGCGGGAGCTCAGCTTGCCCCAGTCCTATTGAGCCCACAGAAAGGCGAACGGCTGTTAGATGCGTGTGCTGCACCCGGAGGAAAGACCGCGCACCTTTTGGAGACAATTCTTGCCGAGCCAGCAGAATTCATTGCGCTTGAGATCGATCCAGAGCGCGCGAAGAAAATTGTGAATACGCTTACCCGGCTTCGGCTTCTCAATGATCAAGTGCACGTAATCACAGGCGACGCTAGTCGACGGGATTGGTGGGATGGCAATTTATTTGACAAGATCCTGTTGGATGTTCCTTGTTCTGCGTCTGGAATTGTGCGTCGTCATCCTGATATTGTCTTTTTACGAAGATCGGAGGATATAGAGCGCTTGGCGGAGACCCAACGGACTATTCTCGAGAATGCCTGGATGATGCTAAAAAATGGCGGCACATTACTGTATTTAACCTGCTCTATTTTTCCTGAAGAGGGTGAAGAGCAAATCACCCGGTTTGTGAAAGACCATTCAAATGCTTTACGATTAGAAGCGCCGGGCCAGCTGCTGCCAAGCGAGTATCACGACGGATTTTTTTATGGCTTATTAAAAAAGCATCAACCATGACCACCTTCTTACGACATTCTCTGTGGGGACTGGCTTGCCTGATTGCGGTGTGCCTGACCGGCCCTGCCCAAGCACAAGTCATCAAGGTGAAGCAGGCAGAGTTAGAAAAGGTTGAAAGCGCCTGGCTATTAAACGCCAATTTTGGAATTGAACTACCGCCTGGCTTAGAAAACGCCCTAAAAAAAGGAGTAACGTTCCACTTTCTGGTTCAGTTCGAGTTGACCCGCAGTCGTTGGTATTGGTTTGATGAAAAAGCGGTTAATGTTCAGCGTCAAGTACGCCTTTCGCATCAACCACTCATTAATCAATATCGCATCAACGCGGGAGGACTCGCATTAAACGCGAACTCATTGGTGGAGGCATTGCGGATCGCTGGCACGATTGGTGGGTGGAGCGTCATTGAGGCCACCGCGATCGATGCGGATAAACAATATGAGGCTGCGTTAAGAATGACCTTGGACCTTGGAAAGTTACCAAAACCTTTTCAGGTGGATGCACTTAATAGCCGAGACTGGTCCTTAAGCGGTGAGTGGTTGCGCTTTCCGTTTAACGCATCGATGAGCTCTGTAACGGGGCGCAAATAATGAGCTCTATATTTACCCTGAGCAATAAAGACTTTATTAAGCGCAGAGCCCTACCGTTAGTCACATTATTAAGCGGCCTGATTGCGTTGATTTTGCTGCTTCTTTTATCTACTGCCACATCCAATACCGAGTTCTTTGATCAATACTTCATTTGGTTGTATGCCGCCAATATTGTGGTGGGTATCTTGCTCTTGCTCACTATCATTATTTTGGCGGTGGTTATTGGCATTCGTTGGCGCAAGGGTCGATTTGGCACGCGCTTAATTGCAAAGCTCGCTATGATTTTTGCCTTGGTTGGGGTGGTGCCAGGACTTATTTTGTATAGCGTATCGTGGCAGTTTGTCTCAAAAAGTATTGAGACCTGGTTTGACGTCAAGGTGGAGTCTGCCCTGAACTCCGGCTTGGAATTAGGCCGTGTGACCTTGCGCATTGCCCAAGAAGAAATCCTGGCAGAAGGAAAGTTTATTGCAGAACAGGTGGTCCAGGTCCCGCCGGGTACGAGCTCAGAACAGGTTGGGGGCATGGTTGCCAAGATACGTAATCAGTTTGGGATACAAGAGGTGAGCTTATTTAATATGCAGCGCACCTTGATTCTCAGTACCGAATCTAGACCCCAACAATTTTTCCCAGCGCCCAGTGCTGAGGTCGTGGCCGAGGCCTTTCAGAAAAACGGCATCACCTTTCTCGATGAGATTGAGCTTACGAAGGGCCAGCCCGGGTACCGTGTACGTGCAATTGTCCCGATTGTTCGCCAAAAAGCCGTTCCAAGTAAGACCGGTTCCTCTAGATATGTTGATGATAAGTACTTCTTACAGCTGGTCCGATTCATTCCCGAGCCATTGGCTAAAAATATTTATGCAGTGGAGTCTGCGTATAGCGAATACCAAGAGAAGGCCCTTGGGCGCATTGGGCTGCGCAAGATGTATATCGGCACGCTCACCCTAACACTCTTTTTTGCTCTATTTGTTGCGGTGACCTTGGCGCTTCTCTTGGGTCGCCAAT
The DNA here is from genome assembly GCF_030297555.1 of Polynucleobacter sp. HIN5. Classification (NCBI taxonomy): domain Bacteria; kingdom Pseudomonadati; phylum Pseudomonadota; class Betaproteobacteria; order Burkholderiales; family Burkholderiaceae; genus Polynucleobacter; species Polynucleobacter sp. HIN5. The sequence goes on along the minus strand of NZ_AP028136.1, from coordinate 1,864,632 downwards.
TGGCGCAACCATTATTGATGCTCTTGCGCGGCACCCAGGCCGTGGCACAGGGCGATTTAAGCCCTAAGCCCGAACTTGATACAGGCGATGAGTTGGGTATGCTGACCCGTCAATTTAATGTGATGACCAAGCAGCTCTCCGATGCGCGCGATTCGCTTCAGGAATCGAAATCCTTTTTGGAGACCGTGCTGGGTAATTTAACGGCTGGCGTTTGCATTTTTGATAACAACTTTAATTTGGCATCAAGCAACCCCGGAGCGGCAAAAATATTAGGACGAGACCTCTTACCAATCACAGGTAAGGCCCTTGGTACGGTTGCCGAGCTTGCGGAATTCGATAGCGCTGTCCGTGAAGGCTTTGCCACTCAAAATTTAATTACTTCAGCTAAAACGGAGGGGGCCAATAAAGCTGAGTTAGTGTGGCAAAAGCAAATCCAAGTCAATCCTGTTAATGAATATGAAAGTGATCTTGGCTCAACCCTATTTGTTCGGGGAACCCAACTTTCCCCCAGCCTAAAGATGATAGTGTTTGATGACATTAGTGACGTCATTGCGGCGCAGCGTTCGATCGCATGGAGTGAGGTGGCCAGGAGATTGGCGCATGAGATTAAGAATCCGCTAACACCTATTCAGCTATCAGCAGAACGCCTGCAGCAAAAACTGGTTGGTAAATTAAGCCCCGATCAGGATGAGATGATCGAGCGCAGCACCAATACCATTATTGGTCAGGTGCAAGCTATGAAGCAAATGGTCAATGAGTTCCGAGATTTTGCTAAGACCCCTAGCCCAACCCTGGGAAGTCTTGATTTAAATGGTTTGATTCAAGAGGTGATGGGTTTGTATGAGGGCAGCAATATTGGGGTTCGCTTGGATTCTAGGTGCCCGCGGGTCATGGGCGATCCAACCCAATTGCGGCAAGTGATTCATAATCTTTTGCAAAATGCTCAAGACGCTAGTTTAGAAACCAATCGGCCTCAACAACTCATCGAGATCACAACAGAGCTTGTACAAATTCAAGATGCCGATCAAAATAGATCCGCGGTGCGTATGACAATTACCGATAGCGGACCTGGTTTTCAGGCTAAGATATTGGCACGAGCATTTGAGCCTTATATAACAACCAAGTTAAAGGGAACCGGATTGGGATTGGCGGTCGTGAAAAAAATTATTGATGATCATGGTGCAAAAATCGAGATCCGTAATCGCAAACAAGGAGATGACGTATTGGGTGCCCAAGTATCCATTTTGTTTGTAAAGCTTGCTAGAGAGGCGGCCTAGCAATGGCAAGCATATTGGTGGTTGATGATGAGATGGGAATCCGTGAGCTCTTACACGAGATCTTGACGGAAGAAGGTCACACGGTTTATCCAGCAGAGAGCGCCAATCAGGCGAGAGCGGTGCGAGAGCAAATGGAGCCCGATTTGGTGCTTCTCGATATTTGGATGCCAGACACTGACGGTATCACTTTATTAAAAGAGTGGGCTCGAGATAATTTGCTAACGATGCCAGTGGTCATGATGTCTGGCCATGCAACCATTGATACGGCAGTTGAAGCAACTCGCATTGGTGCTCTTAATTTTCTGGAAAAGCCAATTGCACTCCAGAAGCTCTTAAAGACAGTCAGCAAAGCCCTTGAGCGCGCCCCCCTGAAAAAGCCAGATGAACTAGAGCCTCAAGTTCAATCGAAGTCAATTGATTTGCCGAAAACTGCAAATCAGGACGAATATATTGGTGGAATTGCAAAAAGCTACTACACCCTGCCACTGCGTGAGTCACGTGATCTCTTCGAAAAAGCCTATTTTGAATACCAAATGGTGGTCACGGGCGGTAGCATGACTCGTATCTCAGAGTTCACTGGACTGGAGCGAACCCATCTTTATCGCAAACTAAAAGCACTCGGCATTGATGTCACTAAAAAGCAAGAGTAATTGATCCTATATAATCTCAACTCTTGGCCTGGTAGCTCAGTCGGTAGAGCAGAGGACTGAAAATCCTTGTGTCGGTGGTTCGATTCCGCCCCGGGCCACCAAAATGCATCAAAACCACCTTCGGGTGGTTTTTTCTTTTTACACAGCAAACAAGAGCTTCATCATTATTTAATGGTGTAATAAGCGACAAGAATTACATATTGGGGAGCTCGTAATGAGAGAAATTTCAATTGATGATTTATCTTCCTTTGGTTTGTTGATCGGATTTATCGTAGTCTTTTTCATACTAATCGTGTATCACGGACTATGTTTGTGGGGTGCTCAATCTATATATCACCGGCACGCTAAAACACTGATTGCCAAAAATCAATACTTCAGAATGGAAATTTTTTTCTTCATGGGCCTATCCGCCCTTGCCTTAATTCATTTAAGTGAAATTGGAATACTTTCTATATTGGGACTAAAGCATGGAGTAGCAACCAGTATTGATCATGCAATTTTTGTGATTGGTAGTATTTACACGACTATTGGGGCAGAGGGGGCCGTTTCAAATTTACCAAGCCGATATCGCATTCTTGCTGTGGTTCTCTCTATGAGCAGTCTTTTTTGTTTTGCTTGGAGCACGGCCGTAATGATGGATATGATGCGAACTTATCGCAATATAAGAGCGGTTAACCAAAGCCCTGAATCTAGTTCTAATTAGTTCAGAGAAGTCATAGGATTTTTAATACTGACCTATCAAAATATTAACCATATGCCACTCTTCTAGATCTTTTGGGGTTACGTTAACGTCTTTAGCTTATCTAGGATCTCAACATGCTACTAGTAACCTCCATCATTGCTGCTACTCTGACAATTATTTTTATTAAGCTATCTTTCAATGTGATTAGTTTGCGCAGAAAGAATAAGGTTGCCTTGGGAAGCGGTGGCAATGAGGACCTAGAGAGGGCAATTCGTGCGCAGGGCAATTTTGCCGAGTATGTCCCTTTCGGAATTATTCTGATTGCCTGTTTGGAATTAAACGGAGCACCGCGGTGGTTAGTTCTTGTGCCAGGAATTTTTCTGATTATTGGACGTTTAATTCACGCTAAAGGTATCAATACTCCGCCTCCAGATTTCAGTTTGCGTGTGCTCGGCATGAAATTTACATTCAATACATTAATTGCCCTAGTGGTCTTGAATTTATGTTGGACCCTCTATCAATTGATGATTTAGGCGCTCTGTTTTAAATAAACACTATTGACTAGCTCAACCTAAAAACTAGAGGGTTATTGTCTCTGGGTAAATGGCCTCCCCATACAATGCTCAAAAATAACCTTTAGGACATTTATGCGTTTTTTGGCCATCATCGCATTCACTATTTCACTGTTAACTGGTTGCGCGTTACATAACTATGGAGACGACCAGTTTCAGTTAACGATGGCTGCCCATGGAAAAGACATTATGTGGGTGCCCACCAAGGTCGATACGGCGACACAGATGCTCGCACTGGCGCAAGTAAAGTCCGGGGATACAGTCTATGACCTTGGCTCGGGGGATGGTGTGATTCCGATACAAGCCGCCAAGCGCTATGGTGTTCGGGCTATTGGAATTGAATACAACCCGGATTTGGTTGCACTATCAAAGCGCAATGCAATTCGTGAGAATGTGCAAAATTTAGTGACCTTTAAGCAAGGCGATATCTTTGTTGAGGACTTTTCGTCGGCGACGGTCTTAACATTATTTTTGGGTGAGAGCCTTAATCTAAAACTGATGCCAACGATTTTAAAGATGAAGCCTGGAACCCGAGTGGTTTCAAATACATTTCGAATGGAATCCTGGATTCCTGATCAAGAGGTATCGGTTAGATCAAGCGAGACCACGATTGGCACATTAAATGAAACGATTTATTTATGGATCGTGCCAGCAAGCATCGATGGCATATGGGAATTTACTGGTTTACCGAGCTTAGACAAATCGACCATTCGGTTTGTTCAGAAAAAACAGTTTTTTGATGGAACGATTAATTCGTTAGGTAAGGGATCTTTAGCATTTGAGGACGGCCGAATTCGGGGAGATGCGATTCAATTTGATTTTGAGGGTAATGGAAAAAAATATTCGTTTAGAGGTCAGATCAGCGGAACTCAAATAAGGGGCTTGCTTAACGAAGATCCCAAATTGATGGTTGCCGGTAAACGTCTTTGATAAACTCTTGGCAGTGAATCGCCGGGTCATGTATTTATTAACTAGCATTTCTATCGATGTGAGATGGGGCCTAATAGACAAAAGAATTAATAACTGAGCCTGACACCTACAACGCACTTACCGTTAGCCCATTTTTAGCAGGATCACGCCCAGCAGAATGAGTGCAACACCAATCCAACGAATCGGAATATTAGGGTCACCAAAAACCAAGACCCCTAGGGTAAACGTACCTACTGCGCCAATCGACGTCCAAACGGCATAGGCCGTTCCAATCGGAATCTCCTTTAAAGAGTACCAAAGCAGGACCCCACTAAGCGCCATACTAATCACAGCAATGCCAATGCCCCAAATTTTCATATTGGGGAAGTCGGCAAGCTTTAATCTTAAGGGCCAGCCTATTTCGCAGACGCCAGCGAGAAGAAGCGAGATCCAGTAAATACTCATGAGTAATTAATCTTCTATGTGAATAAACTACGCTAGCATAGCAAAGATGAAAATATTGATCACTGGCGCCACGGGATTTATTGGGCGGCATTTAGTAAGTGGCCTATTGGAGGAGGGTTACTCGATCAGTGGCACCGCCAGATCTGAGGCCGATGCGCAATTTTTAAATCAGCGTGGGGTCAACACGACCCAAATCGATCTTCTATTGACGAATGATTTGCAATCCTTAGTTCGTGGTCACGACTGCCTGATTCATTGTGCGGCCCATGTTGGGCTGTGGGGCCCCAAATCACTCTATGAGAATCTGAATATTCAGTTAACGAAACGACTGCTTCAGGCCGCAACTCAAGAGAGCGTTGGAAAATTTATTTACATGAGTTGTGCAAATGTGGTTCTCAATGATTCTGTGCCGATCGAAGATGCAACTGAAGAAATGCCAATTTGCTATCAAGATTCATTGCGTTACGCTCACTCAAAGGCGCAGGCTGAACAATTAGTAATGTCGAGCGCATCAGAGTGTTTTACTACCATCGCATTGCGACCCGCCTTGGTTTGGGGTAATGGAGACATCATCGATCGCCAAATCGGACCTGCCGCAGATCGTGGACAGTTTGGTTGGTTTGGTCATGGTCGCTATCCTTATTCCACCTGCTATATCGGAAATTTATGCCAAGCCGTCTTGCAAGTGCTCACAGCAAATGTTGCTAGCGGAGCGTTTTTTATTCGGGACGAAGAACAACTGAATCTGCGCGAATTTCTGAGCGCACGACTTCAGGCCAGTGGCTATGCAGTGCCAACCCTATCGATCCCACTATCGCTTGCTTGGCCTTTAGCGCGATTTACAGAAAATGGCTGGAATTATTTGCCACTCAAAGGAGATCCTCCGCTTGTGCGTGAAGCGGTGCGTACTATGGGCTATCCACTCACCCTCTCCGTCGCTAAGGCAAAGAATGCGTTTGACTACCGTGCCCCATATTCGGTGGTTGAGGGCTTGGGGGCAATTCAGAGGTAGACCAATAAATCACTCAATATTTCGTAATACGAAATGGTGTGCTGAAAAATGAAACAAGCTCTCTTAAAAACCCATATAGAAGTAATGCTAATACTATAAGTAATTGATTTATATAGATTTATTTTGAAATATCCTGTGCTACATTGATTCCATCAAATTACTTTTTTCTTTTGGAGGATCTATGAATAGCAAGCTTGTTGACGAAGCGCCATACCACCCAGGTTATGAGGATGCGTCCTTTGAGCGGGTTGAGAACCCATTAATGACGGAATTAGCTCAATATCGCAAAATGAATGAGCGCTATATTGAAACTGCTAAGAAAATCGTTGAGTTTTTAGGTGCTGGCAGTAAGGCCGCAGCTTGAGACGTCGCTCCCCGATTAATAAAAAACCACCTTCGGGTGGTTTTTTATTGTTAACTCCATCCAACACCATGTCTCAAAACCGAAAGGATATCTTTCCATAGATAGACCAATCATAGGCCTGAAAGGTTTCCACCACCTGTTTGCTGGCGCCCACCGCAAACAAAAGATGTTTGTTTAGAGAATGAGTCACCATGGCATCTAAGGGTACAAACCAACCACCACCCGCGGTGTTATACAGAATCCCGTTTTCATCCCAAAAACGAATTTGTGTGCTAGGGGAGAGTTGTAATCCAATCGTGGGATACAGTTGAAGCGTGCGCAATAGCGGCGACTGCGATGGATTAACCGCAAACGAATTATTTTTGCTATCAAACCCGTACATGTAACGAACTAAAGGTGAAAAGTCAGATAGCAAGGACTTACTTGAGGACTGAGGAACAAACGACGCACTTACTTGTGGGCCAATCGCCCATTGACCGTTATTGCCAAATGGAAAAATAATACGACCACCTAGGTTTAGATTCCACTTGGGGAAAAAATCAGGAGGCATACCCCAAACAGTAAGCATCGTGTTGCCCGCACTAAATTGGCCGCTGCTTTGCCCCGGGGCTTCAGGCCCCCAAGTGGAGTTATAGGCAGTATCAATCCGAATCATGCCTTTCCAGTGATTGATCGATAGTGGTTGATAGAATCGAAGACGATAAATGTCGCTAAGGGTGCTATCACCATATCCATTTTGATAGACCCATAACTCCAAAATCGACTCCTTGCTGTAATTAAAGGAATCCGTTTTCAGTCTTAAGAGATTATCTGGCTCTCCTGCGGTATCGCCATCTTGAGCAAAGCCGTATTGAGTGAACAGTACAAAAAATCCACAGAATAGGGTTCTAAAAATTCTCATGACTTCATTGGCGTATGTATGAAGGAGTAACAAGATCTTGTATATTAGACTCCATAGCCACCAAAGGTATAAAAATGGGTATTAATAATTCAAAACCCGATCTTGAGCGACTCTTTGAGCAAAACCGGCAGTGGATCGAGTCGGTGACGAGTGCTGACCCAGATTATTTTTCAAGATTAGTTGATCAGCAAAATCCCGAGTATCTGTGGATTGGATGTTCGGATTCACGTGTTCCTGCCAACCAAATCGTCGGGCTCAAGCCTGGTGAGGTATTTGTTCATCGCAACATCGCCAATATCGTCGTTCATACTGACTTCAATGCCCTATCGGTGATTCAATTTGCGATTGATCGTTTAAAAGTTAAGCATATTATTGTGGTGGGGCATTATGGTTGTTCAGGAATTGCTGCCGCGCTGAATAATACCCGTATTGGAATCGCGGATAACTGGATTCGACACATTAAAGATGTGCACGATAAGCATCATCATGAGCTTTGTGCTATCAAAGAAGAGAATGCTCGATTAGATCGGCTTTGTGAGCTCAATGTATTAGAGCAGGTCATCAATATTGGACAAACCAATATCGTGCAAGATGCTTGGGCGAAGGGGCAAACCATTTCAATTCATGGTTGTATCTATCGACTGCATGACGGCTTGCTCAAAGATCTTCATACCAGCATCTCTAATCCCCAAGAGCTACATGATCGATATCATGCACAGTTAATGAGCCAAGGGTCGTCATGAGCGTTCATGTCATCGGAATATTTAAAATACAGAGCCCGCGAGATTTTGATGACTATCGTGCTCAGGTTGGCGCAACCATTGAGCTCTATGGAGGCAAGGTAATACGCAGGGGGGTTTGCGAGAATCCTTTTTGGAACCAGCTATACGCCGCGCCGTTTGATACCTTTGTTGAACTCAGTTTTTCAAGTCTAGAAGACGCAAAGCGTTGGGCCAATAGCCCCGAATACTCAGCATTACTTCCAGTGCGCGAGCGAGCGATGCAATTGACACTCTTTCCGGTATTGGTCTAAAAACGCTCTTCTTTGCCTAAGATACGCCACTGCCCACTTGGCAGTGATCCTAGGGTTATCTGACCAATGCGGATTCGTTTTAGACCAATAACATTGAGCTCAACGAGCTCACACATTCGACGAATTTGTCGTTTGCGTCCCTCTCGCAACACAAAACGGAGTTGATCTTCGTTTTGCCAGCCCACTTTAGCTGGCTTTAGTGCTTTGCCATCTAGCGATAGTCCGTGCTGCAAAGAGCGCAAACCCGCGTCTGACAATTTACCGCTGACACGAACCAGATACTCCTTTTCGATCGGACTATCTTCTCCGATTAACAACTTTGCGATCCGTCCATCTTGGGTAAGCACTAATAGACCCGAGGAATCAATATCAAGACGTCCGGCAGGGGCGAGGCCTTTAAAGATGGAGCGTTCAGTTCGCTGGGGCGCGCTCGCATATTGATTTTCGGGGACGATGAGAGACGCTGCTGGCTTATATTGTCCCTCATCATCTAAATGCGAAATATAGCCTACTGGCTTATTCAGCAAAATGGTGAGGCGTTGTTCTTGCTGACGCTTGGCCCCTGATCGTAACTCAATCGTTTGGTGCCGATAGGCCCGCGTACCTAATTCTTGAACAATCTCGCCATCAAGGGTTACCAAACCCTGTTCAATATAAGCATCTGCTTCCCGTCTCGAACATAAACCACGCTCGGATAGTAGTTTGGAGACCCGAATTTTTTCCATCACCAAAATATCAACCAAACTAGGCCAATAATTAACACCCACTTGCCAATGTAATAGATCTTGCGGTGTGAAGCCTTTAGCTTTTTCGTCTGCATGCGCAGTCGATAAAAATAAGTAAAGAGGATATTTACAAAACCGAGTGATTCACCCTCAACGTTTTGTGAGGCCGCAGCACTCATTACTTGTAAACCAAACCAGCGATTGAAGCCTCGCATCATTTTGGTGTGGAGTGGCCTCTCAATATCGCAAAACAAGACAATCCGTTGATGGTCGGTATTATTGGCTGCAAAGTGGATGTAGGTTTCATCAAATACAACTGCCTCGCCATCCTTCCAATAGTAGGGTTCACCATCGACATCGATAAAACAGTATGGGCTGTTCGGAGTCACGAGCCCCAAATGGTAGCGTAATGACCCAGCATAAGGATCGCGATGGCGAACCAATTTTGCTCCGGGAGGCAGCGAGGCAAACATGGCAGCCTTGATGCTTGGGATCGATTTAAGTAGCGCAACTGTTTGGGGGCAGGCCGCTTCGGCTGACGGCAGATCTTTGCCGTACCAGTATAAATAAAAGCGTTTCCAGCCAGTACGAAAAAAAGAATTAAAGCCAATATCGTTATAGCCAGTTGCTTGACGAATTTGCCCGCTATCTTGAAGAGCCAAGGCTTCATCCCGGATGATCTGCCAGCGATCTTTTAAGGGCTGTAGCTCTGGGAATGCATTAACAGGTAGGTAGGGGCTACGACCTACTTTAGAAAACAAATAAATCAAGGTATTAATGGGCGCTAATAACACCACATAATCAGTAAGGGAGCGTAGTAAGCCAAAGCGAACCTTGCCCCGAAAATAAATAAACAGGGCTGATCCTAAAAAAACCAGAAAAATACTATGACGAATCTCCATTCCGATCCCTACTTACGAAGCTGCGCCAGACGTCGTTGGATCTCTGCGTCAATTTTCTTCAACATAGCATCATCTGGATTTTTCCAACTGGCACCCGATTGATTGGCCATATAGACAACCGATGCCGCAAAATCGCTGACACTCAAATCGGGTTTCCCCCCCTTTGCGGGCATGCCACGAACTCCAACGTAGCCATGGGCCGTAATTTGGACCTGCCCTTCCTTAATGAGCGCCCCCCATTTGGCTTTATCACCCAGCTTTGGAGCTCCGGCCACTCCGGGGGTATGACAACTGGCGCAAACCTGCTGATAGGTCGACTCACCCGAGTTGGCCAATGAGGTACCTGAAAATAGAAGCAAGGCGTAGGCACTAAATAAATAAGAAGCTGTAATGGGGCGCATCATAAACTCATCCTCTTTAGTCAATTGAATCCAGTAAGATAGCTTTTTAATTCAGTCACTTATATGGCACGTTTTTTTCGATCACTTCTTATTTTAGTTCTGATTGGCGGCGTTTTAACTGCCGGCTATACCTATCTAATGCTTCATTGGAGCTATGCGGAGGGTGAGCGAGCTGGATATGTTCAAAAGTTTTCCAAGCGGGGCTGGATTTGTAAAACCTGGGAAGGTGAGCTAGCGATGGTCTCGATGCCAGGAACGATGTCTGAAAAGTTCTTCTTTTCGGTGCGTGATGATGCCGTTGTCAATAAGATTAACGCCAATATGGGGCGTAAAGTTGCATTGCAGTATGAGCAGCACGTTGGTTTACCGACAAATTGCTTTGCAGAAACTCAGTATTTTGTCGTTGACTTGGTCGTTTTGGATTAGTCATATCCTAAAAGGCTCTGCGGCCAATTTTTTTCAAAAGATTATTTATTTTTATAACATTTTGTGTTTACAATTGCGTCAGCGCATATGCGCAACATAATGAACAATCAACAAGGAGCTTCACTTGAATAAAGCAGACTTAATCGCAGCAATTGCTGACGATGCCGAGATTTCTAAAGCAAAAGCAGAGTACGCACTAAATTCTGCTATTGAGCACATCATCAAAGCAGTAACCAAGGGTGACTCAGTGCAATTAATTGGTTTTGGAACATTTGCCTCTGGCAAGCGTGCTGCCCGCATGGGTCGCAATCCAAAAACTGGTGAGCCTCTCAAAATTGCCGCTTCCAAGACTGTTAAGTTTTCTGCTGGTAAGGCATTTAAAGACGCTGTTAATAAGCGTAAAAAGTAATCGAGAGCGATCTCTTATAAACCCAGCTTCGGCTGGGTTTTTTATTGCCACCTAGCTTTGTACGAGTCGTCGGTGGCGATGGATACTCATTAAGATACCAGCCCCAAACCCAAGCGTAACAAGGGCTGTGCCGCCATAGCTAAGGAGTGGGAGCGGTACGCCAACCACCGGTAAGAGCCCAGTGACCATGCCGATATTGACAAAGGCATAGGTGAAAAAGATCATGCTAATGGCACCTCCCAAGAGGCGCGTAAATAAAGTAGGCGCATTGACTGAGATCGCCAGACCACGCTTAATCAGTGCAAAAAAGAGCAGGATCAAAAGAATATTGCCAAGAAATCCAAACTCTTCAGCAAAAACAGCAAAAACAAAGTCAGTATGTTTTTCAGGAATAAACTCCAAATGGGACTGAGTTCCTTCGCGCCAGCCTTTCCCAAAAAACCCACCGGAGCCAACCGCAATGACTGCCTGAATGGTATGAAAGCCTTTTCCAAGTGGATCACTAGATGGGTCTAGCAATGTACAAACTCTATTTTTTTGATACTCCCGAATGAATGGCCAAGTGACGTCGGGAGTACAAATGCTGCTACTAAATATAATCAGCAAAAGAGTCGCAATTCCGCCAATTACTACAACAGGAATGATCCAGCGCCAAGGTAAGCCTGCCAAAATAATGACGTAGAGGCCAGAGGCAAGCACCAATAGAGAGGTTCCTAAATCAGGCTGACGAGCAATCAAAAATACCGGTAAAGCTAGCAATAGCGCTGCCACCAGATAATCAAATCCTGAGCGAATCCCCTCGCGTTTTTGGAAATACCAGGCGAGCATGAGTGGTACCGCGATCTTCATAATCTCGGATGGCTGAATCACAATACCGACATTAATCCAGCGTCTAGCCCCCTTTTTGATTAATCCAAAAATAGCAACGGCGATTAGTAGGGCAATACCAATGCCGTATATCCAAACCGCAGCCATCTCCAGCCATTTGGGCGGAATCTGTGAAACAAGCCACATAATCACAAAGGCAATCAGAAGGTTGCGAACCTGATCGAGAATCGCTACCGTCGTTCCTTGGCCAGCCGATAAAAACACAAAGAAGCTAATCAAGGCAAGGGCTAAGAAGATAAAGCCCAGGCGAGAATCGAAGCCACTAAACGCTCGTAAAAGTAATGGTTTGAGACGAACTAAGGTACTCTTTTCCATTCCGGAATCTCCTTAGGCCATTTGCCATCAATATAGTAATCAAGCGCTTTACGAGCAATCGGTGCAGCATGCTGGGCACCAAAACCTGCATTTTCAACAATCATCGCAATTGCAATTTTTGGCTTGTCATTGGGCGCATACGCCACAAATAGAGCATGGTCACGTAAGAACTCAGGCGTTGAGGAATGATTATATGTTTTTGCATTCAAGCTAAATACTTGAGCCGTGCCTGTTTTGCCTCCTACGCTATATGGCGTATTCCGAAATGAAGATGCTGATGTTCCCGATCGATTTACCTCCACCATCGCTTTTTTAATCACTTCAACATTCTCTGGCTTGAGATTAATGCGATAACTTTCCTTAGGGGTCGTGAGTTCTTTTTGGCGCGTGAATGGATCTTCAATTGCTTTTGCAATGTGAGGCTTCATGACCACACCATAATTGAGTACATTTGCAAGCCCATGTGCTAATTGCAAAATGGTGAATGCGTTATAGCCTTGACCAATTCCGAGTGAGATCGTTTCGCCTTCGAACCACTTTTGTTGTTCGGGTTTTTTAAATGCTGTCTTTTTCCATTCCGTAGACGGTAGCACCCCTTTTGCTTCACCTTCGAGATCAATGCCTGTGAGCTGACCAAAGCCCAAGGGTTTCATAAAATCGTGCATCATGTTGACGCCCATGTCGCGCGCTAACAAGTAGTAGTAGGTATCGCAAGACTCCACAATGGATTTCTCCATATTAACCATTCCATGCCCGCCAACTTTATCGTCACGGAACGTGTTATTACCAAAGGTAAAAAAACCTGGATCAGCAATCGCATCTTCAGCCTTACGTTTGTTGAGCTCAAGTGCGGCTAATGCCATAAAAGGTTTATAGGTTGATGCGGGGGGATAAATTCCTTTCAGGGGCCGGTTATAGAGCGGCTTTTCCTTTGACTCGTTTAGCTCTTTCCAAGTAACTGGATCAATGCCTTCCACAAAGTCATTGGGATTGAAGTTTGGTTTCGATACAAAAGCCAGAACATCACCAGTCTCAGGTTCAATGGCGACAAAAGCGCCGCGATATTTACCATAGAGCTGTTCAACCAGAGCTTGCAACTTAATGTCAATTGAGAGAATGACATTTTTACCAGGGATGGATGGCCTACTGGATAGAGTGCGCACAGGCTTGCCGCCCGCGGTAATTTCGACCTCGTCGTAGCCCGGAACACCACGCAAGACCCTCTCATACGTTTGTTCAATGCCAATCTTCCCGACGTATTGAATACCAGGCAAGAATGCACCTTGAAGCGCATAAGGGTCTTGACTGCCTTTCGTGGTCTCAAGTTCGTTTTGCATCCGCTCCTTATCTTTTTGTGAGACGCGCCCAATGTAGCCAATTAGATGCGAGGCTAATTCGTTATAGGGATATTCACGAAAATTGCGCGCACTGACATCGACGCCAGGAAAGCGATAGCGATTTGCTAGAAACCGAGCCATCTCTGCCTCAGTCAGCATGGAGCGCAGCGGAAAGGTGCCCATGTTGCGAGAATCTTCCAAGGCGCGCTTAAAGTTACGACGATCTCTGGGGCCAATCTGAATAATTTCAGAGAGCTGATTAATCAGGTCATCGACGTTGCCTTTAATTTGAGAGGCGTCAACCTCTAGTGTCAGTGCTGAATAATTACGCCCAATCACAATGCCATTACGATCAATCAGCAATCCTCGATTGGCGGGGACTGGGACAATGGCAATTCGATTGCTCTCAGCAAGGGTTGAATATTGCTGGTGGCTAACAATTTGTAACCAAAATAAGCGGACAACGAGAAACCCAAAACAGATACCTACAAAGATCATTGCGATCCGCGCTCGCTCCTGAAACGAATAGAGATCGGGTTTTTTAATTGAGGACATGCTGCTTACAGGGGTCGATGGGGGTCGACATCAATGGGTCGTCGCTGTGGCAAGAGCAAAAGATAACTGGCAAGTGGCCAAAGCAGGGCCTCAATGGCTGCTTGGATAAGGCTCGTTAGACCCCACCAATAGATTTGCTCATTTAGAGCCCAAAGCACAATGACTGGAAAAATTGAAACTAAGGCAAAGATAGGAAATACGTTTAGGATTTGGGTGGTCACGGGCAAAGCAGTAATGCGGTGATGCCAGGCAATTGCAATGTACGCCACCAGTGAGTAACTAAAGGCATGAACTCCGAGCAAGGCCCCGCCATGAATATCCATTACTAACCCAAATACAAATGCTGTGATTACACCAACAAAGCGATGCTGATGGATGTTCCAAAACACAATGCAAATAATGAGCCAGTCTGGAACCCAGGCATGATTGCCCCAGGGTAAAAAATTCAATAACAGGGCGACGGATAGGCTAAAGTAAATAAAAGGTAGCTTGACCGGGCGAAGAATGTAGCCGCTTTGGTAATCAATCATGGCTGCCCCTTGGGTCGCGTTTGTCGTCGACCGGTCGATGATGGCGTACTACTATTTGAGGCTGGCTTGGCGTCGAACTGCGGGTCGTAGATTAAGGCAAGCGCCTGGAGATGACGATTGACTTCGGCAATCGGACTGCAAAAGACATTCGCGGAGTTTTGATCGAGATTGCGCTCGATTTTGATAATCACAGCCACCGCAAACCCTGGGGGATATACACCATCAACCCCTGAAGTTAGGAGAATGTCGCCAACCTCAAGATCACTGGCCACTGGTAAGTAACGCAGTTGCAATAACTGACCACGTCCGCTGCCGACCACTGCCGCGCGAAGTCCATTGCGTGCGACAAGGACTGGAACTGCAAAATCACGATCTTCCAATAAAGATACTTCGGCTGAATTGTCATACAGGCGAACCACTTGACCGAGAATGCCCATGTCATTGGCAATTGGTGAACCTAATCGTAGGCCTTGGTTTTCACCCCGATTAATCACAACGCGTTGGGAGATGGGGTTTGGTGGATTAAATAAAATTTCCACAGGAACCGTTTTAAACGTCACCTTTTTTTGCAAATCCAAGAGACTACGAAGATTTTGATTCTCAACCGCGAGGAGCGCAGATTGATTGGCTAGCAGCGAGAGTTCTGCTTGTCTTAATTTGAGAGCCTCATTTTCCTTTTCAAGCGTGCTGCGACTGGTTAAATAGTCACTACCCCCTGAAATCATCGAGCCAGGTAGAAGCATCAGCTGCTCAAACGGTCGCAGAACGATATTGACTTGGTTGCGAATAAAGTCCAGCGACTTGATCTGAAAATCAATAATCATGAGTGCCAGAGCAATCACAAGGCACGCAATTAACTTGGCAAGCGCAGGAATGCCTTGCTTGAAAAGTGGTGGGGCGCTATAGTGCACGGCCCGCTCCGGCGTTTAGCCGCCTATTCTTGTGAGAACACTCCACCTAATTTATCCATGCGCTCTAATGCAATGCCGCAACCACGTGCAACACAGGTCAGGGGATCTTCTGCGACATGGATTGGCAAGCCAGTTTCTTCCATTAAGAGGCGATCGAGGTCACGCAGTAAGGCGCCACCACCAGTTAGCATAATGCCGCGTTCCGCAATGTCGGCAGCAAGCTCAGGCGGAGTTTGCTCAAGGGCTGCTTTTACCGCAGTCACAATTTGATTAAGTGGATCAGTTAATGCTTCTAGGATTTCATTGCTGGTCACAGTAAAGCTTCGGGGAATCCCCTCCGAGATATTGCGCCCCTTGATTTCTAGTTCTTTGACTTCAGTGCCTGGGAAAGCAGAACCAATCGCTTTTTTAACTGCTTCAGCCGTTTGTTCACCAATGAGCATGCCGTAGTTCCGTCGGATGTAATTCGTAATTGCTTCATCGAACTTGTCTCCTCCAACCCGAACCGAACCTTTGTAAACAACACCACCTAAGGACATCACACCCACTTCAGTCGTTCCGCCACCAATGTCAACCACCATGGATCCCGCAGCTTCCGAAACTGGGAGCCCCGCACCAATGGCAGCCGCCATTGGCTCTTCAATGAGAAATACTTGAGAGGCACCCGCACCTAAGGCAGATTCACGAATCGCACGACGCTCAACTTGTGTCGAGCCGCAAGGCACACAGATAATGATTCGAGGGCTAGGTTTTAATAGTTTGCTCTCATGAACCATTTTGATAAATTGCTTGAGCATTTGCTCGGTGATGGTGAAATCTGCAATCACACCATCTTTCATGGGACGAATTGCTTCGATGTTTCCTGGCACTCGTCCTAACATGCTCTTTGCTTCGCGACCAACCGCCAAAATGGTTTTTTTGGCATTCGGGCCGCCCTCTTGGCGGATTGCAACAACCGAGGGCTCATCGAGCACAATACCCTTATCGCGCATGTAAATTAAGGTGTTTGCGGTACCTAGATCAATGGCTAGGTCATTGGAAAAATAGCTACGAAAGAGACCAAACATAATGTAAGTGGGAAAATAGAAATGTTAATTAGCTCAAAGATGAAATGATACTCTAGCACCCCATGGATATAAATGAAGTTCACCGTATAGCGAAGCTCTCTCGCTTGCAATTAAGCGCCTCAGAGGCCGAGGCGGTATTGCCACAATTAGAGGCCGTTTTTGCTCTCGTCGAACAAATGCAAGCGGTCAATACTGAGCAGATTGAGCCTTTGCCCCACCCCATTTTGTTTATAGAAGATTTGGCTCAGCCTTTGAGGCCCGACGCATGCATCGAGGCAAATACGCGGGAACAGAATATGGCGAACGCACCCGCGCAAGCCAAGGGTTACTTTTTGGTCCCGAGGGTGATCGAATGAATTGGCAGCACCAAACCCTGCAAAGTTTATCTAAGTCATTGATTAATAAAGAAATATCAAGCTTAGAGTTATGTGAGTTCTTTCTTGAGCGGATCACAAAATACCAGCATCTAAATGCCTACCTCGATGTTTTGCCAGACCAGACGCGAGAGCAGGCTAGACGCGCCGATCAGCTGATATCACAAGGGCTTGCGGGACCCTTAACCGGAATTCCGATTGCCCATAAGGATGTCTTTGTGACCAAAGAGTGGGCCACGACGGCGGCTTCCAAAATGTTGGCGGGCTATAAAAGCCCCTTTGATGCAGCCGTGGTAGCAAGTTTGGGCTTGCCAGATGCCGATAATCCAAAGGCTGCAGGTATGGTGTGTCTGGGCAAAACCAATATGGATGAGTTTGCAATGGGCTCCTCCAATGAGAACTCTGCATTTGGGGCTGCCCTCAACCCATGGAATAACGGGCGGGTCTCGGGCGGATCCTCTGGCGGTTCAGCAGTTGCCGTTGCCGCTGGATTGGCGCCAATCGCTACTGGGACCGATACCGGTGGATCGATTCGGCAACCAGCTGCTTTTTGTGGTCTGACTGGAATTAAGCCAACTTACGGTCGTGTTTCGCGATACGGCATGATTGCTTACGCCTCCTCATTGGATCAGGCAGGCCCCATTGGAAAAACCGCCGAGGATTGCGCTCTATTACTAAGTGCCATGTCGAAGCACGATCCCCGTGATTCAACATCCCTGGCTGATAGCGGCGAAGACTACGGACGTTTTCTGAATCAAGCTTGGTCGGGTGAAGATCCTAAAAAACCTCTATTGGGGTTACGCATTGGTTTGCCCAAAGAATTTTTTGCCGAGGGTCTGTCGCACGATGTAGCGCAAGCGGTGCTAGCTGCGAAAGAGGTGCTTCAGTCTTTGGGGGCTGTTGTTTGCGAAGTGAGTTTGCCTAAAACTAAGCTTTCGATCCCGGTGTATTACGTTTTAGCTCCTGCTGAAGCATCGAGCAACTTGAGTCGTTACGACGGGGTGCGTTATGGCCATCGTGCGAGCGAGTACTCTGATTTATTGGAGATGTATCAACGCTCCCGCAGTGAAGGTTTTGGTGAGGAGGTGAAGCGGCGCATTTTGATTGGAAGTTATGTCTTATCGCACGGCTACTACGATGCTTATTATCTGCAAGCCCAGAAAATTCGTCGCATTATTGCTGCAGATTTTGCGCAAGCTTTCACTCAGTGCGACGTGATTTTGGGACCTGTAGCTCCGGATGTCGCTTGGGGCCTGGGTGAAAAGAGCAAAGACCCCTTGCAGATGTACTTAGAAGACATTTATACCTTGTCAGCGAATTTGGCGGGTTTGCCAGCAATGAGCGCGCCTTGTGGATTCTCGGGCGATGGATTACCGATTGGAATGCAATTGATCGGAAATTATTTCTCTGAGGCTCGCCTATTGCAAGTGGCGCACCAGTATCAGCAAGTCAGCGACTGGCATCTGCGCAGACCCGAAGGGATAGCATGATGAAGTGGGAAATTGTCATTGGTCTCGAGACCCATACGCAATTACTAACGCAGTCCAAGATATTTAGTGGGGCGAGTACGCAATTTGGTGCTGCCCCAAACACACAAGCCTGCGCCGTTGATTTAGCGCTGCCGGGAGTATTGCCCGTTCTTAATCGACAAGCAGTTGAGCACGCGATTCGTTTTGGTTTGGCAATTGGTGCCCAGATTTCTCCGCGCAGTATTTTTGCCCGTAAAAATTATTTTTACCCCGATCTGCCTAAGGGCTATCAAATTAGTCAATACGAGATACCAGTGGTCGTCGGTGGACAAATTGAAATCGTTGTCGATGGTCAGACAAAGGTGATTGAGTTAACGCGAGCCCACTTAGAGGAAGATGCTGGCAAATCCGTTCATGAGAACTTTTCTGGCCCTCATGGCGAACCAGCTAGCGGGATTGATTTAAATCGAGCCGGCACTCCTCTTTTAGAAATTGTCACTGAGCCCGTAATGCGCAGTGCTGCTGAGGCGGTTGCTTATGCCAAAGCCCTTCATGCGTTAGTAGTGTGGTTAGGGGTATGCGATGGCAATATGCAAGAAGGCTCTTTTCGCTGCGATGCCAATGTATCGGTGCGGCCCAAGGGACAGAGTGAATTCGGGACGCGTTGCGAGATTAAGAATTTAAATTCTTTCCGATTCTTAGAAGAGGCAATTCAGTATGAAGTGCGACGCCAAATTGAACTAATTGAAGATGGCGGTACGGTTATTCAGGAAACGCGCTTATACGACCCCGATCTTCAAGAAACGCGCAGTATGCGCAGCAAAGAAGACGCACAAGATTATCGGTATTTTCCAGACCCTGATTTATTGCCACTCGTTATTCATGCGGATTGGATTGAAGAAATTCGCGCTGGTATGCCAGCATTGCCAGCGACGTTACGCGCGCAGTGGCAATCTGAATATGGACTAAGCCCTTACGATAGTCAGATCCTCAGTCAGGACCGTGCCACAGCTGATTTATTGATGGAGCTGGTCCGCCGTTTGGGCGCGAAACACGCCAAGACGATTGCAAACTTCATTACTGGCGATTTGGCCTCGGCTTTAAATCGCTCGAATTTATCCGCTCATGAATTACCAATTGAAATTGCTCAGATTGAGGCGCTACTTAATCGTTCTCTAGACGGAACGATTTCCAACAAGATTGCAAAAGAGATATTCATCTCAATTTGGGAGGATGCGCTCGCCAACAAACCGGCCATCCCAATTGATGAAATGATTGAGCAACGCGGATTAAAGCAAATTACCGACATTGGCGCCCTAGAAGCCCTCGTTGATGGGGTGTTACAGGCCAATTCAAAATCCGTTGAAGAGTTTAAGTCTGGCAAAGAGAAAGCCTTTAACGCCTTAATTGGGCAGGCGATGAAAGCCTCGCAAGGTAAAGCAAATCCTCAGCAGCTCAATGAGATATTGCGCAAGAAATTACAAAGTGGATAGGAAACGAAATGAGTGCTCCAGAGCTGAGTCAGGATGAACAAGAAGCCTTAGTGGCCCAATGGCTAAAAGCTTGCCCAGGATTTTTTGAGCGCCATGCTGAGGTCTTGCAAGAAGTTCGTCTAAAAGATCCCAACAGCGATCGAGCCATTTCGCTGCAAGAGCGGCAAATGCATTTGCTACGCTCACAAAACCAAGAGCTCAATGCACGCTTAAACGAAATGCTGCGTTTTGGCAGTCGCAATGACAAGACCCAAGTGGGAATGGTTGCTTGGTTACAAAAGCTCATTGAAGCGCAAGATACTCAGCAAGTAAATAGCGCGATCGAAAGTGGTCTTTCCTCTGTCTTTGAGGTCGAGGTTTGTAAAGTATTGCCAATTGATTCTGCGTTTGAGGCATTGTTAGAGCGCCCCATTTGCCAGCCCTTCGCAAAATGTCCGGATGTATTTAAAGAAAAGCTAGCTCATTTGCAGGCCAAGGATGATTGGCAGAGCGTAGCAATACTAGCAATGCCATTGGAGCAAAATCGCTTTGCCGGCTTAGCTCTTCTCAGTAAAGATGGCGAACGTTTTACAGAGGATATGGGCGTGTTTTATTTAAGACAAATTGCTGGTTTGGCTGCAGCAGCGTTGCGGCGGGTTGCCGGTTAAGCTCAAGGTAAGTAAACGATTGTGGACACTCTCTCGGCAAAGATCGAGGCTTACCTAAATAACTTGCATGTTGTGCGGCAATTATCAGTTCATACGATTAAAGCGTATCGCGCTGATTTAAAAATTCTCTGTGAGAGCGCGCAAGTCGAGCAGTGTGCGATTGATCAAATTAATCATGCACTCATTCGTCGTTGGACTGCAACGCTTCATGCGAAGGGATTGTCTGCGCGATCGATTGCTCGGGTTTTATCAGCGTGGCGCGGTTTTTATGACTGGCTCTTATTGGAAAGTAAAGGTCAGTCTGGCCTAGGCTCAAATCCCGTGGCTGATATCAAAGCGCCTAAGCGCAGTAAATTACTGCCAAAGGCATTATCGGTAGAGCAAGCGCTAGCCCTCATTGAGTTCGCCGCCAAAGAGGCGACTGAAAACGATAATTGGGAACTGAGTCGTGATTATGCTTTGATTGAACTTTTGTATTCATCAGGCTTGCGCCTCTCAGAGCTCCTAGGCCTAGATAGTGATCCTAGTCGAGATTCTTTAGGTTGGATTGATTGGCGCGCAAGTGAAGTTTCGGTTCTTGGTAAGGGCAATAAGCGCAGGACCATTCCAGTTGGCAAGCCCGCCATGGCAGCGTTACAGCGTTGGAAATCGCAACGCGCTTTATTAACGTTGCAGGATGAGCGAGCTTTATTTGTGTCTATTCAGGGTAAGCGGCTTGCGCCACGAACCGTTCAGGCCCGTTTGCGATCAATGGCTATTCGTGCCGGTTTGCCTACTCATGTGCACCCACATATGATGCGCCATAGCTTTGCCAGCCATGTACTGCAATCCTCACATGACTTGCGAGCTGTACAAGAAATGCTGGGTCACGCGAGTATTGCCAGTACGCAAATTTATACTGCGCTGGATTTTCAGCATCTAGCAAAAGCCTATGACAATGCTCACCCCCGCGCCAAAGTGAAGAGTAATAAAGCGTGAACTACAACATCATCCTTGAGGCGGGAAAAGAGCGGCCCATTGTGCGCAGGCACCCTTGGGTCTATGCCACTGCAATCAAGCGGGTTGATGGAAAGCCTAAAGCAGGTGCAACGGTTCAGATCCTGAGTCAAGATGGCCGCTGGATTGCCAAAGGAGCCTATAGTCCTTTATCTAAAATCCGCGTTCGCGTTTGGTCATGGAATGAAAGCGAAGCTATCGATCACGCCTTCTTTAAGCGCAAAATTAGTACCGCAATACAGCACCGGCAGCAATGGGTAAAAGATAGCAATGCGATTCGGTTAATTGCTGGGGAGGCCGATGGATTGCCCGGTCTGATTGTTGACCAATATGATCGCGTGATTGTTTGCCAGTTTCTGAGTGCAGGTGTGGAATATTGGCGAGACGCCATCATCAGTGCCTTACAAGAGCAAACCCAGTGCTCTTTGATGGTCGAGCGATCGGATGCCGCAGTGCGAGCACGAGAGGGATTAGCTGAGCAGAGTGGTATTTTGTCTGGCGAGCATGATGGCGAGCTCGTTTTGGTCAATGAGCATGGGATTCAGTATGGAATCGATGTGCTAGAAGGTCATAAGACCGGTTTTTATATTGATCAGCGCGATAACCGCAAGCTGGTGTCTGAGCTCGCAAGCAATCGCCGGGTGCTCAATATGTTTTGCTACACCGGCGGCTTCTCTTTGGCTGCTTTGCAAGGAGGGGCAAACAGCGTCATGTCAGTTGATTCATCGGGGGATGCCCTAGCGTTGGCACAGTGTCAAATGGCAATGAATGGCTATTCTCCGGAATTGGCCACTTGGCATGATGCCGATGCCTTTTCTACCCTTCGAGAATTGCGGGGCGCCCAGGAAAAATTTGATTTAATCGTCTTGGACCCCCCAAAGTTTGCCCCATCGGCTCAGCATCTTGAGCGTGCCCTAAAAGCTTATAAAGAGATTAATCGCGCTGCCTTGCAATTACTCAATCCGGGCGGCTTGCTATTTACATTTTCCTGCTCGGGCGCTGTTAGCCCCCAGCATTTTGAGCAAATGATCACCTCATCCGTGAATGAGGCTATGGCACATATGCAAGATCATGGAACAAGCTACCGGGTCATGCGGCGTTTGGCGGCGGGATTGGATCACCCGGTTCTGGCTAGTTTTCCGGAAGGGGAGTACCTCAAGGGATTGCTGCTCCAACGTACCCAATAATCGGTAAGATACTTCTTTATCCATTCTTTTTAAGAAATGACATCACGATGGCATTAATACCAGTAACGATTCTCACAGGATTTTTGGGCAGCGGTAAGACCACTTTGTTAAAACACATTTTGACCGGTGAGCATGGCAAAAAAATTGCGGTGATTGAAAACGAGTTTGGTGAAGAAAATATCGATAACGATATTTTGGTTCAAGATACGCAAGAGCAAATTGTGCAAATGAACAATGGCTGCGTATGCTGTTCGATTCGAGGCGATTTGGTTGAAGCATTAAATCAGCTATGGGAGCAGCGTAAGAGTAAAAAAATTCAGTTTGACCAGGTGGTCATTGAAACGACTGGTGTGGCAAACCCCGGTCCGGTTGCGCAAACGTTTTTTATTGATGATGACATTGCGAATCATTACGTGTTAGACGCCGTGGTTACCCTTGTCGATGCTAAGCACGGCCAGAAACAGCTCAACGAGCACGAGGAAGTTCAGCGTCAGGTTGGCTTTGCCGATCGCATCTTTATTACCAAAACAGACCTTGCAAGCCCAGAAGAAATTGCGGCTCTAAAAAATCGGTTGATGCATATGAACCCAAGAGCACCCATCCAAACGATTACAAAGGGCGTAGTGCCGCTCGATTCTGTCTTGGATTTGCGGGGATTTAATTTAAACGCGAAGCTTGATATTGACCCCCATTTTTTGGAAGAGGATGATCACGACCACAGCGAGTGCGGTCATGATCACCACCACGATCATGAGCATCACCATGACCATGGCCACAATCATCACCATCACCATGGGCATACCGATCGGATTCAATCATTTGTTTTTAAGAGCGACAAACCTTTTGATCACCGCAAGTTAGAGGACTTCTTAGGAGGGGTCTTGTCCGTGTTTGGCGAGAAGATGTTGCGCTACAAGGGCGTCTTGTATGTGAAGGGTTCAGCCCGCAAAGTGGTTCTTCAGGGCGTTCATGAAATGATGGGTAGTGATTTGGCTGGCCCATGGGGGGCAGAGGCCAAACAAACTCGGATGGTATTCATTGGAATTGATCTGCCAAAAGATACTTTGTTGGCCGGATTGGAAGGCTGCTTGGCTAACTAATTGAATTGATTGAATTACTGTACAATGCGCCGCCACGGTTGTATTTAAATAGCCATTGAAACTTTTATAGAAAGCGTAATAATGCACCCTTGAAAGTGCAATTAAGTAACTTTTAGTAGTAACCCTGATTGGCGATTTTGCTCTAGGGTTTAAGGTGTTGATTATTTGGAACGAAGGAAAAACGATGACGACAAAAGAAGCGAGTACCAAAGCGAAGTCTGCTGAGTCCAGCAAGAAAGCTTCTGGATCGTCCGCTAAGGGCGCCCCCCTAACTGAGGCTGATTTACTAAAGATGTCTGAAAAGGACTATATGAATGCCGCTCAGTTGGAGTTCTTTCGCACCAAATTGCAGGCGCTCAAAGAAGATATCTTAAAGCACGCGAGCGAAACAACCGAGCACTTACGTGAAAACATACTGGTCCCCGATCCCGCGGATCGGGCGACGATTGAAGAGGAGCACGCCCTAGAGCTCCGAACTCGAGATCGCGAACGAAAGCTCCTAAAGAAGGTTGAACAAGCCTTGGCTAGGATTGAGTCAGGTGATTATGGGTGGTGCGAAGAAACCGGTGAGGCGATTGGTTTATCACGCCTGATCGCTCGTCCAACCGCTAATCTCTCACTCGAGGCTCAAGAGCGTCGTGAGCTACGCCAAAAGTTATTTGGTGAATAGGATTTCTATTCATCATGACTAAAGCAGTACCAACACTCGCTGACATTCCGCCATTGTTGAAGGCCGAGATTCTGGCCGAGGCTTTGCCTTATATTCGGCAATACCATGGCAAAACCATTGTGATCAAATATGGTGGTAACGCCATGGTTCAAGAGCGCCTCAAAGAGAGTTTTGCGCGTGATGTGATTTTGCTAAAGCTAGTTGGCATGAACCCGGTCGTGGTTCATGGTGGCGGACCGCAAATTGATGAAGCCCTTAAGAAAATTGGCAAGACTGGCACCTTTATTCAGGGAATGCGGGTTACCGATGAAGAGACCATGGAAGTGGTTGAGTGGGTATTGGGTGGCGAGGTGCAGCAAGACATCGTGATGTTAATTAATCATTTTGGCGGCCAGGCCGTTGGCTTAACTGGTAAAGATGGCGGTTTGATTCATGCCAAGAAAATGATGGTTCCGAATGAACAAACTCCCTCTGGTGCGCCGATTGACTTAGGATTTGTCGGTGAAATTGAATCGATTAATCCAGCTGTGGTGAAAGCTTTACAAGACGATGCATTTATTCCCGTGATTTCACCAATTGGTTTTAGTGAAGAAGGCCAAGCCTATAACATCAATGCAGATTTGGTTGCGGGCAAAATGGCGGAAATCCTCAAAGCTGAGAAATTGGTGATGATGACCAATATACCGGGCGTTATGGATAAGGCGGGTAAGCTCTTGACTGATTTGAGTGCACGTGAGATTGATGCGCTTTTTGCAGACGGTACGATTTCTGGAGGTATGCTTCCTAAAATTTCATCTGCCTTGGATGCCGCCAAGAGTGGCGTGAACTCTGTTCATATTATTGATGGGCGAATTGAGCACTCCCTACTCTTAGAAATTTTGACGGAACAAGCTTTTGGTACCATGATACGTTCTAGATAAAAAATAATCATGAACAGCAGCGGTAGCCCTCTTCATCAAGAATCAGCTTCTGAGATTAGCGGGGGCGAGACCAAGACGCGTAAGCGCCCACGTCCAGGCGAGCGCCGCTTACAAATTCTGCAAATTTTGGCCGAGATGCTGCAAAACCCAAGTGGTGATCGCGTCACCACAGCCGCTTTGGCTGCCAAGATCGGCGTTTCAGAGGCTGCTCTCTATCGACATTTTGCTAGTAAGGCGCAAATGTTTGAGGGTCTAATCGCATTTATCGAGCAAACCATTTTTGGCCTCATTAATCAGATTAATCAAAAAGAGGAATTGGGCATTGCACAAGTGAAGGGGATGGTGCAAATGCTTTTGGTTTTTGCCGAGAAAAATCCCGGCATGGTGCGTGTTTTATTGGGCGACGCATTATTGCAGGAGGATGATCGCTTACAGGAGCGCATCAATCAAGTTTTGGATCGTGTTGAAACATCCCTAAAGCAATCGTTGCGGATTGCACAAAGTCAACATCAGGATGGGGCAGTTGCTGATACTGCTGGCTTACAGTCTGCGCTTCTGATGAGTTATGTGGTTGGTCGCTGGCATCGCTTTGCTCGAAGTGGTTTTAAGAAGTTGCCCAGCGAAGGAATTGAGCCAAGTCTACGAATTCTGCTGACTGCATGAGTGAGCTGCATCTTTCAAAGAAAACCTATCATTTTGATGCACCGCTAAGGTTGCAAAGTGGCGCTAGCATTGATCAATACGATTTAGTCGTTGAGACTTATGGACGACTGAATGCAAATACTAGCAATGCGGTTTTGATTTGCCATGCTCTAAATGCATCGCATCATGTTGCTGGTATAGACTCTGACAATGCCAATGAGTTGGGCTGGTGGGACAACATGGTTGGACCTGGAAAGCCAGTCGATACCAATCACTTTTTTGTGATTGGGGTGAATAATCTAGGTTCGTGTTTTGGCTCAACGGGCCCGATGAGCATCAATCCACAAACGAATGAACCTTATGGGGCTCGTTTTCCAGTGCTAACTGTTGAGGATTGGGTCAACGCACAAGCACGTCTAGCCGATCAAATGGGGATTGAGAAGTTTGCTGCAGTCATGGGAGGCAGTCTTGGCGGGATGCAGGCTATGTCATGGGCAATTCAATACCCAGAGCGCGTTGCCCATTGCGTGGTGATTGCCTCCACGCCAAAGCTTAGCGCACAAAATATCGCATTTAATGAAGTTGCGCGCAATGCAATTTTGTCAGACCCTGATTTTTATGGCGGTGACTATTACAAGCATGGCGTTGTTCCCAAGCGTGGTTTGCGCTTAGCCCGGATGGTGGGACATATTACCTATCTATCAGACGATGATATGGCTGAAAAGTTTGGCCGTGATTTGCAGCGTTTAGCTGGCGCGCCGGACGAGTATCGCTTCAGTTTTGATGTGGAGTTTGCCGTTGAGAGTTACTTGCGGCATCAAGGCGATAAGTTCTCGGGATATTTTGATGCCAATACGTATTTGTTAATTACGCGTGCGCTAGACTATTTTGATCCAGCAAAGCGTTATCAAGGGGATTTGAGTCAAGCCCTAGCGCATGCTCAAGCTAAATTTTTAGTCATCAGTTTTTCAACGGATTGGCGTTTTTCACCTGATCGTAGTCGTGAGATCGTGCAAGCCTTGCTCAATAACAAAGCCGACGTGAGCTATGCTGAAATTGATGCGCCGCATGGGCATGATGCATTCTTACTCAATGATGAACGCTACCATCGCTTGGTGCGAGCCTATTTTGCGACGATGGCGGAGGCGCAATGCAATTAAGATCCGATTTTGATGCGATCGCCAATTGGGTTGAAACGAACAGCTCTTTACTAGACTTGGGTTGTGGTGACGGCTCGTTCCTCGAGTTCATTCGTGCAAAGCGTCAAGCGATTACTTATGGCGTTGAAATTAAAGATAGTGCGGTATTGGCGTGTGTGGAAAAGGGCTTAAATGTAATCCAGCAGGATTTGGAAGGTGGTCTAGCGCTTTTCAAGGATCAAAGCTTTGATACTGTTGTGCTGTCTCAAACTCTACAGACGATCCATCAAACCGAGCGAATCTTGCGTGAGGTGGTGCGGGTTGGAAAGCAATGCGTTGTATCTTTCCCAAACTTTGGACACTGGTCGCACCGCTATGCAGTTGCGCTTGGCCGCATGCCTGTTTCGAAATCCTTGCCCTACGAGTGGTTCAATACCCCCAATGTACGAGTTCTGACGATTGCTGATTTTGAAGCCTTAGCCCACAAATTAGGAATTGAGATTTTGGGGCGGGTTGTTTTGCATCATGGCAAGACAGTCCACTGGCTACCTAATTTATTTGGTAGCATAGCAATCTACCGCGTGCGTGGAGCTAAATAGCATCCGCTCCTGGTTGAATGATTTACGGGTCTATCTTGAGTGGCCCAGCATTCGTATTTTCTTTCTAGGATTCTCGGCCGGCCTTCCTCTTCTCTTAGTATTGGGCACCTTAAGTTTTCGCCTAAGAGAGCTTGGCATTGATCGCAGCACCATTGGCTATTTATCGTGGGTTGGCCTGTTCTATGCTGGTAAGTGGCTCTGGGCTCCATTAGTGGATCGAGTACCAATTCCTGGGATCACAAAATACTTAGGGCGTCGGCGTAGTTGGTTGCTATTCGCTCAAGCGCTCATCATGATTGGTTTGGTGGGCATGGCCATGAACGATCCCAAGCAAGATTTACAGGTCATTATTTGGTTTGCATTATTAGTTGCCTTTGCTTCGGCCACCCAAGACATTGCACTTGATGCCTTTCGGATCGAGTCGGCCAAGGCAGAGTACCAAGCTGCTTTAGCGGCTAGTTATCAAACGGGTTATCGCTTGGCGATGATTTGGGCAGGAGCGGGCGCATTGTGGCTGGCAGCGCGCGCCGAAGAAAGCACTAGCCTCTACTTTGCCAACGCCTGGCAATTTGCGTATTTGATGATGGCATTGTCGATGGGGGTTGGTGTGATCACCACCTTACTGAGTCCTGAGCCCCAAATAGTTCAACTACCCAAAGCGCGCTCCGCAGGCGAGTGGTTGCACCAAACTCTGATTCAACCCTTTGCAGACTTTATTCGTCGATATCGTTGGCATGCTCTTTTAATTCTGGCGCTCATTGCTGTCTACCGCATTAGCGATGTTGTGATGGGTATTATGGCGAACCCGTTTTATGTGGACATGGGCTATACCAAGGATGAGGTGGCAGCTGTCACGAAAGTATTTGGGGTCATTATGACTTTAGTCGGCGCGTTTGTGGGCGGAATTCTGGCACTGCGTTTTGGAGTGATGCGCATTTTATTTCTAGGAGCCATTCTCTCGGCAGCCAGCAATCTTCTTTTTGCGTGGTTAAGCACGCGCGGCCATGATCTAACAGGTTTAATTTGGGTGATCTCCGCGGATAATCTGAGCTCCGGTATCGCGTCAGCCGCGTTTATCGCTTACCTTTCTTCATTAACCAATGTTCAATATTCAGCAACGCAATACGCATTATTTAGTTCGATGATGCTATTGCTGCCAAAATGGCTGGCCGGATTTTCTGGGGTGTATGTCGATCGATTTGGTTATGAAACCTTTTTTATTTCAACCGCATTGATTGGCATCCCAGTACTCATCTTGATTGGAATCGCGATTCGGATGCAGGTTAAAGGGTCCAATCATATTCAATCATAAGTGGCGCATGGTCTGAGAAGCGCTGTTTTTTATAAACACTCGCCTTCTTAGCGGATTTGCCAAACTCTGGTGTGGCGATTTGATAATCAATACGCCATCCAACATTATTGGTATACGCTTGGCCGCGTTGACTCCACCAGGTATAACAAGTATCACTCGCATGGGGCTCGAGATGTCGATAGACGTCCATATAGCCTTCTTCGGTAAACAGTCTGGTTAGCCAAGCGCGCTCTTCCGGTAAGAACCCTGAATTCTTTAAATTACCTTTCCAGTTTTTTAAATCAATCTCGTGATGTGCAATGTTGACATCCCCGCACAAGACAATCTGTCGCCCTTTGTTTCTAAGCTCGATGAGGTGGGGTAAAAACGCATCCAGAAACCGAAATTTTGCTTCTTGTCGTTCGGGAGAGCTGGAACCAGAGGGCATGTAGACTGAGACCACCGACAGGGAACCGATCGAAATTTCAACATAGCGCCCTTCAGCATCAAATTCAGGGTTACCAAATCCAATTTGCAAGTCATCGATGGGGTGGGGGGTGAAGATCCCGGCACCGCTATACCCTTTTTTCTCGGCGTAATGAAAATAGGCATTGAGTCCACCAGGAGTAAGGATGGTGCTGTCTAGGTCAGCCTCTTGGGCCTTGAGTTCTTGGACACAGATAAAATCAGCACGCTGATCGTGCATCCACTCCATAAAGCCTTTTTTGGCCGCTGAGCGAATGCCATTGAGATTGGCAGAAATGATGCGTAACATACAGACCTATGAGTGTAAATTCAGAACAAATTCAATCGGACTTTATTCAATTCGCGCTAGAGGCAAAGGTATTGTCCTTTGGCGAGTTTAAAACGAAGGCCGGGCGATTGTCCCCCTATTTTTTTAATGCCGGTCTCTTTAATGATGGCGCACACCTGGGAAGGCTTGGTGAGTTTTATGCCCAAGCGCTCCTCGGATCCAAAGTTGATTTTGATATGCTTTTTGGCCCCGCGTACAAAGGTATTACCTTGGCAGCGAGTGCGGCGATTGCACTAGCACGCTCTGGACGTAATACCCCGTTTGCCTATAACCGCAAAGAGGCCAAAGATCATGGCGAAGGCGGAACCTTAATTGGTGCTCCGGTTTGTGGTCGGGTTGTCATTATTGATGATGTGATTTCAGCGGGTACCTCAGTGCGCGAGTCGGTTGATTTAATTGAGCGAGCCGGTGCCAAGCCTTGCGCAGTATTAATCGCGCTCGATCGCATGGAAAGATCCGGAGACGCAGTTAATATTGGCCAATATTCTGCGGTACAAAGCGTCGGGCAAGAATTTGGTTTACCAGTGATTGCAATCGCTAATTTGGATAGCCTGATGCGTTATTTGCAGCAATCGCATGATCAGCAATTGCAAATGCACCTACCTGCAGTTCAAAATTACCGCACTCGGTACGGGATTTAAAGCGTATCTAAATCAATTTCGCCCCGATACACAGTCTGAGTGGGTCCACGCATCAAAACGGGGGCGTGGGGATTTTGAAAGCCATCCCACAAAATTTCGAGTTCCCCGCCACGGGTGCTTACCTTTACTGGGGAGTCCAGTAGTCCACGGCGGATGCCCGATACCACTGCAGCACAGGCTCCAGTACCGCACGATAGGGTCTCGCCTACGCCACGTTCATAGACTCGCAATCGAATTGTGTGGCGATCAAGAACTTGCATAAAGCCTGCATTGACTCGACTCGGAAAAGCAGGGTGCGACTCAATCAGCGGCCCATCCATTAATATCGGCGCACTATCAATATCTTCGACTACTTGAACGGCATGAGGGTTACCCATGGACAGAGCGGCAATCCAATCGGCATGTGCGCCGCTATTGCGACTAAGCGGAAGTGCATAAAGGATTTCATGCAATTCTTGTTTGCTCGTCAGGCCCGCGGGATTAAATGGAATGTCTTGAGGGGTAAAGATGGGACTGCCCATATCAACTTCCACATACCCATTAGCCAAGCGTTTGAGAGTTAGAAGACCATTGCGGACTTCAACTCGGATTTGATCTTTAGTGCTGAGACCTTCCTCATGAACAAAACGAACAAAGCATCTCGAACCATTACCGCATTGCTCGACTTCACCGCCATCCGCATTCAAGATGCGGTATTTAAAGTCGACATCTGGCAGGCTACTTTGTTCCACAAGCAAGATTTGATCGGCCCCGATACCAAGTTGACGATGGGCTAGCTTGCGCCAAATCGTAGAGGTAATCGATCGAATGTCTTGGCGAGTTGCATCAATCACAATAAAGTCATTGCCAGCGCCATGCATTTTAGTAAAGCGTAATCGGGTCATAACATGTATTTGATGAATATGGACTAATCATACAAGCTTGCTTCGCCTGGCGGGCGATATTTGAAGCGCTTATGAACCCAATAGTATTCAGCGGGCCGTTGACGAATTTCTTCTTCAAAGTACTGATTTAATCGCGCAGTGTCAGATACTGGATCATCGCTTGGAAAATTTGGTAACGCTTTATGGATTTTGCAAATGTATTTACTCTGGTCCGCATTCAGCGTTGTGATCATGAGGCATACTTCCGCATCACATGCTTTTGCTAGACGTGATATCGCAGTGATCGTATTGGTTGGAATGCCAAAGAAGGGAACAAAAACCGAGTCTTTAGGGCCAAGATCAATATCGGGTGCAATGACCACAAAATTGCCCTTGCGAATTTCTCGAATTAAGTCAAAAAGCCTATTCTGTCGATTAATAGACTTCGCACCGAAGCGATTACGCCACTCAATAATTTTTTGATTAAAAAATGGGTTCTTCATATTTTGATAAAAGCCAGCACCTCGCTGCCAACCATTTTTTTCCCCAAGGGCGGAGAGCGCCATGAATCCACATTCAAAACCGACAAAATGGGGGATCACTAAAATCCGAGGTTTGTTATCCCCCAAAGGAATTTCGGTCTCAATGTCGACCATCGAGAAAATTTGTTCTGCACTGCCAAGCCAAACCCGGCTTCGCTCAATCACTGCGCGCCCCAAGAGGCGCCAGTGTTCATTGGCTAAGGTTTGTATTTGGTGGCGGGTCAGATTTGGAAAACACAGTTCTAAATTACGAAGAACTACGTATTTGCGTTGGTGAGGCAGACGCCCGAATAGTGATCCGAGGGCATATCCGATTTGAACGATCCACTCATAGGGCAGGAAAGCAAAAAGCTTAAGAATGCTCAGGCCAATGTAATTGAGAAGGGTGTGTAGCCAGCTCATCGAGTAATTTAGCCTTGGGGCGGAAGCTCAGCGCCCTCTGGATGTTTATAGCGGTTGTATGACCAAATGAATTGCTCCGGGGCCTCAAGAATGACTGTTTCAATTGCCTCGTTCATTTGTGTGGCCGCCTGATGGGGATCCTCTGAAAATGCGTTTAGGCGTTGCGCTTTAATGATCCAGCCTTGGCCAAGCGATTTACGAATGGCTGAAAACAAGATGACGGGGGTTCGATTGCGATTCGCTAACCGAGCGGGCAGTGGGGTCGTATAAGCGTAGCGATTAAAAAACTTCACCCACACTCCATCGCCGCCACTCGGCACTTGATCTGGAAGAATACCAATCGCCTCACCCTCTTGAAGGGCTTTGACCATTTTTCGTACTCCTTGCAGATTGGTGGGTACAAAGTGCATATTGGGATAGGCGCGTTGCTCCTCAATTAAATCATTTAGCCACTCTTGACGAGCCGGACGATACAAAATGGTAGCTGGAAAATGAGTGGCCAATATGCGGGGGATGATTTCAAAGCCGCCCAGGTGGGGTGTGAGCATCACCAAGCCTCTACCCTCTTGAACCGCTTGATTGACTGAGCTCCAGTCTTGAACGTCAGCCAGTTGAAGGGCCCTTTGGGGGTTATGCCAGATCCAAAGGCTATCGATAAAAAGCATGCCAGAGGCTGCGGCCGCTCTTAGCGGATGGATTGTCCTGCCATGAAGCTGCATCGCATAGTGATAGTTTTCTTGAAATAAACCACGAAAATGAGGGGAAAAGGTATAGGCCAGAATCCCGCCCAAGCCACCCAGAATCTGGGCCAAACTCAAGGGGAGGCTGGCAACACCTTTTAGAATGAAATGCAGGGCCCAATGTGACATGTGCTAATGATATTCAATTCAAAATGGGGTTTGGCAGCCAGTTCTTAGATGCGATAAAATTTATACATTCGCCGAGTTAAAGACAACTTGCGGGGCGAATTAAAAAAATCTGCTAAAGCGTCGCCGTTGTATTCCCCGGCACGTGTTGTCAGTGCTTAATTAAATGGAGAATAGAATGGCCAATAATTATTTCTTTACCTCAGAATCGGTATCTGAAGGACATCCCGATAAAGTTGCAGACCAAATCTCAGACTCGATCTTAGATGCTATTTTGGCGCAAGATCCAAAGGCGCGGGTTGCCGCTGAGACACTTTGTAATACCGGCTTAGTGGTTCTGGCTGGTGAAATCACCACCAATGCCAATGTTGATTACATCCAAGTCGCACGGAATACTTTGCGCGAGATTGGCTATGACAACA
Source organism: Polynucleobacter sp. HIN5 (assembly GCF_030297555.1). Classification (NCBI taxonomy): domain Bacteria; kingdom Pseudomonadati; phylum Pseudomonadota; class Betaproteobacteria; order Burkholderiales; family Burkholderiaceae; genus Polynucleobacter; species Polynucleobacter sp. HIN5. Next base: position 1,831,224 of record NZ_AP028136.1, on the reverse strand, counting down.
CTGAATATGGCATCGATTACAAAGGCTGCGCTGTTTTAGTGGCCTATGACAAACAAAGCCCAGATATTGCGCAAGGGGTTGATAAAGCGCATGATGACGGATTGGATCAAGGCGCAGGCGATCAGGGATTAATGTTTGGCTATGCCTGCGATGAGACTCCCGAGCTAATGCCTTTGCCTATTTATTTGTCGCATCGTTTAGTTGAGCGTCAATCTCAATTGCGTCGCGACGGGCGTCTAAATTGGCTACGCCCCGATGCAAAATCCCAAGTGACCTTGCGCTATGTCGATGGAAAGCCTGACTCGATTGATACGGTGGTGCTATCGACACAGCATGCTGCGGATATTCCTTTGGAGAAATTACGTGAAGCGGTGATTGAAGAAATTATCAAACCCGTTTTACCTAAGCATTTAATCAAGGGCGATATTAAATATTTAGTAAACCCAACCGGTCGTTTTGTGATTGGCGGCCCCCAAGGCGATTGCGGTCTTACCGGACGCAAAATTATTGTGGATACCTACGGTGGCGCCGCTCCTCACGGTGGCGGTGCATTCTCTGGGAAAGACCCATCGAAGGTTGATCGATCGGCGGCCTATGCTGGCCGGTATGTTGCCAAGAATGTGGTGGCTGCTGGTTTGGCCAGTAAATGCCTCATTCAGATCTCGTATGCGATTGGTGTGGCTCGTCCTACATCGGTGATGGTTAGCACCTTTGGTACTGGCAAGATTGCGGATGAGCAGATTGCAAAACTGGTATCTGAGCATTTTGATCTGCGTCCGAAGGGTATTGTGAAAATGCTTGATCTCTTGCGGCCTATTTATAAAAAGACCGCTGCATATGGCCATTTTGGCCGCGAGGAGCCGGAATTCACATGGGAGCGCAAGGACAAGGCGGCCACTTTGAAGACTGCGGCAGGCCTCTAGTCGAAAATTGATTACAATTTAGGCAAATCCTTCAAGGAGCGTTGCAAGGGGCGAATCGTCGCCCCCCAGGCTTGAAGGGGAGTTACCCAGTAACTTCATTGCAACTGCGCTCGCTAACCCGAATGCTAGTGGTTAGCGAGTCAATACTGGCTCCACTTGCATTCTTTAGCTGGAGCTATTTATGAATACCGTTGCTGATTTAAAGTTAAATGGCGATTTTGCAATTGCCGATATCGGTTTGGCTGACTTTGGCCGTAAAGAAATCAAAATTGCCGAAACCGAGATGCCTGGTTTGATGGCGATTCGTGAGGAGTTTGCCGCAAAGCAGCCATTACGTGGCGCGCGCATCACCGGGTCACTGCATATGACCATTCAGACTGCAGTACTGATTGAAACGCTTGAGGCCTTGGGTGCCGAAGTGCGTTGGGCTTCATGCAATATTTATTCAACACAAGACCATGCCGCCGCCGCAATCGCTGCGAATGGCACCCCGGTATTTGCGATTAAAGGCGAGACCCTTGAACAGTATTGGGATTTCACTCACAAGATCTTTGAGTGGGCCGACGGCGGCTACAGCAATATGATCTTGGATGACGGTGGTGACGCAACTCTACTGCTGCATTTAGGAACCAAGGCTGAAAAAGACCAAGCCGTTCTAAATCATCCGACGAGCGAAGAGGAGCGCATTCTCTTTGCGGCGATTAAGAGCAAATTGGCGATCGACCCCACATGGTACTCAACCCGGTTAGCGAAGATTAACGGCGTTACCGAAGAAACCACAACGGGTGTGCATCGTCTCTATCAAATGCACGCCAAGGGCGAATTGCACTTCCCGGCCATTAACGTTAATGACTCGGTTACCAAGAGCAAATTTGATAACTTGTACGGTTGCCGTGAATCTTTAGTTGATGCGATCAAGCGTGCGACCGACGTGATGATTGCCGGCAAGGTTGCCGTTGTGGCTGGTTATGGTGATGTGGGTAAAGGCTCGGCTCAAGCATTGCGAGCCCTCTCAGCTCAAGTATGGGTTACAGAGGTTGATCCAATCTGTGCGCTTCAGGCCGCGATGGAAGGATATCGCGTAGTCACGATGGAGTATGCCGCCGATAAAGCCGATATTTTTGTGACTGCGACCGGTAACTATCATGTCATCACGCACGATCATATGAAGAGGATGAAAGACCAGGCGATTGTGTGCAACATCGGTCACTTTGATAACGAAATTGATATCGCTAGTATTGAAAAATACCAATGGGAGGAAATTAAGCCACAGGTTGATCACGTGATCTTCCCGGCGGCCAACGGTCTTCCAGAAAAGCGCCTCATTATTTTGGCCAAGGGCCGTTTAGTGAACTTAGGCTGCGGTACTGGACACCCTTCGTATGTCATGAGCTCTTCGTTTGCGAACCAAGTGATTGCACAGATTGAGCTCTGGGGAGCGGCAGGAACGAACAAATATCCTGTTGGGGTTTATACCTTGCCTAAGCATTTAGATGAAAAGGTTGCCCGTCTGCAACTGAAGAAATTGAATGCACAGTTGACAGAGCTTTCAGATCAACAAGCGGTTTATATTGGCGTTAAGAAAGAAGGCCCATTTAAGCCTGAAACCTACCGTTACTAAAAGGCTGAAAGGTCTGCTATGGAATTAAGCGTCGAGTTCTTTCCCCCTAAAACCCCGGAGGGGGAGGCGCGCTTGTTGCAAACGCGAGAGCGAATAACAGCGGCATTGCAGCCCGCCTTTTACTCGGTGACCTTTGGTGCGGGTGGATCGACTCAATCAGGAACCTTGCAAACGGTTGAAGCGATTCATCGATCAGGAGAGGTGGTCGCGCCCCACTTATCCTGTGTCGGCAGCTCTAAAGAACTAATTACAAAGCTTCTCTCGCAATATAAGGCATTGGGTATTAAACGAATTGTGGCGCTGCGTGGTGATTTACCCTCCGGCATGGGTCAGTACGGTGAGTTGCAGCATGCCAATCAGTTAGTGGAATTTATTCGCCAAGAGACCGGTGATTGGTTTCATATTGAGGTGGCTGCTTATCCAGAGACTCATCCGCAGGCACAGTCGCCAAGTAAGGACATCGCCTACTTTGCCCAAAAAATTAAGGCCGGTGCTAACTCAGCGATTACCCAATACTTCTTTAATAGCGATGCGTATTTTCGGTTTGTAGATGACGCTTATCAATTAGGCGTTGATGTGCCTGTAGTTGCGGGCATTATGCCCATTACGAGTAGTACCCAATTACTGCGTTTTTCAGATGCATGCGGCGCAGAAATACCGCGCTGGATTCGTCTACGTCTTTTGGCATATGGTGATGACAGCGCTTCGATCAAGGCCTTTGGTGAGGATGTGGTGAGCACATTGTGCGAGCAGCTCATCGTTGCTGGAGTGCCAGGGCTGCATTTTTATTCCCTAAATCAAGCAGAGCCCGTGATTCGCATTGCGCAGAATCTGCAATTGGACCAAGCCTCTAAGACTTAATCGGGTTTCGATAGACTCCAGTATTTGTGATCAGCAGGTCTAGTGCTTGGTCATGAGCTTCGGGAGTCCAGCGATCAAGATCCAGTGCTTGCCAGTCAAACGCAATACCAACCGTTGTAAATCGATGCCCTGCTTGCTTTAAAGAAGCAATGGTGCGATCGAAATAGCCTCCTCCATATCCAAGCCGCCAGTATCGATTCTGATAACTCAGCCATCCAACACAGGGGATTAGGATGCAGTCGGGGTTCTTGGGTTGTACACCGCTTGCGGTCGGATCGGGTTCCGCAATCCCATAGGTATTGTGAATCAGGGGGTCGGAGTCCGACCAGGTATAAAAACTCAACTGCCGATCAGCCCTAACTTTAGGTAACAGGAGGCATCGATCTGAGTTCGAGGATCGCCACTTACGCAGGGGCTGGCGTAGATCAAGTTCCTCGCGATAGGGCCAGCAAAATGCAATGGATTGATACATCCCTGCGTCTTGGAACAGAAATTCATGAAAATGCGATAAAAAATGGGTGTATGCAGAATCAAATTGGGGGGATCGAGCAAATGACGTGCGCTGACTCAAAAGATCCTGTCGAATTTGATGAATAGGGGTATGCATGGCACTTATTATCGGGTGAAAATAGCAAAATGAATCAAAATTTTGCATTTATGCCAAAACACCCGATCAAGCACTTTCTTCTTTTAGCGGTCCTAGTACTTTGCTTGGGTGCCTGGGAAAGCGGCTTTGCTAAAAAGTCGAATGTCAGCAAATCTTCCCCGGGCCAGCCCGCTCTGTATGAACTCACTGAAGCGGATAAATTATTTATTGAGTTACGCGATGCCGCACGGCGAAATGATGTGCCAAAAACTCAACAGCTCTCAGCGCAATTAAGTAACTATCCAGATACAGATTATGTTCGGTATTTTCGGATCAAGCCGCAAATGTTTGATAAAGGGAATGAAGCAAGAGCTGACTCCTCAGTCGATGAGGAGGTTGGCGCTTTTCTAAAAACCTATGAGGGGACCGCGATCGGCGATCGGATGCGTAATGATTGGTTATTGGTTCTTGGTAAACGGAAAGATTGGGCTCAGTTTGATCAGGAATATCCCAAATTTGTCTTAGATGACGATACCAATGTGAAGTGTTATGCGCTTCATTCACGACTTGTGAAGCAAGAGGACGCAAAGCGAGTTGGTCAAGATGCACTCAAAATCATGATTGATCCACGCCAGTTTGGATCAGCTTGCCAAGAGTTGGTACCGGCATTAGTCCAGGCAAATGGTCTATCCAACTCTCAGGCCAGAGCGCTTGGTCGCGCTGCTGCTGAAATGAATTTTGAAACCGCAGGGCGACGCATTGGTGGAGAAGATTCGATTGCTAGCATTGTGCGCAGCGCAAGGGCGGATCCGAGTAAAACCTACCGTGACTTTTTGCAAACCAACTTACGCTATAACAAAGAAGATCAAGCGCAGGCATGGGGTGTGATTGGGCAATTTTTAGCGAAGCGCCTAGATCGAAATGCATACGATGCCTATCGACGCCAACAACAATTAGGTTTTAATTCTTTGCTATCCGCAGAAACGCAGGAATGGAAAGTGCGTACAGCCTTACGAGCTCATGATTGGGAGCTGGTGCGCGAGTCGATTGGATCGATGAATCCGGTCGTTCGTCAGCGTGATCCTGCATGGACCTATTGGTACGGAAGGTCATTGAAAGAATTGGGAGACCCTGAGAAAGCCAATGCGCAGTTTCAATTACTCGAAGACCAGTTTAATTTTTATGGACAGTTAGCGCGCGAGGAGTTGGGTAAACCGATTGTGATTCCACCTAAGGTAAAAGTTAGCGATGCTGACATCAAAGAGATGGGGAAACGCCCTGGATTTACTCGGGCTGAGCGTTTTTATGCCATGAATCTTCGCTTTGAAGGAAATCGTGAGTGGAACTGGGAGTTGCGCGGCATGAGCGATCGCCAATTACTAGCTGCCGCAGAATATGCCAAACGAATCCATTTATATGATCGAACAGTCAATACAGCTGATCGTACGAAAGGCGAGCATGATTTTGGCTTGCGTTATCCAATGCCCTTTAAAGATCAACTCAGTCCGATTGCTAAAAATATTGATTTGAACTTAGCCTGGGCCTATGGTTTGATCCGTCAAGAGTCTCGGTTTATTACCAATGCCTCATCGTCAGTGGGCGCTTCGGGTTTGATGCAAGTGATGCCCAATACCGCGAAGTATGTTGCTAAGAAAATTGGCATGAATTCGTATACCAATGAACGTCTTAAAGAGACGCAAACCAATTTGACCTTGGGAAGTCATTACTTAAATATGGTTTTAAAAGACCTCGATGATTCTTGGGTATTGGCATCCGCCGCCTATAATGCCGGCCCATCTCGGCCAAAATCGTGGCGAGAACGATTAAATCAATCCACTGAGGGTGCAATTTTTGTGGAATCCATTCCCTTTAATGAGACTCGTACCTACGTGAAGAATGTGCTTGCCAACGCGAGCTACTATTCGCTTTTAATGGATGGGCAAACCACTCCCATGAAACAACGGCTTGGAGTGATTGCGCCTAAAACTGCTGTATTGAGTGAACTACCATGAAACATGACATTTTATTAATTGGCGGGAGCGGCTTTGTTGGTAAAGCCATTAGCCAGAAGCTACAAAGCAAAGGCTACTCCGTCTTGATTCCATCGCGGCGTTATAGCGCCATGCGCGACCTTCGACTATTACCCAGTGTGACCTTAGTTGAGGCAGATGTGAATCAGCCTGGAGTCATTGAGCGATTGTGTGGGGATGTAAAGCCCCACGGGGCGGTTATCAACTTAGTTGGGATCTTGCAAGATCAAGTAGCGAAACCATATGGCTCTGGTTTTAAAAGAGCCCATGTGGATTTGCCTCAGGCAATCATTGAGGCCATGAAAGCTAAGCAACTCAGACGCTATCTGCATATGAGTGCTTTGGGTGCCGATTCGAATGGCCCTTCAATGTACCAACGCAGCAAAGGCGACGGTGAGAATCGGGTGCGAGCCAGTAGTTTAGATTGGACCATTTTTAGACCATCGGTCATTTTTGGAGAGCATGATCAGTTCATTAATACCTTTGCTAATCTAGCGAAGATATTTCCGGTGATTCCATTGGCATATTCATATGCAAAGTTTCAGCCAGTGAGCGTAAATGATGTTGCTAGTGCGTTTGTCATAGCTCTAACTCACCCCATTACCATTCATCAGAGCTATGATTTGGTCGGTCCTGAGGTGTTCACGATGAAACAGTTGGTTGAGTTTGCGGCTCGCAAAGCGGGTAAGGATCGCCTCATTGTTTCATTACCAGATTGGGTTGGATACCTGCAGGCCTTGGCATTTGAGTTTGGCCCGGGCCCCACCCTAATGTCACGTGACAATATTGCCTCTATGAGTATTCCCAATGTATTGCCCGCGGGCGGAAAAGACGCTTTGGTTGATGAGTTTAGGATTACCAAACAGCGTATTGAGAGTTTACTCACTTGAAGATTTATCAAGTTGGCGGTGCGGTGCGGGACCGTTTGCTTGGAAGAGCGGTTCATGATGTTGATTACGTGGTGGTTGGCACCACAGCCGATGAAATGATGCAAAAAGGATTTCGGCCAGTGGGTAGTCATTTCCCAGTGTTTTTACATCCCATCACGAATGCGGAATATGCCCTAGCTAGGACGGAACGCAAAACAGCACCGGGCCACCAGGGCTTTACTTTTCATGCAGACCCAAGCGTGACTCTGGAGGAGGATCTACAAAGACGCGACTTGACCATCAATGCCATGGCCCAAGAGGTCAACAAGAGCGGTGAGCCAGTCGGGGAGATTGTCGATCCTTATGGTGGTCAGGCTGACCTAGGGGCAGGTGTATTACGGCACGTCTCGAATGCCTTTTTAGAAGACCCTTTAAGGGTATTGCGCGTCACCCGATTTGCAGCACGTTTTCCAGATTTTCAGATCGCCCCCGAGACCCTCATTCTTATGAGACGAATGGTTGAAGCGCGTGAATTAGAAACCTTATCAAAGGAGCGCATCTGGCAAGAACTAGCGCGCGCTATGGAAGAAACAGAGCCGCTCCGTTTTATCGAAACACTCAATCAGTGCAATGCCCTAGCAGATGTTTTGCCAGCCAGCTTTGAGAAATGGTGGCATCAGGAAGAACTTCAAAAGAGCATTCGGCATGCAATGCATTTGGTTGTCGCGGCGCGCCCCGAGCTAAATCAGCGTATCGCCTGTTTATTAAGAACCATTCCTCCAGCCGAAATCCAGGAGTGGGCTCGTGGGTCGAAGGTGCCAAATGAGATCGCTGAATATTGCCAGATTGCGGCGGATTTTGAGTCAGTCCACTCCAAATTAATTCCAACCGATATTCTGGCATTTTTTAATCGGGCTGATTTGTGGAGAAAGCCTCATCGCATCACTGAACTGCTCACTCTTTTTGAGGCTCTGGGCATTGATATGGCAGTTTGGCAAAAGCTAGTTAGTAATTTGATGGGTATTGATGCCGGACAAATTGCGAAGTCTGTAAGCCAACGCTCAAACACCAATGAATTGGGTAAAGCAATTCATGCAGAGCTTGAGAGGGTGCGTCTCTTGACCATTCAAGAAGCGCTGTCTTAATAAACCCGGTTACGACCCCCAAAGCCAGGGAGTGCGTAGAGGTCTAAACCAAGACCCTTTAAGTTCTTGCCAAAAGCCAATACTTTAAAGAGTTCCCCCATTTCCGCCTCAGAGATTAATTTCTGTATTCCATTCGATATGGCGATCATCTGTTGAGGGTCGCGCGGGTCGGATTGCTGCAATACTAGATCGGCAATACCAGCATCCAATAAGTACGATGCTTGGCTAGAAAAAAATGACTGAGAATTTTCTTCGTTCTCAATTGAATGCAATAGGTTCGAGAAATTAATGTGACAGGTAATATCCGAGATACCGGGTAGGGCAAGTACATTGCTTAGTGCTTGATGATGGAAGTGTGCCATGAGTGTGCCGGTATTTCGTTGCGGGTGGTAATACTCCTGCTGGCGAAAGCCGTAGTCAATCATCAGCAATAAACCCTGTTCGAGCCGATCAATCACTTTTGCAAACCAAGCCTCAGCCTGAGGGTGAATTTCAGTCATATATCCATCGCTAGCGCAGTCGATCAATGGCTGAACCCCTAGTTTTTCACCGGATACGGATATAAGAAATTGATCAGGCTCTGTTCCAAGTCCCACCCCGGCATAGTGCCAGGCATGGTTTTGATACACAATGCGTTCACAGGGAATCGCATCGAGTACTTCATTAGCCAGAATGACTCCATGAAAAGCCGGCAACACATCTGTATGCCACAGGCAACATGTTTGAATCCCATGACCTTGGCAAGTGTCCAGGAGTAATGCCTGTTGACGCTCAATCAAATTCGCTGACACATCAATGATGTGATATTCATCTAGGTCAAAGCCGCAACGGTGTAGATCTAACAGGATCGTCTTGGCAAGCTGTCCAGTCCCCGCACCGATTTCAATGATACGAGTCGGTTGTCCCTGCTTTCTTAAGCCCTCTAGCACCGGCAGAATCGTATTAACGATGGTTTGGCCAAAAAATGGACTGATTTCAGGGGCAGTGATGAAGTCACCAGAACGACCAAATTTTTCTAGGGCGCTGGTGTAATAACCAAGGTTTGGCTGATACAGGGCGAGCTCCATGTAGCGTGAAAAGGGAATCCAACCGCCTTTTTCCTGAATTTCATGGGAAATTTTGGTTAGGATAGCCTTTAAATGCTCCACTTGCGCCTGTGTCAGGTTAATATCCATAGCTCGCTAGTCTAAGTGAGTTTTTCCATAGCACATGAAAACAATGGCAGATCGAACAGTATTGGTCACGGGGGCAGCTAAGCGCCTTGGTCGAGAAATCGCCTTGTATTTTGCTCGTGAGGGCTGGAATGTCATTATTCATTATGGCCAATCCGCCCAAGACGCCGAAGCCGTTGTTGATGAGATGCATGGATTGGGAGTCAAAGCAATGGTGTTGCAGGCAAATCTATCACGCCAAGCAGAGATCGAAACTCTAATCAAAAAAAGTATCGACCAATTCTCAAGAATTGATTGCTTGATTAACAGTGCTGCGATTTTTGAATACGATCGGCCGAGCCAAGATGGTCATCTAGTGAGCGCAGACCTGATTGAGCGGCATACTCAAATTAATCTAGCGGCTCCAGTATTAATGGCACAAGCAATGTTTTGTCACCTTAAGACTCAGCCAATCAGCAAAGACTTTGTTCCTGCAACGATCCAAATACTGGATCAAAAGTTAATCAACTTAAATCCAGATTATTTTTCGTATACGCTTTCCAAAAGTGCATTATTGACTGCAACCGAAATGATGGCCCGCGATTTTGCACCATATATGCGCTCCGTTGGTTTGGCCCCTGGAATTACTCTGCCATCGGGTGATCAAAGTCAATCTGAGTTTGAGAAAGCCCATCAGGTCACTCCGCTGGGGCATTCATCTAGTGCGCAGGATATTGCGAGCGCCGCATTTTTCTTAGCCAATGCCAATTCGATTACGGGCACCACGCTGTATGTCGATGGCGGACAACATTTACTAGCATCTGATCGCGATGTGATGTTCAAAATTAAATAATAGGTTCTATGCACTCCTTACTATCTCATCCAAGCCTGATTCATTGTCGACGCCTCTTTTTGAAAGACTATGAGGTTTATATCAATATTGGTGTACATGATTTTGAGAAGCGCGCTGAGCAGAGGGTGATCTTTAATGTCGAGATTTATGTTCCCTTGGAACTAAATACCCCGAAGCAAGATCGCTTAGAAGAGGTACTTGATTATGATTTCATTCGCAAAACCATTGCAGAGCGCGTTAAACGCGGCCATATTCATTTACAAGAAACCCTCTGTGATGAAATCGTGGCAGCAATTCTTGAGCATCCAAATGTGATGGCAGTCCGAGTTAGTACTGCAAAGCCCGATGTCTATCCAGATTGTGAGGCAGTTGGCGTTGAAGTCTTTAAGATGAAGCAATCGCAAGGCTAATGGGAGCCGCAGATGGTTGACCCCCGCAAGCAAGCATTTGAAGAGAATAAGTTAGATAAAAAACTATGCCGCCTGGTTGGTCAGGCTATCGGTGATTTTGGCATGATTGCCGATGGCGATAAGGTGATGGTATGTCTGTCCGGTGGTAAGGATAGCTATACCTTGCTTGATATTTTATTGAAGTTGCGTGAGCGGGCGCCAATTTCATTTGATCTAGTCGCTGTGAACTTAGATCAAAAACAGCCCAATTTTCCCAGTGACACGCTACCTAATTATTTACGCCAACTCAATATCCCTTTTCATATTGAAGAGCAAGATACCTATAGTATTGTGAAGCGGGTGATTCCTGAGGGCAAGACAACTTGTGGATTGTGTTCTCGTTTGCGACGCGGAATTTTGTATCGAGTGGCCGATGAGCTTGGGGCAACTAAGATTGCCTTGGGGCATCACCGAGACGACATCCTAGAAACATTACTGCTCAATATGTTTTATGGAGGTAAGCTAAAGGCAATGCCACCCAAATTACGCTCAGATGATGGACGTCATTTGGTCATTCGGCCGCTAGCCTATGTTCCTGAAAAGTTGATTGAGCGCTATGCGCAATCGATGGAGTTTCCAATTATTCCTTGTGATCTATGTGGCAGCCAGCCAAACCTGCAAAGGGCTGCCATGAAGAAATTATTACGTGAATGGGAAAAAGAATTTCCTGGTCGGATTGAAAACTTGTTTCGCTCCCTGCATCACATTGTTCCATCCCATCTATTGGATCAAGATGCCTTTGATTTTCAGAATCTATCCATTCATTCAGATTTGACCCAGTTCGTTAAATCGTATGAAGGCGACCGTGCAATTGATGAAGGAGTTGATGTATGTGCTACAACAGAGCCTTCCTGGTCTTCGCTCACCTGGATCGATAAAGATTAGAGTACGTTTATCCGCATCAGTGGGATGCTTCTAAGCCCTATAATTAATCCCATGAATATCGTCATCTTGGCTGCTGGGCAAGGCAAGCGCATGAAGTCCGCTTTGCCAAAGGTATTGCAGCCCCTAGCGGGTAAGCCATTACTTCAGCATGTGCTTGAAACTGCATTAGCGCTTGCGCCCAAGACCGAGCCGATTGTTGTGATCGGGCACGGCGCACAACAGGTTCAAGCATTCTTAGCCCATTTGGCTGATTTGGATCAGCGCTTTAGTAAGGTAAAGACCGTTTTGCAAAAAGAGCAAAAAGGAACGGGTCATGCGCTATTGCAGGCCTTGCCAAAGCTCAATCCTGGGGCGCCCACGCTGGTGTTGTATGGTGATGTACCCCTGTGCTCTAAGGAAACTTTGAATACGCTAGTCCGCTTAAGTGATGGGGCAGTTGGTTTGCTAACCCATCATATGCAAAATCCATATGGCTATGGGCGCATCGTGCGAGATGTCGATAACAATGTGCAAGCAATTGTTGAGGAGAAGGATGCCAATCCAGCCATTCGCTCGATTTCAGAAATTAATACTGGCATCATGGCTTTGCCCACCAAGCAATTGGGCAAGTGGCTAAAGGGGATTAAAGCTAAAAATGCCCAAGGTGAATATTACTTAACGGATGTGATCACCATGGCAGTTAAGGCGGGCGTCCCAGTCCGCTCTGCTCAGGCAACCCATGATCATGAAATCCTAGGTGTCAACAGCCGTGCACAATTAGCTGAGTTGGAGCGTGTGTTACAGACTCAGATTGCGCATGCGCTTTTAGAGAATGGTGTCACGCTGTTTGATCCCGATCGAATCGATGTCCGCGGTGAGCTGCGTTGTGGCAAGGATGTATGGATTGACGTTGGTTGTGTTTTTGAGGGAAGCGTAACCCTGGCCGATCAGGTTCGCATCGGACCCTATTGCGTCATTAAAGATACGCACATTGGCGAGGGCACTGTAATCGAAGCGTTTAGCCATCTCGATGGGGCTAGGATCGGTCCTACGAATCGCATTGGACCCTATGCGCGGATTCGGCCGGGCGCTCAACTGGCAGGCGATGTTCATATTGGTAATTTTGTAGAAATTAAAAATAGCAAAATTGCATCACAGAGCAAAGCCAATCACTTAGCGTATGTGGGTGATTCGATTGTTGGATCACGCGTCAACATTGGCGCAGGCACGATTACTTGCAATTACGATGGAGTTAATAAGCACCAAACAGTGATTGAAGACGATGTATTTATTGGCTCGGATACGCAGTTGGTTGCCCCTGTAAAGGTAGGCAAAGGTGCGACGCTAGGCGCAGGAACCACGCTTACCAAAGATGCGCCCCCGGGCAAATTAACGGTATCACGGGCAAAGCAAATTTCGCTTGAATGGCAACGCCCCACGAAATTGAAAAGTGCGTCGCTAAAAACAAAAAAGATCGCTCGAAAGTAAACCCTTTTTATGTGTGGAATCGTTGGAGCAGTCGCTAAAACAAATGTCGTCGACACCTTAATCGAGGGACTGCGACGCTTAGAGTATCGGGGTTATGATTCTTGCGGTTTTGCCGTGATTGATACTCAGCAAGCGGGTCATCCGATCGAGCGAGCTAGAACTACTGCGCGTGTGGCTGATTTGGCAAAGCAAGCCCAGGACTTTTGTGGTCAGGTTGGGATCGCGCATACGCGTTGGGCAACGCATGGTAGACCCGATACGCATAATGCCCACCCCCATATTTCAAATGGACAAATTGCGGTTGTGCATAACGGCATTATCGAAAACTATGAGGTACTACGCGATCAGTTAAAAGCATCTGGCTATATGTTTGAATCAGAAACCGATACCGAGGTCATTGCCCATTTAGTTCACCAGGAATTTATTAAACTTGGCAAGCCAGATTTAAAGAGAGCGGTTGCACAAGCCATAGAACAATTAAAAGGTGCTTATGCGATTGCTGTGATTGCTCAAGCCGAGCCCCATCTCTTGGTGGGTGCCCGTGCAGGCTCACCCCTCATTATTGCTATCGGTGATGACGGCCACTACTTATCTTCAGATGCGCTTGCTTTAGCCGGTAAAGCCAAAACCATGGCTTATTTGGAAGAGGGTGATCTGGTTGCTTTGACTGTCAATGGATTTGAGGTTTGGGATCGAACCGGTCAGATGATGCAGCGGGAAATTACACCGATGCCTGTTCAAGCACAAGCAGTTGAATTGGGACCCTATCAACATTTCATGCAAAAAGAGATATTTGAGCAAGCCCGTGCGGTCTCCGACACCATTGCTAATATCGCTGAACTTGGCCCGGCTTTATTTGCTGCGAATTTGCAAGAATGGCAGGAGTTTGATCAGGTATTGATTCTTGCTTGCGGGACAAGTTATTACTCAGCCTGTGTGGCTAAATATTGGTTTGAAGACATTGCGAAGATCCCCACGCAAGTTGAAATTGCGAGCGAATACCGGTATCGACAATCGATTCCAAATCCAAGAACTTTGATTGTGGTTGTCTCCCAATCTGGAGAAACGGCAGACACCTTAGCCGCCTTACGTCATGCCAAAGAGCTAGGTCATCCACTAAGCTTATCGATTTGTAATGTGGCGTCGAGTGCGATGGTGCGAGAAACCCAATGGCACTTTTTGACTCACGCCGGCACTGAAGTTGGGGTAGCGTCTACTAAAGCGTTTACTACCCAATTGGTTGCCTTGTACTTATTGGCTAATACGATTGCCAAACGCTCGGGGCATTTATCACCTCTTGCTGAGAAAAAAGTACTCGATGATTTACGCCATTTGCCCCAAGCTATTCATGCTGTATTGGCACTAGAGCCACAAATTATTGCTTGGAGCCAGGCATTCGCGAATTGTCAAAATGCGCTTTTCTTAGGGCGTGGTTTACATTTCCCAATCGCCCTTGAGGGCGCCCTAAAGTTAAAAGAAATTTCTTATATCCATGCGGAAGCTTATCCAGCTGGTGAGCTCAAGCACGGACCGCTTGCTTTAGTGACTGAGGCGATGCCGGTTGTTACCGTAGCGCCTAATGACTTGTTGCTCGAAAAACTGAAATCAAATATGCAAGAGGTCAAAGCTCGCGGAGGTCGCCTTTATGTCTTCGCTGACCAGGGTACCGAAATTAGAAGTGAAGATGGTATTCAGGTGATTCGCTTACCAGAGCATTACGGTAATTTATCCCCGCTATTACACGTTATTCCGCTCCAGCTCTTGGCTTATCACACCGCAGTAGCCCTTGGTACAGATGTTGATAAACCACGTAATTTAGCTAAAAGCGTTACGGTCGAGTAATTCATCCAAAAGTAAGCTCGTTGTGGTCAAATAATAGGTGTGAAGAGCCTTTTCGATTTTCAATCTTCTCTTTGTCATTCCATTTCGCTAAATCCACTCAAGCATGGCTTTAGTCTTTTGGTTTGCCTTGGCTTAACGGCCTGCGCTGTGGGTCCAGACTTTAAAAAACCCGATGCTCCAAAAGTTGCTTCTTATACAGAAAAACCCGTTTCCTCAGAGTTGGCAACTGCACCAAGTATTGGTGGAACAAAACAGTCCTTAGATCCTGCTGCTGATATTCCAGCGGAGTGGTGGTCTCTGTATCGTTCCCCTGAATTAGATACACTCATCAAGCAAGCTTTAAAGCGGAATCCAACCCTAGCCTCAGCCGATGCAACTTTGCGAGCTGCTCAAGAGAATGCGAACGCAGCCTTTGGATCTTTATTGTTTCCAAGTATTGGTTTGGGAGCATCAGCAACGCGTCAACAAATTACGCCGTCGACCTTTGGACTCAGCTCAGGCAATCCAAACATATTCAATCTTTACAATACCTCGGTTTCCGTAAATTACAACTTGGATGTATTTGGAGGGGCGCGACGTGCCGTGCAGAGCGCCCAGGCTCAAGCAGAAATCACCGGATTTCAATTAGAAGGTGCTTATCTAAGTTTGACAGCCAATATTGTCACGACGGCAATTCGCGAGGCTGCACTTCGTGCTCAATATCAATCCAATTTAGAGATCTACGAGTCCCAGAAAAATCTGGCTGATCTAATTAGTAAGCAGTTAGAAATAGGAACAGCATCGCGCGTTGATCTAACTTCACAGGTTTCGCTTGCAGCCAGCTCACAAATTGATTTATTGAATATTGATAAGAATCTTTCGTTTACCCGGAATCAACTGGCAGTTTATGTGGGCGATTTTCCTGGTAATGCACAGTTGGCCAAGTTTGACCTGACCAAGTTAAACCTTCCTGAACGTATTCCACTTTCGATTCCATCCGATCTGGTTCGTCAACGCCCCGATATTCGTGCCGCCGAAGCGTATATCAAGTCAACAAATGCACTGGTGGGCGTAGCCACCGCTAATCTCTTACCCCAAATTACCCTAAGTGGTGCGATGGGCTCGCAGGCCTTAACGACCGGCGCCCTATTTGGACCAAATGCTGCCATTTGGTCTGTGGCTGGCGGGGTATTTCAGCCTTTATTTCAGGGCGGGGCCTTACTCGCGCAGCGTCGTAGTGCAATCGCCACCTATGAAGCCGCGGTTTTTCAGTACCAAGCGACTGTGCTGAATGCATTTCAAGAAGTAGCAAATGCATTGCAAGCCCTTGAAAGTGATGCACTTGCGTTGCGAGCAGCGTCGGAAGCTGAACGCAACGCCTTGGAGTACCTCAATTTATTAGAGGAACAATATAAACTTGGCACTGGCAGTTATCTCGCGGTATTAATTGCTCAGCGACAGTATCAGCAAACTAAATTCCGCCTGATTGATGTGCAAGCAAGCCGTTTTGCGAATACTGCCGCATTATTTGCTGCACTGGGTGGTGGCTGGTGGAATCGCAGTGGCCCCGCTTTTCAGGCCCAAGCCAGTGAGCAAGTTAATCCGCCTAAACAAAGTCATTAAGAGATCGATTCATGAATCTAGTTCATCAACTCATCGCATGGATAAAAAATACGCTTCTCACTGAGAAAACCCTTAGGCTGATCTGGGCACCATTTGCTTGGATTGGGGCTCGTCTGCGCCCGCGTGAGCGTTTTAAAAAGACCAAAGCATACGCCGCTTTAATGCAAATGCCCCCCTTAAAGCGTCGCATGATTGTGATGCTGGTTGGGGTATTTATTTTGTTAGGTCTAATCTTCGGATTTAACCAATTAAAAACATTCATGTTTAATCGGTTTATGGCGGGCATGGGGATTCCTCCTGCGACGGTGACCACTACTGTTATTGAAAAACAAGAATGGCAACCCCGCATGAACAGTGTCGGTAATGTGCGCGCATTCCGGGGCGTTGATCTAAGCACCGAAGTTGGTGGATTGGTTGTAAAAGTTCCTGTGAAATCTGGTGTGGATGTTAAAGAAGGTTCATTACTCATTAAGCTCAATGACTCCGCGGATGTCGCCCAACTAAACTCTCTAAAAGCGATGGCGGATTTAGCGAAGGTCATTAATGAGCGCGATAAGGCTCAATTAGCGATTCAGGCAATTAGTAAGAATGTCTATGACACGAGCACTGCGGATATGAAGGCAAAGCAAGCGCAGGTAGAACAGCAAATTGCTTTAATTGCCAAAAAGAATCTCAAGGCTCCATTTAGCGGTCGGGTTGGCATCGTCACGATTAATCCTGGACAGTATGTCAATCCTGGTGACAAGCTATTAACCTTGCAAACCATTGATCCTATTTTTGTGGATTTCACCTTGCCGCAAAGCTCGGCTGGGATCATCGAGGTAGGTCAAACTATTGAGTTGCAGACCGACGCGTTTAAAGAAACACCGTTTGTCGGAAAAATTACAGCTGTTAGTCCCAAGGTAGAGCTCAATACCCGCAATATCCAGATTGAGGCTCAAATTAGCAATCCAGATAAGAAGCTCTTGCCTGGTATGTTTGCGAACGTCAATATTAATTTAGGCGATAAGGTTGAGTTACTCACCTTGCCTCAAACCGCTGTTACTTACAATCCTTATGGCAGTACCGTGTTTATTGCCAAGAAAACTAATCGCCTAGATAAAAAAGGCGTGCCTGTTCTTGAGGCGCAGCAATTATTTGTCACCACTGGGCCGACCCGGGGTGACCAGGTTGCCATTCTCAAAGGTTTGGAGCCTGGTATGACGGTTGTCACCAGTGGGCAATTGAAATTAAAGAATGGCACTCCCTTAATCGTGAACAACAGTGTCTTGCCAGTTAATTCACCGGATCCAAAACCACAAGAGCAATGAGTCAAGATTTTCAGCGCCATCAATGGACGGATTTATTTATCCGTCGTCCTGTACTTGCAATCGTGGTCAGCTTGCTGATTTTGCTATTGGGCCTCAAAGCAGTTGGTTCATTGCCCGTCAATCAGTATCCACAAACTCAAAATGCAGTAGTAACCATCACGACCACTTATTTTGGTGCGGATCCAGAAACAATCGCGGGATTTATTACCCAACCCCTGGAAGGAGCCATAGCTCAAGCCCAGGGCATTGATTATTTATCCTCCATTAGTATCAGCGGTGTTTCCACGATTACCGCTACCCTGCGCCTAAACTACGATGCTAATCAGGCGCTTACTCAGATTAATACGCAAATTAGTTCGGTGCGTAACCAATTGCCACCCCAAGCACAGCAGCCGATTTTGACAGTTCAAGTGGGTCAAACGACTGCGGCAATGTACATGGGGTTCTATAGTGACGACATCGCCAATAACAGCATTACTGATTACTTATTGCGTGTCGTTAAGCCTAAGTTGGACTCAATTAACGGTGTGCAAAATGCCGAAATCCTAGGTGGTCGGAAATTTGCTCTGCGCGCCTGGCTCGATCGTGACCGAATGGCAGGCCTTGGTGTTGCTCCAGACGATGTATATGCAGCACTGGCAGCTAATAATTATTTGGCCCCCGTGGGAAGCACTAAGGGGCAAATGGTTTCGGTGGATTTAGTTGCCAATACCGACCTCCACTCTTTAGATGAGTTCCGTAAATTAATTATTAAGCGTAATGGTGCAGACATTGTGTACTTGGATCAGGTTGCAACGGTCACTTTGGGATCTGAGGATTACAACAATAATGTTGCGTTTAATGGTAAGCAGTCGGTCTTCATTGGTATTAAGGTCGCGCCCGATGCAAACCTATTGGATGTGGCTAAGCGGGTTCGTGATGCATTCCCCGATATTCAGAAGCAATTGCCAACTGGCTTAAATGCCAAGATTGTGTATGACTCGACCGATTTTATTAATACCTCGATTCAGGAAGTGGTCCAAACACTTCTAGAGGCCTTAATTATTGTGACGGTTGTAATCTATCTATTTTTAGGTAGTTACCGTGCAGTTGCGGTACCCGTACTTGCTATGCCATTGTCATTGATCGGCACGTTTTTCATGATGCAAGTCCTTGGTTACTCGATTAACCTACTGACATTATTAGCTTTGGTATTGGCGATTGGTTTAGTTGTGGACGATGCCATCATTGTGGTCGAAAACGTTGATCGCCACATGAAAGAGGGTAAGTCGCCGCTCGAGGCATCTCTGATTGCAGCGCGTGAGTTGGGTAATCCGATTCTGGCGATGACGATTGTATTGATCGCTGTTTATATCCCGATTGGATTTCAGGGGGGGTTAACGGGTGCCCTATTCACCGAGTTTGCATTTACTCTAGCAGGCGCGGTCGCAGTTTCTGGGGTGGTTGCATTAACCCTATCACCCATGATGTGTTCAAGACTATTTTCGCAAGAGGAAGAGATGTCTCCTTTTGTGAAAAAGATTGATCGAGTGTTTGAAGGTGTGCGACATTCCTACCAAAACATATTGCGCGATCTGTTATCAACTTGGCAGGTCATTATTGTGATGGGCGCTTTATTGCTAATCGGGGTTGTGTACCTCTATGCGACTGCTCGCTCTGAACTTGCTCCCACCGAAGATCAGGGTATTGTTTTAGTCTCAGCGGTTGGACCACCCAATTCCACCGTGAATCAAATGCAAGGGTATGCCGATCAAGTTTTTCAGATTGCGAGTAAAGAACCTGAATACAAACAAATGTTTCAGATCACCAGTCCAAATTCAAGTTTTGGTGGCGTGATTATGAAAGATTGGGATGAGCGTAGTCGTAGTGCTAGCAAATTCCAAGAAGATCTTCAAAATAAATGGAATAGCATTGCAGGAACACGTATTGCTGCATTCCAGTTTCCAGCACTGCCAGGTGCGCAGGGCTTTCCGGTTCAGGTAGTCATCAATACAACCGAACCCTATTCCAATTTAAATGAGGTATCCCAAGCAGTTCTTGATAAAGCTAGGCAAAGTGGTATGTTCTTCTTTGTCGATTCTGATCTAAAGATTGATAAGCCACAAGACGTATTGCAAATTGATCGTGAGAAAGTCGCTGCCTTAGGGATGACTCAGCGTGATGTGGGTAATGCTTTATCTGCTGCGTTGGGCGGTGGCTTTGTTAATTACTTCTCGGTGGCAGGCCGTTCCTATCGAGTTATTCCGCAGGTAAAGCAAGCGGATCGCTTAAATCCTGATCAGATTTTGGACTATTACATTAAAACCCCGACAGGGGCAATGATTCAGGTGAGAACGATTGCGACGATACAAAGTCGTGTCGTACCCCAATCCATTAATCGTTTTCAGCAGTTAAATTCAGCGACGATTAGTGGTGTTAGTACTCCATTTGTCTCGCAAGAAGAGGTTTTGAATTTTCTGGGTCAAGCGATTAAAGAAGCTGCACCATCCGGCTATTCGATTGATTATGCAGGCCCATCACGTCAGTTCAAGGCTGAGTCGGGCGGATTTTTGGTAACGATGATGTTTGCTGTATTAATCGTCTTTCTCGTTCTTGCCGCTCAGTTTGAGAGCTTCCGGGATCCCTTGGTTATTTTGGTCTCTGTGCCATTGGCGCTATTTGGGGCATTAATCTTTATCAATCTTGGATTTACCACCTTAAACGTTTATACCCAAGTGGGATTGGTAACCTTAATGGGATTAATTAGTAAACACGGAATTCTGATGGTGGAGTTTGCTAATGAGCTTCAAGTCGCCGGACGATCAAAGTTAGAGGCTATTGTTGAGGCAAGCAGTGTGCGCCTGCGCCCAATTTTGATGACAACCGCCGCGATGGTACTGGGCGTCATTCCACTCGTGATTGCCTCAGGGGCTGGGGCAGCTGGCCGTCAATCGATGGGGATCGTGATCTTTACGGGCCTTGCAATCGGGACATTATTTACTTTATTTGTAGTGCCCGCCATGTATCTCTACATCGGTGCTGATCACCAGCAAAAGAAATTTAAGCAGGTTTAATTACTATTCAACCGCTTTGGTAAATTGGGTTGATTTGCAAATCTGGTCGTACCAACGGGCAATGTGATTTAACTCTGCGCGTGGACCCGTTTTGTCTGGGTATTGATCGCTCAGCATGAACCAGCGCTTGACACATAGGGTCAGAACAATGTCACCTAAGTGGAAGTTCGGGCCTGAACAATAGGCCTCTTTGCTCAAAACATCATCCAGGATTCTGAGCAATTGATTGGATTCTTGGAATGTCTTATGGATTGCTGCGTAGTCTCTTTCGGCCTCAGGAATGCGTGTTAATCCTAAAAACGGGATACGAAGCGCTGGCCACAGGGTTGTTAATTGCCAATCGAGCCACTTATCGGAGGCTGCCATTTGAGCAAGGTCAAGCGAGAAGCGCTTGCGATCAGCATATTTATGTGCCAAATAGCGCATGATGGAATTTGACTCCCAAAGGATTAACTCACCATCTCGTAAAGTCGGTACTAAACCGTTGGGGTTTAGTGCTAAAAACTCGGGCGTTTTATTAACGCCAAAGTGGAGACCTGCATCGATCCGTTCAAAGTCGCGTCCTTCAACAAGGCCCAGTTCGGCAAGTATCCACAATACTTTTTGAACATTAATGGATGATTTTCTGCCCCAAAGCGTCATCATCAGAGGCTCCCTTCTGGATCAAATGCAAGTTGTGTAAATTGGCTATGTGCAAACAGCAATGGTTGTAAATCTGGATCATGTTCAATCGCTAAAACGCGAGCCACAACAATTTGATGATCGCCACCATCATGTACTGCAACAGTCTCGCACTCGTAATAGGCGGCACAGTCTGCGAGTTGATATAAACCACTACTATTGATACTGTGATTTAGTTCAAGAATATTTTTCTTGATCAGCTTGGCAAAAATGAGAGCCAGATTCTTTTGATTGGCTTCTAAGACATGAATCAGCTGTCGTCGTCCAACACCAAAACAATCTTTCAGGTCAGATTGTTTGCCAATGCTCCATAAAATGAGGGGGGGCGATAGGGATACGGTATTGAATGAGCTTACGGTGATGCCGACCGGTTTTTTTTCAGAATTAAGCCCCGTGATTACCGTGACACCAGTTGGAAAGCTAGAAAACGCTTGTCTTAACTCGAGGGATGAGAATTGAGTTTGCAATGAAAAAACTTTACTTGGCTGGATTGATTTTGGTAGTGGGAATAGGAGCCAGGGCTTCATTTTCATCGGCTCTGACACATTTAAACCGATAATCTTTGCCTGCCTTGGAAATAAAACTGGCACCCATATAAAAGTCATCTTTACAGACTTTATTTGCAAAATCCATTACTTGCTGAGGATCGGCGCTCGAGTTAATGAGGCGCATATTGCCGAGAGACATCGTTAGCTCGGTCGAAGCGCACGCACTTAAAACAAGGGGGGTCGCAACTATTAATACAATACGTTTCATGAAAAGCCCCATAATCGATCCTGGAACAGTAGGATAAACGGTTTTAATAAACTACACGCATTCAATATTTAATCTATTTTGGAATCCTCTATGTTTAAAGCCATTTTAATTAATAAAGACGAACAAGGTTATCGCGCTCAATTAAGTGATATTGATGAGAGCGTCCTTCCAGAGGGGGATGTCCGTATTAAGGTGCATTACTCCACCTTAAATTACAAGGATGGCTTGGCAATTACAGGTAAGGGCCCAATCGTTCGGCAATTTCCCATGATTCCCGGAATTGACTTAACCGGCGAGGTGATTGAAAGCAAGAATCCTGAGTTTAAAGTTGGTGACCTGGTTGTATTAAACGGTTGGGGTGTGGGGGAGTCTCACTGGGGGGGCTTGGCCCAATTGGCAAGCGTAAAGTCCGAATGGCTCATTCCATTGCCTAAGGCGTTTACATCCAAACAATCCTTAGCCATTGGTACAGCCGGTTACACCGCGATGCTATGCATTATGGCACTTGAAAAACATGGCCTGAAGCCTGCTGATGGTGAAATCTTGGTGACCGGTGCAGCTGGCGGAGTAGGGAGTTTTGCAATTAGTCTTTTACATCAATTGGGCTACACCGTTGTCGCCAGTAGTGGTCGCCCTGAGGAAGCAGATTATTTGAAAGCACTTGGCGCATCCGAAGTGATTGATCGTGCCTCCTTATCTCAGCCAGGTAAACCCTTGGCGAAGGAGCGCTGGGCAGGAGTAGTTGATTCAGTGGGAAGTCATACCTTAGCCAATGCATGTGCTGCAACTAAAGCCAATGGTGCAGTTGCCGCCTGCGGTCTAGCGCAGGGAATGGATTTTCCGGCTACGGTTGCCCCATTCATCTTGCGGGGCATTACCCTCTATGGGATCAATAGCGTTACTCAGCCCAAGCAAAAACGTATTGAGGCTTGGGCCCAACTCGCATCCTTGTGTAAACCTGAGCAATTAATGACGATTGCTAAGGAAATTGCCTTGGGTGAGAGTATTCAATATGCTGAAGATTTGATGAACGGCAAGGTTCGTGGTCGGGTGATTGTGGACGTTAATCGCTAGAGTTGGCACTTGCCTGTCGTAAGGTGAGCGCCAACCAAACTGCCTCTTTTTCTGCCTCACTCAAGACAGACCAATTTGCAATTTCTTCGATGCTTCGAAAGCAGCCATAGCAGTAGTTTGATCTTGGATTCATTGCACACCAGTTGACGCATGGCGAGCCAATGCTGCCATCTAAGTTTCGAATCATCAGAAGTTATCCGGGAAAATATTTCTAAGCCGTAACGACTGATCATACTCAATGAAATCAGGAATTTCGCCTGCGAGTAAACGATTCTTATACGATTGCCACATTGCAGGTTGAAATAAATCAGCATGGTGCTTGAGTAACAGATCACGGATTTGATCGTTGCCGAGCAAAAATGTTTTGTAAGTCTCTGGAAAAATATCTTTAGGGCCAATGCGATACCAGGGCTCGCTTGCCATTTCATCATCCTCATTGCGTGGCGCAGGAACTTCTCGGATTTCGCAATCGGTTAAGTATTCAATTTCATCGTAGTCGTAAAAGGCGACTCGTCCATAGCGCGTGACCCCAAAGTTTTTATAAAGCAAGTCGCCTGGAAAAATATTGGCCGCGATGAGATTTTTTATTGCTTCGCCGTACTGAATCACGCCATCCTCAACCTCAGCGGGCGAGCCCTCTTGAAGGCGAATATTGAGAGGGGTCATGCGCCGTTCGATATAAAGATGTTTGATGACTAATTCGGCATCAGGGCCTTCGCCACCGCTGAACTCAAGCAATGATGTACAGTGCTCTTCAAGCTCGGCTAGTAATTCGGGGGTAAACCGATTTAACGGAAAGGCAACATTGGAGAATTCTAGAGAGTCAGCCATTCGTCCAACCCGATCATGCTGCTTAACCAATTGGTATTTCGCCATAATTTGATCGCGCGAGGTTTCTTTGGGTGGCGGAAAATAATCCTTAATGAGCTTAAATACATAGGGATAGCTCGGTAGATCAAACACCAGCATTACTAGGCCCCGAATTCCGGGGGCGATTCGAAATTGATCGGTGGAATGCATCAGGTGATGCTGAAAGTCTCGGTAAAACAGGTTCTTACCGTGTTTTTGCAGTCCAATCATATTGTAGAGTTCAGCCCGGGGTTTATGCGGTAAGAGACTTCGCATAAATGTGACATAAGCCGATGGGACCTCCATATCAACTAAAAAGTAACTATGTGTAAAACTAAAAATGAGACGCAGATCGACTTCCGAGAGTAAGATGCCATCAATAACCAATTCACCTTTTGGGTTATGCATCAGAGCCAGCACCAGGGGAGAAATCTTTTCTCCATTAATAATGCGCCCCATAATGTAGGCAGTCTTATTACGAAAAAATAATGTGCTTAAGGTGTGAATCTGAAAATCTGTAGAGCTCGTTGTGTCCGACAGAGACTGCTTGATAAGTTTGGTCGTTAGGTCAAGGTCACGATCTAAATTTTCAAAGGAGTTCTGAAGGTCAAAACTGGTAATCAAACTTTTTAGGACCGGTTGAAGACCTTGAACATCGCCTGGGTAGTATGCCCGGTAGGACGGCTTTGAGGGCGCCTCATCGTTTTCTAAGTATTCGGTTGATATCGTGGGGCGGACAAAAATAAATTTGTTATTGAAATACCTGCTTGCAAGAATCCGTGTGGTGACCGAGTTAAAAAACGTTTCCGCTAATTCTGGTTGATGAAGATTGGATAGAAGTCCGATGTAATGCAATTTCACCTGTTGCCAAATTTCATCGGACAAGGCAGGGGCATCAAACTCTACCTCCAGATGGTGGGCTGTTTCAATGACCCGTTGGTCATAAAAAGTGATCCGATCACGTAATAGTTGGCGAATACCATGCCAATCTTGGTTCTCAAATGCTGCTTTGGCTAAGCGGCCAGCGTCTCTAAAAATACTGTAATGGCGCATGAACCCCTGAAGCAGGGTTTGGGCCATATCAAAAGCGACTTGCGAGGATAATAGTTTTGGAAACGGATTGTTCATACTAAGAGTGTATCTAGCAATTAATTAGGATTCAAAGATGACCCAGCCAGGCCCCACAGGCAATAATCATGCAACAAAGCAATTGGTCTATCCATATGGGGAGACCCTAGTAGCACAGGGAGAAACGCTGGAAGTTGCTCCCGGAGTCTATTGGATACGAATGCCCCTGCCATTTGCCCTTGATCACATTAATTTGTGGCTCTTACGGGATCAATTGGATGGCCAAGAGGGTTGGACCATTATTGACTGTGGAATTACGAGCGACCTTACGAAGTCGTGCTGGGAATCCATCTTTGCCAATCATCTCCAAGGGCTACCTATTTTGCGGGTGTTGGTTACCCATATGCATCCAGATCATATTGGCCTTGCTCATTACTTGTGTGAGCGCTGGAAGGTCGGGTTATGGATCTCGATGAGTGACTTTCTGATGGCTCAATGGTTAAGCAGCAAGGAGGGCGGCGCTGCGATTGGTTCTACGCCAGGTAATGGTGGAACGGCTGATCACTATGCGCGCCATGGCTTGCAGCATGCTGAAGATCTCGAGCGTATTCGTAGTCGTGCTGACTATTACAGTCGCTTAGTGCCCGAAGTGCCCAAACGGTATCGCCGCATTATGGATGGTGACCATATTCAAATCGGTGAGCGTGATTGGGTCGTATCGATGGGCTATGGGCATGCACCTGAACATGCCACGCTCTATTGCGCATCCTTAGGAATCTTTATCTCAGGTGATATGGTCTTGCCCCGCATCTCGACCAATGTCAGTGTCTATGATGCCGATCCCGATGCAAACCCTTTAGATCTCTATTTACGATCAATCGATCGTTGGCGCTCATTACCTGCCGATACCTTCGTTTTGCCATCGCATGGCAAACCATTTCAGGGGTTACATGAGCGGATTGAGCAATTGCATGAACATCATCGGGCCCGGTTGAGCGAGACCGTGTTCGCCTGTCAAGAGCCGCGAACTGCCTATGAGATTATTCCAGTTTTATTTCGGCGCCCGCTTGATAACCATCAGCTCAGCTTTGCCATGGGCGAAGCTATTGCTCACTTGAACTATCTGTGGCACCAGAAGATCTTGCAGCGCTCTTTGAGCGCGGACGGGATTTGGCGGTTTTGCGCTCTCTCGACTTAGATTCTGAGGAACCTTCGGTGCCCGATGGACTGGGGGGATTGGCCATCGCCTCACCAAAGGATTTGATCGCCATGAGGGTAGCACGCTGCACCTCAAGGGTCTGAATGGTTGACTTTAGAACATTGAGGTTCATGCTCAGCCAAGACTCAACGCTTTTGAGATCTTTGATACGCTTATCCAATTCCTCAATGTCAAAGGTTGGCATTGCGCCATTAAAGCCTGACATGCCACCACTCATGTCTGGCATAAAAGAGGCTCCGGGGCCCCCACTCGCATTCTGACCCCACATCGTTTTGAACATTTCTAGGCTTTGGTTAAAGTCAGGTATTGCGCCAAACATATTCTCTCCTCGCGGGCTAAATAATCCCATTATCGATAAAATGATGGGTCAATGAAGATTAATACGAGTTCTGCGCCAATGCAATCCCAAGGAAGTCAATCTAAGCCTGCTTTGTCTTATACCCGAGGCGCCATTCTTCCTGCCTTATTAAGAGAACGAATCTTAATTCTGGATGGGGCGATGGGGACCATGATTCAGCAGAAAAAATTTACGGAAGAGGATTATCGGGGTTTAAAAACCACTCAGCGCTTTGCCAATCATCCGATTGATCTCAAAGGCAACAATGAGTTACTGGTGCTTACTCAACCAGAAGCCATCTTGGATATTCATCGTCAATACCTTGAGGCGGGTGCTGATTTGATTGAAACTAATACTTTTGGCGCCACTTCGATTGCACAAGAGGATTACAAAATGCCAGAGTTGGCGCGCGAGATGAATGTGCAGGCAGCGAAGCTCGCACGTCAAGCCTGCAACGAATACTCAACAGCCGACAAGCCCCGTTTCGTAGCTGGTGCCATTGGACCGACTCCAAAGACTGCGAGCATTTCGCCAGATGTGAATGATCCAGGCGCTCGCAATGTTAATTTTGATAGTTTGCGTGCTGCTTACCGCGAACAAGTTGAAGGACTATTTGAGGGTGGCGTCGACTTACTCTTGGTAGAAACCATTTTTGATACGTTGAATGCCAAAGCCGCATTATTTGCAATCGATGAGTTTTTTGAAGAATCCGGTGAGCGCTTACCGGTCATGATCTCAGGAACGGTCACTGATGCCTCAGGCCGAATTCTTTCGGGTCAAACGGTCGAAGCATTTTGGAATAGTTTGCGCCATATTAAGCCTCTCACGTTCGGATTAAATTGCGCTCTTGGCGCAGCATTAATGCGACCCTATATTGCTGAATTGGCACGTGTTTGCGATACAGCGGTCTCATGTTACCCGAATGCTGGCTTACCAAATCCAATGAGTGATACCGGTTTTGATGAAACCCCCGAAGTGACCTCGGGACTTGTCGATGAATTTGCTCGTGATGGGTTAGTCAATCTGGTCGGTGGGTGTTGTGGAACAACCCCGGACCATATTCGTCAAATTGCAAAAGCGATGATTAAAAGAAAGCCTAGGCCTTTTCATAGTGACCGGACCGAGGAAGTGGCATGAGCAAAGCAACGATGCAGCCCATGCGCTTATCTGGGCTAGAGCCTTGTAATATTTCGCCCCAAATTGGCTTTGTGAATATTGGTGAGCGCACTAATGTGACCGGTTCAAAAGCGTTCTCCCGCATGATTTTGAATAATCAATTTGACGAAGCGCTCGCGGTTGCTCGTCAGCAGGTTGAGAATGGCGCCCAAATGATTGATATCAATATGGACGAAGCCATGCTCGATTCAGAAGCGGCGATGGTGCGTTTTCTAAATCTGATAGCTTCCGAACCCGATATCGCTCGAGTGCCCATCATGATTGATTCGTCCAAGTGGACTGTCATTGAGGCGGGACTGAAATGCATCCAAGGGAAGCCGATCGTTAACTCAATTTCGTTGAAAGAGGGTGAGGAGCAATTTAGGCAGCAGGCAAAATTGATTAAACGCTACGGAGCAGCCACCGTGGTGATGGCATTTGATGAAAAAGGCCAGGCCGATACGTATCAACGAAAAATAGAAATATGCCAACGTTCATACACGATCTTGGTGAATGAGCTGGACTTTCCGCCTGAAGATATTATTTTTGATCCCAATATTTTTGCGATTGCTACGGGGATCGAAGAGCATGATAACTATGCGGTGGACTTTATCGATGCTACCCGTTGGATTAAAGAACACTTACCAGCCGCCAAAGTAAGCGGTGGTGTGTCGAATGTGAGCTTCTCCTTCCGGGGCAACGATCGGGTTCGTGAAGCGATTCATACGGTCTTTTTGTACCATGCCATCCAAGCAGGTATGGATATGGGAATTGTGAATGCCGGTCAACTTGGCGTATATGCTGACTTAGACCCTGAGCTGCGAGAGCGTGTTGAAGATGTGGTCCTAAACCGCTTTGTGGAGAAAGACGGCCAAACGCCGACGGAGCGTTTACTCGCGATCGCGGATCAATACAAAGGCGGGGGCATCAAGCAAGAAGAAAATTTGGTGTGGCGCGAGGCGCCCGTGCGCGAGCGCTTAACCCATGCACTTGTCCATGGCATTACCAATTTCATTGTGGACGATACCGAGGAACTGCGTGCTGAAATTATGGGTTCAGGCGGAAGGCCCATTGAAGTGATTGAGGGGCCCCTCATGGATGGAATGAATGTGGTCGGCGATTTGTTTGGTGCTGGCAAAATGTTTTTGCCTCAAGTGGTCAAGAGTGCACGGGTGATGAAGCAGGCTGTGGCCCATCTAATTCCCTATATCGAGGAAGAAAAGAAGCAATTGGTTGCGGCTGGCGGGGAGAGTAAAGCCAAGGGCAAAATCGTGATTGCAACGGTCAAAGGCGATGTGCATGATATTGGAAAGAACATCGTAACCGTTGTCTTGCAATGTAATAACTTTGAAGTGGTCAATATGGGGGTAATGGTTCCCTGCGATCAAATTTTAAAGAAGGCGAAGGAGGAAAATGCCGATATCGTTGGCCTATCTGGACTAATTACACCCTCTTTGGAAGAGATGACCTATGTTGCCCAAGAAATGCAGCGGGATGCGTATTTCAGGGAGAAAAAAACCCCATTACTGATTGGTGGCGCAACCACTTCACGTGTTCATACGGCCGTTAAGATTGCTCCACATTATGAGGGCCCAGTGGTTTATGTCCCCGACGCATCGCGCTCAGTTTCCGTTGCTTCAAGTTTGCTTTCAGATGAGGGTGCGAAAAAGTTTGTGCAGGAGTTGCTGACCGATTATGAGCGCATTCGTCATCAGCATGCGAATCGAAAGAGCACCCCATTAATTAGCCTAGAGGCTGCTCGTGCCAATCGTGAGTCAATTGACTGGACGAATAGTCAACCTGTTAAGCCAAAATTTATTGGCCGACGGGTCTTTAAAAATTACTCATTAGCTGAGATTGCCAAGTTTATCGACTGGACTCCATTTTTTCAGACCTGGGACCTTGCAGGTAAATTCCCTGCTATTTTGGATGATGAGGTTGTGGGGGTTGAGGCTCGCCGCGTCTACCAGGATGCGCAAGCCATGTTGGAAAAACTCATTAAAGGCCAATGGCTCCAGGCTGATGCGATTATTGGTCTTTTCCCTGCCCATAGTGATGGTGACGATATTTTGTTTTATGCCGATGAGGAACGCTCGCAACCATTTCTTGTATGGCATAACTTAAGACAGCAAGCCGAGCGCCCCATCGTCGATGGTGTGATACGCCCCAACCGGTGTTTAGCAGATTATGTCGCTAGTAAAGCCAGTGGTGTGCGCGATTACGCAGGTTGCTTTGCGGTGACTACGGGTCATGGGGTTGACGAAAAAGTCGCTCAATTTATGGCTAAACACGATGACTACAGCGCCATCATGCTCAAAGCGCTGGCCGATCGTTTAGCGGAGGCATTTGCGGAGCTCATGCATTGGCGGATCCGAACTGATCTTTGGGGGTATGTAGCTAATGAGCAACTGACTACAGATGATTTAATCGATGAAAAATATCAAGGGATTCGTCCGGCTCCTGGCTATCCAGCCTGCCCCCAGCATGATGTCAAGCAAGCCATGTTTGCCGCCTTAAAAGCAGACGAAATTGGCATGAGTCTCACAGAGTCATTGGCCATGAATCCTGCATCGAGTGTGAGTGGCTTCTATCTGGCCCATCCGAATGCGCAATACTTCAATGTCGGAAAGATCGGGATGGATCAGGCGGAGGATTTAGCTAAGCGAAGCGGTCAATCGCTTGATCATATCAAGCGTTCGCTAGCCAGTTCTTTGGATTAGTCGTCTACACACCCCAGACTACTGGCTCCTGGTCTTTTAGCGCCTGACGCAGTAGTTCAAGAAACGGGTAAGCCCTTCGCCCCAAGGGGTCAGAATCGGTCGATTGATCCTCGTCATCGCTAGTACCTGAACTGGATGCGTTATTTTGTTTAGTATCAATGGCGGCCTGTAGTCGTTCGATGTATCCCGGAATTTGTTCTGGTAGAAAAATACCCTGATTCTCGAATGGGCGGCCAATGGCATTAAAAATCCGATACGTCAGATCATCTAGCATAATGACTGGGGCTGCATTTTTGGTCTGAAATTGATGAATCATGCTTCAAGCTTACCATCACTGATAAACTTTCATTTCTATGTTGTCCAGCCAAAAAACTCAGCTCACGCAATGCATCACCAATGCTTTGAATGCCTTAGCGCAAGAGCGTGGACTTGCAGCTGGTGATTTTCCGATTCCGCATTTAGAGCGACCTAAAGTTGCTGACCATGGTGATGTTGCGTGCAATATTGCCTTGCAAATTTCGAAGGCATGGAAGTCCAATCCACGCGAGTTAGCACAGGCCATTCTTGGCCAATTAAATCAATTTCCAGACTACGGACAACTAATTGCAAGCGCCGAAATTGCTGGGCCTGGGTTCATTAACTTCCGTTTGAGTCTTGCGGCCAAGTCTACGGTAGTAGGGCTTGTATTGCGTGAGGGCGCGCGTTTTGGGCGACGGGATAACATGGGTACGCCAGACCCGAGCGTACCTAAGCGGGCCATGATTGAATTTGTATCTGCCAATCCCACTGGACCCTTGCATGTTGGACACGGGCGTCAGGCAGCTCTCGGTGATGCCTTAGCCAATCTTCTAGACAGCCAAGATACCAATGTGCATCGGGAGTTCTATTACAACGATGCCGGTGTTCAGATTCATAATCTTGCGCTATCGGTACAGGCACGTTTACAGGGTTTAAATCCCAAAAGCCCCAACTGGCCTAAGGAGGCCTATAACGGTGAATATATTGCTGAGATTGCTGAGTCCTACCAAGGTGCTGGCTATGATCAGTCTGACCTAGAGCAAATCCGTCAATATGCAGTCGCCTATTTGCGCAAAGAGCAAGACATTGATCTAAAAACCTTTGGCGTGCAATTTGACCAATTTTATTTGGAATCCTCTTTATATACCGATGGAAGCGTTGAGCAAGTGATTGGGGATCTACGGGCGGTTGATAAGACCTATGAGGCAGATGGCGCTTTGTGGCTAAAAACTACGTTAGATGGTGACGATAAAGACCGTGTGATGCGCAAGTCCGATGGCACCTATACCTATTTTGTTCCGGATGTGGCATATCACATCAATAAATGGAGTCGCGGTTTTGAAAAAGTGATTAATGTTCAGGGTAGTGACCATCATGGCACGATTGCGCGGGTACGGTCTGGAATACAGGGGGTGGCACAAAAACGGGACTGGCCGATTCCGATCACCTATCCCGACTATGTGTTGCATAAGATGGTTACAGTCATTCGCGATGGTGAAGAGGTCAAGCTCTCCAAACGCGTTGGCTCGTATGTCACGCTGCGAGATTTAGTTGAATGGTCTGGTGGCATTCACCCACAAATGACCGGTGATGAGCGTAATTTGGCGCTGCAGCGAGGGCGTGATGCGGTTCGCTTTTTCTTGATCTCGCGTAAAGCAGATACCGAGTTTGTATTCGATGTGAATTTAGCTTTGCAACAGAATGATGAGAACCCCGTCTTTTATGTGCAATATGCCCATGCACGGATTTGTTCGATTCTCCAGCAATGGGGTGGGGAGTCTAGGGCCTTAGAGCATGCCAATTTGAGTCTGCTGGACAGTAAGGCGGCTGATCACTTACTGCGGCGGTTGTCGGAGTATCCAGAGATATTGGCTAATGCCGCGCACGATTTGGCCCCTCATGCCGTTGCCTTCTATCTGCGCGAACTCGCCGGGGATTTTCATACCTTCTATAACGCAGACCGCGTCTTAGTGGACGACGAGCAACTTAAATTGGCACGCTTAGCCTTGTTGGCGGCTACACGGCAAGTCTTGGAAAATGGCCTAAAAATCTTAGGGGTTAGTGCCCCACAAAAGATGTAATTTCGTCTGCTTGCTCGCATTTTTGAGCAAGGGTTAAGATAGAGGACATGGCTGACATTAAATCATCTGACGCACTAGAAAAGCGAGATGCGACCCAACTGCTGGGCTCACCCGAGTCGGGCGGAATGATCATGGGTGTTCTGATCGGTGTTTTTGTTGGGGTTGGTTTAGCACTCATTGTGGCGTGGTATTTAATGAAATCGCAGCCGCAAGAAAAGCCAGGGGTTCGAGCCCCAAGCGCCCCCGCTTTTATGAAGCCTCTTCCACCAAAATCAGACAATGAAACCGAGGAAGAAACTGCAGTTGCTCCACCTCAGCTTGATCTCAATAAGCCACTGCAGACCAAGGTTCCCGGTATTGGTGGAGCCGATCCTGCGCGCGATCCAATTGCAGATATTGCAGCGGGTAAGACCCCCGAAGCGAAGCCTGAGCCCAAAGCGGATACCTTGTTTTATGTTCAGACCGGAGTATTTAATCAGCGCACCGAAGCCGATGCACAAAAGGCAAATTTAGCGATGCAGGGCATTCAGGCGCAACTGAGTGAAAGTGCGGTTGATGGAAACTCAGTTTGGCGAGTTCGAATCGGCCCATTTGGCAGTATTGAAGATACTACCTCGGTTCGCAGTAAATTAACCATTCTTGGAATTAAACCCACCGTTATTCGTGTAAATCGATCATGAAATCGTTATTCAAAACCCTTATCCTGATCTTGGCCTTATTTGGCCTGCAATCATTCGTGCTTGCACAAGCCCCGATTAAGGTTGAAGAAGGTTTTGATTACCGCGTTTTACCGATTGCCCAGCCAATCGATGTCAAAGGCAAGGTCGAGGTGATTGAATTCTTTTGGTATGGTTGCCCCCATTGCTTTGAGTTTGAGCCCGATCTAAAGGCTTGGTTAAAGCGTCAGAATAAAGATGTCGTATTTAAGAAAGTGCCCATTGCCTTCCGAGATGAACTCATGCCTCACAGCTTATTGTTTTATGCCCTGGAGTCTTTAGGAAAAGGCGAAGCGCTTAATGACAAAGTGATGTTTGCCATGCATCGTGAAAACAAGCGACTCCTGAATGAAAACGAGATTGCCGATTGGGTCGCCGCTCAAGGCGTTGATCGCAATGCATTCTTGGCGGCCTATCGCTCGTTTGCCGTTCTTTCAAAAGCCCGGGCTGCTAATCAGTTAGGGAATGCCTACCGAATTGATGGTGTGCCAACCGTGGCGATTCAGGGGAAATACATCACATCGCCATCGATTGCTGGATCGCGCGCGAAGTCGATTCAGGTGATGGATTTCTTAGTGAATAAAGTCCGCAAAGACGGCTACAAATAGATTTAGATCTTCACAAACTTACGCAATATCCAAAAATAGATTGGGTAGGGCAAGATCCGTAAGAACTTTAAAAAGCCTGAAAAGCGTTTAGGGAAATGAATATCAAATTCTCCATGTGCAATTCCATCTAGGATTTCATTAGCAGCGGTCTGCGCGGAGATGAGGGCCGGCATTTCAAAATCATTTTGAGCAGTTGCCTCGGTTTCCACAAAGCCTGGAGAAATCATATGAACCCCGATACCCTTGGGCTGCAGATCATAAAACAAGGTTTCGCAGAAATTAATCATGGCCGCCTTTGTCGGCCCGTAAGCCAAGGCCTTGGGTAAACCACTATAGCCTGCAACACTACCGACAATGGCAATATGTCCGCTACCGCGGGCAAGCATTGCCGGTAATACAGCACCAACTGCGCGCATCGGGCCCAAGAGATTCGAATCGACAGTTTTCTCAGCGTCGGCCATATTGAAGGTATCTGCTCGCATTGGAATATAAATACCGGATACAAAAAGCAGCAAATCAATGCCGCCCCATTCCTTCTCAATCTTCTGATATGCCTCTTGAATATCAGCCTCACGCATCACATCAACAGGTAGGACTAGATAATCGTCCTTTGGATGAGTCTGCGCAATTGCCTCAAGGCGTTCGATGCGACGACTAGATAGTGCAACTCGTGCACCTTTTTGAAAAAGGGCCTTGACGCAAGCCTCACCAATGCCACTTGATGCTCCAATCACCCATACGCGTTGTTGTTGGTAGTTAGTAATCGCCGGTTGTTTCATTACCTGACCTATTTCGGTTGGTGGCTGAGCGTAAATTGAACGACATCAATATTTTGTTCTTTAAAGCCAGCTGCGCAATACATGAGATAAAAGTTCCATAACCGAATGAAAGGCTCATCAAACCCGAGTTCTCGGATTTCAGGAATTTTTTGATTAAAGTGCTCATACCAAATACAAAGTGTTTTGGCATAGTCATGCCCAAAGGCGAATTCACATTCGATCTGTAGCCCCGCCTGTTGTACATAGTGTTTAAATGCTTCTCGGGAGGGCAGCATCCCCCCCGGAAAAATATACTGCTGGATAAAGTCCGTGCTTTTACGATAGCGGTCAAACAGATTTTCAGCAATCACAATCGTTTGAATGCATGCTTTGCCATTTTGTTTCAGGCAGCGAGCAATGGTTTCAAAATACATCGGCCAATATTGCTCGCCAACCGCTTCAAACATTTCAATGGAGGCAATCCCATCAAACTGATCCTTGCAATCCCGATAGTCTTGAAGTCGTACTTCATGGCGATTGGGCGACTGTCGATTGATGCGATCCATTGCAAATGACTGCTGTTCAGTCGAGAGGGTGAGTCCTGTAACCCGGTGACCGGCAAGGGCTGCCTCTTCCATAAATCCACCCCACCCACAACCGATCTCCAGAATCTTGCTATTGGGTTGAAGTGCCAGAGAGTTTAGGATGTTGCGATATTTTGCTCGTTGTGCGAGCTCCAAGCTTGCATTGGAATCAGCCTGAAACCAGGCGCTTGAGTAGGTCATGCTGGGATCAAGCCACAGTCGATAAAACGCATTACCAAGATCGTAGTGCGCATGAATATTTTTTTTGCTACCCGCCTTATTGTTTCGGTTTAGAAAATGGCGAAATCGATACACTAGTGACCCGAACCAATTCCCGTAAATGGCACGCTCAAGAATATTGCGATTCTTAACGGCGAGGTCGAGTAACTTCTCAAGATGGGGGCTATCCCAATCCCCGCGGATATACCCTTCAGCAAATCCAATATCACCATGTCGCAAAATATCTTGGAATGTAGACCAGCGATGGAACCGAATCTCAGCATGTAAGGAATCGGCTCGATTTCCAAATTCACGCTGCTCGCCATTTGGAAAAGTCATCACCAAGTGACCGATGGATAATTGTTTTAAGAGGCGCTCAATGGTTCGGGCGGCGAGGCTTAGTTTTCCATCCGCCGGTAATTTTTCAGTGCGCGATACCGATAATTTGTGGAGCAGGGATTGTCCGGGTCGAATCATGAACTCACTTCAATTCTGGGAGGCGTTGGTTTTGAGTGAAATGGTACCCCCTTTAGCCAAAGTTTGAGGGCTTGCCAATGAATGCGCGCAATCACGCCAAAGGTCATCATCGGGTAGCGCAGCTTCGCACGGCTTAAAGCAGAGCGTGATAGGGGAAAATCTTGACCGCTAATGCTGGTGTAGATCAGTGGCTGATGATCGGTGTAAAGCTCAATGCGACAGACCGAATCCATTTTGCGTTGACTGTCTTTGGAAAAAAGAAACCGAAACCGATACTCGCCAGAGACATCACAAAATGGCGATACATGAAAAATTTTATGACTAATCAGTGTTTCACCTGAAAAAATCTCATCGCAATCTTTTTTGTGAAGCAGGTAACAGTGCCGCTCACCAAAAGTGTTATTCACTTCAGCTAAGATCGCTCGTACTGCTTGATGCGCATCCGTGTAGATCCAAAAGCTGACGGGATTAAATACATAACCTAGTACCCTTGGAAATGTTTGTAGCCAAATTTCTCCATCAGGGATTGAAATGCCCTCTTGCGCAAAAAGAGACTCTGCCCAGCTCAGGGAATTTTCCATGCCGTGGCCATGATCACGATCGTAAAACGAGTAAAAGGCCCACTGGTTATCCCCCATGCCATATTGCTTGAGAAGATTGGGGTTGCGATTACGCTCTCGCATCGGGATCTTTAGTGTGAAGACTCCGTAACTAAAGCGATTGCTTACCGGCCTTAAGCGGCTGTGCTTGACTTGACCAAAATTAATTAGTGGATGCGCCATCGATCGCAATGCTAATGCTTTATCTCAGTTTGCCGATTGCAAGGGCGGACGCTTGAGCGGGGCATGGAGCGAGGCAACCAGATCGGCCGCCACTAATTCTCCCGAGCGAAGACCATCTTCATGAAAGCCGTATCCTGTCCATGCGCCACAGAACCAAATTCCCGCCTTCCCTTGAATTAATGAAAGATTCTTCTGTGCCGAAATCGCTTTGGCATCAAAAATGGGATGTGAATAGGAAATCTCTTTAAAGACCAACTCAGGTTTTGGTTCAACCAGAGGGTTAAGGCTCACAATAATCGGATCTTCATGCAATGCGGCTGGGAGGGGTTGTAGCTTATTGATGAGATAGTCCACGCTAACCGATTGGATCTGATTTTTGGTGTAAGTGGTTTTATAGTTCCAAGCCGCCCAGCAGCGCTTGGTCTGAGGTAAAAGGCTGGCATCACGGTGCAAGACTGCACGATTTGCTTGATAGGGTATGGCGGCTAAGAGCGAGCGATCAAATTCATCAATTCCATGGAGTAGCTTTAGGCTTTCATCGCTATGGCAAGCCATGATGACTTCGTCAAAATAATGAATCCCTTGAGAACTAATCAATTCAACACGCTTATCTGGGCTTTGTGCATCTGGCACATTCACTTTTTTGACCGACTCACGAATGAACTTAAATCGCTCTGGATGCATGGCCTTGATTAGTCTTGCCACATACTCTTTCGATCCTCCCTTCACGGTTAGCCACTGTGGACGATTATTGACCTGCAAGAGCCCATGGTTATGACAAAACCGCACCATGGTTTCGATCGGAAACTCTAGCATCTGTTGGGTGGGGCATGACCAGATCGCACCAATCATGGGTAAAAAATACCACTCCCGAAACGATTGACTAAATCCATGTTCATCGAGAAATGAGGCGATCGATTGCAACTGCTTGGGATCGGCGCTATGTCCAGCGCTTACCTGTTTCGTTGCTAGCGCAGTTGCTAAGCGATTAAAACGTAGGATATCGGCAACCATTCTCCAAAATGCTGGGCGGAGTAGGTTCTTTCGTTGCCCAAATAAAGTATTAAGGTTGTCGCCCGACCATTCTAGGGAGTGATCAATAGAAACCGAGAAGGTCATTTCCGATAAGGCAATTGGAACCTGCAATTCCTCGAATAAACGCGTTAAGCGGGGATAGGTTTTTCGGTTAAAGACTAAAAACCCAGTATCCACGGCGCACTTGATTACACCATTGCGGTCCGGAACCTCAATATCAACGGTGTTGCTATGTCCACCAATATGCGACGCTTCCTCAAATAACGTGACATGAACCCCTGCATTTTTCTGTAATGCATATGCGCAGCCTAAGCCAGAGATGCCGGCGCCAACAATCGCAACTTTCTTGTGGGGCATGGAATGGGAAGGGGTGTTCACGAGGCTTTAGACTTTAGTAGTTTTTCAATTTCAGAGGTAATCGATTTGCTATCGGGTTTCGTTAGGCTATTAAAGGAATCAACAATATTACCGTCACGATCAATCAGGTACTTGTAAAAATTCCACTTCGGTGTGGTACCCGTTTTGGCAATCAACATCTTAAATAGAGGATTCGCCTCTTTGCCACTAACCGAGCTTTTAGCAAACATTGGGAATTTTACATCGTAGGTATTTTTACAAAACTCCGCGATTTCTTTATTCGATCCGGGCTCCTGTTGTCCAAAATCATCCGATGGGAAGCCTAAAATCACAAAGCCACGATCTTTATAGCGCGCATAAATTTTTTCAAGCGACTCATACTGACTGGTGAAACCACAAAAACTAGCCGTATTCACCACCATGACAACCTTGCCTTGGTATTGGCAAAGATTTTGTGGGGCTTCATCCTGTAGCCTTGGAAAGGTATACGAAAGTGCAGGGCTACACTGATTGGCCGACGGGTTGGCCTGGGCATCATTCGAATTTAGTATGGTCGTTACACCAAACAGGAAAATCATGATTAACCATTTCATCAAGAATCCTCACTTTTAAGCCAGAAACCTTGAAGTCTACCGTCTTCCGCCTTCTTTTGTGTTTTAGGGAAAATTACCCCTTTAATTCAGGATCGGGCAGGGTTTTAGGTAGGAATCATCTAGAATTTGGTCTATGACGCAGCCAATCTTGAAGCCCCCTGCTTTTGAAGCAAAACTATGTGCCGCTAGCGGGGATTTAGAGGCAAAGTTAAGGTCTTTGGCTCGCCCCATGGTTTTTACAAATGGCGTGTTCGATCTTTTGCATCGGGGACATGTCAGTTACTTGGCACAAGCCCGCCAGCTTGGCAATAGTCTGGTCGTGGGGGTTAATTCAGATGCATCGGTGCGCATGTTAGGAAAAGGTACTGATCGCCCGATTAATGGGCAAGAGGATCGAATGGCCCTCTTGGCGGCGCTTGAAAGCGTTGATTTGGTAGTGCTGTTTTCAGAGCAGACCCCTGTCGAGTTGATTCGTAGGATCCGTCCAGATATTTATGTCAAAGGCGGAGACTATGCAATCGAGTCTTTACAGGAAACCAAGGTTGTGAAAGCATGCGGAGGCAAAGCATATGCCATTCCTTTTATATATGAGCGTTCCACCACGAACCTGCTTGGCAAGATTCGTTCTTAGTTGGTTTTGACTTGGGTATTGAGCCAAGCCCAGAGTCCTCGGAGCACCAAACTCGGCATTTTTTCTGCGGGGATCTGATTGTGAATCAGCCCATCAAATAAGGTGGCAGCATGACCACCAACGATCCATACACGAATAACAGCTTGATGTCGCTGTTTAGCAAAATCCATTGCCTGTGCAATCGCCCCCAGATGAGCTAACCGCGATCCCTCATCAATTGCGCTGGCAGTATCTAATCCAATGCCAGTCGCTGCTTGATTAAGGCTCGCTACATTGAGGCCGGCGGTATGTTGCAATAGGCCTTCACGCATTAGTCCCAGACCCGGCAGAATCCAACCACCATAGTGCATTCCATTGCCACCCAAAAAATCAATGGTTGTTGCGGTACCGGCACTAATTACTAAGGTGTTGTCATTGGATAGCTCTCGTGCAGCAATTAATGCAGCCCAGCGATCAGCACCCAGGGTGTGGGTATTTTGGTATTGGGTGCGCAGAGATGGATATGATGAGTCTCCGAGCAGACGAAACTGTGGGCAGTGTTGCCAGGGCTGAAGTAGCTCATTGAGCTGTTGGACTGCGGATTCTGTCGCCACACTACATAGTCCTATCGCACTTGGGGTTGGAATGGTATTGAGAATGTAATGAGCCAGTTCATCACGGTGCTCTTTTGAGCCTAGTAACTTCGTATCAATGGCGCCGGAGTGATTCCATAATTTTTTATCACGCTCGACGGGATTACGTTTGCTATCCACGCTAGCCCACTTAAGGCGCGAGTTACCAATATCAATCAGTAAGAATGAGCTCATAGATGCTTTCTTAAAGAGACATCTCCGGCATAGATCGCTGTTAACTCAGTATTGCCAGGTTCTTGTAGTAAAAGTGCACCCTCTTCATTAATACCATGTGCAATGCCTGTTTGCTTAACTACCCCAGACTCTGAAATGCTCACTGGCTGATCGCGGTAGGCATCCCAAAAATCCCATTGCGAGCGAAAAGGTGCAAATCCATTTTTAGCAAAGAGCTCTAGATAGTCACCTAGGGTATTGAGAATGGCGAGCCAAACTAAATCAGCTTCCATCGGCATGTTCTTGTGATTAAGTTCTGAGAGTGCGCTAATGGGCAGTTGCGCGGCATCTTCTAGGGATTTGGAATGGCTTAAGTTCATGCCGATTCCAATAATCATCCAGACTGGCTCATTTGGGTTGGAGCCCGAAAGTTTCCCCCCTTCAATCAGAATTCCGCCTAATTTTCGTTCCTTGATCAGAAGGTCATTGGGCCACTTTAGTGAGAGACCATCTTGCCGCAGACTCATTTCATCAAGCCCAAGACTCTTGGAGATCCCCTGGATCACCGCGAGTCCGCAAACAAGACTTAGCCCATGTAGAAATTGTTGAGGCTGATTAAACGGATAAGCGAGTGAGAACGACAAGGAAACATTGGGTTCCGCAAACCAATGTCGGCCAGATCGCCCTTTGCCCTTGGTTTGGTGTTTGGCTAAGCGGGAGACGGGGTCGATGAGCGCCCCAGCGCGCCAACGCGCCATTAGATCATCGTTGGTTGATTCAGTTTCGGCGATGCGCTCAAGAATGCAATTCCAGTTCATTTGTCTATTGTAGAAAGGTCTCGATAGAATGGGTACATATGTCAGGTAAAGCTAAAAAAGACCTTACTCAAGAACGTACCGATGCGCCCAGAGTACCTCAGCGTATTCATTGGCCTTTACAGGCAATGCCGCTGGCTCGGGCAATAGCCATCATTTATGTTTTGCTGATTGGCTATGGATGCTTAAACCCTTTTAATGTGGATTGGAAGTTTGGTTTGGATCCATTTGCGTGGTGGTCTGGTCCCTTACCTAAATACATCACCTTATTTGATGTAACGATTAACGTTTTGGGGTACATTCCTTTAGGCTTTATTTTGGTGTTTGCGCTTTATCCTCGCTGGCAAAGATTTCGAGCAATTGCCATTACCTTAGTATTTAGTGCCCTTCTATCGGGTGCAATCGAGAGTGCGCAAAGTTGGTTGCCCACCCGAGTTCCGACACAAATTGATTGGATCGCTAATCTAATGGGTGCCCTGATCGGTGCCCTTTTAGCTCAACCCTTAGGCCCACACTGGTTATCTGGAACGGCACTGCGTAAGCGCTTTGATTACTGGTTTGGCACACGTTGGTTAAGTGTTGCCCTATTCATCTTGTTCCCGTTTGCACAAATTTATCCCCAAAGCGCATGGTTGGGAATGGGCTTTTTGGGTCTTGGTATCAATCCGGTTGCAAGCTGGGGTTTTGATGGAATGCATCATACGATTTATGAGGCTTTAGTGACAGGCCTTAGTTGGTTTGGCGTTTGCCTATTCTTTTCTTTGGCCCTACGCAACAATATTCCTAAGTTACCTTTACTGGCAGGTTTATTAGTGATCACGATCATGATCAAATCATTCTTTACATCCTTACAGTTTGGTTCGGAGTTTGGCTTTGTGTGGTTGAGTGCGGGTGCCATTTGGGGAATGGTATTTAGTAGTCTTCTGGCTAGTATTTTTATGCGTTTTTCAACCGGCATGCGCCTCATCGCCTGTATCAGCGCCCTAGTGGCTCTTATGATTTTGGTGAACTATTTTCCTGATAACCCCTACTTCACCATTAGTCTGCCGCGATGGAATCACAGCCGTTTAGCCCATCTCAACGATTTAATGCAATGGCTATCTTGGCTATGGTTGCCAGTAGCATTCATTTGGCTGATACATTACGCCCGACGCGCAACTCACTAAGTTCGGCTAGAAGGGTCATCCATCGATATAATTTCAAGGATGAGCTATCAATACCACCTATTCTTTTGTTTAAACGAGCGGAGTAATGGCGATGATTGCTGTGCTCGGCATAATGCCCAAGCCCTATTCGATTTCACAAAAAAACGGGTCAAAGAGTTAGGGCTCAACGGCGCAGGTAAGGTACGCGTCAATAAAGCGGGCTGTTTAGATCATTGTGCGAATGGCCCTGTCATGGTGGTTTATCCCCAGGGTGTGTGGTACTCCATGATCGATACCGAAGATGTGGAAGAAATTATCGACTCTCATTTGATGCAAGGTAAACCTGTCGAACGTTTAATGATTTAATTGAACGATTAGGCATCGCATGAACAGTCGGACCCAAACCATTACGATCTCAGGCCCCGTTGGCCAGATTCAGCTCTCGATTGATTTGCCAGAGAGTCTCAAACAAAATCCCCATACTGAGCTTCGAGGATTAGCCTTGATTGCCCACCCTCACCCCCTGCTCGGTGGCACCATGGATAACAAGGTGGTGCAGACCTTAGCAAGAACGTTTAATCAGTTGGATTACGTATGCGTGAGACCCAATTTTCGGGGGGTTGGTTTATCAGAAGGCGTACATGATGAGGGGCGTGGCGAGCTCGACGATCTGATTTGCATTAGCGATTGGATGCGTACCCCAGGAGCTTGGATGCAAAGCCTACCAAATGCCAATGAGCAGCTCTGGATTCCCCACGTCAATCAATTACCTTTGGCGCTAGCCGGTTTCTCCTTTGGCAGTTATGTGGGCACCCATTTGGTTCAAAAACTCGCTGAACTTGGGCGACCGGTAGAGCGCTTTGTGATGGTGGGTAGCGCAGCCGGTAAATGGGAGTTGGCCGAACGTGTTCCCGCCGATACGATTGTGATTCATGGAGAAAATGATGAGACCATTCCATTGAGTGCGGTATTCGATTGGACTCGCCCTCAAGAATTAACCGTGCATGTTGTACCAGGAGCCGATCATTTTTTTCATCGCAAGTTACATTGCATTCGCAATATCATTTTGTCTAACTGGTTGGGCTTTCCGAGAACATCATCATGAACACCAATACTCCTGCGGAGTCTTTGATTCAGTACCCGTGTGATTTTCCAATCAAGGTAATGGGTAAAGCAGCCCCCGAGTTTTTGCCGGCAGTAATTCATATCGCCAAGCAATTTGATCCTAATTTTCAGGAGACAAGCATTGAAGAGCGGCCATCACGTGATGGTAATTACCTGGGTCTAACCATTACAGTGCATGTAACCAGTCGTGAGCAGCTCGATGAAATTTACCGAACCCTATCCACGCATCCCTTGGTGAGCGTCGTACTCTAGTGAGCTGCGATGCAGGCTAGCCCAGTACAAATTCGGTTTTTGGGCTTGGTGGAATACCAGCAAGCTTTTGATGCTATGCAACGGTTTACACAGGATCGCTCTGCAACAACGGTTGATGAGGTGTGGGTTTTGCAACACCCCCCAGTCTTTACCTTGGGCTTGGCTGGAGAGCCAACGAATTTACATACTCCGATTGATTCGATTCCACTCGTTGCAGTTGACCGTGGCGGTGAGATTACTTATCACGGGCCAGGCCAAAT
The DNA here is from genome assembly GCF_030297555.1 of Polynucleobacter sp. HIN5. Taxonomy (NCBI): domain Bacteria; kingdom Pseudomonadati; phylum Pseudomonadota; class Betaproteobacteria; order Burkholderiales; family Burkholderiaceae; genus Polynucleobacter; species Polynucleobacter sp. HIN5. The sequence continues at coordinate 1,787,477 of NZ_AP028136.1, read as the reverse complement.
CGTGATTTATTTGTTATTGGATCTCAAACGCAAGAAGCTCTTTGTGAAAGAGCTGGTTCGGCGCATTGAAGAAGCGCTTATCCAGACTCTAGTTGATTACAAGGTAATGACGGAACGCAAGCCCGGTGCCCCTGGTATTTATCTTAGTGAACAGTCTCAGGTATCACCGTCTCTTTGGGGCGCCAAGATTGCAGCCTTGGGGCTTAAAATTACCAAACAATGCAGTTACCACGGTTTAGCACTGAATATTGATATGGATTTATCACCCTTTAAAGCAATCCACCCCTGTGGCTATAAGGGCTTACAAAGCATTGATCTTAAGTCATTAGGAATCAACGAGAATATTGATACCGTTGCAGGAACTTTACTGAATCACCTACAACAGCAGTTGCAACTGGAACCTGTTTGATGAGCGATCTAAAAAAAGAATACGATCCCCTGCAAAAACAAAAATCGGCGGATAAGACCGCACGGATTCCGATCAAGATCGTGCCTCTAGCCGAGACCCTAAAAAAGCCCGACTGGATTCGGGTCAAAGCTGCATCAAGCAGTTCACGCTTTAGTGAGATTAAACAGATTCTGCGTGAGAACCAGTTGGTCACCGTATGTGAAGAGGCGAGCTGTCCCAATATTGGCGAATGTTTTGGTAAAGGTACTGCCACCTTTATGATCATGGGCGATAAGTGCACCCGCCGGTGTCCGTTTTGTGATGTCGGTCATGGCAGACCTGATCCCTTAGATGCACAAGAACCGCTGAACCTCGCGAAGACAATAGCCGCACTCAAACTTTCGTATGTGGTGATTACAAGCGTCGATCGTGACGATTTGCGTGATGGAGGCGCCCAGCATTTTGTCGATTGCATTCGTCGCACCAAAGAGCTCTCACCTTCCACTCGTGTTGAGGTGTTAGTGCCTGATTTTCGGGGCCGACTTGAAAAAGCTTTGGATATATTTGCGAACGATCCACAGGGCTTGCCCGATGTCATGAACCATAACCTTGAAACCGTACCGCGCTTATATAAGCAAGCCAGACCAGGGTCAGACTATGCACACTCATTGAAGTTATTAAAAGACTTCAAAGCGCGCTTCCCACAGTTACCAACCAAGAGTGGTTTGATGGTTGGATTGGGCGAGACCGATGAGGAGATCTTAGAAGTAATGCAGGATATGCGTGCACACGATATTGATATGCTCACCATTGGTCAGTACCTTGCTCCCTCGAATCACCATTTACCCGTATTGCGGTATGTGCATCCAGATACCTTTAAAGAGTTCGAGCAAAAAGCCTATGCGATGGGTTTTAGCCATGCGGCAGTTGGTGCGATGGTGCGCTCAAGTTATCACGCCGATCAACAAGCCCATGAGGCTGGCGTTGTATAGGGCATTACGCATAGCTGGGCTAGCTACTCTTTGTATTCTGATCGTAGCGTGTAGCCCCCGGTTTGATTGGCGCACTATTAAAAATGACGCCCAGGGCTATGCGGTGATGTTTCCGAGTAAGCCCCAACTGATTGAACGCAGCATCACCTATCAAAAGACTTCTCTAAAGCAAACCCTGGAGTTCGCCAAAGTCGATGAGGATGTGTTTGCGGTGATGACCACACAAATACCAGCAACGATTGCGACCCAGATCACACTGGTTGAACAGATGTTACAAAATGCCCTATTGCGACAAGCAAATACAACTCAATTTAATTTAGTTAAAGATGCTGCCAGTCAGATTGGTCCATCGGGTCAAGTCAAGCAAGTCACACAAGATTATTATTTACATCTTCCAGAAAACAAAAAAGTGATGCGAGTGCGGTGGCTCATTAGACCGGCAGCGAATGACTCTGTAAACCTGTATCAAATTAGCGTCATTCGGACGGGTCAGTCCAGCCAATTAGAGTCTGTCCTCAATCAAGAAAACATTACTATTTTTTTTGATGAGTTTCGACCTAACTAAGTACTAAATGAGTCAGACGCATTATTCCCATTGGTATGGAAGGCCCAATGATTATCTAAAGCTACCTCTTGAGGGCGGGTTTGCATTACGGATTTTCTTATGCTTTGCCATGGCCTACTTCATGTCCTATGCATTTCGGACGATTAACGTGGTGATCGCTCCTGATCTTGTGCGTGATCTGCAAATTAGCAATGCGGATTTAGGACTCTTATCCTCGGCTTATTTTGTTGGCTTCGGAATGACGCAAATTCCCTTGGGTTTGGCGCTTGATCGCTTTGGCCCACGTATTACAGAGGCATGGGTGATGACCCTTGCTGTGATTGGTGCTGTTATGTTTGCCTTAGCCGAGAACTTTAATACGCTCGTCATCGCACGGGTCTTGATTGGGATGGGAGTATCCGCATGCCTGATGGCTGCATTCTCAGGTTTTAGGGCATGGTACGCACCTTCTCAACAAGGACAATTAGCCTCAGCCATGTTGGTATTTGGAACGAGCGGTGCCCTAGCAAGCACATGGCCAGTTCATCTGGTCACGCCTTATATCGGTTGGCGAGGTGTCTTTCTAGTACTTGCCGGTTTATCGTTTTTGGCAATTTTGATTTTGTACTTTGGTTTACCGGTGAGAAAACAAAATCAGAAATACCTGCAACCGAATCACGAGGCACCCAGCTCACAAGCCAATTTATCGTGGCAAAGTTATCAGCCGATTTTGACCAATCCATTTTTCTGGCGCATCCTGCCACTCGGAACATTTTGTTATGGCGGGTTTATTGCAATACAAACCTTATGGTTTGGTCCTTGGCTGATTGAGGTGATGGAGTATCACCCTAGTACTGCCGCACAAATCGTTTTTGGTTTTAATACCGTACTTCTCTTTGCCTATCTCTTTAATGCGTGGATCTTGCCTAAGTTAGCCAAGCGCGGAGTTGATACTATGCGTTACATGACCTGGATGGTTGGCGCATCGATGATCATGCAGGCCTGTGCGTATTTTTGGCAAACGCCCTTGGTATGGATCTGGTGGTATCTATTTGCTATTACCTGCGCCTCGTTTGTGTTGGCGCAGAGCATTATTGTTTTGTATTTCCCTAAACATTATTCGGGAAGAGTTAGTACCACCTATAACCTGACACTCTTTATTGGTGCCTTTATTGTGCAATGGGGCATTGGTCATTTATTGGATTTAGGTATTGCCTTAGGTTGGAATAAAACGAGTGCTTATGATTTAGCGCTAGCAGTATTTCTAGTAGTGCAAATTGCTGGCTTTATTTGGTTCTTGATTGCACCCAAATATTTTCCAGCTACCTTCTTTCGAGATGATGAAGCTGAAGATGAGGTCGTAAAGATCTAAATCATTACGACTTGTTTTCAAGGGCCGCCACTTTTGCTTCAAGCGCCTCTAACTTCTCACGAGTCTTAGCTAAGACCTTGGACTGAATATCAAACTCTTCGCGTGTAACCAAATCCATGCGCTGAAAACCCTGGGTCATCATGGCCCGAACATTTTTTTCAATGTCTTTGGCAGGTGAGTTACGAATCACCTCACCAATCTTGTTTTGCATATCGACCGCAATGGTCTGCATTTGCTCGAATAGTTGACTGGGTTTTTGCATAAGCAAATTGTAGGGCGAAGCCAAAGACCTTGCATGCCCAAAGCTGGTGCACGTAATGATCCTAAATGATGCATTTATTTGGTGCAAAAGCCCATAAAAACCCAGATATTCACCAAATTAAGCCCCAATGAAGGCAAACCCAAACCTAAAAAATTAACTAAATAATTGATTTAAAACAATATTTAAGAATCTGGCACGCTTATTGCAGGACTAAATGTGTAGTGCATTTTTTCATTCAACCAGAAGGGAGTATTTATGAACACTTTTAAGAAAACCACACTCGCTCTAGCGATCTCAGCATTGGCGGGTGGCGCCATGGCGCAATCTGCGCCTGCTGAAGAGAAGAGCCCAATCTCTGCAAACGTAACAATTACTAATGACTATCGTTATCGAGGAATTTCTCAAACGAACTACCAACCCGCAATTCAGGGTGGATTTGATTACGCTCATGAGAGTGGCTTCTATATTGGTAACTGGAACTCAACAATTAACTGGGTGTCGAACGCGACTAGTAATGGTGTCCAAGCACCGCTAGAAATGGATTTCTATGGCGGCTTTAAAAAGGAGCTAATAGCCCCTGGATTTGCCTCTGATTTTGGAGTTTTGCAATATTTTTATCCCCAAACGGGAGGTAACTATAACGGAATGATCCTTAATCCAAATACAACCGAAATTTATGCTGCTCAAAATTTTACATTTGGACCAGTATCCGGTTTTGTTAAAGTCAATTACTCGTTAACAAATATTTTTGGTATTCCAAATTCTTCCGGATCTTTTTATCCTGATTTGACTGTTAATTACGATACGGGAATCTGGGGCATTACTGCTAATGGACATATTGGATATCAATATATCGCGGGTCAACCCGTATCATCAGGTCCGTTATTGCAGCCCGAGACAAATATTAGCTATACCGATTGGAAGCTTGGTTTAACTAAGGATTTTGGTGGTGGCCTGGCCTTATCTGCATCTTATGTGAGTACTAATGCAAACCCCGTCTGGTGGAATACCTTTACTAAAGGTGGAACATCAGCCGGCCGCGGTGGCGCCGTTGTTGCCCTCACCAAAACCTTCTAATCCCCCTCACTATCTAGGAGATATGCATGAAAATGATTACCGCAATCATCAAGCCTTTCAAGCTTGACGAGGTGCGTGAGGCTCTCTCAGAAGTTGGGGTTTCAGGCATCACCGTTTCAGAGGTGAAAGGCTTTGGTCGACAAAAGGGTCACACCGAGTTGTATCGCGGTGCTGAGTATGTCGTTGATTTTTTACCCAAGGTTCGTATTGAAGCTGCGGTAGAAGATGGCATTCTCGATCGCGCCATTGAGGCGATTGAGAAATCAGCACGCACAGGCAAGATTGGTGATGGCAAGATTTTTGTCTCTTCCATCGAACATGTCGTTCGTATTCGTACCGGTGAAACCGGTACCTCAGCACTATAAGGGGTTAACCATGTTGAATTGGATGAAACGTCTCGTTGCTGTTGGCGCCATGGCGCTTGCGGTGACCACAACGACAGGTGCGCTAGTTTCTCCAGCGTATGCTGCCGATGATAAAAAAGCTGCTGTGACTGCGCCTGCCGCAGCTCCTACGGCTCCAGCTGCTGCCCCGTCAGCAGATCCTGCCCCAACGCCTAACAAAGCCGATACCGTTTGGTTGACAGTTTCTACCGCTTTGGTGATGTTGATGACCTTACCGGGACTTGCACTGTTTTATGGCGGTTTGACGCGAAGTAAGAACGTCTTATCAGTTTTGATGCAATGTATGGTGATGTTCTCTTTGGTGGCAGTGTTATGGGCCATTTACGGATACAGCTTTGCATTTACCGAAGGTAATGCATTCTTTGGCGGTTTAGATCGGCTCTTCCTGTCAGGCATGACTCCGGATAGTACGGGAGCAACCTTTAGTAAAGGTGTTGTGATTCATGAGTACTCGTTCATGGCATTCCAAGCAACCTTTGCATGTATCACCTGCTGCCTGATCATTGGTGCATTTGCTGAGCGCGCTAAGTTCTCTGCAATCTTGTTGTTCATGATCATTTGGTTTACGTTTAGCTATCTGCCAATTGCACACATGGTTTGGTTCTGGGCAGGCCCAGATGCAATCAAAGATGCCGCAAGTCTTGAAGCAGTCACTGCGAGTGCTGGTTGGTTATGGCAAAAAGGCATGCTGGACTTTGCTGGCGGTACTGTAGTTCACATCAATGCAGCGATTGCTGGATTGGTTGGTTCCTACGTAGTTGGCAAGCGGATTGGCTATGGTAAGGAAGCAATGAAGCCCCATAACTTGGTCTACACCATGGTTGGTGCATCACTCTTGTGGTTTGGTTGGTTTGGCTTTAACGCTGGTTCTGCTCTTGAAGCCAATGGCAGTGCCGTACTTGCTTTAGTAACCACACTGTTTGCAACTGCAGCAGCAGTTCTAGGTTGGACCGTAGCGGAATGGATGACCAAAGGTAAACCCTCGATGTTGGGCGCCGCCTCTGGTTGCGTTGCAGGCTTGGTTGCAATTACACCCGCAGCAGGTTTTGTTGGTCCCATGGGCGCCATCATCATTGGCTTTGTTGCTGGAGTTTTGTGCCTATGGGGTGTATCTGGCCTCAAGCGCATGCTCGGTGCCGATGACAGTCTCGATGTGTTTGGTGTTCACGGCGTGGGCGGTATTGTCGGTGCAATTCTGACGGGTGTATTTGCTGATCCTGCTTTGGGCGGTGCTGGCATCTGGGATTATGTAACCAATGCAGTTGCTACCGAATATTCAATTGGTAGCCAGGTATTCATCCAAGCACAGGGTGTGGTAGTGACTCTGATTTGGTCTGGCGTGGTTGCGTTCATTGCTTTCAAGATCGCGGATATGGTATTTGGATTGCGCGTGAAGGAAGAGGAAGAGCGCGAGGGTCTTGATATCACTTCTCATGGAGAGGCTGCATACGAGTCCTGATTTAGGGTTGTAATAGTGTTTTAGTGATTTTTTACCCCTCACTAGGCGGCACTGGTTGGTTGCCTAGTTTTTAAGCGCGGAATCGCAAGATTCCGCGTCTTTCTTTCAAAAAACTTACAATGCGGATATGGTCCCGCATCTTATAACCGCCTTAAGTGGCCCCCTCTTAGAGCTTGAGTCGAAAGTCCTCGAAGCAACCCCAACGATTGAGCGCTGGTTTCGCTTGGAATGGCAGGAGCATACCCCGCCGTTTTATTGCTCGGTCGATCTGCGTAATTCCGGATTTAAGCTCTCTCCAGTTGATACCAATTTATTTCCGGGTGGATTTAATAATTTATCTCCAGAAATGTTGCCTTTGGCTGTTCAGGCCGCTATGGCGGCGATCGAGAAAATCTGTCCCGAGGCCAAAAATTTATTATTGATCCCAGAGCGACATACACGCAATACCTTCTATCTGCAGAATATTGCGTGCTTATCATCGATTCTGCGTCAAGCGGGATTAAATGTTCGTTTGGGTACTCTATCGGACGATATTAAAAAGCCGACTACGATCGAATTACCGGAGGGCGGCAAATTAGTTTTGGAGCCACTGACGCGTTTAGGTTTACGCAAGACCCGTTTGGGCCTAAAAGATTTTGATCCCTGCTCTATTTTGCTAAACAACGACTTATCCGCTGGTATTCCGCCAATCCTCGAGAATGTATACGAGCAATACTTGTTACCAGGTTTGCATGCGGGCTGGCCGATTCGTCGTAAATCCAATCACTTTCAGGCGTATGAAGAGTTGGCCAAGAAATTTGCCAAACTAATCAATATTGATCCATGGATGATTAATCCGTATTACGCCCGTTGTACGGGGATGGATTTTCATGAGCAAAAGGGCGAAGAGCAATTACTCGCAGCCGTTGATCAGGTGCTCAAAAAGACCGCTAAGAAATACCGTGAGTATGGCATTAAAGACAAGCCCTATGTAGTCGTCAAGCCCGACGCGGGAACCTATGGAATGGGTGTGATGGTTGCGCACGACCCCAATGATTTAAAGAACTTAAATCGGCGTGATCGGAACAAGATGAGCGTCGTTAAAGAGGGTCTTGAGGTCAGTGACGTGATTGTTCAAGAAGGTGTCTACACCTTTGAAAAGGTCAATGAAGCAGTAGCCGAACCCGTGGTTTATATGATTGATCGTTATGTCGTCGGGGGTTTCTATCGGGTTCATACTGACCGTGGACCTGATGAGAATTTGAATGCTCCTGGTATGCATTTTGTGCCCCTCGCGTTTGAGCAAAACGCCATGCCAGATATGAAAGCAAAGCCAGGCAGCGCAGCACCAAACCGTTTTTACTTATATGGCGTTGTGGCACGTTTGGCTCTGTTGGCTGCATCGCTTGAGCTTGAGCGCACCGATCCGGATGCCGAGGCCGCTTAAGTCTGGCCATGAAGTTTTTGTTTATTGCCGATCCACTCGATTCATTGAAGGTCGAGAAAGATAGCACTTTGGCCATGATGCGTGCCGCACAGGCTGCGGGGCATGCGATTTGGTATACCCAAAGCCATGATTTGGTGTGGGGTCAAGGCAAGGCCAGAGCGCGTTGCCAAATGATTGAACTTTTGGATGGTGAGCATTGGTATGCGCTAGGTTCTTTTGAGGAGCATCCGCTGGAATATTTTTCAGCGGTCTTGATGCGCCAAGATCCACCATTTACGGTGGAGTATTTGACGAGCACTTGGATCTTATCGGCCGCTGTTTTGCAGGGAGCGCGGGTATTTAATTCGCCAGATGCGGTTCGCAATCATTCTGAAAAACTCTCGATTACGGAGTTTCCGCAATTTATTCCCCCGAGTTTAGTAACGCGCGATATTCATGCGATCCGCGATTTTCATCAGCTACATCACGACATTGTGATTAAGCCGCTCGATGGTATGGGTGGCATGGGCGTATTTCGGGTGGGACCGGATGGCCTTAATTTGGCAAGCATTGTTGAAACCCTAGGTGAGAACGGTTCGCGCACCCTGATGGCGCAGCGTTACTTGCCCGAAATTACTTCTGGAGATAAGCGGGTTCTGCTCATTGGGGGCGAGGTCATGCCTTATGCCTTGGCGCGCATTCCGCAGGGCTCGGAGATTCGTGGGAACTTAGCCGTTGGCGGGAAAGGACTGGCGATGGCCTTGACAGCGCGCGAAGAAGAAATTGCAAATCATTTAGCGCCTATTCTGGCTAAGCGCGGCCTGTTCTTAGTGGGCCTTGACATGATCGGCGGTTACTTGACCGAGATTAATGTGACAAGCCCAACTTGTTTTGTAGAAATCACTCAACAAACGAATTTGGATATTGCTCAAAAATGGCTTACATTGCTTGAAAAGGAGCTCATTTAAGGTGCCAGGAATTCTAATTGTTGCCCACACCCCAATTGCCGGATCGATGCTTGGTTTTGTTGAGCACACATATGGCAAGGTGCCAGATCGTATGGCTGCAGTTGATATTCCTCCGTATGAAGACACCAAGATTAGTTTTGATCGTGTCTATGAAGCAGCTACCCGGGTCCAAAGTGAATACGGCATATTGGTCTTAACGGACGTTATGGGGGCTACCCCGGCCAATGTTGCTACCCGGCTTGCCAAATCGGAACATTTTCCGTGCAAAGTAATTGTGTTGGCTGGCGTGAACTTACCAATGCTCATGCGGGCGATTTCATATCGGGGTGCCGGGGTGGAATCGGTTGCTCTTAAAGCGATGCAGGGCGGTCAAAACGGCATTATTCGTTTAGGAGCGCCCTCATTAATGGCAGATGCCGATCTTATCTTGAATCAGAATGCAGGAACGAGCGATGCCAAAAGTTGATATCGAAATTATTAATAAGCTCGGTCTGCATGCGCGTGCGTCCGCAAAGTTATCACAACTCGCCAGTGAGTACCCGTGCGAGGTTTTTATGAGCAAGAACGGCCGACGTATTAATGCTAAAAGTATTATGGGCGTGATGATGCTAGCTGCCGGTATGGGTAGTAGCGTTACGATTGAGACTGTTGGCGAGAGAGAAGACGAAGCCCTAAAGAAAATTTGTGAGTTGATTGACAATCGATTTGGTGAGGGCGAGTAGGAATGACTTTTGCGCTCCATGGCATTGCAGTCTCTAAGGGCATTGCGATTGGCAAAGCTGTATTAATTTCCAGAGCTGCTCTTGAAGTCAGTCATTACCTCATTGAGCCCGGGACTGAAGAGGCTGAAGCCAATAAGTTACTCGAGGCATTTGATTGTGTGCGCCAAGAGCTCAATACGCTTAAAGCTGCTTTACCCAAAGATGCCCCACAGGAGATGGCGGCATTTTTAGATGTTCATCAGCTAATCCTCTCGGACCCAACCTTAGCTGAAAAGCCCTTAGCCCTAATTCGGCAAAAACGCTTAAATGCTGCTTGGGCCTTGACCACCGAGCTCAATGACTTGCTTGAGCAGTTTTCTGAAATGGATGATCCGTATTTAAAGGAACGTGGTAATGATATTCGGCAGGTGGCTGAGCGAGTCCTGAAGGCGCTGCAGTCGCATAACCGTCAGACCGTGATTGGCGGTGAGGGGTTGATTACCGGACACTTTGAAGACGACACGATTGTGGTGGCGCATGATATTGCACCCCATGACATGTTACGGTTTAAAGAGAATGCGTTAAGTGGCTTTGTAACTGATTTGGGTGGGAAAACCTCTCACACCGCGATTGTGGCGCGTAGCCTAGAGATACCGGCAGTCGTGGGTATTCGTCATGCCAGTGACATGATTGAGCACGGTGATTGGATTGTGATTGATGGGGACCGCGGGATTGTGGTGGTTGCCCCAGACGAGATGCTTCTCGCTCAATATCGGAATCTTCAGTCTGAAAAACGCATAGAGTCTGAAAAGCTACAAGAGCTCAAGTACAGCCCGACCTGTACAAAAGACGGGGTTGAGATCGAGTTATTTGCCAATATTGAATTGCCAGAGGATGCCAAGCATGCCCTAGATTTAGGTGCAGTCGGTATTGGACTATTTCGGTCTGAGTTTTTGTTTATGAACCAAGAGTATGGTCTTCCGGATGAAGAGAAGCAATATCAAGAATACACCCGTGCGGTTGAGGCAATGTTTGGCTTGCCGGTCAATATTCGTACAATTGATATTGGCTCCGATAAGGCGGTAGCGGGAGCTGAGACCGGAAGCACGGGCACATCGCCCCTTGGCTTGCGTGCCATTCGTTGGTCTTTATCTGAGCCTGAGATATTTTTAACTCAATTACGCGCAATCTTACGTGCGTCTGCTCATGGCCAGGTCCGACTGTTATTGCCGATGTTGGCGCATGCACAAGAGATTCATGAAAGTTTGCGACTCATTGAAAAGGCAAAGCAGCAATTACAAGAGCGGGGTCAGGCATTTAATCCGGATATTCAGGTGGGGGCAATGATTGAGATTCCAGCCGCTGCTTTAATGATGCCGCTCTTTGTTAAACACTTTGATTATTTGTCGATTGGCACTAATGATTTGATTCAGTACACCTTGGCGATTGACCGCGCCGATCATGCTGTGGCCCACTTGTATGATCCATTAAACCCAGCAGTACTCAATTTAATTGCAGGAATTATTCGTGAGGCAAACCGAGCCAATGTGCCAATTGCAGTATGCGGTGAGATGGCTGGCGACCCCGCTTTGACAAAGCTATTGCTGGCGATGGGCCTGACCGATTTCTCAATGCACTTTAGCCAACTTTTATTAGTCAAGCGCGAGATCATGCAGGCCGATACCCGTAAGTTAAAGTTGCATATTGATGAGTTATTAGCGGCTTACGAGCCAGTTGAGCAAAGTGTTTTATTTAATCGCTTAAATTCAATTCATTAGCGTACGCCTGATCCGCACACTGGACAAGTGTGCTGGCGCGCCAGTTTAATTTCATCCACTTGGGTTGTGCGAGCATTCCAGATCAGCAGGCGTCCCAGTAAAGACTCTCCAAAACCAATCATGACTTGCAGAGTCTGCGCCGCGGCGATACTTCCAATAATGCCCACGAGAGGCGCAAACACCCCCATACTGGCACAGTTGGTTTCAACATAATTGGGATCTGGTGGGAAGACACAGGCATAGCATGGTGAGCTCGGATCACGAAAATCAAACACGCTCACTTGACCATCAAAGCGCAATGCAGCGCCAGAGACCAATACCTTTTTATAGTTAACGCACACCCGATTAATTAAATGTCGGGTCAGAAAGTTATCGGTGCAGTCAACCACCACATCAACATTTTGGATGAGCTCTTCAAGTAAGGGTTCATCAACCTTCTTCTCTAGTGCCTTCACCTGACAGCCGGGATTTAAGCTCTTGAGAAAGCGTTCACCCGAGGCTACTTTACTCATGCCAATGCTATTGACCTGATGCATGATTTGACGCTGAAGATTGGTGAGTTCGACATGATCATGGTCGACGAGGGTAATTTTTCCAACACCAGCTGCAGCCAGATAAGGCGCGCAGGCAGAGCCCAAACCACCGGCACCAATGATGAGTACGTGGGAACTTAACAGCCGCTCTTGGCCTGCAATGTCAATTTCATCGAGTAGTAGATGGCGCGAATAGCGAAGGAGTTGCTCGTCATTCATGAGCAACTCAATTACTCAAGTTTAGAAGCCGAGCGCTTGACCGTTTGACCGTTCAGAAAGGCAATGGCTTGCTGCAACATGAAGTCATCATTGCTGCCAAACTCAGGTGGACGACGATTCTTTTCTTTCTCGCGCTCCTCTGGCGTTTTCTTTGCATTGCGCTCTTCAATCAATTGCAATTCTTGGAGACGACGTTTCTCACGATCTTTAATCAATGTTTCTTCTGACGACTGTTTGTTACGCAAATGCTTTTCACTATCAATTTCTCGTGTAATTAATACATCTTCAGGGTCACCGTCTTTATTCTGATCCACCGGAATATCGGGTTTAATCCCAAACGCTTGGATTGAGCGACCATTGGGGGTGTAGTAGTAAGCGGTGGTGATTTTAAGTGCCGAGTCACTACTGAGTGGCCGAACAGTTTGCACGGATCCTTTACCAAAGGTGGTCTTCCCAAGAATAGTGGCACGCTTGTAATCTTGTAGTGCACCCGCAACGATTTCAGAAGCAGATGCGGAGTAGGCATTGACCAGGACCACCATTGGGATTTTCTTAAAGAGCGGCGGAACCTCATCAAGGGGATCATTTGATTCGTTCAATTTATACATCGCAGGAACTGCATTAAATACCTGCCGTGAGTCAGGAGCCTGACCTTTGGTAGAAACAATGACTGCACCTGGGGGCAAGAAAGCAGCGGCAACACCAACCGCGCCTTGCAGTAGGCCACCACCGTTATTACGCAAATCTAACACCAGCCCTTTTAAGCTCGGATCTTTGGCGGCAAGCTCTGCCAATTTCTTAGCAAGATCTGGAATGGTGCGCTCTTGAAAGCTAGTAATGCGGACCCATGCAATATTGTTATCCACAATTTTTGCTCGAATCGACTGCACTTTGATTTCAGCGCGTGTGATGGTGACTGGAAAAGTACGCTCTTCACTTTTTCTAAAAATTGTTAAAGTAATTTTGGTACCCGGTGTACCACGCATGGTACGAACGGCTTTATCAAGTGACATACCACGCACTGGTTTATCGTCTAAGCGGGTAATCAGATCGCCGGCCTGAAGACCAGCTTTAGCAGCAGGTGAGCCTTCAATTGGATTAAGAACTTTGACCAAACCGTCTTCGGAGGTAATTTCAATACCAAGGCCAGCAAACTTACCAGCAGTTTGCTCTTGCATTTCGGCAAAATCTTTTTTATCGAGATAGGCGGAGTGCGGATCAAGACTACTGACCATGCCTTTAACTGCATCGGTGAGTAGCTGTTTATCATCAATTGGTTCAACATACTCACGCTTAATTTGCCCAAAGACATTCGAAAGCGTGCGTAACTCATCGAGCGGCAAGGTACTTGTACCCTGCTGCGCGGTAGCAGAAAACTGGATGGTTGCCGCAATTCCGGCAATCAAACCAATACTAACTAGGACAATATTTCTAAATAACTGACGCATTTAGCTATTTTGCCTCTAAATAGAAATGTTGTATTGGGCGTAGTTCATCATCCAGTTCATAAATGAGGGGATTGCCGTTTGGCACATTGACTTCCATGATGGCCTCATCCGATACCTGATCAATGTGTTTCATTAGGGCGCGGATGCTATTGCCATGGGCGACCAGAATAACTCTTTTACCAAGTTTGAGAGCCGGAGCGATTGACTCATTCCAAAGGGGTAAAACCCGAGTTACAGTGTCTTTCAGGCACTCCCCATGGGGAATATCCTCATGATTGAGGTTGGTATAGCGGGGATCATTGGCGAGCTCAGCGCGCTGCTCCGGGCTTAATGGAGGAGGGGCGATGGCATAGGAGCGCCGCCAGATATGGACTTGCTCATCCCCAAATTTGGCCGCGGTCTCTGCCTTGTTGAGCCCCGTTAGTGCGCCATAGTGCCGTTCATTTAATCGCCAGCTATGGACCACGGGCACCCACATTAGATCCATTGCATCTTGGATATTCCATAAGGTTCGGATGGCGCGCTTTAGAACCGAGGTATAGGCAATATCAAAGTCATAGCCAGCCTCCCTCAGAAGTTGACCAGCCCGTTGGGATTGCTCTACACCTGTTGGGGTAAGGTCAATATCGGCCCATCCAGTAAACCGATTTTCAAGATTCCAGGCGGATTGTCCGTGGCGGACTAGGATGAGTTGTTTCATAGATGCATTCTATAATCTGACAATGGACTTCTTAGCTCAAACCGACAACCTCGTATTGGCCGCCTTAATGATCATTTCGGGCACGGCTTTATTCATGCCAACATTATCAACCCTAATGAGTGGCAAGGGCTTAACCCCAACCGATGCAACCATTTGGATCAACCGTCGCAAGGCCAATGTGATCGATTTGCGAACCGAAGAAGATTTTAAATTGGGCCATTTACCAAATGCCAAAAATATCGCTCTGGAGAGCCTGGGCGCCAGCCTAAAAACCATGAAAATCGACCAAAAATATCCTGTTGTAGTGATTGGTCGAGGCCCTGCTCATTCTCAGAAAGCAGCTAAAGAGCTTCGCAATCTTGGGTATGCCGAAGTGGGCGTCTTAGAGGGCGGTATCGGTGCTTGGCAAACTTCTGGATTGCCACTTGTTAAATCGTAATGGGGAAGCCATGCCAGACGTTTTGATGTATAGCACTCGTGTTTGTCCGTACTGTGTCATGGCAGAAAAACTTTTGCAAAAGAAGGGTGTTCAGAATTTGCAAAAGATTTTGATTGATGTCGATCCGGCAAGGCGAGAAGAAATGATGACTCGCACGGGTCGCAGGACCGTTCCACAAATTTATATCGGTGATCGTCATATTGGCGGTTACGATGATCTAGCAGCATTAGATCGTGCAGGCGGTCTTGATCCGCTTTTAGCCTAACCGTTTCAAATTGGAAAGAGAGCTTGTATGAGTGATGTTGCAACGAATTCAGCAACGGGTTCAAATGAACCTTCGTTTGTCATCCAACGTGTTTATTTAAAAGATTTATCACTCGAACAACCTAATGCTCCTGGTATTTTATTGGTTGCTAGTGAGCCACAGATTCAGGTGGAATTGGATATTGCAGTTGATCGCTTAAGCGATGAGTTGTTTGAGGTTGCCCTCTTGAGTACAGTCACCGCCCGCGTTGAAGGCAAGGTCATGTTCTTGGTCGAGGCCAAGCAAGCCGGTATTTTCGAGTTTAAAAATATCCCCATTGAGCAAATTGATCCCATGCTTGGTATCACCTGCCCAAGCATCATCTTTCCCTATTTGCGTTCGAACGTTGCTGACATTATTAGCCGTGCCGGCTTTCAGCCCATTCATCTTGCCGATATCAATTTTCATGGCATGTATGAGCATCGTTTGGCTCAGGCTCAGGCAGCTCAAGGAGCCCAAGCCGGTAATGGTGACGCAGAGAGCAAGATTATTTTGCCCAACTAATGAATATATCGGTCCTAGGGGCAGGAGCATGGGGTACAGCCATTGCTATATCCGCTGCTAGTCACCATCTGGTTTACCTGTGGGCGCGCAACCCAAATGCCGCTGACGCCATGCGTAGGGACCAAGAAAATAAGCAGTATTTACCGGCTGTTGCCCTACCAAATTCATTATTGATTGAGTCGGATTTTGAGAAAGCCGTGAGCCGATTGGGGGCTGATGACATATTAGTTATTGCAACCCCAATGGCTGGTTTGGCAAGTACGGTAGCCGATGTGTTTAAAACGGCACAACACCCATTTAATATTTTGTGGCTTTGCAAAGGGCTAGAGCCTAAAACTGCCCTACTTCCTCACCAGGTCGTCAAGCGCGAACAAGAACGATTCGCCTCTCATGCGCATGCAGTTGGTGTTTTATCAGGCCCAAGCTTTGCACGTGAAGTTGGCGAGGGCCTGCCTTGCGCTTTGACGGTTGCAAGCACTACACCTGAATTTTGTCAGCGGGTACAAACTGCATTTCATCATGGAAATATTCGGGTGTATGCAAGCGATGATCTGGTTGGGGTCGAGCTTGGTGGTGCAGTGAAAAATGTATTAGCGATTGCCACCGGAATTGGTGATGGTTTGGGATTGGGCATGAATGCTCGCGCTGCCTTATTAACGCGTGGCTTAGCCGAAATGATGCGCTTGGTTAAAGCAGTGGGCGGTAAGAGTGAGACCTGCATGGGGCTCACTGGCTTGGGTGATCTTATTTTGACCGCAACTGGTGATTTATCGCGCAACCGTCGCGTAGGTTTGTCGCTTGCTGCTGGAGAGCCTTTGGACCGGGTGTTAGCCGCGCTTGGTCATGTGGCTGAGGGTGTCTTGTGTGCGCAAGCCGTGAGTGATTTGGCTAAACAGCATCAGGTCGAGATGCCAATTTGTGCAACGGTTAGTCACGTACTCAATGGTCAACTGAGTCCCGAAGAAGGTGTTCGGACCTTAATGGGGCGCGAGCCCAAATCGGAAACTTAAGCACCGCCCTGAAATTGGTGTTGGCGCCACGCTTCATAAACCACGACTGCCACTGAGTTTGAAAGATTTAAGCTACGACTATTGGCAAGCATTGCCAGCCGCAGATGATTCTCACGAGAAATGCTCGCGCGTACCTCATCACTAATTCCTTTTGTCTCCGATCCAAATACAAAGTAATCATTTGAGTGAAACTTCGTATCCAGTAACGAGCGCTGGCCTTTGGTCGTTAGAGCAAAGACACGCCGCAGATCAGCCTGTGTAGTTATTAGAAAATCGGACCAGTTCTCATACAGTTTGAGATTGGCAAACTCATGGTAGTCCAGGCCCGCCCGCTTTAATTTGGCGTGCTCAAGAGGAAAGCCAAGTGGCTTGATGAGATGCAACTTTGCACCGGTATTGGCGCATAAACGGATGATATTCCCAGTATTGGGAGGGATTTCAGGTTCAAATAAAACGACATTAAACATAGCAGCATCATATTGCACCTAAGATCCCCAAGGGGGTGTACGTAATATGGTCCATGCGCTTACCCGCTTTGCTCCAGACTGCTTGAGGGCCGCTGCTAAAGAATGGATGGTTGAGCCAGTGGTCATCACATCATCCACAATGAGGATGTGTTGGTCTCGAATCTTGGGAGCCGCATCTCCTTTCAATTCAAAACGGCCTTGCATCGATATGGTTCGCTCAGCACGATTAAGGCTTGCCTGAGCAGTATGTGTCGCGTGGCAAACGATTAGGTTTGGAATGCGTCTGACGGATTTTGGAAGATCAAACCGTTTCGCGATTTCCCATGCTTGGTTAAAGCCGCGAGCTGCTAATTTTGTAGGACTAAGTGGTACTGGAATTAAAACATCCGCATCGCATGTCTTGAGAGTATGGTGATGAAATTCATTCCACAAAAAGGCAAAGCCGCTAGCGCATGCTAGCCTTTTTTGGTACTTTAAAAGGTGAAGCGGGTGACGCAATGGCTCCTGATAGAGGTCGAGATAAATCACTCGATCAAAGGCTGGCTTTGCCCGTTCACACTGAAAACAAAGTGATTGATGTGGCCTGATCGGTAGCGCACAAATCAGGCACGATGGACCAAATTGCAGGCGGTTATGAGCAATGCGATCGCGACATGGAAAACATACAATTTCAGCTTGTACTTGCTCGCACACCATGCAGAGTGTCGGAATTAAATATTGGGTTGCAGTGCGAAGCCAGCTCATTGGGGCGCTGAGTATACTGATTCGATGACCACTTCTCTTTCATGGCTTCGAGCAGAAATTCAAGAGCGAATGCTTGATAAGCTAGCACCCATCAAGCTATCACCAAAACAAATTTTGCTCGAACCCGATTTCTCTGGACTAAATCGTAGGGCATTCATTAAGCGTTTTCCTGGTGCGCAAATTGACACTATCCTTGATCGTCAAATTTATAGAACTATTCCATTGAGGATCAAACTTCAACAGACGCTTGGTCGTGTCTTACCAAATTCAGGCCAATTATTAGATCAGGGGATTCCAGCCGACGCATCGTATGACTTAATCCTTAGTAATTTATCGTTGCAAAGTCGCAGTAATCCAGGAGCCTGGTTAGCAAATTGTCACCAACACTTGACTGAAGGCGGTTTAATTTCCTTTGCCTATTTGGGTCCTGATACGGGCAAGGAACTCCGAAATGCTAATTTAGAGGGCGGGCACTTACAAGCACTACCGGGAGCCCTCGATATGCATGATATTGGGGATGCCTTAGTTCAAAACCGCTATTCGGACCCGGTCATGGATATGGAATATCTTTATCTGGAGTATGAAACCGGGCAGGCGCTTTACGACGATGGTTTGGCCCTTGGGCTCATTTCTGCTGGAACGCAATTTCATCAGTTTAAAGTCCCTGCTGCCCTAAAACTAACCCTGGAAATCGTTTATGGGCATGCGTGGGTTTTAGCTAAAAATCGCGGTATCGGGGATAGTAAAACGGCATATATTCGCGTAGACGCAATTAAACGTAAATAGTTGCGGAGCTATTTTATAAGTAAGTACTTACATTTAATTATCTACATATAGGGTTTGCCCCAAAGGAAATCACAAAATGACTTCTGTCAAGCAAATCATCCTATAATTCAGTGTCTAATTATTGATTAGTGGGTAGAAAAGCGGCCGTCGTTTTCTGGGAACGCTGCTAATAAATTTGAGAAAAAAATGAATATTCGTAAATTGCTGATAAAAATTTGGTTTGCGTTTGGTTTTGGAATCTGGAGTTTTGCTGTTGCAGCGCAAGATATGCCGGGCGGTCCCAAAGTAAATCAACTCAATTTCCCAGCCCCCGCAACCAAAATTATGGAAGAGATTCATTGGTTGCATTGGTTCATGATGATCATTTGCTTG
Source organism: Polynucleobacter sp. HIN5 (assembly GCF_030297555.1). Classification (NCBI taxonomy): domain Bacteria; kingdom Pseudomonadati; phylum Pseudomonadota; class Betaproteobacteria; order Burkholderiales; family Burkholderiaceae; genus Polynucleobacter; species Polynucleobacter sp. HIN5. The sequence goes on along the minus strand of NZ_AP028136.1, from coordinate 1,768,601 downwards.
GTGATCTTTATTGGCGTTTTCTCCGTGATGTTCTATTCCATTTACAAGCATCGCAAATCCAAAGGTGCTCAGCCCGCATCTTTTCATGAAAGCACATCAGTAGAAATCATTTGGACCGTCATCCCACTCCTCATTGTGATTGGCATGGCACTGCCTGCCACCAAAACAGTGGTCGCGATGAAGGACACCACCAATGCCGATATCACCATTAAAACCACTGGATATCAGTGGAAATGGGGCTATGACTACATTAAGGGCGAAGGCGAAGGCATTAGCTTTCTTTCAACTATGTCGACTTCACGCGAAGCGATTAACAATCTCGCACCCAAGAGCCCAACCTATCTGATGGAAGTCGATCATGAGATGGTTGTACCAGTGAATAAAAAAATTCGTCTTATTACAACAGCCAATGATGTGATTCACGCATGGACCGTTCCGGCCTTTGGTGTAAAGCAAGACGCAATTCCTGGTTTTGTGCGTGATACCTGGTTTAGAGCTGAAAAAATTGGCACCTTCCGCGGACAGTGTTCAGAGCTTTGTGGTGCGCAGCACGCATTTATGCCCATCGTGGTTAGAGTCGTTTCAGAAGAGGATTACACCAAATGGGTTGCACAAAAGAAAAAAGAAATGGCTGCAACCGCAGATGATCCGAGCAAGGTCTACACCTTGGCAGAGCAAATGGATCGTGGTGCGAAGGTTTACGCTACCAATTGCGCTGCATGCCACCAACCGAACGGCAAGGGCGCAGGCGCCTTCCCTGCATTGGATGGCAGCAAGGTTGCACTTGGTCCAAAGGCAGGTAATTTCACAATTTTGATTAATGGCAAGGGTGCCATGCCCAAATGGGGCGGTGTTCTATCCGATGGTGATTTGGCAGCCGTGATGACCTATTACCGCAATGCATGGGGTAACAAGACAGGTGAAGTAGTACAAACTCAAGAGTTTGCATCTGTTCGTACTGGAAAATAACTGAACCTATATAACGAATTGAATTAAACCGGAGCAAATTATGAGCACCATATCCACAACCCACGATCACGCACACGATCATGTACACGATCATCCGCATGGCTGGCGTCGCTGGTTGTTTGCAACCAACCACAAAGACATCGGCACGATGTATTTGATCTTCGCCTTCGTGAGCCTCTTGGCTGGCGGCGTTATGGCGCTTGGTATTCGTTTGGAGCTTTTTCAGCCCGGATTACAATATTTGCGCCCCGAGTTCTTTAATCAGCTAACGACTATGCATGGTTTGGTGATGGTATTCGGTGCCATCATGCCGGCCTTCGTGGGTTTTGCAAATTGGATGATCCCATTGCAAATTGGTGCGTCTGATATGGCGTTCGCCCGTATGAACAACTTCAGTTTTTGGATTCTGCCAGTCGCTGCATTGCTGTTGTTCGGTTCATTTTTAGCACCGGGTGGCGCGCCCTCTGGCGGCTGGACCTTGTATGCACCGTTGACCTTGCAAATGGGACCAGGGATGGATATGGCCATCTTTGCACTTCACTTGTTAGGCGCCTCATCCATTATGGGTTCGATTAATATCATCGTGACCATTTTGAATATGCGCGCACCTGGCATGACACTCATGAAGATGCCAATGTTCTGCTGGACCTGGTTGATTACGGCCTATTTATTAATTGCTGTGATGCCTGTACTAGCTGGTGCGATCACCATGGTTCTCACTGACCGTCATTTTGGAACCAGCTTCTTCTCTGCAGCTGGCGGTGGCGACCCTGTGATGTACCAGCATATCTTCTGGTTCTTCGGTCACCCAGAGGTTTACATCATGATCTTGCCCGCGTTTGGCATTATTAGTGAGGTAGTTCCTGTTTTTGCTAGAAAGCGTTTATTTGGCTATGCCTCGATGGTTTATGCCACATCATCTATCGCAATCTTGTCATTCATTGTTTGGGCCCATCACATGTTTACCACCGGTATGCCGGTGACTGGTCAGCTCTTCTTTATGTATGCCACGATGTTGATTGCAGTTCCAACTGGAGTGAAGATTTTTAATTGGGTTGCGACGATGTGGAAAGGGTCAATGACCTTTGAAACCCCGATGCTATGGGCGATTGGATTCATCTTTGTGTTCACGATTGGTGGCTTTACGGGACTCGTTCTAGCTATGGCTCCAATTGATATTGGCCTACAAGATACCTACTACGTCGTTGCCCATTTCCACTATGTGCTGGTAGCAGGTTCGCTCTTCGCAATGTTTGCAGGCTTTTATTACTGGTGTCCAAAGTGGACAGGTCGTATGGCCGATGAGTTCCGGGGCAAGGTTCATTTCTGGGGTTCGATGTTCTTCTTTAACCTTACCTTCTTCCCAATGCACTTTTTGGGCTTAGCTGGTATGCCACGTCGCTATGCAGATTATCCAACCCAGTTCGCTGATTTCAATTTGATTGCTTCAATCGGTGGTCTGGGCTTTGGCTTAATGCAAGTTTATTTCTTGTTGTATGTTGTGTTGCCAGCATACCGTGGTCATGGCAAGAAAGCTCCAGACAATCCATGGGAGACTGCCAATACCTTGGAGTGGACGGTTCCATCTCCTGCGCCATTCCACACATTTGAGCAGCCTCCCAAGATTAGCTAATGGCACCTTACGTGACCGAGCGATCAAACCCTTTGATGAGCAACCGCCGCCTTGCGGCGGTCTTGCTATCGATTGCGTTGACTTTTTTCTTGGGCATCGTATTGAAGTATTGGATTTTAGGTTAGTCAGATGGCAAACAATCTAGGCGCTCTTAATAAGCAAATCCTACTAAAGCTTCTTTTCCTTGCTGTATTGATGTTTGGTTTTGGTTACGCCTTAGTACCTCTATACAAAGCCCTTTGTGAAGTAACTGGCATTAATGTTGTCACCAGCAAAAATAATTATGGTGTGCGCGCTTATGGAGCAAGTAAGCCCGGCAATAGCCAGGTTGATTACAGTCGAACCATCACGATTGAATTTGACTCCAATAGTCGTGGCCCTTTTGCTTTTAAGCCAGTTAAGAATTTTCTTGAAGTTCATCCAGGCGAGATGCATGAGATTGTCTATGAGGTAGTTAATACCTTGGATCGTCCAGTCGCTGCTCAGGCGATTCCCAGTTATGCCCCAAAGACCGCAACAGAGTTTTTTACGAAGATCGAATGCTTTTGTTTTCAAGAGCAAGCCCTAACCCCACATCAGATTCGGCAAATGCCAGTGGTATTTATTGTTGACCCCAATCTTCCTAAAGACGTTAAAACAATTACCCTGTCATATACCTTTTTTGAGACCGGTATACCAAAACCTGTTGCGAATAGCAAAGAGCCCAAGAAGAAAGCGTCCTCATGAATAAAAAGCCTAACTTTTTTCGCTCAATGCGCGCAGTTTTATGGGCGTTCTTGGGAATTCGTAATAAAGCAGGATTACAAAATGATGTTGCAAGCTTGAGTTTTGTGCACATCATTATTGCTGGTGTATTGGGCGCCGTACTATTTATGGCGATCCTTTTGTTGATTGTGAATTTAGTAGTAACCAATTAATTTTTAGTTAGAAAGAGCGCGATGTCATCAAACTCCACACCGTACTATTTTGTTCCAGGCCCCTCAAAATACCCCGTCCTCGCTAGCATTGGACTGCTTGGCTTTGGTAGTGGCATGTCAGCCTGGGTGAATGGCCTCTCATGGGGAGGGCCGTTGGTCCTAGCAGCAGTTATTTATGTGCTGTTTGTGCTTTACGGTTGGTTTGGCACTGCAATCTCGGAGTCCAATACCGGCAAGAACGGTGTGAACGTCGACGTGTCTTATCGCTGGTCGATGAGCTGGTTCATCTTTTCCGAGATCATGTTCTTTGCCGCATTCTTTGCTGCCCTGTTCTACGCTCGAAGTATTACAGTGCCTTGGCTTGGTGATGTTGACAACAAACTCTTGTGGCCTGATTTTGTAGCAGCATGGCCGACTCTTGGCCCAGCGGATCTTGTTCAAAAATTTAGCACCATTGGCCCTTGGCCAATTCCAACCATCAATACTTTACTGCTGCTGAGCTCAGGTGTTACGGTAACTTGGGCGCATCATGCCTTACGCGAGGGAAATCGTCAGCATGCCATTTATGGTTTGTTTGCCACTGTTTCTTTGGGTCTTATTTTCTTAGGTTTTCAGGCTTACGAATACATCCATGCTTATAGCGACTTGAACCTGAAGCTCACCTCTGGAATTTACGGCTCCACCTTTTTTATGTTGACCGGTTTTCATGGATTCCACGTATTCTTGGGCGGCTTGATGTTAGCGATTATCTTGCGCCGTTTAATTCGTGGCGATTTCACCGCCGAGAATCATTTTGGTTTTGAAGGTGCCGCATGGTATTGGCACTTCGTTGACGTCGTCTGGCTAGGGCTTTATATCGTCATTTACTGGATGTAATGGCGATAGGCGGCAGCACTTGTTGCCGCCTATTGAGGCACTTTCAGGCCGGTGGACTCAATGAGTCCAAAGTAATGGGCAATCCAAATCCCAATGAATAGTGCGATCGATAAACCAATTCTGAGCATCAGCGAGTGAACCATCCTGGAGCTATTGCCCTTGTCTTTCATCATGAAATACAGCGCTGATCCTAAGCTAGCAATGATGACCAACAGAATTAAAACAATTAGCCATTTCATATTGGTACCAAACCTTTGAGTTTATTTCGAGTTCTTATTGTAGAGCGAAGAGTTGCAACCATTGGGATGCTGGTCGTTCTAGCAATAGGTATTTTGGCGGGTCGTTGGCAATTGGGTCGCGCAGAACAGAAAATAATCCTTGCTAATCAAATCAGTGCCATGGCCTCTCGAGAGCAGCTTGATCTGAATGCCAAAAATTGGACTCTTTCAGAGACTGAATTTAGGCCGGTGCGAGCGCGCGGCCGCTTTTTACTCAATGAGGTCATTTGGCTCGACAATCGTCCCAGCCTAAAGCCCCAAACTGGACAGACCCAATCAGGGTTTTATGTGCTGATGCCACTGTTACTCGAGGGTCAGGAAAAGCGTGTTGTTTGGGTTAACCGAGGGTGGGCCCCCAGAAATAATCAAGATCGATTGATATTGCCAAGCATTACAACACCAGAGGGGAGCCTAATTATTGAGGGCGTTGCATTATCGGGCCCTGGAAAGGTGCTAGAACTTGGCAATCAACCAAATAGTCAACTTTCACCCCGGATTCAGCAAAATTTAGATTTAACCTATGAAGCAGGCCGAATTGCATATCCTCAATTGCCCTTCATTATTCGTCAAAATGACCCGGATGAGGGTGATGGATTATCCCGAATTTGGCCTGTAGCAACGACAGGCGTCGATCGCCATTATGCTTATGCTTTCCAATGGTTTTCTTTAGGTGCGGCCGCGCTAGCATTTTGGTTCACAACTGGCTTTATGCGATATCGCAATCAAGGTAAATCAAGTTCATAGGGGTTAGACAGCGGTGAGTGATCAAGATTTATTAATTCCGGCGAGTCAGCTTGACAAGAAGGCAATGGATGCCCGAACGCGTCGTGGCCGGATTCAAATGATATTGGTGTTGCTGGCGTGCGCCGCCCCAGTTATCGCATCGTATTTGGCCTATTACGTTTTTAAGCCTGAGGGTGGAAAGACCAATTACGGCACCCTGATTGTGCCGCCACAGCCAATTAATCCCAGTTGGTTTGAAATTCCATTTAATGGCAAGTGGACCCTGATGGTTGCAAGACCAGCAAGCGAGTGCAAAAAAGGCAATGATGCATGTGTTGAGGTTTTATATCTGATGCGTCAGGTTCGCTTAGCACTTGGTAAAAACAAAAATCGTTTGCAATTAGTATGGGTTGTCAATGATCGTGGCTCCGTTGAGGAGGATATTCAGAAAGCCTATGATCAAGAGAATGCTGGGTTTTACATTATTCCTGCTCCTGATCCAAAAAATGAAGCGGCTTGGCAGGCTTGGTTAAATACTCAAAATTTAGGCCAAGGAATTGCTCTGATTGATCCGAGTGGCGAGAAAATGATGGTCTTTCCCGATAAAACTAGCTCGAGTGACTTTGTGAAGATTCATAAAGATATTGAGCGTCTCCTTAAGTTAAATCGCAAGGGTGAGAAGATATGATGTCTGAAATGGCTCTAATGGTTTTAGAGCTTGCCGGAATCGCCCTCCTGATCGCTGGCTTACCGTTGACCTTCCTTTATTTTAAAAAAGGAATGGGGCTATTTCAAAAGCTCAATTGGACCATCGTATTTTTGACCTTTGATCTGATTTTATTCGGCGCATTTACGCGCTTGAGCGATTCTGGTCTCGGTTGTCCTGATTGGCCAGGTTGCTATGGCACATCCAACCCCTTTCGCGCCATTGAGGAAATTCGGGCGGCAGAAGCTGCAATGCCCACAGGTCCGGTGACGGTTTTTAAGGCGTGGGTTGAAATGATTCATCGTTACTTGGCGATGAGCGTTGGGTCTTTAATCATTATTCAAGTCATCATGGCATTTAATCAGCCAAGCGCAGGCCGCTCCTTAGCTATTAAAGGCAGTTTGTTTTTACTGGTCTTAGTTTGTTTACAAGGCGCATTTGGAGCCTGGACCGTGACCCTTAAGCTGCAACCAATTATTGTTAGTATGCATCTCATCTTGGCATTGATCTTATTTGCCAGCATGGTCTGGTTCGCACAACGTAATGATGCTCGCTATTCAAGTGACTCCAAGACGATTTCAAGCTTATCTGGTGGCCTTGTATTAATCGCTATTGTTGCGCTCTTTGCTCAAATTTTTCTAGGTGCGTGGGTTAGTACTAACTATGCTGTGTTGGCTTGTCCTGATTTTCCAACTTGTATGGGTGTTTGGTATCCCAATATGGATTGGCAAAATGCATTTTTCTTATGGCGCGATTTAGGTGAGGCTAAATCCGGTGAGATGATCCCGATGGCAGCATTAGTCACAATCCACTGGACCCATCGTGTTGGCGCTATTTTTGCCTCTGCTGTTTTGCTCTTCGTTGCTATAAAAGTCATTCGATATCCGGAGCCAAAAGTTCAGTTTTGGGGGAAAGCGATTATTGCATTGCTTGCATTACAAATCGCAACTGGCATATCCAATGTGGTCTTTCAATGGCCATTAGTAGCTGCCTTAATGCATACCGGTGGTGCGGCAGCTATTTTATTTTGCTTGGTGCGTTTAAGTGCGTGGAGTAATAACTATTTTTTATCCGGTAATCCGCACCAGCGAGGGATTGCATGAGCACTGATTTTGTTCGCCCCCCCATGCCTCGCTGGAGACAGTACTGGGTACTAACTAAGCCAAGAGTGACTCAGCTCGCGGTATTTTGCGCCATTATTGGCATGTTTTTAGCGACCCCTGGGATGGTTCCCTGGTCGATATTAATTGGTGGATCGATCGGCATTTGGTTGTTAGCGGGTGCAGCCTTTGCAGTGAACTGTCTGATTGAGCAGGCAGTTGATGCCAAAATGCGTCGAACCGCATGGCGCCCCTCGGCAACGGGCGAGATTACTCCTTGGCAAATTATCATTTTCTCTTGCATTTTGGGGGCCGCGGGGATGGCAGTACTGTGGATTTACACCAATCCCCTCACGATGTGGCTTACCTTTGCAACATTTGTTGGCTACGCCGTCATTTATACCTGGTTCTTAAAGCCAGCAACCCCTCAAAATATTGTGATTGGCGGGCTTTCTGGTGCTATGCCACCCGCGTTGGGTTGGGTGGCCGTTACCAATCAATTGTCAGCAGAAGCATGGTTATTGGTGCTCATCATTTTTGTGTGGACCCCACCGCATTTTTGGGCATTGGCACTCTATCGACGCGAAGATTATGTTCAGGCGGGCTTACCAATGTTGCCCGTGACGCATGGTGAGCGATTTACTTTACTCAATATCTTGCTCTATACGCTCATCTTATTAGCGGCCTCGATTCTCCCTTATGTCTATGGAATGAGTGGCTTATTTTATTTAGTTTGCGCCCTGATTCTTAGTGGTATTTTTGTGATGTATGCAATCCGCCTCTATCAAGACTACAGCGATCAGTTGGCTCGTAAGACATTTAAGTACTCTATTAGTTATTTAGCTCTATTGTTTGCTGCCATTTTGATCGATCATTACTTATAACCCATGAAAAAACTAGCTCTTTTATTCGCCATGTTTTTGTTGGTAGCTTGTTCAAAACCCAGCTTTAAAAATGTTGACATTACCGGCAGTAAATCGTTTGGCTCTAATTTTGAACTTTTGGATCCCAGTGGTCAGGTGAAAACGATGGCTGATTTCAAAGGTAAGGCTGTATTAATTTTCTTTGGCTATACCCACTGCCCAGATGTTTGTCCTTCGACATTGATTGAAATGCAAGAAGTCATGAAAACCTTAGGCCCCCTATCCGATCGGGTACAAGTTATTTTTATTACAGTCGATCCGCACCGAGATACCGCAGAGCTCATGGCGCAATACCCCCCTGCATTTGATCCACGATTTATAGGTTTGCGACCAGCCAACGATGAGGCGCTTGCTAAGGTTGCCAAAGATTTTAAGGTGTATTACAACAAGGTTCCTGGCAGTAACCCCAAAAACTATACGATGGATCACACAGCTGGGAGCTACGTCTTTGATCCCAATGGTAATTTACGCCTCTATATCAAGCATGGACAGGGCGCTGAGCCGATTGCGCATGACCTAAAAGTGTTACTTCAATGAGTCTTAATGAAGTGTTGTACTTTCATCTTTTAAGAGCGCGCGTAACTTTTTAAAGGCAGCGACCTCTATTTGACGCACCCGTTCAGCAGAGATCCCCAATTCCTTGGCAAGATCATGCAAAGTCTTGCCACCTTGACCTTCTGCATTGACTGCTAACCAACGGCTTTCAACAATCGCACGACTTCGCTCATCTAAGGTATGCAGTGCTTGCATGAGTTTTGGACCATGCAAGGAGTAGGATTCGTTTTGCTCAATGACGGCAGTTGGCTCTTGGCTCTCATCGGTTAGCCAATGGATTGGTGCAAAGCTTTCTTCATCTTGGCTATCACCCTCGATTGAGATATCGCCTCCCGCAAGACGAATTTCCATTTCTTTTACATCAGCGCCTCGAACATCAAGTGCTTTTGCCAATGACTCAATCTCATCATTGCTCAACGCATTTGCAGAAAGTTTATTGCTGCGCAGATTGAAAAAAAGTTTGCGTTGCGCTTTAGTCGTTGCTACTTTGACCAGACGCCAGTTCTTTAAGATGTACTCATGGATCTCCGCTTTGATCCAGTGAATGGCATACGAAACAAGTCGTACCCCTTGGTTGGGGTCATAGCGCTTCACTGCCTTCATCAGACCAATATTGCCTTCCTGAATGAGGTCCGCATGCGGAATGCCATAGCCCAAGTATTGACGAGCGACCGACGCAACCAGTCGTAAATGCGATAAAACCAGTTGTCGTGCAGCATCTAAATTTTCGGAGCGGCGATATTCTTGCGCCAAGGTATATTCCTGAGCAGCACTTAACATCGGTAAGCGATTAATGTGTGCCAAATAGGCATCAATCGTACCGACTCCAAGGGCTGGTAGAGCTGGCATTGCGAGAGCGATGCTAGAAGAGCCCGTTTTTCGTGTATTCATGATGGTGTTCAAAGTCATCGTTGATAGATTAATTTGAGTTTAGATTGAATCATTTTAGCACTCTTGTCAAGAGAGTGCTAATGCGTCTAATAAACTATAACATATTGATTTATATAGCTATTCTACAAGCTCTTGAGCATAGGCTTTGGCTGAAAATAACTCCAAATCACCCAACTGCTCACCTTTGCCAAGGGCATAGACATAGGTTTTTGGGCCCTGTGTTTGGGAGGGGTTTTGCAACTCTTTACCTAGCGCACAAACTACCCCGCCTTTGGCGGTGCCATCCAATTTGGTGATGATAAGGCCGTGGAGGCCAATCGCGTTTCGAAAGGCCAAAACTTGGGAAATTCCATTTTGACCCGTATTGCCATCGAGGACCAACACAATTTGATGGGGAGCATCGGGGATCAGCTTAGAAATCACCCGCTTTACCTTTTTTAACTCCTCCATCAGATTCGCTTGAGTGGCGAGTCGACCAGCCGTATCAATTAGTACAACATCAACCTGCCGTGATAGGGCGGCCTGGATTGCATCATGTGCAATCGCACCTGCATCGCCGCTCTCTTGGCTTAGCACTTGTACTTGATTGCGCTCACCCCACTCTTTGAGCTGATTACGCGCTGCTGCTCGGAATGTATCCCCAGCAGCGAGGAGCACTGATTTTCCTTGAGCCTGAAAGTGATGACATAGTTTTCCGATCGATGTGGTTTTGCCAGCACCATTAACCCCTACAATCAGCCATACTTCAGGCTTGGCATGCGCGGCGCTTGGGTTTAAGGGGTTTTCAGTGGGCTCTAGGTCACCTAAAAGATGGCTGAGCTCATCAACCAGAACTGCCTTTAAATCCTCAGAATTTGTAATGGAATGCTGTTTGGCCGATTTGCGTAGACTAGTCATTAGAGCGGTCGATGTCGAAACTCCAACATCGGCTTTAATGAGTGACTCCTCTAAATGCTCAAACCAGGCTTCATCCACTCGGTGACGAGTAAAGAGTGAGCTAAGTGTTTTACGTAAACCAAACATTGTCGATACAATCCAAAAGAATGATCTTAACTAGACAATCCATACATCCAAACCATTCATGATAGCGAAATTTCAGTTTATCAATCCAATATCGAGAGCCATGAAGCAGGTATTGATAACTTTGACTACTCTCTGTTTACTCGTCTCGGGGAATGCTTTTGCTTCTGCGTCAGATACCCATGAGTATCAACTCAAGAATGGCTTACGCCTGATTGTGCGTGAGGATCATCGTGCACCGACGGTTGTTCATATGGTGTGGTATCGCGCCGGATCCATGGATGAGGTCAATGGAAAAACCGGCGTTGCCCATGTGCTTGAACATATGATGTTTAAGGGAACTAAAACGGTCAAATCAGGGGAGTTCTCGCGGATGGTGGCTGCTGTAGGCGGACGTGAGAACGCCTTTACCGCACGCGATTTCACTGGGTATTTTCAGCAGATTGAGAAATCAAAGCTGGCAGAAGTGATGCGGCTTGAAGCCGATCGAATGGCTAATCTCCAATTCTCTGATGAGGAGTTTGGGCGAGAGCTTCAGGTGGTAATGGAAGAGCGACGCTTACGTACGGAAGATAATCCAGCGAGTTTGATGCGTGAGTTGCTCATGGCAACGGCATTTATTAGCTCTCCGTATCGTCATCCCATTATTGGCTGGATGAACGACTTGCAAAATATGCAGCCTGTCGATGCGCGGCAGTGGTATCGCGATTGGTATGCACCGAATAATGCTGTGGTTGTGGTGGCGGGCGATGTTAATCCACTGGCGGTGAAAGCATTAGTAGAAAAGTATTATGGACCCATACCAGCAAAAAAATTACCTGAGCGCAAACCTCAGCTCGAACCTGAGCAAAAAGGGGAGAAGCGCGCTACGTTGAAGGCTCCTGCTGAGAGTCCACAAATCATGATGGCATGGAAAGTTCCCAAACTGGATCCCAAAAAAATGGATGAAGTGGATCCTTACGCATTACTTGTATTATCTGCCGTCTTAAGTGGGCACGATAACTCACGGTTAAATCGAGAACTGGTTCGCAATCAACGAGTTGCGAATAGCGCCGGAGCAACTTATGAATTAATTAGCCGTGGGCCAGAGCTTTTTGTGATCGGTGCAACAGCGGCCAAAGGTCAAACCGTGCAGGATCTTGAAAAGGGCATTGTCCAGACCTTGAGAGATATTGCCAATCAAGGGGTTACTGAATCTGAGTTAAAGCGTATTAAGGCGCAATTGCTCGCTTCACAAATATACAAACGCGATTCCATTTTTGCTCAGGCTATGGAAATTGGTAGTTCAGAGATGGCCGATGTCTCTTGGCGAGATTTGGATCAGATGATTGAGCGAATCCAGTTAATTCAATCGGATCAAATCCAACGAGCCGTCAAGACCTATTTGGTCAACGATGGTTTAACCATCGTCACCTTGAATCCCCAGCCACCTTCAATGCTGGCGAAGCCGCGCGGAATATCAGGTAGTTTGCGCCATTAAAAGGGAACACAATGCACCATATTCATCATGTTTTTAAAGGACTAATCGTCTTAATAACAACATTATTTGTGGTTTCGGCTCATGCAGTATTGCCAATCCAAGCGATTCCCTTAAGTAATGGCACAAAAGCTTATTTGATTCAAACGAATGCCATACCAATGGTCGATATTGAAATTAGCATTGATGCTGGTAGTCGCTTTGATCCAAAAGATCAAAGCGGTTTAGCGTCGTTGACCGCTGCGATGCTAACCCGCGGCATTCAGTGGCAGGGCGGCATTTTGAATGAGGCCCAACAGGCAGATGCAATTGCTGAATTGGGAGCTAGTATTAGTGCCTCTGCTTCAGGTGAGAGAGCCATCGTGCGTGCTCGGTCACTGAGTAAACCCGATATTTTTGATCCACTCCTGCAACTTCTAGTAGCTAGCGTATCGAAACCTATCTTTGATCCATCGATTTTGATACGGGAGAAGCAGCGCGTTAGTGCCGCGATTCAGGAGGGCGATACGAAGCCAGAAGTCGTTCTGCAAAAACGGTTTCGTCAAGAGGTATTCGGAAGTTATCCGTTAGCACGATCCCCTAGTATTGAATCGATTGCGACTATCAAAGAGGGTGACCTAAAGCGATTTCATCAGGATTTCTATTGCCAAGACCGAGTCATTGTGAACATTGTAGGTAATGTCGATCCAGCCAGAGCAAAGCAAATCGCCGAACAAATTATTACAGTATTACCCTCTAAGGGACCAGTAATTCCTGCATTACCACCTTTGGAGCGCTCTCCGATAGAGCCTGAATCCAAGCGTTTGATCCGAATTCCATTTCAAACACAGCAAACCCATATTGCAATGGGTATGACCGCGATTGCTCGAGATAATCCTGACTATTTCCCGTTACTCGTCGGAAACTATGTATTGGGCGGTGGCGGTTTTGTATCTCGCTTGGTTGGTGAGGTTCGGGACAAGCGTGGATTTGCATATAGCGTATTCAGTTACTTTCAGCCGGGGCGCGATACCGGAACGTTTGAGGCGGGCTTGCAAACCCGAAATGATCAAGCAGATCAAGCGTTGAATGTTCTGCATGAGACGATTGCGCGTTTTATTGAAGATGGTCCAAGCGATGCAGAATTAGCGGCTGCAAAAGCAAACTTAATCAATGGCTTTCCATTGCGACTCGATAGTAACCGCAAACTACTTGATAACCTTTCAGCAATTACTTGGAATCAGTTACCACTCAACACCCTCGATATTTGGACACAACAAGTCGCAGCGGTCAAAAAGGATGATGTGCGTAATGCGTTTAAACGACACTTAGATATGCGCAGAATGATCAGTGTTCTCGTTGGGGGTACTCCCTAATTGGCACTGAGCCATCGAATTCGGATTATTGGCGGTGTGTGGCGTAGCCGGCAGATTCAGGTTTTAGATCAACAGGATTTGCGCCCCAGTTCTGATCGGGTTCGTGAGACGCTTTTTAATTGGTTAGGCCCAGACCTTAGCGGCCTAAAGGCAATTGATGTGTTTGCTGGTTCTGGGGCTCTTGGTTTTGAGGCCGCCTCTCGCTCAGTTGATGCGGTGGTATTGATTGAAAACGATAAACGAACCTATAACCAGCTCTTGAGGCAGTATCAGCTCCTGAATTCTTATCCAATTTGTGGGGAAGTGAAAATCCTTCATGGGGATGGCATTGCGTATTTACAAGACGCTATTGATCAATCGGTCCAGTTGATTTTTTTAGATCCCCCATTTAGTCAACCCGAGTTACTCATTCGTGCGGTACATGAGGCTGGTCGAGTGTGTCACGATCAAGGGCGGGGCGGAATTTATATTGAATGCCCCAATGCCTTTGATCTCACTAAATTGGAGGGCTTATTACCCAATTGGACTCCTATTAAATCAATGGAAACGGCCCAAGTAAAAGCCGTATTGTTTCGCCGAAGTTCGAGCTAAACTCCTGTTTATTCACATAAATAAGGGGGTCTTTATGACCATTGCTGTCTATCCAGGAACCTTTGACCCATTTACCCGTGGGCATGAAGATTTAGTTCGCCGCGCCTCGAGTATTTTCACTAAGCTGATTGTTGGGGTGGCTGATAGTAAAAATAAGCGTCCTATTTTTACACTTGAGGAACGGATTGAAATCGCTAAAGAGGTGTTGGGTCACTATTCGAATGTTGAAATAGCGGGATTTTCTGGACTATTGAAAGACTTTGCTCGAGAGCATTCTGCCCGAGTGATTGTGCGTGGTTTGCGTGCCGTATCGGATTTTGAGTATGAGTTTCAGATGGCCGGTATGAATCGCTACTTACTGCCAGATGTGGAGACTTTATTTTTGACCCCATCGGATCAATATCAATTTATTTCTGGTACCTTTGTCCGTGAAATTGCACTCATGGGTGGCGATGTGAGTAAGTTTGTTTTTCCCTCAGTGGAAAAATGGTTACAAAAGAGGAATGCCCAAATTAAATCGACTTAGGCTATTCTGACCATTCTTTTGGGGATATCAATATGGCATTAATGATTACAGACGAGTGCATCAACTGTGATGTCTGTGAGCCAGAATGCCCAAATGATGCGATTTATATGGGGATTGAGATCTATGAAATCGATCCCAATAAATGTACCGAGTGCGTGGGGCATTTTGATGCTCCTCAATGCCGTCAAGTATGCCCGGTTGATTGTATTCCGCTTAATCCTAATTATTCTGAAACCCAAGAGCAGTTGCTCGAAAAATACAAAGTCTTGAGTGCTCTCAAGCAAGCTAATTAAATGATTTAATTCGGGCCGTGCAGGATTTGCATAGCATCTTGTGTATTGCCCTCAAGAACCAGGGGCAAAATGCTAATTGCTTTCGTGATGGCCGCATCTAATTTCTCTTGTTCTTCCGAGCTTGGTTTTTTTAGAACATAGTCGGCAACATCCATTCTCGCTAGATTGCCGGGTAGATCGCGTGGGTGACCAATCCCAAAACGCAGCCGCCAAAATTGGGGGCTTGATAAATGCTGTTGGATGTCCTTTAGGCCATTGTGGCCCCCATTACCACCGCCCTTTTTAAGACGAGCCGTGCCGGCTTTGAGGTCTAGTTCGTCATGAGCTACCAGCACTTCACTCGCCCCGATCTTATGAAAGCGGCATAGGGGACCTACAGCCTCTCCGCTGAGATTCATAAAGGTGTCAGGTTCCAATAGGTAAATATCATGACCTTTAATTTGGATTTTTGCGATTCGACCATTAAATCGCTTCTCAGGCTGAAGAAATTGTTTATGTTGAGCGGCCAGACGGTCAACAAACCAAAACCCTGCATTATGCCGGTCAGCCTCATGCTTTGATCCAGGATTTCCGAGTCCAACAATTAAGCGAATCATTTTTTTCAGTAGGTTGAGGCTAGGTAGTCCAACTATAAACGACTTCAACGGGGCAATAAAAAACCCGCATAAAGCGGGTTTCTACGAGAGCGAAACGATTTAGCTCTTCACTTCTTTATCAGCAGCTGGTGCAGCGGCCTCAGTAGCTGGAGCAGCTTCAGCGCCTGGTTCTGGTTCTGCCTTAACCGCAGGAACGCGAGCATTTGCGATCACAGGGTTTTCTTGCTCGATATGAAGAACGAGGCTAACACCTTTGGGTAGCGCAACATCTTTGGCATGAATTGACTGGCCGACCACGATTTTGCTCAGATCCACTTCCAAGAACTCTGGAAGATCACCTGGCAAGCAAGTGATTTCGATTTCATTGGCAATATGGCTAACAACAGCCCCACCAAACTTGACCGCTTCTGATTCTTCAGCACCCTTGAAGTGCAGAGGAACGCGCATATGAATTTTCTCACTGGCGGATACACGTTGGAAATCAATGTGCAAAACCAATGGTTTAAAAGGATGCATCTGATAATCACGCAATAAGGCTTTTTGTGATTTACCGTTTAACTCGATATCCAAAATGGATGAATGGAAAGCTTCTTTCCGCAAGGCGTGGAATAAAGCGTTATGGTCTAACTCGATTGCGCAGGGAGATTCTTGCTTTCCGCCATAGATAATTCCGGGGGTTTTCCCAGAATTGCGCAGGCGGCGGCTCGCACCAGTGCCCTGTACGCTTCGTTCAAATGCAACAACTTTCATGATGACTCCAAATTAAGGGTTAATTTCCGTCCGCGACCAAACGGAAAGCCTTAAATTATAGCTTGAAAGAGTAAAAATTCAGGAGAAATCAGTTGCTTAGGAAGCTATTCAGCAAAAAGCGACATGACTGAGTCGCCTTTGGTGATGCGTAAAATCGTTTCCGCAAGGAGCGGAGCAACACTTAACTGCCTGATTTTATTGACTGATTTTGTATCCTGTTTCAATGGAATCGTGTCAGTAACCACTAACTCATCAATTTCAGATCCTGCAATGCGAGCGGCTGCGCCCCCGGATAGAACCGGGTGGGTGCAGTAGGCTGTCACGCTTTTAGCGCCCCGTTCTTTAAGAACCTCCGCCGCCTTACAAAGGGTGCCGCCCGTATCAATAATGTCGTCCATAATGACGCAGTGGCGGTTTTCTACCTCACCAATTAAATGCATCACCTCAGACACATTGGGCTTTGGTCTGCGTTTATCAATAATGGCTAGATCACAGCTTAATTGTTTGGCAAATGCCCTGGCGCGCACCACGCCGCCAATGTCAGGGGATACCACGGTCAGGTCAGGCTGGTTTTTTGCCCTTAGGTCCCCTAAAAGGACGGGGGAGGCATAGATATTGTCGACCGGGATATCAAAAAATCCTTGGATCTGGTCTGCATGTAAGTCCATCGTGAGAACACGCTCTACGCCAGCAACGGATTGCAGCATATTGGCGACAATTCTGGCAGAAATCGCAACCCGTGCAGAACGGGGACGGCGGTCTTGACGGGCGTAACCAAAGTAAGGGATGACCGCAGTAATCCGGTTGGCTGATGCCCTTTTGAGGGCATCAATCATGATCATCAGTTCCATTAGATTGTCATTGGTGGGATCACAGGTCGACTGGATTACGACAACATTCTTACCGCGAACGTTTTCCTGGATTTCAACCTGGATTTCACCATCAGAAAAACGGCCAACGAAGGCCTTTCCTAGCTGCAACTGCATTTGGCTAGCAACGGCCTCTGCAAGTGCGGGATTGGCATTGCCAGTGAAAATAGTGAGCGCGTCAGAGTTCATGGTCTTGGCTAGTGTTGGTTATCCATCATAACAATGGCAGGGGAGGAAGGACTCGAACCCTCGCATGCCGGAATCAAAATCCGGTGCCTTGACCAACTTGGCGACTCCCCTACTGCGTCATACTGATTAAACCGAATTGTAAGCGGGATTTTGTTTTAGACCCCGAACAAGCCGACCCACCCACCCTGAGGGAAGTTTGAGCATCTGTTGTTCCAGATCGTGTCGATTGATCGATTCTGATAGCATAGCAAACACGCTACTACCGGATCCAGACATCTTACGGGTAGCATCTGGGAGCGTTTGCGCCAACCAATTTAATGCTCGATTTACTTCAGGGCAGAGCTCACAAGCAACTGGTTGGAGGTCGTTTGTAAACTGCCCAACTTCACCAGTGTTTGCAAGAAAGTCTGCCATTGTAATCGGAGCATGATTTCGGGTCAATTGATCGGATTGAAACACGGCCTGAGTTGCAATCGACTCTCCTGGAAAAATAATCAAGAACTTCTGATCAGGTAGATCAATCGATTCCAGTTGCTCGCCAATCCCTTGCACAAATGCGTTTTGACCAAATAAAAAAAATGGCACATCGGCGCCTAGCTTTAATCCTAGCTCACTCAATTCGGCTGGGGGAAGATGAAGATCCCAGAGATGGTTTAAACCAATTAACACTGTAGCTGCATCGGATGATCCACCACCTAAGCCCGCTCCAATCGGAATATTTTTCTCAAGATGAATTTCAACCCCGTATGGGTAGTGCGTGTGGTTTTTCAATAATTGCGCGGCCCGTACGACCAGATCATTCTCAGGGGAAATCTGTGGATTACCGCCGTACCGAATAATAGTGCTTTGCTTGAGCGAAATTAAAGAAATACGATCATACCAATCGACCAATTGAAATACCGATTGAAGCTCGTGATATCCATTTGGACGTCGACCGGTCACATGAAGAAATAAATTGATTTTGGCTGGAGCCAGGAGCTCGAGGCGATTACTCATTCACTTGATCGAAAATTAGGCGCACATCAATCGAGCCTGTGTTGGTGTTTCTGGTCATCGTAAGACGCTCAATCTTCTTATTCTCATTCCATATATAGGCTAAATCCCATCCGTCTTGCGAGATCCGTTTGACTTGACCTTGGCTATCACGCTCAAGCTTGGCAGGGCTACCAGCGCGTAACTGCCCATTTAGCCAATTGGATAAACCACGCGCAGGCAATGGCAAGCCCAAGGTATTTTGAATTAAGGTGTCAGCGTCAATCGCACTCACTTTTTTACCGTCACGTTCTAGAATGGCTTCGCCCGGATTAATTGTGATCTTGGCAATTGCGCCTCCCATGGCCCCCCGGATTTCTAAGGTATCACTCAAGCCATTTTTGGTAAGGGTAAAACTGCCTGATCCACCTTGATTATTATTGGTGGGTCGATCGCTTGCTTTTACCGCAAAACGTCCATCCCATTGACTAGCGACCACATCCATGGAGATCGCCCAAGATGGTTTTAGGCGCTTTAAGGTCTCGCGCAGGGTGGCATTATTTGCGTCGATCAATTCACCCTGGCGCCAAGCTTCCTCTGCCTCAATGGGTCGGTTAAGGGTCCAGAGGACCTCACCAAGATGGGCGGCAATATCAGCCTCAGGCTTAATACGAAATGCATCTTGAAGTTGGTTTAAGGCAATCTCTTTGTTGCCCAAACGAAAATTAACCCAACCCAAACTATCCAAAATAAACGGATCTTTGGGATCAAGGTTGTGCGCTTTAAGAATTAGCTCATACGCCTCATTCAGTTTGACATTTCGGTCGGCCAAGGAGTAGCCAAGCGCATTGAGTGCTTGAATATCATTTGGATTGCGTTCAATCAGAGTTTTTAAGGTTTTCTCCATCACCTCAAACTGACCGGATTTCTCAGCAGCCAAAGCATAGGTATACAAAATTTGAGGATTGGAAGGTGGTGGAACGAGGGCCGCGACAATGTTGTAAAAAGCATTTAAAGCCGCTCTCTCATCTTGAGCCCGACCCAATAGGCTCTGCCACTGCAGCAAAATCTGTTCGCGTTCTCTAATATTTTGTTCCTTAAGAAGGGCGATCGCTGGTGTGACGGCATCAGACCATCGTTGATTGAGCATGAGAAGGGTAACTAATACCTCCTTGGGTTTACTCTGGCCAGGTAGTGATAGCTCATCCCAAGTTTGTGCGGCGATTAAAGCCAGATCTGCCGCGTTTGCTGCAATCGCAATTTCCATCGCGCGTTGAGCTAAAGCAGGATCCCCTGTTTGTCGTGCAAGGCTCAAGTAGGTTTGATAGGCTAATCCAGCCTCACCTCGCTGCAGCGCAATTTCGGAAGCGAGTATTTCAAATGCTTGCTCGCTGGTAGCCCCTTTGGTCTGAGCTGAAGCAGGAACCAGGAAACCTAAAGAGGAGCAGCAAATAGCCCAAAGCAATCCGCGTTTTAGACACGTATTTGCCAAGATGGAAGTCGATCGATAGCCCATCAGCACATTCTAATCCCCGAATCTACAATGTACCGATGCCAGAACTACCAGAGGTTGAAGTCACGCGTTTGGGGATTAAACCCCACATAGAAGGGCGTCAGATCACGCATGTCAATGTGATTGATGGGCGACTGCGTTGGCCTGTTCCTAAGGATTTGCCAAAAATTCTAAAGGGCCAACGCTTGGATACGGTCGAGCGCCGGGGGAAGTATTTATTGCTCAAAATGACCAATGGCTACCTGATCATTCATTTAGGCATGACCGGGGTATTGCGCGTATTGCCACAGAAGGACCCCCTAAAGCCACACGATCGCGTCTCCATCCACTTCGATAGCCTTAGTTTGCGACTTCATGACCCCAGAAAGTTTGGTGCTGTGTTATGGCACCCATCTAGCAAGGGAGACGTGTTAGAACATCCTTTAATTCAAAAATTGGGGCCAGAGCCCCTTGCTAAAGAGTTTGCTGGGCAGTTGGGTGCGACACATTTGTACCAGTATTCCCGCAAGCGAACGATTTCGGTAAAGGCATTTTTATTGGCCGGGCAAGCGGTGGTTGGCGTTGGTAATATTTATTGTTCCGAATCTTTATTTGAGGCCAGTATTCATCCAGCCTTACCCGCTGGCAAATTAACCAATGCACAGTGTGAGCGATTGGCCGAGGCGGTACGTACTATTTTAAAAAGAGCAATTGCCGCCGGTGGGAGCAGTTTGCGCGATTTCGTGGATGCCCATGGTGACCCTGGTTACTTCATGATGCAAACCAAAGTCTACGACCGAGCGAATGAACCGTGTCGGGTGTGCAAAACACCGATTCGGCAAATAACCCAAGGTCAGCGCTCGACCTATTATTGTCCTCGGTGTCAGAAACGATAGGTATGGGATTTCGTTTCTCCCAAGCTTTAATTCGTTGGTCAAAGCACTATGGTCGTCAAGGCCTGCCTTGGCAAGGTCAGCGAGATCCATACGCAATTTGGGTTTCGGAGATCATGCTGCAGCAAACCCAGGTTAGCACCGTCATGGAGCGCTACCCACAATTTATGCGTCAATTTCCAACAGTCAAAGCCCTGGCAAAGGCTGATCTTGATGAGGTTATGGCGCTGTGGAGTGGATTGGGGTATTACTCGCGCGCACGTAATCTTCATCGCTGTGCACAACAGATCATGGCAGAGTATGCAGGCCAGTTCCCCAATTCTGCTCAAGAGCTTGAGAAATTGCCTGGAATTGGCCGGTCCACAGCGGGCGCGATTGCTGCCTTTGCATTTGAGGAGCGCGCTCCAATCCTAGATGCCAATGTTAAGCGGGTCATCAGCCGTTTTTTTGGCATTACTGGTGATCAACAAAACCATAAGACAGTGCAATTGCTTTGGGAGCATGCAACGGCACTTCTTCCCAAGTCGAAGTCTCAAATGCCTTTTTACACACAAGCGCTGATGGATTTTGGGGCCACTTGGTGCACCCCGAAGAATGCCAAATGCCAAAGTCAGGATCAGACGTGCCCAATGATGAGTGAGTGCAAAGCCTATGAACTTGGTCAGGTTGATCGCATTCCAGCGAAAAAGAAGAAAAAGCAATCCCCGACGTTCACAACGAATATCTTTTTAATTCGTTATCAGGATGAGATATTACTTGAGAGGCGACCTCCAAAAGCGATTTGGGGTGGGCTCTATTCGTTAATCGAAACCCCATGGCAGTCAATCGATCAGAAATTAAATTGTTCAAAACCAATGGATATCGCGGGTTTACTTCATCAGACGATTCTTTCAAACAAGTTATCCAAGGGCAATATAGGGTCAATTGCCTCAATTGAAGAGGGCCATGTTATCGAGCATATTTTTAGTCACCGACGGCTACGAATGCAACCATGGATCATTCATCTCAAACGGAAATGGCCACACTCAAGCGCTGCGCTCGATTGGATTTGCACAAGACGATTAAAGGAGTACGGCCTACCTCAGCCAATCCGAGTCTTTTTAGAATCCAGTTCGCGATGACGTTCTAAGACATATAGATCTTTGATTGTCGCCTGAGAGAAAAATTGATTCAATTGATGTACGAGGTAAACCGAGCGGTGTTGCCCACCTGTACAACCAACTGCTACCGTGAGATAGCTACGACCATCTTTTAGATAGTGCGGTAACCATTTTTGGATATGCGACTCAATATCTGCAAGCATTTGTGAGACTTCAGGAAACTGACACAAATAGTCAGCAACCGCTTGATCCAGGCCAGTTTGGTCGCGTAGGGCTACTTCGTAATGTGGATTTGGGAGACAGCGAACATCAAAGACAATGTCTGCCTCACTGGGTACGCCGCCTTTAAATGCGAAGGACTCGAATATCAGTGCTAGACCGATGGGTCGCTCTTTTAATTGATCGGCAATCCAATGACGCAGCGTGTGGGCTGGAATGTGCCCAGTATCAATTTGTTGAGCTTCGTTTGCTAAAGGGGCAAGCAATTCTCGTTCCTTCTCAATCGCATCAATTAAGGTGGTCGATTGCGTGGGGTGGGATAGAGGGTGACGGCGGCGCGTTTCTGAGAAGCGCTGGACTAAGGTGTTGGTATCCGCATTTAAAAACAACACATCAACCTGATGCTTATGGCGAAGTTTTTCTAGAAGTGCGGGCAATTGAGAGATCGACTCACCGCGTCTGGCATCAACCGCAATCGCAATATGCTGGCGTTGTTCACCTTCCATGGTCTTTACCAGTTGCTCAATTAATGACACTGGTAAGTTATCAACACAATCGTACCCAGCATCTTCAAAGGCACGTAAGGCGACTGATTTTCCTGAGCCGGAGATGCCCGTAATAAGTTGGATACGCATCTTATAAAAGACGGCCTTGGGATTTATTGTGTTCGCTATCGAGATTCATTTGATTGCGTTGACGCTCAATAAAGTCTTTCAGCGTATCAATGCCCCTCAGTTGCAAAATCGTGTTGCGAACAGCGGCTTCAACAAGAACCGCTAAGTTTCGTCCGGCGGCCACCTGAATTTTCACGGTCCGAATCGGGATATCAAGAACCTCGAGAAACTGGGATTCAATCGGCAAGCGTTCGAATTCGCCATCATTGCGACGAACTAACTGCACAATTAGGCGGAGTTTCAGCTTCCGTCGAACCGCTGTTTCGCCAAAGATCGTCCGAATATCAAGTAAACCTAAACCACGAACTTCGAGAAGGTCACGCAAAATCTCAGGGCAACGACCCTCGATGTAATCAGGTCCAAGACGCGTAAAGTCAACTGCATCATCGGCTACCAAACCGTGGCCGCGAGAAATTAATTCGAGGCCGAGTTCGCTTTTCCCTAAGCCAGATTCACCAGTGATTAAGACACCAAGGCCTAAGATATCCATAAAAACGCCATGCATCGTAGCGCAAGGCGCCCCAATCTTCGTTAAGTAAAACCGTAGATGATCAATAACCTCCGCAGCAGAAGTATTGGTGGCAAAAAGGGGCGTGGAAGAACGTTGGCAATAGAGTTGCAATTCTTCATCTGCTTTACAACCATCAGCGACAATAATGCAGGGTGGCTTACTGGCGATCAGAGAGGAGATTTGGGTTTGACGTTCAGCAGTTGATAGTTTGGCGTGATAGTCAATCTCTTGATTCCCAAAGATCTGAATTCGGCTTGGATGAATCATATTCAGATGCCCAACCAAATCGGAGGAGGCTGCCGCAGACTTGACGGCATCTGCGTTAAATTTTCGGTCAGCGCCCTCGAGGCCACTGATCCAAGATAGCTTTAAATCCCCAATATTCTCATCAAAGATCTGTTGAGCTGTGACGTCTTCAAGTAAGAGTTGCTGGCTCATTGCAAAGCCTCCCAATGGCAAATCAAATGCCTCACTTTCTCAGGATCGGTCTCATTTTGCAACTGGTCGAGGGTTTGAGGGTTGGTGAGGAGTTGAGCAATAACCGCTAGGATTTCAAGATGTTCTTGGGTTGCTTTTTCTGGAACTAGGAGAAAAAGGAGGAGTGAGACTGGTTTGCCGTCTGGGGCTCCAAACTCAATTGGGGTTTGAAGCTTAAAAAGAGCCGCGCATGGCTCTTGTAAGCCTTTAATTCGTCCGTGGGGTATGGCTACACCGAATCCAAGACCAGTTGAACCTAAAGCCTCCCGGGCATTTAAGAAACTTAAGACGGTCTCGGATGGAATTTGAAGTTTGGTCGCAAAATACTGACCAGCATTTTCGAATGCTTGCGCCTTGTTAGACGCTTGGGCATTCAAATTAATGCTGTCAGAAGTGAATAGGCGACTAAGGACATTCATGACTCCTGATTATAGGGGTCAATACACTCAACTTTGTAGCTGATGTTTATCGTGCTGGTGATCCTGAATTCGCTCTTTGTGCTTAATAACCTGCCGGTCGAGTTTATCAATGACGGCATCCATCGCCTGATACAAATCTTCGTGGTGAGCCTGAGCAAATAACTCCTTTCCTTTGAGGTGAAGAGTTAATTCAGCTGTTTGTCTTAGCCCTTTTTCTTTTGCTTTATCAACCATCAAAAATGCTGAGGCATCAATCACATGATCAAAATGTTTGCGAATTCGATCTAGACGATTTTCTAAGTGATCACGAATGCCTGGAGTAACTTCGAGATGACGGCTGTTGATGCGTAAATTCATTACAAACCTCCATGATTAATGCCTACGCAAATGCATGGCCGGGATGCGCAGTGAGTCCCGATACTTCGCTACTGTGCGCCGAGCAACTGCATACCCTTGGTTTTCTAGAATCATTGCAATCGAGTGATCAGAGATTGGTTTACCAGGAGACTCATTGGCCACAATGCGACGAATAATTTCATGAACCGCAGTTGTGGAGACCCGATCACCTTGCTCTGAGGTAATGGAATGACTAAAGAAATGTTTCAGTTCAAATAAACCCAAGGGGCAACTTAAGTACTTTTGCTTCGTTACACGAGATACAGTAGATTCATGCAACTCTAGGTTATCAGCGATTTCTCGTAAAACCAATGGGCGGAGTGCAATATCCCCAGACTCAAAGAAGGATTGTTGCCGTGCAACGACCTCGGAAGCCACGCGCAGTATAGTTTCTTCCCGTTGTTGAATATTTTTTAATAACCATTTTGCTTCGGTCATTTTTTGGCGCATTGCACCAATATCAGCGTGGTCACGATGTTCAGAGATGATGTTGATATATTCTTGATTTAATGAGACTTTTGGAACGGCGTCTTCATTACGTTTAGCAACCCACAGGTTACGCTTTTTGTAAACGACGATATCCGGGGTCACCAAGTGATCGGGGCCTTGGTCATAATTGGCTGCAGGATGATGGTTAAGGGTTTTAATTTTCCGAATAGCCGCTTCAATACTGCTTTCAGATTTACCCAAAAGGACCCGTAACTTTGCATACTCTCGGTTTGCCACCTTGGTTAAATGGGATTTGCAAATTTGTAGGGCGAGTGAAAGAACGACTCTTTCTTCAGGTCGCATGGTGGTTCGATGAAGTTCTTCCTGAAGTTGGATACACAGACATTCACTCAGATCGCGCGCTCCAACGCCAATGGGGTCTAATTGTTGTAAGTGGCCTAATGCCATTTGTAATTCAGCAAGGGTGTACTGCTCCTGAAAACGCTCAGCGATTTCAAGGGTGATGATTTCAAGGCTTTCAGTAAGGAAACCGCGCTCATCAAGACAGGCCGCCAAGTAGTGCACTGCTGCTTTAAGTTTTGGGCTGATGTTCATCACCCGAATTTGTTCGGCCAAAGCCGTTTGAAGCGATATCTGATTCGGTATTTGTTCGAGTCCATCGCCCTCGCCACTTCCGGAGTAGTGTGGTGCGCTAGGCTCAAATTCGATGATTGGATTATCGAGAGCCGCTTTCTCAAGCTCTAGCTCGAGTTCGAGATTCGAGAGCATCAACAGCCTCACAGCCTGTTGAAGTTGTGGGCTGAGGTTGGTTTGTTGGCTTAGGCGGGGGCTAATCGAAAAGCGCATGAACCCATTCTAGGAAGGCTTCACAGTTGCCCGGGGTAAAAATTCACCAAATTGGTGCACTACATACGGAAGTTTTCTCCCAAATAAACCCTCCGAACCGCATCATTTTGAATGATTTCATCCGGCTTACCGGCGGCCAGAACGCTTCCCTCACTAATAATGTAGGCGTGGTCGCAAATGCCGAGAGTCTCACGCACATTGTGATCGGTGATTAGAACCCCGATTTGGCGGTCTCTTAAGAAGCGGACAATCCGTTGGATTTCCCCTACAGCAATGGGGTCGACGCCAGCAAACGGCTCATCGAGCAGAATAAATTTAGGAGAAGACGCAAGCGCTCTGGCAATTTCAACCCGCCGCCGCTCTCCACCAGATAGGGAAAGCGCTGGATTATTGCGCAAGTGGGTAATTTGCAACTCGCCTAGTAACTCATCTAAACGGGCTTGAATTTGCTTTTTGCTTAATGGTTTGCCATTTGTTTCTTGAAGCTCCAAAACGGCTTGTATATTTTCTGCCACATTCAGTTTGCGAAAAACAGAAGCCTCTTGCGGTAAGTAGGACAGACCCATTCGGGCACGTTGGTGGATGGGAAGATGACTAATTTTCTTTTGATTTAAACGAATATCCCCACCATCGAGCGGGACCAAGCCAACAATCATGTAAAACGAGGTGGTTTTGCCAGCACCATTGGGTCCCAATAAGCCAACCACCTCGCCGCTCGCTACCTCAATGCTCACATCGCGAACAACTGTGCGAGAGCCATAGCGCTTTTGAAGCGATACCGCTTGAAGGACCGAAGCTGAAGCAGATGTCATCTTATTGAACAACCACTTTCTTTCTGGGAGCTAAGATCGCTCTTGATTGCGGGGGCTGATTTAGATCCAACTTTTGTGGTTTGATCCGATAACTTTCTTTGACATCTTCATATTCGATCTGCCAACCATGGAGTTGATCGAGCATTTGCATATTGAGTAGTCGCTTGACGGTGGCGTTACCAACCAACAAAAGCCTTTCCTTTTTATCATCGTAGAGAATATCTTTGGCGATTCCTTGCATAAACTCATCTTGCAGGGTCTCCCGCCGTTGGCGCATTGAGGCTGGCAAATTAGACTTTCCGTTTAGATCAATCATTTGATAGCCCTCTGGGGTGACTAGGACAAAGCCGCGCTCACCTGTGCCGACCATGCTACCTCGCACTAAAAGAACATCACCAGTTAGGGTGTATTTTTGCTTTAGATCGTCCAGATCAACTTGATCAGCATTAATAATCAAAGGCTTGTCTCGATCAGCCTGATTGGCATTTGCAGACATGGGTAGCGCACTAAGAGCAAGAATAAAAATTAGGATTCTCAATTGCGACCCTTTTGCTCAGCAGGCTCGATTCGACCACGTACTTGCCCTTTAAGGCTAGCGCTGTGATCGACGTTATTGAACGTTCCACCACTACTTGAATTCATGATCGACATTCCCTGTTGAAGCTCTAATGGTTTATCGGTACGCACAATATCATCATTAATTAAAACTTGGAAGTAGCTTGAGCGGGCCAGCAATTGAGGTGCAGCCTTGCGATCGGCCAAAGCCTCTTGAGCCGGACGAAAAATTTCACCATTCTCATACAGATCCAAGATCGTTAAATCACCATCAATATGACCCCGCTCAGCACGAACCGTAACAGGGGCACCTTGATCTTGAAAGATACGAATCCGCGGCCGCTCTAAATCGATCGATGCATCGTCCTCATAGTGAATCAGTTTTTTTCCTAGAACGCGGTATTTTGTTTGCCCTTGCTCATTGAGGTTCGAAAGGGCGGCATTTTTAAGAATGTAATCAGGTAGATGTTGGGGCACGCGTGCCAGTGCAAGTGACTCTGGTGGCGCACTCCGTTTGACTAGCCAGAAAGTAGCCAGAGTTAGCGAGCCCATCAGCAAAAAGGGGAGAACGCGTAATAAACCGCGTACGATCCATAAATAGATAATGTGCCGAGAAAGTCTCATGAAGAGTTTGTCTTAGCCTTTGGCTTTAGCAAGCAGCGAATCGTAATGCCCTTGGGCTTTGAGGATTAAATCGCAGGCTTCACGAACAGCACCAAAGCCACCTTTCGCCTGCGTGATGTAGTGGGCGACTTGACGAACGGCTTCCTGTGCTTGAGCAGGAGCAATCCGCAAGCCCGCCGATTGCATGATCGATAAATCAGGCCAATCATCCCCCATCACTGCTAAGTCGATGGCAGGATTAAATGGAACTCGTTCCTTTAGTTCTAGAAGTGCCAATTTTTTATCTTGAACACCAGTAAATACATTGGTAATGCCAAGTTCATCGCAGCGACCAAGCACCATTTTTGAGTGGCGACCGGTAATGACAGCACACTCAATTCCAACGCTTTGAAGAAGTTTGATACCAAAGCCATCTTGAATATCAAAACCCTTCATCGATTCTTTGCCGTCCGGTCCAAAAAAAACCTGACCGCTGGTGAGAACGCCATCAACATCAAGTACCAAGATGCGAATCTGAGTTGCTCGTTCGAGAGCCTGAGGATAGTTGGTTAATGGGTTTGTGGTATGTGATTGGAGAATCGGTGCCATCAATTAAATTACCTTGGCTGCAAATAAGTCATGCAAGTTGAGGGCGCCTAGTAGGCGTTTTTCTGCATCAGCCACAATTAAGTGATTGATCCGATGCTGCTCCATCATTCCAATGGCCTCTTCAGCAATTAAATCAGGCGGGATGGTCCTTGGGTTGGGAGTCATGGCCTCCGCCAGATTAATAGAGCCGATGCTTACCTGTTTTTCGATCAGACGTCGTAAATCCCCATCGGTCAAAATGCCTAATACTTGGTTAGTGTCGTTCACAATGACAACCAAGCCCATCATTTGACGACTCATTTCAGTAAGGGCCTGTGTAAATGATGCCTTTACATTGATTTTGGGGGTGCTTGAGAGATCGCGCATCACCTCTGAGACATGGGCGATTAATTTTCGACCCAGTCTTCCGCCGGGGTGCGAGCGCAAAAAGTCTTCCGCCTTAAAGCCTCGCGCATCCAACAGAGAAACAGCGAGTGCATCACCCATGGCCAGCGCTGCCGTCGTGCTGGTCGTTGGTGCCATATTGAGCGGGCAAGCTTCTTTGTCAACACTAATATCAAGATGTGCGTCTGCTAGCTTGGCAAGTGAGGAATTAGGGTCTCCCGTAAGTGCAATTAATTTTGCGCCAGTTCGCTTAATGATGGGGACAATGGTGAGTAGTTCCTCGGTTTCGCCGGAGTTTGAAATCGCTACGAATACATCATCACGAGTGACCATCCCTAAATCGCCATGACTTGCCTCGGCGGGGTGAACAAAAAATGCGGGAGAACCGGTTGATGCAAAGGTGGCAGCCACCTTGCGAGCGATGTGCCCTGATTTACCAATTCCTGAGACAACAATCCGACCGCGGCATTGTTCGAGAAGTTGAACCGAAAGTAGCAGGGCTGATTGTCCTTCTTGGGCCAAGCGATTCCGCATTTTGCGAATCGCATCCGCTTCCAAATCAAGGGTGGCGCAGGCTAATTCCAGAGCGCGCTGGTTCTTTGCATTCATGGGGATAAGTATATGCTGACTACCCCCTTGCGGGATTTAAAGCCCAAGTTTTTCGAGATCTTTTTTCTTGATAGGGCTGGGATTGGCCTGCTTTTTAAGGAGGGGCTTTAAGTATTTTCCGGTGAAGCTAGCGGGGTGATTGGCGACCTCCTCAGGGGTTCCAGTTGCAATAATTTGACCACCGCCAGCGCCCCCATTCGGTCCAAGGTCAATTAACCAGTCAGCAGTTTTGATCACATCCAGATTGTGTTCAATGATCACCACGGTATTTCCTTGTTTTTTCAGGGTATGAATCACCTCAAGCAATAGTTTGATGTCATGAAAATGCAAACCTGTGGTTGGCTCATCAAGGATGTAAAGGGTCCGTCCCGTATCCCGCTTGGATAGCTCTAGCGAGAGCTTGACACGCTGCGCTTCTCCCCCTGAAAGGGTAGTGGCGCTTTGACCCAGGCAGACATACCCCAAACCGACATCGAGCAAGGTCTTGAGTTTGCGCTTAACCACCGGAACAGCTTCAAAGAACTCATGAGCTTGCTCTACCGTCATCGATAAGACCTCATGAATATTTTTGCCTTTATAGCGGATATCCAGGGTCTCCCGGTTATAGCGTTTGCCATGGCACACATCGCAGGGCACATAGACATCGGGCAAGAAATGCATTTCGACCTTGAGAACGCCATCACCCTCACAGGTTTCGCAACGCCCACCTTTGACATTAAATGAGAATCGACCCGCTTCATAGCCCCGTTCACGCGCAGCCGGTACCCCAGCAAAGAGTTCTCGGATCGGAGTAAATAGACCGGTATAGGTTGCAGGATTCGAGCGTGGTGTGCGGCCAATCGGCGATTGATCCACATTAATCACTTTGTCGAAGTGTTCAATACCGTCGATGTGATCATGCTCTGCTGGTTCAGCGCTCGAGCCATAGAGGTGTTGGGCAACTGCATGATGCAAGGTGTCGTTAATCAAGGTTGACTTACCAGACCCAGATACGCCAGTGACACAAGTTAATAAGCCTACGGGAATGTGCGCATCCACTTTTTGCAAATTGTTACCACCCGCACCAATGATGCTTAAAAAGCGACCATCATGTTCAGTACGCTTTTGGGGCACTGCGATATTTTCTTGGCCAGATAGGTAGGCACCTGTTAATGAATCAGGATTGCGTTCGACTTCGCTTGGAGTTCCGGTTGCAACGATTTTTCCACCATGCACGCCCGCACCAGGGCCTATATCAATCACATAGTCTGAGGCCCGAATCATGTCCTCGTCATGCTCTACGACCAATACGCTGTTGCCAAGATCGCGCAGGTGTTTGAGGGTTGCAATTAAACGATCGTTATCGCGCTGATGTAAACCAATCGATGGTTCATCGAGAACATACATCACACCAGTGAGTCCAGAACCAATTTGCGAGGCAAGTCGAATTCGTTGCGCTTCGCCACCCGAGAGGGTATCTGCGCTACGTTCTAGGGATAAGTAATCCAGACCTACATCATTTAAGAAGCGCAAACGTGAGGCGATCTCTTTGATGATTTTGTCAGCAATTTCGCGTTTAGCACCCTTTAATTGGATCGTATTGAAATAATCTTGGGCTTCGCGCAATGGTAGGGCGCTGATTTCATAGATAGCGCGTGCTTGTTGACCATCGCCCACTTTGACAAAGCGTGCCTCCTTGCGTAAACGGGTACCGCCGCATTCTGGGCAAGCGCGAATGTTTTGATAGCGGGCCAATTCTTCACGAACCGCTCCTGAGTCGGTTTCTCGATAGCGTCGCTCAAAATTAGCCAAGATTCCCTCAAAGGCATGTTCGCGCACGACTGAGCGACCCCTTTCATTGAGATACTCAAACGGAATGGTTGCATCCCCGGATCCATAGAGGATCAGGTCTTGCGCCTTTTTGGGTAATTTCTCAAAAGGTTTTTCAAGATCAAAGCCACCAAACTTCGCTAAGGTTTGTAGGAGCTTGAAGTAAAACTGGTTACGACGATCCCAGCCCTTGATGGCTCCTGCTGCTAGTGATAAGTCAGGATGCGCCACGACCCGTTTGGGATCAAAAAAGGAGATGTGACCGAGTCCATCGCAGCTGGGGCAGGCGCCCATCGGATTATTAAAGGAAAACAGACGGGGCTCAAGTTCTTGCAATGAGTAGGAGCAAATGGGGCAGGCAAATTTGCTGGAGAAAATGATTTCTTCTCCTGTATCCATATTGACCACCATGGCTTTGCCATCAGCGAGTCGCAAGGCGGTTTCAAACGACTCAGCCAGCCGTTGCTGAATGTCCTCTTTGACACGAATTCGATCAACCACTACCTCGATCGAGTGCTTATCATTTTTCTTGAGTTGCGGCAGACGATCAGCTTCAACGATCTCGGCTTTGGCGGCGTTGCTCGTACCACCACCGGAGCGAATGCGAAAACGCACAAAGCCCTGAGCTTGGAGATTTTCGAATAAATCAACGAACTCACCTTTGCGTTCGCTGACCACAGGAGCCAAGATCATCAGTCTGGCATCGGCCGGCATTGCCATGACCGTATCTACCATTTGCGAGACGCTTTGCGCTTCAAGAGCTAAGGCATGATCTGGGCAGTAGGGGGTGCCGGCTCGCGCGAAGAGGAGACGCAAATAATCATGGATCTCGGTGACCGTGCCAACCGTTGAGCGTGGGTTATGGCTAGTCGCTTTCTGTTCAATGGAGATTGCGGGCGATAAACCCTCAATCACATCCACGTCGGGTTTTTCCATTAACTGCAAAAATTGGCGCGCATAGGCCGAGAGGGATTCAACATAGCGACGCTGTCCTTCGGCATAGAGCGTATCGAAGGCTAAAGAGCTTTTTCCAGAACCGGATAAGCCGGTCAACACCACGAGCTTTTCGCGGGGGATATCCAGATTGATATTTTTAAGGTTGTGGGTTCGGGCCCCACGGATTTTGATTTCGTTATTCATGATTTTTTAGCGTAACTTGTTAATATAGCCTTTTCCCATGAACTCTTCCGAACTACGCTCAACCCTAGCCCTTGCCGGTATCTTTGGCCTGCGAATGCTGGGCCTTTTCTTGCTGTTACCCGTTTTTTCCTTGCATGCCAAGGATTTGCCTGGGGGAGAAAATGCCTTATGGGTCGGTTTGGCCCTTGGGATTTTTAATATTGTTCAGGCTTTTTTCCATATTCCCCTCGGAATTCTTTCGGATCGGGTGGGTCGTAAGCCTGTCGTTTTGTGGGGGTTGAGTTTATTTATTGCTGGTGCATTGATTGCAGCCAGTCGCGATGATTTGTTGTGGATTGCGATCGGGCGAGGACTCATGGGGGCAGGAGCAATCTCTGCCGCAGTGTCTGCTTGGGTGGCGGATTTAACGCGCGAGCAAGTGAGGACTGCGGCAATGGCGATTGTGGGAGGGAGCATTGGGATCTCCTTCGCACTCTCTTTAGTAATTGCGACGCCGATTTATCGGGCCATTGGCCTGGATGGCATGTTCTTATTATTAGCATTGTTAGGCTTGATTGGGTTTTTAGTTGCCTGGCTCTTGGTGCCAAGTCCTCCAAAGCAAATTCGGGGCGAGCATCAGCCGCTGATGCAAATTTTTTTAAGACCTGAATTATTCCGACTCAATGTGGGAGTGTTTGTTCTCAATGCCACCCAAGTGGCCATGTTCCTGGTTGTTCCGCGATTACTCGTGGATGCAGGCATGCCATTAGACGACCATTGGAAAATTTATTTTCCAGTCGTCATTGTTTCATTCTTTCTGATGTTGCCAGGGATTATTTATGGAGAAAAGAAAAAGAAATTACGGCTTGTATTGCTAACAGCCGTTGTCATCCTTTTGATTGCACAAATCATCTTCTTGCAAGCTCATTCCATAACAACCATTGTCAGTGCTCTGTTGATTTACTTTGTCGGATTTAATTTACTTGAAGCCCTGCAACCCTCGATGGTGTCGCGTTGGGCCAAGGATGAAAAAGGAGCGGCATTGGGCATCTACAACACGACTCAGTCTGTCGGATTATTTACCGGCGCAGCGCTCGGTGGACTCATGATGCAGCTTTTTGGCAACCTTTCAGTATTTATTGGCGGTACCGTTTTAATTATTGCCTGGCTTATAATTGCTTGGCCAATGCGTGATATTTCATCGTCGCAAACCGCAAAGTAGCTTTAGCCACACTTTTTATTTAATTTTCTTCGGGAGACAAAATGGCTTCAGTCAATAAAGTCATCATCGTTGGTAATGTTGGGCGTGACCCAGAAACACGGTATATGCCCAGCGGTGACGCCGTTACCAATATTTCAGTAGCCACTTCAGATCGCTATAAAGATAAGCAAACAGGCGAAATGAAAGAGAACACCGAATGGCATCGCATTGCCTTTTTCGGTAAGTTAGCTGAAATTGCGGGTCAATATCTCAAAAAGGGTTCACAGGTTTATGTCGAGGGCCGCTTGCGGACTCGAAAGTGGACGGATCAAAGTGGACAAGAAAAGTATTCCACCGAGATCATTGCTGACAGCATGCAAATGCTCGGTGCACGAATGGCTGGCTCCGGAGAGGAATCGTCAGGCGGTCGTTCAAAGCCTGCGGAGGGCTCATCTAGCCCAAGCGCTAGTGCACTCGATGCAATGGATGACGATATTCCGTTCTAGTATTACTGCCTGGCGTGACGAATATTGTTGGGCCAGGCAGCATTGAAATCTGCCCGAAACGGATTAATATCTAATCCACCCCGTCGGGTGTAGCGCGCATAAACGGAGAGCTTTTCTGGTTGGCAGCGTCTCTTAATATCGCAAAAGATTTTTTCAACACAGTGTTCGTGAAATTCACCAAGTTGACGAAAGCCAATCAAGTAGCGTAATAGTCCCTCCTCATCAATAGGCCGACCCTGGTAATCAATTTGTACGCTGGCCCAATCGGGTTGACCGGTAACCGGGCAATTGGATTTGAGCAAATGCGAGACCAGAGTTTGTGTAATTGGGGCTGAGTTCTGATCTGCACTCAGAAGCAGCGGGTCAGCAATCTGTGTTTGATCGACTTCAATATCCAGGCGATCGAGAAGTCGACCAGCCAATTCTTGTATCAGCGGATATTTTTTTTGATCTTGTATTTGGGATGGATCAAGCAGTTTGATTTGTAATGAACTACCAAGGGCTGAAGCCAAATCATGGCTCAGGCACTCGCGCACTGCATTACTATTTTCAAAATGATGTTGGTTGAGACTATTGAGATAGAGTTTGAACGACTTTGACTCGATCATGAATGGCGACTCTGCTGGAATCGAAAATTCAGCCAGAGCGATCTGCGGTTTGCCTTTGGGGTTTAGCCAACTCAGTTCAAATGCGTTCCAGAGATCAATTCCCAAAAAAGGTAATCGCGATCCTTCTTCAATACCCAGTTTCTTACGATTCTCAGCGCGCGGGATGGGAAAGAGCAAACCCGGGTCATATTGATTGGGATAAGCACTTTGCTGACCGAGAACAAATTCAGACATGGAAAAAATTAGGACTTGGACCGGTTGGTATTGCTAACCCCAGAGATTACATGCCCGGTTGGGGCGACACTGGAGGCAGCATTGCAATGCCCCGTTTGATCATCAAAGAAAAAGTCGGGCTCAAACTCTTTCAAAAACTCACGCTTGGATAAGCCCCCAAGAAACATTGCCTCATCCACATCAATCCCCCAGTTCATTAATGTCCGAATAGCCCGCTCATGGGCTGGTGCGGAGCGGGCGGTCACTAAGGCGGTGCGAATGCGCATTTCATTTTTAGGCTCAGTCTCCGTTTGTAGTTGATGAAGGGCGGCAAGCAGGGGCTTGAAGGGACCGGGTGGCAATGGAATGGCGGCACGTTGACTTTCATGATCAACAAACGCCTTTAGGCCTTGATCCTGAAAAACTTGTTCGGCCTCATCTGAAAATAAAACAGCATCTCCGTCAAAGGCGATGCGGATTTCATTGGGATTATTCTCAGCCATTTTGGTGGATTCTGGGTAGACGCGCGCTGCTGGAAAGCCGGCGTCTAGGGTGGCGCGCACGTCTTCCTCGTTGGCTGATAAGAAGAGGTTGGCTTGTAGCGATTTTAAGTAGTGATACGGCGGCCTGCCCCGGGTAAAAACCCCGCGTTCAATGCTAAGCCCATGATGTTTGGCAGAACGAAACACGCGTAAACCACTAACCGGATCATTACGCGACAGGATCACAACTTCGACGCGCGGCTGATCTTGATTAAAGCGCAGTAGTTTTTTAACGAGAGGAAAAGCAACGCCTACTTGGGCTGGAATCGCTAGGCGTTCTAGTTGTAATTTCATATAGGCGCTGTCATCACTCTCTTCAAACAGGCGGTTTTCCTCTTCAAAATCAAAGAGTGCTCTCGATGAAATGGCAACGACTAGTTTTCCAGCGAGGGTATAGGACATCTTATTTTAGAAATAGGCGGTACGCAGGATTCGTGCTTTCATCCCAATGAGGATAGCCTAAAGTCGTCAAAAATTGTTTAAAGGTCGGCTGTTCGTTCTTCGGTACCTGAATACCCAACAAGATTTGTCCATAATCAGCCCCGTGATTGCGGTAATGAAACAAACTGATATTCCAATTCGGGGCCAGGCTATCTAGAAAGCGCATCAGCGCACCTGGACGCTCTGGAAACTCAAAGCGATAGAGTAGTTCATCTTTGGCCAAAGCGGAGCTGCCACCAACCATGTGCCTTAGATGGGTTTTTGCCAACTCATCATGGCTTAGATCAATGGTTGCAAAGCCGGCTTTACGAAAGGCGCTGGCAATGGTTTTGTTGTCACCCGCACGTTGCGTTCCAATACCAACAAAAATATGCGCTTGATCGGCATGAGCGATGCGGTAGTTAAATTCAGTGACATTACGTTTACCAAGCATTTTGCAAAACGCTTTAAAAGATCCTCGCTCTTCGGGAATGGTGACCGCAAAGATCGCCTCACGAAATTCACCCACATCGGCACGTTCAGCCACAAATCGTAGACGACTGAAATTCATATTGGCACCACATGCAATGGCTACCAGGGTTTTCTTTTTGAGATGATGTTTCTCAACGTATTTCTTTAAACCTGCAATGGCGAGCGCACCTGCGGGCTCCAAAATACTGCGCGTATCAGTAAAGACATCGTTGATCGCAGCGCAGATTTCATCGGTATCGACTAAGACAATGTCGTCAACTACCCGTTGGCAGACCTTAAAGGTTTCCTTGCCCACCTGCTTGACCGCGGTGCCATCTGAGAACAGACCAACTTCCTTCAGTTCAACGCGCTTACCTAGTTGTAAAGACTGTTTCATCGCATCTGAGTCAACCGTTTGCACACCAATCACTTTGATCTTTGGCCTAACTAATTTGATGTAGGCGCCGATTCCTGAGATTAGGCCTCCTCCGCCAATTGCCACAAAAATGGCATCAATTGGATCGGGATGTTGATCGAGGATTTCTTTAGCAATCGTGCCTTGACCAGCAATGACGTCTGGATCATCAAAAGGGTGGATAAAGGTGTACCCCTTCTTTTTCTGAAGCAGTTGAGCTTCTTGATAGGCATCGCTGTAAGAATCACCGGTCAAGACCAGTTCCACCCACTTGCCACCGTGAGCCTTCACTGCATCAATTTTGACTTGAGGGGTAGTGATTGGCATCACGATCACCGCCTTGCATTTGAGTTTGGCGGCAGACAGTGCAACACCTTGCGCATGATTGCCGGCAGAGGCGGCAATCACCCCCTTTTTAAGAGCCGCCGGGCTCAATCCGGCCATTTTGTTATACGCACCGCGCAACTTAAATGAGAAGACCGGTTGACTGTCTTCGCGCTTCAAAAGAATCGTGTTTTGAAAGCGTGCGCTTAGATCCCGAGCCTTCTCTAATTCTGTTTTACGTGCAACGTCGTAGACCTTGGCGTTCTCAATTCGGCTTAAATAATCATTTTTCATCACGAAAGCGTACCATGCTTGGCACATAAGTCCTTAAATTAATTCAGTATTGTGCCAAATTGATTGGCAACGGGAATGATCAAGCTCATCTAAAATAGAGCTTTAATCGACTGGCCACCATGAACGCACCTATCTCCTTAGATAGCTTGTCTGAGATCGATACGCAATCCCATCGTCTTCGTGAGATTCCGTATAACTACACCTCATTTTCCGATCGAGAGATTGTTATTCGTCTCTTGGGTGTCAAGGCATGGGAAATTTTGGAGCAGTTACGGAGTGTGCGACGTACAGGCCGCTCTGCCAGGATGCTGTTTGAGGTGTTGGGCGATATTTGGGTTGTCGAGCGCAATCCTTACTTACAAGATGACTTATTGGATAACCCCAAACGTCGCGAGGCACTCATTCAAGCCTTGTGGCATCGTTTGGGTGAGGTTGAAAAACGGATCTCGGGAGATTTTGCTGAGCAAGTTAACGAATTGATATTAGCCGCTCGCACCGCAGTGGAATCCTTTGCGAATAACTTTCAAACCGTATCGCAATTGCGCAAGCAGGCCAAGAGGGAATTTAGCAAATTTACGCATGTTGACAATATCGCATTTGACGGAATGTCACGCGTTGCGCACGTTACCGATGCAACCGATTGGCGAATCGAGTATCCATTTGTTGTTCTCAAGCCAGATACCGAAGCAGAAATTCCAAACTTGGTCAGAGCTTGTATTGAGTTAGGACTGACTATTGTTCCGCGCGGAGGTGGTACGGGTTATACCGGTGGCGCCATTCCAATGGTGGCAATGTCGGCAGTGATTAATACAGAAAAGTTAATTGATCTTGGAGCGGTCGTACATTCTGTATTGCCTGGCTTAAGTAATCCCGTACCAACGATTTTTTCTGGGGCGGGCGTGGTGACCCGTCGAGTAGCGGATGCCGCGGAAAAACAAGGACTCATTTTTGCTGTCGATCCAACCTCCGCTGATGCGAGTTGCATTGGTGGAAATATCGCCATGAACGCAGGTGGCAAGAAAGCAGTCTTATGGGGAACCGCACTGGATAACCTGGCCAGTTGGCGCATGGTGGATCCCGATGGTAATTGGTTGGACATTGAGCGACTCGATCACAATCTTGGCAAGATTCATGATCAAGGCGTTGCTCGGTTTCGTTTGATCTGGTCGGATGGTAAGGCGGCACCTCAAGCCAAGGTTTTACGTTCTGAGGTTTTAGAAATCGATGGCGCTAAATTTAGGAAAGCAGGTTTAGGTAAAGATGTGACGGATAAATTTTTATCCGGCTTACCGGGTATTCAAAAAGAAGGTTGCGATGGTCTGATTACAAGTGCCACCTGGATTTTGCATCGTATGCCAAAGCATATGCGTACCGTTTGTTTGGAGTTTTTTGGTCAGGCACGTGAAGCCATTCCAAGCATTGTTGAGATCAAAGCGTATTTGGATGATTTAAGTAAAAAAGGTGGACCCCTATTAGCAGGACTCGAGCACCTCGATGACCGCTATTTAAAAGCGGTGGGGTACTCCACAAAATCCAAACGCAACGGTTTGCCCAAAATGGTGCTCATCGGTGATATCGCTGGAGAGGATGAGGAGGCCGTTGCTGCTGCGACTAGCGAAGTGGTGCGTATGGCCAATCGGCGTGTAGGGGAAGGCTTTGTAGCAGTGAGCACTGAAGCGCGTAAGAAGTTTTGGTTGGATCGAGCGAGAACGGCGGCGATTGCAAAGCATACCAATGCATTCAAGATTAATGAGGATGTGGTGATTCCGCTCGAGCGAATGGGCGAGTACACCGATGGAATCGATCAAATTAACATCGAGCTATCACTTAAAAATAAAATTCAGTTACTTGATGCCCTCGAGCAATATATCAATCAAGCAACACTCCCGATTCGTGCAAATGACGAGATTGTAGATATTTCACGAGCAGAAATGGTGGGCGATCGCGTCATTCAGGCCCAGACACTACTGCGTGAAGTAAGGTCTCGCTGGGCAGAGTGGTTAGAGAAAATAGATCAGTTTTTCCCACAGTTGCAAGATGGGACCCTGCGCGCCTCATGGAAAAATGAATTGCTAGCCCCACTGCAAGTCATCTTTGGCGGCTCCACCTTTGATTTGGTATTAAAAGAAATTAAATCAATTCATCAGAAGACATTGCGCAAACGCGTATTTGTCGCCCTACATATGCATGCCGGGGATGGCAATGTTCACACCAATATTCCAGTGAACTCGGACGATTATGAGATGTTGCAAGATGCGCATCGTGCGGTTGATCGCATTATGGTTTTGGCGCGTTCTTTAGATGGCGTGATTTCAGGTGAGCATGGCATTGGTATTACAAAATTAGAGTACCTCACGGACGAGGAACTCAAAGAATTTCGTTCTTATAAAAATCGAGTGGATCCGAACGGCCACTTTAATAAAGGCAAGCTGATGCCTAATGCTAATTTACAAATGGCATATACCCCAAGCTTTGGACTCATGGGTCACGAATCGATCATCATGCAACAAAGCGATATTGGAGCGATTGCTGACAGCGTAAAAGATTGTTTACGGTGTGGAAAGTGCAAGCCAGTCTGTGCAACTCATGTGCCTCGAGCAAATTTGTTGTATAGCCCCAGAGACAAAATTCTTGCCACTTCATTATTAATCGAAGCATTTTTGTATGAAGAGCAAACCCGCCGCGGGGTATCGATTCGGCATTGGGAAATGTTTGATGATGTTGCTGCGCACTGCACAGTTTGTCATAAGTGCCATACGCCATGCCCAGTCAAAATCGATTTTGGTGATGTCACCATGAATATGCGTAATTTGTTACGTAAGATGGGGCAGCGCCGATTTAATCCAGGTACTAGCGCATCGATGTTATTCCTCAATGCAACTAATCCCGAGACCATCCGAATGAGTCGTAAGGTGATGATTGAATGGGGTTATGGCTTGCAGCGCTTTGCCCATCAATTATTCAAAAAATGGGCCGTTCAGCAAACACAATCACCACCTGCGACCGTTGGTAAGCCTGCTTTGAAAGAGCAGGTGATTTATTTTGTGAATAAGAAGATGCCTGGCAATTTACCCAAAAAGACTGCCCGCGCACTTTTGGATATTGAAAATGCGGACTATGTACCGATTATTCGTAATCCTTTGGAGACGAGTGTTGATACGGAAGCTGTTTTCTATTTCCCAGGATGCGGTTCGGAGCGACTATTTTCACAAGTGGGATTGGCGACTCAGGCAATGCTTTGGCACGTTGGTGTGCAAACCGTACTACCCCCTGGGTATTTGTGCTGCGGTTATCCGCAAAAGGGAAACGGCGACTTTGATAAAGCCGAGAAAATGATTACGGATAATCGAGTGCTATTTCATCGGGTCGCCAATACATTGAACTATCTCGATATCAAAACGGTCGTGGTTTCCTGTGGCACCTGTTACGACCAACTAGCAGGCTATCAGTTCGATCAAATCTTCCCAGGGTGTCGAATTATTGATATTCATGAGTACTTACTCGAGAAAGGTCTAAGACTTGAGGGTGTTGAGGGAGTTCGCTATATGTATCACGATCCATGCCACACCCCCATGAAGCTTCAGGATCCCTTGAAGACAGTCAATGAGTTGATTGGACTTGAGGATGGCACGGCAATTGTGAAGAACGAGCGTTGCTGTGGTGAGTCCGGTACGCTAGCAATTACTCGGCCAGATATTTCAACTCAAGTGCGTTATCGCAAGCAAATTGAAATGGAAAAGGGTGCGACCGAACTAAGGAAAGACTTTGCTGGTGAAGTTAAAGTATTAACCAGTTGCCCATCGTGCTTACAAGGCTTATCGCGTTTTGATGGCGATAGCGAGACCAAGGCGGATTACATTGTGGTTGAAATGGCCAAACATTTATTGGGTGACAATTGGCTTGAAAGCTACGTAACTAAGGCCAACCAAGGCGGAATTGAAAGGGTATTAGTGTAATGATTCCAAGCAATTTAATCGTGCATGAAAACTCAAAGGTTCTCGAGCTTCAATACGAGAATGGAAAAAGCTATCGTTTACCTTTTGAGTTTTTGCGTGTCTACTCACCGTCAGCCGAGGTGCGCGGTCATGGACCAGGGCAGGAGGTCTTACAAACGGGTAAGCGAGACGTTGCTATCGTAAACATTGAGCCAGTTGGTCATTACGCAATTAAGCCAACTTTTTCAGATGGTCATGACTCAGGTCTATATTCATGGGACTATTTGTATGAGTTATGTGAAAACCAAGAGTCTTTGTGGAGCGATTATCTAGAACGTTGCAAAGTTGCTGGTGTTGATCGTGATGCTGCGATGGTAAATAAATCTCACGGTTGTGGCCATTAGATATGTCAAAAACCCATTTTGGATATCAAAGCGTTGATGAGTCTCAAAAGGCAGAGAAAGTTGCTGAGGTTTTCCATTCGGTAGCTGCGAAGTACGACATCATGAATGACCTGATGTCAGCTGGTTTGCATCGCCTTTGGAAAAAATTCACCATAGCCCAAGCGAATGTTAAGCCCGGCGATCGCGTACTTGATATTGCTGGTGGAACGGGTGATCTTGCTTACGCCTTTGCACAGTCGGCGCACTGGGGCATTCGCCCCGAGGCTGAGGTGTGGTTAAGCGACATCAATGCATCCATGCTATCCGTAGGTCGAGATCGACTTTTGGATCGTGGTCTTACGATCCCATGCATTCAGTTTGATGCTGAACAAATCCCCTTCCCAAATCACCATTTTGATGTGGTGAGCGTTGCATTTGGTCTACGGAATATGACGCATAAGGAACTCGCCTTGTCAGAAATGGCGAGGGTGATTCGACCTGGGGGTAAGGTTTTGATTTTGGAGTTTTCTAAGCCAGACCCACTCATAGCCCCAATTTATGACTTGTATTCCTTTCGGGTGTTGCCATGGCTCGGAGATAAGGTGGCCAAAGATGCCGCCAGCTACCAATACTTAGCAGAATCGATTCGTATGCACCCAGACGCACAAACCCTCAAAGCCATGATGGAGGACGCCGGATTTGATGAGGTCCATACCCATAGGATGACTGGGGGTATCGTTGCCTTGCATCTTGGTATTAAATACTAGATATTTACTGTAAAGCGATACTTACAGATCGTAGATGGGAGACTGATTCAATGAAAAGTATTTATTTAAAAGCCAGTGTTTTTGCACTGTCTTTTGCATTCTTATCCGTTGGACATATCGCTGTTGTTGATGCGAAGCGTTTGGGTGGTGGATCAAATATCGGTCGCTCAGCCAATGCCCCAATCCAAAAGCAAGCTCAGCCACCAGCCCAGCAAAAACCAGCACAGCAAGCTCAGCAACCTACTGCGGCACCTGCACAAGCTGCTGCTCCAGCCGCTGCAGCGAAGCGTTCGGGCCTAGGTGGAATGTTAGGTGGTCTTGCTGCAGGTCTTGGAATTGCTTACCTACTTTCGCATTTTGGTTTAGGTGAGGCTGCTGCATCATTTATGACAGGTCTTTTATTGGCTGTTCTAGTCGGGTTTGCGTTGCTACTCGTATTGCGTCGCTTCATGCCAGCTGGTGCCAAAAATATGCCAAGCTCAGTGCCTGCTTCTAATGGAATGCAACGAACCGCAAGGCAAGAACCCGCTTTTACGCCTAGCCATCCAGTTAATACTGGATTCGGATCGCCAAGTCCAATGCTTGATGAGGCGCCTGCATATCAACTGCCCGACGGCTTTGATCAAATCGCATTTTTGGCTAATGCAAAACACTATTTCACGCGTTTGCAAAAAGCCTGGGATGCGGGCGATCTTGAGGCTTTGCGCGAATTTACAACCCCCGAAATGTTTGCCAGCTTGCAACGTGATTTGCAGGGCCGTGCTGAAGGGGTAAATCAAACGGATGTGGTTACGCTAAACGCTGAACTCTTGGGCGTTGAGACCGACGCGAATACTTACCTGTGCAGCGTTGAGTTCTCAGGCATGATTCGGGAGCAGGCAGATGGACCTGCTGAACCATTTAGGGAAGTTTGGAATCTATCGAAGCCTGTCAACGGCCCTGGGGGCTGGGTTCTGGCTGGTATCCAGCAATTGGTTTAAGCTTTAACCTTTTCCCCATTGGAAAACCCGCCTTGTGCGGGTTTTTTACACTATGAACCTGCGTTTTGATTTGCCAAAAACGGCCCTAGAGCGCGCCATAAATCATGTCCTTAAGCGTGAAGAATGGGCTTTACGTGATTTAAGTCATCATCAAGGCCGGGTGATCGAGTTGATTTTGCCCATTGGATCGATGCAATGGCAAATTCAAGATGATTCCTTCATTGCTCTTTTATCTGAGGCGCATCCTCAGCCCGATCTAGTTTTAGAAGTTGATGCCAATAGCTTTTCAGCACTTAGCGCCTCTCAAGGGACCATTAAAGATCGGGCGATGAGAGCCGTCAAAATAACGGGTGACGCTCAATTGGCTCAATTAATTGCTAAGCTTTCAAACCAATTGCGTTGGGAGTACGAAGAGGATTTAGCCAAAATGATTGGTGATGCGCCTGCACACTTTATTTGCACGCAAGCTAAGCGCTTTGCCCAAGCAACAGAGAAGGCAATCGTTGATTTACAAGGAAATATGGTTGAGTACCTTAGCGAAGAAAAAAAAGTCTTATTGCATCAACGCGATTTTGTTTCTCATAAAATGGAAATCCAGGCAGTGCGTGATGCGGTTGAGCGCCTTGAAAAACGAATTTCCTTTTTACAAAAAAGTCGGGATTAATTGTGAGTCGTATTGTTCGCCTAAGCATTATTTTCTATACGGCTTGGCGCTTTAATTTATTTGGGCTGATTCGCGATAACTTGAGACCCGGTGTGCGCCGGTTCTTTCTTGGACTCATTGCATCAACCTCCCCAAGTCAGTTACCTCGTGGCGAGCGGATTCGCTTAGCGCTTGAGGCGCTTGGCCCAATTTTTGTCAAATTCGGTCAGGTCCTATCGACCCGCAGGGATTTACTGCCCGATGATGTTTCCAATGAACTAGCAAAGCTGCAAGATCGCGTCCCACCTTTTTCCAATGAACAATCCAAAGCAATTATTGAAAAAGCATTGGGACATCCAATTGAAGTGATTTTTTCATCGTTTGATGCAACACCAGTGGCAAGTGCATCGGTCGCACAGGTTCATTTTGGAGTCTTGCGGGGCAACGAGACGCATCCCGAGTGGGCTAATCAAGAGATTGCCATCAAAGTATTACGCCCTGGTATTTTGCCGGTGATCGAGAGTGATTTGGCTCTAATGCATGATTTGGCGCGCATTGTCGAGAAAGTCTCTGAAGATGGTAGACGACTCAAGCCACGAGAGGTGGTCGCCGAATTTGATACCTATTTGCACGATGAGCTTGATTTAATGCGCGAAGCAGCTAATGCGAGTCAATTGCGACGCAATTTTGCAGACTCCGACAAGCTCATGATTCCTGAAATGATTTGGGA
This sequence comes from Polynucleobacter sp. HIN5, assembly GCF_030297555.1. Taxonomy (NCBI): domain Bacteria; kingdom Pseudomonadati; phylum Pseudomonadota; class Betaproteobacteria; order Burkholderiales; family Burkholderiaceae; genus Polynucleobacter; species Polynucleobacter sp. HIN5. Next base: position 1,723,983 of record NZ_AP028136.1, on the reverse strand, counting down.
TTTATGCCATACCAATGTGATTGTGATGGAGCGGATGTATGGTGTTTCGATTGGGAAAACCGATGAGCTGCGAGCTGCAGGAGTTGATTTTAAGAAGCTCGCTATCGATGGAGTCGAAATCTTTTTTACCCAAGTATTTGAGTACGGGTTCTTCCATGCAGATATGCACCCAGGAAATATCTTAGTCAGTTTGGATCCCAATACCTTTGGTCGGTATATCTCCCTCGACTTTGGGATTGTTGGAAATTTGAGCGAGTTTGATAAGAATTATTTAGCCCAGAATTTCTTGGCATTCTTTAATCGCGATTATCGGCGCGTTGCCGAGTTACACATTGAATCCGGTTGGGTGCCAGCGAATACCCGATTAGAAGAGTTGGAGGGTGCCGTTCGCACCGTTTGCGAACCCTATTTTGATCGACCACTGAAAGATATTTCCTTGGGCATTGTATTAATGCGACTCTTTCAAACTTCACGTCGCTTTAAGGTTGAGATTCAGCCGCAACTCACTTTGTTGCAAAAGACCTTGTTAAATGTAGAGGGTCTAGGTCGCCAACTGGATCCTGACCTGGACCTGTGGAAAACCGCTAAACCTATTCTGGAGCGCTGGGTGAGTCAGCAGCTTGGATTGCGAGGACTCATTGATGGGCTAAAGAAAGAGGCGCCAAATTGGGCGAAGATTTTGCCGACCCTGCCACGTCTCATAGCTGAAAACCTGGAACAGGTTCATCGCAAAGAGCAGCGCCCAGAGTTTGATTTGTTGAAACAGCTGTTAATCGATGAGCGACGCAAACGGCGACAATGGCTTGGAATTGCTTTATTCCTCAGTGGATTCTTGGTGGGCGCTCTTTTGGTTTTGGTCCGAATCCATTCCATTTAGGCTTATTTCGCCTGAATTGGTCTTAACTCGCTAAAATAGTGGGTTAGGCACAAATTCTCATGAAAAAATACTTTATTGCTGGCATTTTGGTTTGGATACCGATGGCGGTCACGATTTGGGTGATCACATGGGGGTTGGGTGTCATCGATCAAATTTTCGGCTGGGTAATGTCGGCCATCATTACGGTTTCCCCTGGCCAGTTCTCTGGGGAGTTGCGGCATTTCCGTGAAATCCCAGGGCTCGGGATTCTGATTGTGTTGGCAGTGATAGGATTTACGGGCTTCCTTGCCATTAATTTTGCCGGCCAGTGGTGGCTTAAGCTTTGGGACCGAACCGTGACCCGTATCCCAATCGTGCGCTCCATTTATTCGAGTGTGAAGCAGGTTTCCTCCACTTTATTTTCTGGAAATAACCAAGCGTTTCGCAAAGCTCTGTTGATTCGTTATCCGCATCTTGAGTCATGGGTAATCGCTTTTCAAACGGGCACTGCAGCGCCTGAAGTGAACAGTAAGTTGGGCGGTGAATATGTCAACGTATTTTTACCCACCACACCGAATCCAACCTCTGGCTTTTTTATGATCGTGCCGCGCGCCAATGTGATTGAGCTGGATATGAGCGTTCAAGAAGCATTGAAGCATATTGTGTCGATGGGTTCGGTGGCACCTCGAATCGTTCAACCCAAGACCCCCAATCAACCTCATTAGGAATATTTATGTCGATGCGCAGTCATACCTGTGGTCAGGTTACTGATTCTTTAATTGGCCAAGAAATTACCCTTGCAGGCTGGGTTAATCGCCGACGCGATCATGGCGGTGTCATTTTCATCGACCTACGCGACCGAGAGGGCTTTGTGCAAGTGGTTTGTGATCCAGACCGTCCCGATATGTTTAAACAGGCCGAAGAGGTTCGTAACGAATACTGTATTCAAATTAAAGGCTTGGTTCGCGCAAGACCCGCTGGAACCGAGAACCCAGACTTAGTGAGCGGTAAGGTTGAGGTTCTGTGCCACGACCTGCGTGTATTAAATGCCTCGGTAACTCCACCATTTCAGCTTGATGATGACAACCTCTCTGAAACGACGCGTTTGACCCATCGGGTCTTGGATTTGCGCCGTCCGCAAATGCAGAAGAATCTGCGTCTGCGCTATCAGGTTGCCATGGAAACCAGACGCTATTTAGACGCCGCTGGCTTTATTGATATTGAAACACCAATGCTTACCAAAAGTACTCCTGAGGGTGCACGTGATTATCTGGTGCCGTCACGCGTACACGATGGCCAATTCTTTGCTTTGCCCCAATCGCCCCAATTATTTAAGCAATTATTAATGGTGGCTGGTTTTGATCGTTATTACCAAATTACGAAATGCTTTCGTGATGAAGATTTACGCGCTGATCGCCAACCTGAATTTACCCAAATTGACTGTGAAACCGCATTCTTAGATGAACTTGAGATCCGCTCTCTCTTTGAAAATATGATGCGACATATTTTTAAAACCGTGATGAAGGTGGAGCTACCCAATCCATTCCCAATCATGCCGTATTCAGAGGGAATGGCGCGTTATGGTTCCGATAAACCCGATTTACGGGTTGCGATGGAATTTACTGAGTTAACCGACCTGATGCGTGATGTGGATTTCAAAGTATTTTCGGGGCCCGCCAATCAAGAAGGTGGTCGGGTTGTGGCCTTATGCGTTCCTGGTGGAGCAGAAATCAGCCGTAGCGAAATCGATGATTACACGCAATTTGTATCGATCTATGGCGCTAAGGGCTTGGCATGGATTAAGGTCAATTCAGTTGCAGAGGGACGCAATGGATTGCAGTCGCCGATTGTAAAAAATCTACACGATGCTGCAATTGCTGGAATTTTAGAGAGAACCAAAGCAAACGATGGCGACCTGATTTTCTTTGGCGCAGATAAAACGAAGGTCGTTAATGATGCGATTGGAAATCTTCGCCTGCGGATTGGTCATTCGGATTGGGGTAAGAAACACGGTCTCTTTACAGAAGGCTGGAAGCCATTATGGGTGGTTGATTTCCCAATGTTTGATTACGATGAAGATGATGCCCGTTGGGTTGCCTGTCATCATCCCTTCACAAGCCCTAAAGATGAGCACCTGAAGTTATTGGAAACCGATCCTGGCAAATGCCTGGCAAAAGCCTATGACATGGTATTGAATGGCAGTGAGATCGGTGGTGGATCGGTTCGTATTCATCAAGAGGCTGTCCAAAGTCAGGTATTTCGTGCCCTGAAGATCGGACCAGACGAAGCAAAAGCAAAATTTGGTTTCTTATTGGACGCTCTGCAATACGGCGCCCCTCCCCATGGAGGGATTGCCTTTGGATTGGATCGTATTGTGACCATGATGACCGGTGCGGAGTCGATCCGCGATGTGATTGCCTTCCCCAAGACTCAGCGCGCACAATGCTTGTTGACGCAAGCTCCAAGTCCTGTCGATGAGCGTCAATTGCGTGAACTGCATATCCGGTTACGCAATACCAATCCGGTGGGTTGATTTGAAAATCCCGATTTCGGTTTTAGTCCTTATTCATAACAGAAATCGGGAAGTCCTCCTGCTCGAGCGGGCAGATCGGCCAGGATTTTGGCAATCCGTTACTGGTAGCCTTGATTTTATCGATGAGCCATTCGAGAGCGCTGCAATTCGAGAGGTGGCCGAAGAGACGGGTATTGACGTCCAAGCCTTGCCTTTAGGCTCCCTACAAAATCTTCATCACGCTGTGCAGTATGAGATTTATCCAGGGTGGCGTCATCGCTATCCCCCGGGGGTAGAGCGCAATACGGAGCACTGGTTTGCTTTGGAGGTTCCAGCAAATGCTGCAATTCGGTTAGCTCCTCGGGAGCACCTGCAGTATGTTTGGCTGCCGTATCAAGAGGCTGCACAAAAGTGTTTTTCTCATACCAATCGGGATGCCATTTTGCAGTTTTATAACGATTCCTCTCAGTTGACACGATGAGAGGCGCTCAGAACCAGCCATCGGGTGGCATGCTGCCCATCAAGCGAGCCGCTAATCGTTCGGATTGGCAAGTCATTAAAGATCTTTTGCCATATCTGTTTGAGCATCGCTTTCGGGTTCTCTTTGCCATGTTGTGCTTAGTGGCGGCCAAATTTGCTAACTTGGGCGTCCCAATTGTTTTAAAGGACCTGATTGATGCCATGAACATCAAACCCGGTTCTTTGCAAAGTTATTTAATCGTTCCTGCTGGCCTGATTGTGGGATACGGTGCCTTACGCTTACTTGCTTCGTTGTTTTCTGAGTTACGCGAATTACTTTTTGCAAAAGTGACCCAAAGTGCTGTGCGCAAGATTGCGTTACAAGTATTTGAGCATTTGCATGCCTTGAGCTTACAGTTTCATTTGGGTCGCCAGACCGGCGGAGTGAGTCGCGATATCGAACGTGGCACACGCGGTATTCAAACTCTGGTTTCATTCTCGCTCTACAGTATTTTGCCAACCATGATTGAATTCGCTTTGGTGTTGGCATATTTCGCTTATAACTACGATATTTGGTTTGCAATCATTACCTTTGTTGCATTAGTCGTTTATATTTTTTATACGATCAAGGTAACCGAATGGCGCACCCATTATCGGCGAACGATGAATGAGATGGATTCGAAAGCCAATCAACGTGCGATTGATTCCTTAATTAACTTTGAAACCGTGAAGTATTTTGGAAATGAGCATTTTGAAGCGCGTCGCTACGACGAAAATCTCAAACATTACCAGTCTGCTGCGATCCTCTCTCAACAATCCTTAGCCATCCTCAATCTAGGCCAGCAGGCCATTATTGCGGTTGGCTTAGTCTTAATTCTATGGCGAGCCACTCAGGGCGTGGTCGATGGATCGATGACCTTAGGTGATTTAGTGCTTGTGAATACGCTCATGATTCAGCTATACATCCCCTTAAATTTTTTGGGTGTGATCTATCGCGAAATGAAGCAGTCGATCACTGATATGGATCATATGTTCACGCTTTTGAATGAAGATCAAGAAATTAAAGACTCTAAAGATGCCAAGCCTTTACTTATCCGGGATTTTGCTAAGGGTCCCGAGGTTCGGTTTGAACATGTCTATTTTTCGTATAACAAGAAGCGTGAGATTTTGAAGGATTTGAGTTTTACGATTCCAGCTGGGACCATTACTGCGGTAGTTGGGCAAAGTGGGGCTGGCAAAAGTACCTTGGCGAGACTCCTCTTTCGCTTCTACGATGTGCAGTCAGGCGCGATTCTATTGGATGGCCAAAATATTCAAGATGTGGAGCAAGCCAGCCTGCGCAAAGTGATTGGTATTGTTCCTCAAGACACCGTCTTGTTCAATGACACGATTGCCTACAACATTGCCTATGGAAGTCCACAAGCAAGTCGTGAGGCAATTGTGGAGGCGGCGCGTGCCGCACAGATGAGCCAGTTTATTGAACATCTGCCAGAGGGGTACGACACCCCCGTGGGTGAACGTGGACTCAAGCTTTCCGGTGGCGAGAAGCAACGGGTTGCGATCGCTCGCACACTCTTAAAAAAGCCTGCTTTATTGATTTTTGATGAAGCGACTTCTGCCCTCGATTCAAGGACCGAGCGCGCCTTTCAGGAAGAATTATTTAATTTGGCAAAAAATCGGACCACATTAATCATTGCCCATCGACTGTCAACCGTGGTTCATGCCGACCAAATCCTAGTGATGGATCATGGGCAAATCATTGAACGCGGCACGCATTATGAACTTTTAGAGTCCAATGGCCGCTATGCCTCCATGTGGCAATTACAAGAAAACGCACCGATTGACCCTGATCAAGCCATTGATAATTAGGCTTAAAATGGGTAGATGCAAACCACACAGCCCCCCTCAAGTCGTCAGCTGCATTTAGAGGGCGCGTTCGCGGCGGCACTCGCTGTTGCGGATCCTAAGAAAATCGTTCCAGAGTATCTTGCCAAAATTTTTCCTGAGGGTAAGGCTCCGCAAGGTCGGTGTCTTGTCGTTGGCGCAGGTAAGGCAAGTGCTGCGATGGCAAGTGCTTTAGAGGCCTATGCCAAAACCCATTGGCCAAATGCATCCATTGATGGCTTAGTGGTCACTCGTTATGGCCATGCATCACCTACGCAACAGATCAAGATCGTTGAGGCCGGTCATCCGGTACCTGATCAGGCTGGAATGGATGCTGCTGCAGAAGTATTGCGCTTGGTTAGTACCTTACAAGCTGGGGATACTCTGATTGCGCTTGTTTCTGGTGGCGGTTCGAGTTTATTAACTTTGCCGCAGCCAGGAATTACGATCGACGACATGCGCAAGACCACCGAAGCTTTACTCAATAGCGGTGCGCCGATTGAGGAGATGAATATCGTCCGCAAACATTTATCAGCCATCTTGGGCGGTAATTTGGCGCGTGCTGCTCTTTCGCGCGGCGCCCTGGTTGAGGCTTTGCTCATTTCAGATGTTACTGGCGATCATCCAGCGGACATCGCGAGTGGGCCATGTGCAGCTGATTACTCAAGTTATGGTGATGCATTACAGATTTTCGCGAAATACCATTTGGATGAACGAAGTATTCCAGCTTCCGTATTAACCCATTTGCAAAAAGGACTGGTGGGTGAGATCCCAGAAACCTTAAAGCAAGCGGACATTGATCAACATTGCTATCCCCTGCGCAACCATGTGATTGCAACGGCACATCGCAGTCTTGAGGCTGCTGCGCAATATTGCAAAGGCCTTGGATACACTGCCATTATTCTGGGGGATACGATAACCGGTGAAGCTAAAGACGTTGGTCTTGTGCACGCGGGGATCGCACGTGAGTTAGCCCATCATGCCAGTTGGGGGAAACTCCCCGTGGCACTCATTTCAGGTGGGGAGTGCACAGTTACTTTGCCACCCGGGACCGACGGGCGCGGCGGCCGTTGTTCAGAGTTTCTCTTATCTTTATTTGCAGCGACTTCTGACCTAAAGACGCTATCTGCTATTGCCGCTGATACGGATGGCATCGATGGAAGTGAAAAAAATGCAGGTGCGTGGTTCACCCCTGAAGTACGGTTGAATGCTCAAGAGAAAGACTTGCGTGCCGGTCGCTTTCAACAATCGCATGATTGTTACGGTTTCTTTGCTGAACTAAATACCCTAGTTCATACAGGCCCGACCTTAACCAATGTGAATGATTTTCGAATGATTTTGATCGACTGACCATGAACAGAACGCTTACCATCACGCGCCCAGATGATTGGCATTTGCATGTCCGAGATGGCGCTGTCTTAAATGATGTCTTAGCGCATACTGCTGCTCAATTTGGGCGCGCAATCATCATGCCCAATCTGAAGCCACCGGTTACCACGGTTGATTTAGCCAAAGCCTATGAGGCTCGGATTCAGGTGGTATTAAAGCGGCTAGGGATTACCCACTTCTCTCCCCTCATGACCTTATATCTCACAGACAACACGTCAGCGAACGAGGTCAAAAAAGCGAGCGAGAACGGTATTATTGGATTTAAGTTATATCCCGCAGGCGCCACAACGAATAGTGATGGCGGTGTCACGGATATTAAAAAAGCATATCCAGCTCTAGAGGCGATGCAGCGTTATTCAGTACCCTTATTGATTCATGGTGAAGTTACTGAGCAGGCGATTGATATCTTTGATCGTGAAGCTGTTTTTATTGATCGTATCTTAGACCCCATTCGCAAGCACTTTCCAGAATTACGTATCGTGTTTGAGCACATTACCACTAAGCAGGCGGCCCACTATGTGCGTGATGCGAATACCGATGGTAAGAAAACCTTAGCTGCAACGATTACAGCTCACCATTTACTCATGAATCGGAATAGTTTGTTTACTGGCGGTATTCGTCCCCACCACTATTGCTTACCTGTTTTAAAGCGCGAGGAGCATCGAGTTGCATTAGTGGAAATGGCAACTAGCGGTAACCCACGCTTCTTCTTGGGAACGGATAGCGCTCCGCATCCAAAAGGTGACAAGGAGAGTGGTTGTGGGTGTGCTGGGTGCTATACCGCGCACAATGCACTGGGTCTCTATGCAGAGGCTTTTGATAGTGTTGGAAAACTGGATCGACTCGAGGGATTTGCCAGTCATTTTGGTGCTGACTATTACGGCTTACCACGACATACAGAAACAATTACTCTGATTAATCAACCGCAGACTGTACCATTTGAGTACCCTATGGGAGAGTCGATTCTGGTGCCTTTGCGTGCGGGTGAAACGATTGGCTGGTCCATCGCCCAATAATTTAGCAGTACAAATTCCTTTCCTCGTTTAGACTGTCATCGCAGAGTTAACTAGGCAATCGCTGCTTTCGTAAGAAAGGAGAGGAAAGTCCGGACTCCATAGGGCAGGGTGTTGGCTAACAGCCATCCACGGTGACGTGCGGAATAGGGCCACAGAGACGAGCGTATTGAGTTACGGTGAAACGCGGCAACCTCCACTCGGAGCAATCCCAAGTAAGCAAATGTTGACATGGCCCGTCGAGTTTGCGGGTAGGGAGCTTGAGCCTGCAGGTAACTGCAGGCCTAGAGGAATGATTGCCCCTTAATGCAAATTAGGGCGACAGAATCCGGCTTATCGGTTAACTCTGCACTACTTCAAAGCTATAGGTAATTTCAGCTGTTTTGCCAAGCATTGCAGTGGCTGAGCAATACTTGTCGTGAGATAGCGCAATCGCCCGCTCCACCTTACTAGGATCTAAGTTTGAGCCCTTCACCAAAAAATGTAGATTTATTTTGGTGAATACCTTCGGATCGGATTCTGCGCGCTCCGCTTTTACAGACACCTCACAGCCGCTCACGGCTTGACGGGAGCGCTGTAGGATTAAAACCACATCAAAGGCTGTACAACCGCCGGCCCCTGCCAGTAAGAGCTCCATCGGGCGAGGCGCTAAGTTATTCCCGCCAGCCTCGGGGGCACCATCCATATTGAGGATATGGCCTGTACCCGTCTGAGCCATAAACGCCATCCCAGCATCAGGCAACCAGTTTATTTTGCATTCCATCATATAAAAATCCTCAAATAATAATATTTCTATTTAAATCAATACGTTATATCAAAAAGTGGCTCTGTAAGTCTTATATAAAAGATAGGGTAAACCCAAATTTTTTCTTGCAATGCACAAGATTTAGTCCTAAAATCTCTTCATTGATGTCAACCTTGATTTACTAAAAGTCGTTTTTTACAAATCAAGTTTGCATTCTACTGATGTCTCCTCCACCCAAACATTGGTGGATTTCAACCCGGGATTGATTCCCGGGTTTTTTTTGATATACAATTCAATGCTTTACTGAATTACCGATTCGGTCAGCGGTAATTTGTTGGACCAATTGAGAAGTTTGATCTGCGAGCCTGCAAGCATAAGCGGAGCCAAAGTGCGATTTCTGAGTTGGAGTGTGTTGACCAAACAATTTGAAAGTAATCATGAAAACCTTTTCCGCAAAACCGCATGAGGTAAAGCGCGAGTGGTTCGTGATTGACGCTACGGACAAAGTCCTCGGTCGTGTCGCCAGTGAAGTGGCACTCCGTCTACGCGGCAAGCACAAACCCGAATTTACCCCTCACGTCGATACTGGCGATTTTATTGTCGTCATCAATTCGTCCAAACTTCGTGTCACTGGAAGTAAGGGACTTAATAAGATTTATTACCGTCATAGTGGCTATCCTGGTGGTATTAGCTCGACCAACTTTGACAAGATGCAAGCTCGCTTTCCAGCGCGCGCTCTTGAGAAGGCCGTAAAAGGCATGTTGCCCAAAGGCCCCCTTGGCTATGCCATGATCAAGAAGCTCAAAGTCTATGGCGATGCTACGCATCCCCACACGGCTCAACAGCCTAAACCTTTAGAGATTTAAGGAAGCGATATGTACGGAAATTGGAACTACGGAACAGGACGTCGCAAGAGCTCAGTGGCTCGCGTCTTCATTAAATCAGGTAAAGGTGAGATTACCGTGAATGGCAAGCCCATTGACGCTTATTTTGCTCGTGAGACTTCGCGGATGATCGCTCGTCAGCCTTTAGCGTTGACCAGCAATCTAACCACATTTGATATTCAAGTGAACGTTAGCGGTGGCGGGGAGACCGGCCAAGCTGGTGCCGTGCGTCATGGTGTAACCCGTGCGCTGATTGACTATGATGCGGCACTTAAGCCAACTCTGTCAAAAGCTGGATTAGTCACTCGTGATGCTCGTGAGGTTGAGCGTAAGAAAGTTGGTTTACACGGCGCTCGCCGTCGTAAGCAATTTAGTAAGCGTTAAGCGACACCGAAATGTCTGGAAGGGGCCGCTTATGCGGCCCTTTATTTTTATACAATTTGTCTATTGATCAGTGGCAATGGAGAAGAGCATGATTAAAGTCGGTATTGTGGGTGGCACGGGGTATACGGGCGTGGAATTGCTTCGCCTTTTGGCCCAACATCCTCAGGTCCAATTGCACTCGATCACCTCTCGATCCGAAGCTGGCATGGCGGTTGCAGAAATGTTTCCATCCTTACGTAATCGGGTGGATTTGAAATTTACTACTCCAGAAAATGCCAAGCTTACGGAGTGCGACGCCGTATTTTTTGCGACCCCTCACGGCGTGGCAATGGCACAGGCCAAAGAGCTACTCGCAGCGAATGTGAAGATATTGGATCTTGCTGCAGACTTTCGTCTTCAGGATACCAAGGTCTTTGAGCAATGGTATGGGATGCCGCATGCATGCCCGGATATCCTGAAGGAGGCGGTTTATGGTTTGCCTGAAATCAATCGGGAGAAAATCAAGCAGGCTCGGGTTGTTGGTTTGGCAGGTTGCTATCCAACCTCCGTGCAGTTAGGGCTCGCTCCACTGCTATCGCCAAAGAACAACTTTTCAAAGTCTCTCATTGATGCTCAACGAATCATTGCCGACTGTAAATCTGGCACTTCAGGCGCTGGCCGTAAAGCCGAAATTGCTACCTTGCTGTCGGAGGCAAGCGATAACTTCAAAGCGTATGCTGTTAAGGGTCATCGTCATTTACCTGAGATTACGCAAGGCTTGAAGGCCATTGCAGGGCATGATCAGGTAGCCTTAACCTTCGTACCTCATCTAACCCCGATGATTCGGGGGATCCATTCAACCTTATACGTTCAATTAACACCAGAGGGTAGATCGGTCGACTTTCAGGCGGTGTATGAGGGTTTTTATGCCAATGAGCCCTTCGTGGACGTCATGCCGGCGGGAAGCCATCCAGAAACCCGCTCGGTGCGCGGCTGTAATGGCATGAAGATTGCGGTTCATCGGCCTGGCGGTGGTGACACTCTTGTTATTTTGGTGGTTGAAGATAATTTGGTAAAAGGTGCGTCAGGCCAAGGTGTCCAGTGCCTAAACATCATGTTTGGCTTTCCTGAATCGATGGGCTTAGAGCAGATCGCCCTCATGCCATGATTCACCCTGTGCAAATAGGGGAATTAGAGCCTACAATCAATAATATAGATGCCTAAAAGGGAGTAATCATGACCGCTACCAATACCGCTGTTGATCAAGACTCAGCCATGGCTGAGCCACCAGTTCCGTTGATTTTTACGGATAGTGCAGCCGCTAAGGTTGCTGACTTAATTGCCGAAGAAGGAAATCCTGAATTAAAGCTCCGTGTTTTTGTTCAGGGTGGAGGATGTTCTGGATTTCAGTATGGATTTACTTTTGATGACGCCGTTAATGAGGATGACACCAGTTTTGAAAAAAACGGCGTGACCTTGTTGGTCGATTCAATGAGTTTTCAGTACCTTGTGGGCGCGGAGATTGACTACAAAGAAGATATCAACGGTTCACAGTTTGTGATCAAAAACCCAAACGCAACCACTACCTGTGGTTGCGGCTCATCTTTTTCAGCCTAATTGATTTCAGGCAGGGTAGAGCGTCCCAAGGATTCGTGAACCTTTTGCTCCAGTAACGGCCGGCACATTTGCTGGCCGTTTTTGCATGAAGGCCCACGCCAACCAAGCAAACGCCAGACTTTCAACCAGTTGGGGATCAACCCCAAATTGGCCTGATGACTCAATCGTTAGACGCGGTAGCTGATGGCGGGCCTGAATTTTAAGCAGCTCAAGTAAAGCAATATTCTTTACTCCACCCCCACACACAATCAAGGTCTGAGTATTGCTCGCAAACGAGCGTAATGCATTAAGAATGCTATCAATCGTAAGTTGCAAGAGAGTAGCTTGAACATCTTCAGGGGCAAGCGATAGCCCTGTCATCAAATGATTTAGCCAGTGCAAATTAAAGTGATCACGCCCCGTACTCTTGGGAGGAAGCTTTGCAAAGTAAGGGTCTTGTAACATCCGTGATAAGAGTTCTGAATTGGGCGTGCCGGTACTGGCCCACCGTCCGTCATCGTCAAACGCTTTCCCAAGATGGTGATGCACCCAGGCATCGAGTAATAAATTACCTGGCCCACAATCAAAACCAGTCACTTCGCCAGATGCTGGAAGAATCGTTAAATTAGCAATCCCACCAATGTTCAAAATGGCACGATTTTCAAGGGGATCATAAAACTGTTCACGATGAAAGGCGGGTACTAGAGGCGCACCTTGACCGCCAGCAGCTATATCGCGCGCACGAAAATTAGCAACGACGTTCATACCAGTGAGCTCAGCCAATAGGGCGGCATTTAGACTCTGATGGGTATAGCTTTTAAGCGGATCGGATGCGGGTTGATGACGCAGGGTTTGCCCATGGGCACCAATCGCAGATACCGCGCTGGGCTGAATATTTTGAATCCGCAACAGCTCTTGGCATACCTGTGCGTAGGCATTGGCAAGCGCGTTGGCTGCAAGGTGTTCGCGGTGAAGCTCATGATTAGTAGCAAATTGCAATTCGGCAAGCTCTGACCTCAGGTGCGCATCAAACCTGACACTATGGGACTGAATCAGCCGGGCTTTGCCCGTAGCATCGATTTCGGCCAAGACTGCATCGATACCATCGAGGCTGGTTCCCGACATGAGCCCAATCCATCGAGAGCTCGAGGCGTTTGCTTGATTAGAATTCAAGGGTGTGGCGAACTTTCTTGAGAATGCGACAATATCACGTTAACGATATTAAACCCTTAATTTAACTGAAAAAAATAGGTATGAGCACAAAACCCTATCCAGTAACCCCACGCGTTCTTGAGGCTATGGAAGTTACCAAGCGTGGCTGTGAGGAGTTATTGGTCGAGGCAGATTGGTTGCAAAAATTAGCGCGCAGCGAAGCAACCCACAAACCCTTACGAATTAAACTGGGCTTGGATCCAACTGCGCCGGATATTCATTTGGGGCATACCGTTGTTCTTAACAAGCTACGTCAGCTTCAAGATCTAGGTCATACTGTCATTTTCTTGATTGGCGACTTTACCAGCATGATTGGTGATCCGTCGGGTCGCAATAGTACTCGTCCACCGTTAACCCCGGAAGAGATTGCAGTCAATGCAAAAACATATTATCAGCAAGCCAGCATCATCTTAGATCCCAGTAAAACGGAAGTGCGTTACAACAGCGAGTGGTGCGATGCCTTAGGTGCGCGCGGCATGATTACCTTAGCGGCTAAATATACGGTCGCTCGGATGCTGGAGCGTGATGACTTTACCAAGCGCTATCGGGGCGGTGTGCCGATTTCGGTGCACGAGTTTCTATATCCATTAATGCAGGGTTATGACTCAGTGGCTTTACAAAGTGATTTAGAGCTTGGAGGGACTGATCAAAAATTTAATCTTCTCGTCGGTCGTGAACTACAAAAAGAGTATGGCCAAGAGCCCCAATGCATCTTGACGATGCCTCTTTTGGTGGGTCTTGATGGGGTTGAGAAGATGAGTAAGTCCAAGGGCAACTACATCGGTATTAACGAGCCTGCCAATGAGATGTTTGGCAAGGTAATGAGTATTTCGGATGAGCTCATGTGGAGTTACTTCACATTGTTGTCATTTAGACCGATGGCCGAAATCGATCTGATGAAGCAAGAAGTCGCTGCGGGCCGAAATCCACGCGATTGCAAAGTGTTATTGGGTCAAGAGATCGTGGCCCGTTTTCATTCGCAGGCCGCCGCAGAGAAGGCGCTGGAAGACTTTAATCATCGCGCCAAAGGTGGAGTGCCCGACGATATTCCTGCGCTTGAGTTAACTGGAGCTCCACTGGGCATTGCTGCTCTTTTGAAAGCCGCCAATTTGGTGCCATCGACCTCGGAGGCCAATCGCAATATTGAGCAACATGGTGTACGTATTGATGGGTCAGTCGTGAGTGATAAGACCTTGAAGTTAGAGCCTGGTACTTATGTGGTTCAAGTTGGCAAGCGCCGTTTTGCCAAAGTGACGCTCTTAAAATAAGGTCACTTAGTCGAGCAAATCGAGGTTTGCAGATCTGCTTGGCGCCTTGAGGCCAAAATGTTCATAACACTGACGGGTGGCAATACGACCACGCGAGGTGCGTTGTAAATATCCTTGCTGAATCAGAAACGGTTCCAACACGTCTTCGATGGTGTCGCGTTCTTCGCCAATGGCTGCAGCTAAATTATCAATACCGACTGGACCGCCATTAAATTTATGCAAGATTGCTTCAAGAAGCTTGCGATCCATCACGTCAAAGCCCATTGGATCAACATCTAGCATGGCTAGGGCAGCGTCAGCCATTGACTTCGTTATTACCCCGCTGCCCTTTACTTCTGCATAGTCTCGAACCCTACGAAGTAATCGGTTCGCAATCCGAGGAGTACCGCGGGCTCGACGAGCGATCTCGCTGGCGCCCTGAGGGTCAATCTGGGCGTTGAGTAAAGTAGCCGATCGTTCAATGATCTTCGTGAGTTCGTCCGAAGAATAAAACTCAAGTCTTGCCACAATCCCAAAGCGATCGCGCAAGGGATTGGTTAGCATACCAGCACGCGTCGTTGCTCCAATTAAGGTAAAGGGCTTGAGGTCCAACTTTACGCTGCGGGCTGCAGGACCCTCACCAATCATGATATCGAGCGAATAATCCTCAAGAGCAGGATAAAGAATCTCTTCAACGACTGGTGAGAGCCGATGAATCTCATCAATAAAAAGGACATCGTTTTCTTCGAGGTTGGTGAGAAGTGCGGCAAGATCACCGGGGCGATCCAATACTGGACCACTGGTTTGTCGAAGATTAACCCCAAGCTCTCGGGCAATGATGTGCGCTAGGGTCGTTTTGCCTAAACCGGGTGGGCCGAACAATAAAACATGATCTAAAGCTTCTTTGCGTTTACGGGTCGCATTGATGAAGATTTCGAGTTGTGAGCGTGCTTTGCTTTGACCAACGTATTCATCGAGTTGCTTTGGCCGAAGGGCCCGCTCAAATACGGCTTCGGCTTGCCCAGCCCCGGGGCTGACAATTCGCTCATCACCACCATCAGCATCTAAATTATCAGTATGAATTGCCACAGCTTAACCTTTTGAAAGCGCTTTGAGAGCGATCTTAATCCCATCGGAGACGCTCGTGTCAGCAGGGATTTGACGAACTGCCAGATGCGCCTCTTTATCGGAGTATCCCAAGGAAACTAATGCTTGAATCACCTCGGAGGTGGTATCGGGCTTACCGGATGCATTCTGGGAAATTCCTAAATCGGGGGCTAATTTGCCCTTGAGTTCTAACAAAAGGCGTTCAGCCGTCTTTTTACCAATACCAGGAACTCGGACTAAGGCACCTGGGTCTTGGGTCGCAATGGCTTGAATCAATTCACCTACACTCATGCCCGATAGCACCGCCAGAGCAGTGCGTGCCCCAACCCCGCTGATCTTGATGAGTGATCGAAAGGCATTGCGTTCGGCGTCGGTGGCAAAACCAAATAATTGTTGTTGATCCTCGCGCACATGGAAATGCGTGAGGAGGGTAATCATTTGACCAACAGGTGGTAATTGATAAAGGGTGCTCATCGGCACGTCGACCTCATAGCCGACCCCATGGCAATCAATCAGCAATTTAGGAGCTGAAATCGTAATAAGTGTGCCATGGATGCGTCCAATCATGATTCTATCTTAACGCTTTGCTTTAGTCATTTGAACTTGATGATGGTGAGCTGCACAAATGGCGACCCCAAGTGCATCGGCTGCATCAGGCGATGGACTTTTTTTGAGCTTGAGTAAACGCTTTACCATTTCTTGCATTTGTGTTTTGCTAGCCCGACCAGTACCGACGATTGCCTGCTTCACACCACGCGCGCTATATTCAGAGACTGAAAGACCGGTCGATACAAGGGCGGCAATCACAGCGCCTCGTGCTTGACCCAGCATCAAGGTAGAGCGTGGATTGACATTTAAAAAGATTTCTTCTATGGCAGCCGCATCTGGCTGATAGCGAAGCAGAACCTCTTGGACGCCCTGATACAGGGTTCCGAGACGATGAGGCAAACCTAAGGCAACTTCGCCACTCTCAATTGTCCCCGAACTAATGTAGCGTAATTGTTGACCTTCGAGCTCAATGACGCCAAAGCCAGTGGTTCGTAAGCCAGGATCGATACCTAACCAGCGCATGATTAATGTCTAAAGTGCCGAGTGCTTGTAAATACCATTGCAATGCCATGCTCATTAGCCGCTTCAATCACTTCAGGGTCGCGCATACTGCCCCCGGGTTGAATGACACTAGTCGCGCCTGCAGCCACCACCACATCCAGACCATCACGAAACGGGAAGAAGGCATCACTCGCAACCGCAGAACCTTTGAGACTTAGGCCAGCATGCTCAGCCTTAATGCTTGCAATTCGGGCAGAGTCAATCCGACTCATTTGACCGGCACCGATTCCTAAGGTCATGCCATTGGCGCAATACACAATTGCATTGGACTTCACAAACTTGGCGACTCGCCAAGCAAACATCAGATCTGCTAATTCAGTGGGGGTCGGCTGACGCTTAGTCACCACCTGCAACTCTTGGGGAAGTACATTTTTTGAATCACTCGATTGCACTAACAGGCCGCCCCCAACGCGTTTGAAGTCAAATTGATTAAGAGGACTAGCCCCTTGATTGGGAAGCGGAATTTCAAGAAGACGCACATTTTGTTTGGAAGCAAAAATCGCCTTGGCAGACTCGGTAAAAGAGGGCGCGATGAGTACCTCAACAAATTGTTTGGCAATCGCTAAGGCACAGGCTTCATCGCAGGGACGATTGAGTGCAATGATTCCGCCAAAAGCAGAGGTTGGATCAGTTTGCAATGCTTTTAGGTAGGCTTTTTCTACGGTATCTGCAATCGCCACACCACAAGGGTTGGCATGTTTAATAATGACACACGCCGCTTGATCGCGACTAATGGATTTGACACATTCCCAAGCAGCATCCGAGTCAGCAATATTGTTAAATGACAACTCTTTGCCTTGAAGCTGTTGGTAATGAGCGAGACTGCCAACAGGTGGTACGAGGTCCTTATAAAACGCTGCCGATTGGTGAGGGTTCTCACCATAGCGCATTTCTTGAACGCGCTCAAATGCTAAATGCAGAGTCTGTGGATAGGGATGGCGCTTTTGATGATCTTGCGTATCGTCTAAAGAGCTTAAGTAGTTCGCAATCGCTCCATCATATTGAGCGGTATGGGCAAACACTTTTTTAGCAAGCGCTAAGTTGGTTGCAAAAGAAACTGTATTCTGATTACGACGCATCTCATCCAAAACTAGTTCGTAATCAGCTGGGGAGATGAGTACGGTGACATCTTGATGATTCTTAGCAGCGGCTCGTAACATGGCTGGTCCGCCAATATCAATATTTTCAACGGCCTCTTCAAAGCTGCACTTGTCTTGACTAACCGTTTGCGTAAAGGGGTAGAGATTAATCACCAATAGATCAATGGGCTCAATCCCATGCTTGGCGATGGCGGCCATATGCTCTTTGGAGTCGCGACGGGCCAATAAGCCGCCATGAACCTTTGGGTGCAAGGTTTTGACCCGACCGTCCAACATTTCAGGAAATTCAGTAAGGCTTGCCACTTCGGTAACCGGTAAGCCTTCTTGGGCCAACAGTTTGGCGGTGCCGCCAGTGGAGATCAGTTTTACGCCTAGGCCATGGAGTGCTTGGGCAAACTGAACAATGCCGCTTTTATCGGATACGGAGAGGAGGGCTGTACGAATCATGATTAGATTAAGCGATGCTCTAAAAGTTTTTTGCGTAGGGTGTTGCGGTTAATACCTAAATACGATGCAGCTAAGGACTGGTTTTGTTTGGCATGCGCCATGACCAGCTCTAACATCGGCTTTTCAACCACACTCAAGACCATTTGATAAATATCATTGGGCGGGGTACCTTTGAGGTCATCGAGGTAGCGCTGCAGATTGATCTCAATGCACTCCGTAACGGGATGTTTATTACTTTTCATGATAGGTCAATTAGGCTGCTTCTAAAAATAAAAGGTGATCCGAGTGGAGCTTCATCTCATCAAAATAATCATTGACGAGTTGCAGTTGGGTTTTGCAATCCTCAGCACTATTCATTTGGTGACGAAATGCATGCGAGTTGCGTAAGCCCTTGCAATACCACGCAATATGCTTACGTGCGGTTCGTAGACCCGTGTACTCACCATAGAATGCGTAGTGATCGAGTAAATGCTCATTGAGGATCGCTTGAATTTCATGAATCCGCGGAGCAGGCAAGAGCTCACCTGTTTTTAAGTAGTGATCAATTTCCCGAAAAATCCAGGGCCTGCCCTGTGCTGCTCGTCCAATCATGAGTGCATCTGCCCCAGTGATGCGCAGAACCTGCTTGGCTTTCTCGGGGCTGTTGATATCGCCATTCGCAACCACCGGAATGCCGATACGGCTCTTCACTGCCGCAATCGTTTCATATTCAGCGTCACCATGATACAAATCCGCTCTGGTACGGCCATGAATCGTGAGCATCGAAATTCCAGCCCCCTGCGCAATTTTTGCAATCTCTTGCGCATTCTTATGATCACGATCCCAGCCAGTTCTAATTTTGAGTGTCACGGGGACCGCATCAGGCCCAGTGCCAACGGCCTGAACCACCGACTCCACAATTTGCTGTACTAAAGGTTGATCTTTTAAGAGGGCAGAACCTGCCGCGACATTACATACTTTTTTAGCTGGGCAACCCATATTGATATCGATGATTTGGGCGCCTCGATCCACATTCAAGCGAGCTGCTTGCGCCATCATAATTGGGTCAGCCCCTGCAATTTGGACTGCGATGGGTTTGAACTCACCAACATGATTGGCGCGCCTTAAGGTTTTTTCACTATTCCATAGCATGGCATTGGATGCGATCATTTCCGAGACCGCATAACCTGCCCCTAATTTTTTACATAATTGTCGAAAGGGGCGATCGGTGACACCAGCCATCGGCGCAACAAATAGAGCATTGGCTAGTGAATAAGGACCGATTTGCATACCGAGGGAAATGGATCTAGATTGGAGGCACCACTGTACCACACCCGCTACCCAACTGCTTAATTTTTAGGCAATCTAGCGCCGGCCAAACATCATTTGCTTAGCGAGCGTGACTTTCACAGGAGGTAGCCAGGCGAGTGCGCCAAGCGCAAGACTACGCGAGACCTGAATGGGGAATAGGGGCGAGGTAAACACGCGTGCTAAGAAGTCAGTAATGCCAATCGTTGCGCGCCGATCAACTTGACGGCTTTTTGCATAGTCAAGCAGTTGGGCGTTCACGGCATCAGGCGTTACCGCGTGTGTTTGCTTAAAGAGATCAGCGAGTTTCTCGGCGAGTAAGTAAGCGTCGCGTAAGCCAAGATTCAGGCCTTGGCCAGCTACCGGATGCAAGGTCTGCGCGGCATTACCAATCCATACCTCATGACCCGTGCAAATGTCTTTGCGATAGTTAAGACCCAGATCGTAGAGACGGCGATTGGTGATATTGGTAAATCGACCCAGACGCTGACCAAAACTGTGTTCTAGTTCGTTGAGAAACTCAGTATCACTGAGAGCCATTCGGCGTTGACTGGACTCTGGGGAGGCGCACCAGACCAGATTATGCGTATGAGGTCCTAAATGCGAGGGTAGCAGTGCAAGCGGGCCCTCATCGGTAAAGCGCTCCCACGCCTGATGGGCAATTGGATGCTCAACATCCACGGTACCCACGAGGGCCGCTTGACGGTAATCGCGGCCAGACTCGACCCAATCCTGTTGCTTAAACAGTCCGCCCTCGGCATGAACGATGCATGCAGCTGGTGGCGTATTGAAGCTTTCATCCGCATTGTGATGCCACACAAAATTCGGTGAATGGGTCCTCAGAGCTCGCAGTGCCTTTCTAAGGGTCAGATGAATATCGCGATAGCGACTAATATGGCCCAAGGCATCTTGCCCCAGTTCTTCGCGTGTCATTAGGGCTCGACCAAAGCGACCGACCTGAGAGACGTGAATTTGGTGAATCGCAGGGCAATTGGATGGCCAAGCATTGATCGTATCCAGTAACAATTTACTGCCATGCGATAGAGCGATGCCGCGTTGGTCGCCCGACTGAATTTGCTCATCACCCTCTGGATTACGATCAATCAAGGTCAGATTCATGCGCGGATTTTTCTGTAAAAGCCAGGCGGCACAGGCGAGACCCACAGGACCTCCACCTTGGATAACAACGGTATGGGATGGGTTCATACGCTCATCCATTAAGAACGGATGATGGACTCAATTTCAACTGGATCAACCGGGACCCCACGGGAGATTAAGTCGCAACCATTGGCGGTTACTAGAGCATCATCTTCAATCCGGATCCCAATATTCCAATAGGCTTCTGGAATATCTTCCGCAGGACGAATATAAAGACCGGGTTCGATGGTCAGCACCATGTTCTCTTCAAGCGTGCGCCAAGGTCTTTCGGTATCAGCTTGAGTCACAGTATGAAGTTCTCGATAGGATCCGACGTCATGAACATCCATGCCTAACCAATGGCTAGTGCGGTGCATATAAAAACGCTTATAGGCTCCCGTCTCAATGGCATGGTCGAGAGAGCCAACTTCGCTAATCCGAATTAATTTTTCATCCATCAAACCTTGGGTAAGAACTTTTACTGCAGCTTGGTGTGGATCGATAAACGAACGGCCAGGGCGTGTTGCATCAACCGCCGCTTGTTGGGCTGCGAGTGTAATGTCATAGAGCGCACGCTGGGCACTGCTAAATCGTCCATTAATTGGAAAGGTTCGGGTGATATCGGAGGCATAACCATGAAGCTCACACCCGGCATCAATCAGACACAGATCGCCGTCCAAAAGTTCAGCCGATCCTGCGCGGTGATGCAACACACAGGCATTCGCACCAGCGGCCACTATGCTGTTATAGGCAACACTCTCAGCCCCGTGGTAACGAAATTCATAGAGCAACTCGGCCTCTAATTGATACTCACGCTTTCCAGGCTTGCAAGAGCGCATGGCGCGAATGTGAGCCTGGGCCGAGATGGCTGCGGCTTGCCGCATGATGGCGATTTCCTCAGGATCTTTAAACAACCGCATTTCATGCAAAATGACTTCAATGTCATGAAATACTTCAGGAGCATTGACGCCCATGCGCGCCCGTTGACGCACTGTGTTCATCCATCCGCGCAAAGACGCATCGTCTTGAGAGGCTGTAGCAAGTTTGATGTATACCGCGTCTTGATCCGCTAAAAAATCCGGCAGTTTTTGGTCTAGCTCTGAGTTTGGGTACGCAGCGTTTATGCGTAAATGGACCGGCGCTTCTTGGGGGCCTAAGCGGTATCCATCCCATATCTCGCGTTCAAGATCTTTGGGTCGACAGAAGAGGTGGGTCTCATAGCTAGATTTTGTAACCAGCATCACCAGGGTAGCGGCAGGCTCTTCAAAACCGGTGAGGTAAAAGAAATCGCTGTCATGCCGATAAGGAAAATCGCTATCTCGATTGCGTACCTTTTCGGGGGCCGTTCCCAGAATGACTACCCCGCCACCTGTTTTGGCTTGAATAATCGATGCCAAGCGATCCCGGCGCTGTTGGCAGGCATTCATGAGCGGATGATGCGAGTTTGGACGATTCATTTTTAAGTTCTTAGGATCGATTCAGTTCAGCTAAGCGTTCGGGACTACCTACATCCTGCCACGAACCTAAATATTTTTCACCGGAGATTTGATGATTGACCATTGCCCTGCGTAAGATGGGGGCTAATTTAGCACTTTCTCCCCGATTTAAGCCCTCAAACAAGCTCCGATGGTAGATGCCAATCCCTGAAAATGTCAGTTTTGGACAGTTGGCATTCGAATGCTCCTCCCCACGTACGATGACGCCATCGAGATAAAAGTCGCCTGTAGGGTGGTGCGGTGGATTGGGAACCAAAATGAGATGTGCTAAGAACTGTTCTTGATTACGGAGTTGTTCAGTACGTTGGATCAATGCTTGAATCGGAAAATTAGGACTATAAACATCCCCATTGATTACTAGAAAGAAATCAGTCGGGTTGAGAATGGGTAATGCTTGGCAGATTCCCCCGGCTGTCTCCAAGGCGGTTACTTCCGGAGAATACTGAATCGACAATCCATAGTTACGACCATTGCCAAACGCTGCCTCGATCTGTTGACCAAGCCAGGCATGATTGATCACCACATGTTGAACACCAGCCTGCTGGAGTGATTCCAGATGCCAGTTCAGTAAGGACTTGCCCTTGACCTTTAAAAGCGGTTTCGGAGTATGGTCGCTTAATGGGCGCATACGCTCCCCACGACCAGCGGCTAGTAAAAGACAAGGTAGATGCTGTGCGGTCATCGATGGTGAACAGTTGAAGACGACTGCTTAACGACTTGATCCAAAATCCGCAAAAGAGGCTTAAAGCAGCTGTAACGATTTGCAACCGCACGCGTGTATTTGAGAACCAAGGGAATATCGTTTAAGTAATTGGCTTTGCCATCACGATGATATAAGCGCGCAAAGATACCCAAAACTTTCAGGTGACGCTGTAGGCCCATCCATTCAAAGTCCCGATAAAAATCAGCAAAATCAGACGGAACTTTCAAGCCGGAGGCGCGAGCCATATCCCAATACTCAATCAAGAAATCAAGCACCTCTTCTTCGGTCCACTCAATATAAGCGTCGCGTAATAAAGAGACGATGTCATACGTAATCGGACCATATAGGGCATCTTGAAAATCCAAAACCCCGGGATTATTAGGTGAGCAATGCATTAAATTGCGCGAATGAAAATCGCGATGGACGTATACCTGCGATTGGGCAAGATTATTTTCTTTAATCAACTGAAAGATCGCGTGAAGTTGATTTTTCTCATCATTACTCAAAGCATATTGATGATGGCGCTTTAAATACCACGCATCAAATAGATCGAGTTCGCGCTGCAGGGTTGCATCATCATAGGGGGGTAAAACACCCTCACGACTCGCAAGCTGCATTTTTACCAAGGCTTGGCTGGCATCTCGGTAAAGCGCTTTTGCATTACTAGGTGATAAGGCGCTCAGATAGGTCTTGCTTCCTAAATCACTGAGGAGTAGGAATCCTTTTTCCTGGCTTTCTTCAAGAATGAGTGGTACATGAAGACCTGCATCTTTCAAAAGATTGGCGACCTGAATAAAGGGTAAAACGGCCTCTTTATCGGGTGGGGCATCCATCACAATCAGGCTGGGATATTGGGGGTGAGAGCTGGCAATTCGGAAGTAGCGCCGAAAGCTCGCATCTGAGGAAGCAGGGGCCAAGCTGGCAGTCTCTAGCCCCCAGCGGCCTACTTGGCTATCAAGCCATTGATTCAGTTGAATTAAGCGATTGTCAGGCATGATCGATTCGTATAATAAGGCTGTCAGGATCCATGAGTCATTATCGCCTTCGCGCCGGCATCAGCGCCTATCTCGCATCTTTAAAGACCCCGTACGCGATCCTGGGCCGGGGGTTAATGCTCACCCCTTTAATGCTAGCCATGCCGCTGATGGCCCAAAACTTGGGCCCAGTTGTTAATACCATTTCACCATTACTGCCATCGCCACAACAAAACCAGACTCAACAAGAGTTACAAAAGCAAGCCCCTATTCCGATTGGTGAGTCGCCTCGACCACTGCCAGTTGGATCCCTCCCAACCACAACTTTAGTTCCTAGCCGGGCTGAGGTAACGGTTTTAAAGTTAGATGATCAGTTACGGGTTGGCAAACCGATTCCAGATAGTGAGGC
Source organism: Polynucleobacter sp. HIN5 (assembly GCF_030297555.1). Taxonomy (NCBI): domain Bacteria; kingdom Pseudomonadati; phylum Pseudomonadota; class Betaproteobacteria; order Burkholderiales; family Burkholderiaceae; genus Polynucleobacter; species Polynucleobacter sp. HIN5. The sequence continues at coordinate 1,700,053 of NZ_AP028136.1, read as the reverse complement.
CTTGACCTTCTCCTTTAGCGATGAAATTGATGGTGTGGTTGATCGTCAAATGAACTTGAAGGGACGTGCTCAAATTCGTCGGAACGACACCGTCATTAAGGCTGATGAAATTAATTATGACCCCGATACTGATATTGCAAATTTAATTGGTAATGTTGAACTTATTAAAGGAAATACTCAGTTCTCGGGACCACGCGCACGCTTTAAGGTCGATGCACGCGAAGGCGAGATGGATAAACCGAAGTATGAGCTTCGGGAGGTGCGCGGGCGTGGTCAAGCGAATAAGTTAACGATTGAGTCGGCCGACGTCTTTCTCTTCGATAAAGCCACCTATACCACCTGCAGTCCAGACAATTTAGATTGGTATTTCACAGCTAGTCAGATTGAGGTTGATCAAGAACAAAAACAAATGACGGGCCGCAATGGCGTGATGCGTTTTTTTGATGTGCCGATTGCGTATGCACCTTACTTTAGTTTGCCTACCTCAAATCAACGTCGCTCTGGATTGTTGGCACCTGTGATTGGTTATAACTCGAATAATGGTTTAGATATTGCCCAGCCTTATTACGTCAATATTGCACCCAATCGCGATCTTACCGTTACACCTCGGTTCATGAATCATCGCGGGACATTACTAGGCGGCGATTTTCGTTACATTGATCCCAAGTATTCAGGAACGTTGAGTGGTCAGTTCTTGAACTACGACAAAATTTTAGGACGCGATCGCTGGAAGTACGACTGGCAACAGCGACAAATGTTAGGCCGAGCGTGGAATGGATACGCGAATGTCAGTAAGGTGTCGGATAACTTATATCCGATTGATTTCTCGTACGGCATCGGCGGCGCAGTGACGAATCAGTTCCGGCAAGAGGTGGGAACTAACTATGGCGGAATTAAAAACTGGAATTTCACAGCACGAGCACTGACCTTTCAAACTTTGCAGCCAGACCCAACGGCACCGGTTACTTCTCCCTACAACATCCTTCCGCAAGTTACCGCCAATTATCGTAATCAGCGTGCCTTGGGTACCCCTGGATCATTCTCGGGTGGATTTAATCGAACTCCCGATATTACATTCGGCGCGGATTTCACTCGCTTTTCATACAACACCAATAATTTGTATGCGCCTGCATCCGGAATGCCCCAGGGAGGCTCATTTACTCAGGCCGATCGAACGGTGATTCGGGGCAGCATTGCCATGCCCCAAATTACCCCTGGCTATTACTTAAAGCCAAAACTTAGTTTTCAAGCCAATCAATATTCTGGCGTGCTCACAAATAGTCCATCGACTTCGATTAATCAATCGTTAAATCAACCCATTCAAGGATTTGCTTTGCCAACCTTTAGCTTGGATTCAGGTTTGGCGTTTGAGCGCGATGCAACCGAAATGAAAGGCTTTTTTGGGCGCGACATGATTGTGACCATGGAGCCTCGAGCTTTTTATGTCTACACCCCATTCCAGAGTCAGGCGCAGACCCCACTATTTGATACTGCTGATGCGGGCTTTGGTATTACTCAAATATTTAGTGAGAACACCTTTGTGGGTAATGACCGCGTGGCTGATAACAATAAATTAACCATGGGATTAACGAGCCGTGTTTTAGAAACGAATACTGGTGCAGAGCGAGCTACAGTAACGCTGGCCCAGCGCCAAGATTTCACAGGTCAACGAGTGGGTTTAAATGGCACGATCCAAAACCCCACGCGATACTCCGATACACTGGGTGCCAGTACGATCCGTTTGCTAGGGAACTTTAACGTCGATTTGTTTGGGCAGTACAACACCCAACTCAACCGCTTTGTGCAAAGCAGTGTGGGTGCAGGGTGGCGACCCACCCCTGGACGTAGCCTTAATTTTGCGTATCGTAACGTCTGGAACCCTCCGACGATAGCTGGTAATACGGGCGTGACTCAGACCGATCAATACAATGTATTTGGTGAGTGGCCAATATTTAAAAAATATCGTGTATTGGGCCGTTGGGGATACGATGCCTTGACAGCAAAGACCTTAAACACATTGGTGGGATTGCAGTACGACGAAGATTGTTGGACCGCTCGTTTTGCTTACTCCCAAGCCCGTAACACCTCCCAGATCACCACTACCCAAGTCCTTTTTCAATTAGAATTTAGAGGTTTTGCTAGTGTTGGAAATAACCCAGTCGATGTGATGCGCCTGAACGTACCTGGATACCAACCAGTAGCTAAGCCTTTGCCACCTTCACCCTACGAAAATTATCAATAATGACTTTGTGTCGTGATTCATTCCAAAAGTTCACTGTGCTCCGTTATTTGATGGCATTTGGATTCTTGGGCGTGCTGTTTAGTCAGCCATTAGGCGCACAAAATAATCTTTCTGCCAATGAGCCTAAGATCATCAATATTGATGGGGTGGTAGCAGTTGTTAACACCGGGGTTGTAACACGTAAAGAAATTGATGATCGAATTGCTTCGATTCAAAAGCAAGCACCAGCCGGAGGAAAAAAACTGCCAGAGGGTGATGAGCTGCGTAAGCAAGTTCTTGAGAACTTGATCTTAGAGAAGATTCAAATTCAAGAAGCTGAGCAAACCGGTTTAGCTGTCAATGAAAAAGAGCTCAATAAGATTATTGAAGATATTGCAACTCGCAATAAGTTGACCTTCAATGAATTTCGGGAGACAGTCACTAAATCAGGCATGAGTTTCCAGCGCTATCGTGAGTTATTGCGTGAGGATGTTCTAAAAGCGCGTTTACGAGAGCGAGAGGTTGACTCACAAATTAAGATCTCCGATGCTGAAATCGATAACTTTATTGTCGAGCAGATGCAGCGTCGCGGGACAGAGCCTGCCGCAGCAGGCTCGGGTCCTGAAGAGATTGCGGTTGCTCAAATTTTTATCCCGGTCGAAGAGGGGGCTGGTCCAAGCGCTCAAGCTGAGGCCAGAAAGCGCGCCGAAACCATATTAAAGGAAGCACGTGGTGACGCTGATTTTATGCAATTGGGTGCTCAAGCTAATAAAGAAAACGCTCGTATTAAGTTTCAGGATCTTGGCTATCGAACCCAAGATCGTTTACCTCAAATCTTTGTTGAGGTGGTGCGCAATCTTGGTCCTGGCCAGGTAGCACCATCGGTGGTGCGAAGCCCAGCCGGCTTTCATGTTTTAAAAGTAATGGATCGACGCGCCAGTGGCACTGGAGCACGCGCAGCAACCAGTAATACCAATCCCGCGGATCTTACCCCGCAGAATATGATTGTTACGCAAACACTAGCGCGACATATCCTGATTCGTCATCGTCAAGGATTGCAAGATGCGGATGTCGAGCGACGCCTACAAGGCTATCGTGATCAGATTCGTGCCAAGACCGCTGATTTTGAGTCTTTAGCAAAGAAATTCTCGGAAGATGGCTCAGCCCAGAACGGCGGTATATTGGGCTGGATGGGTCCTGGCGAATTGGTGCCTCCATTCGAGATTGCCATGAACCGTTTGCAAATCGGCGAAGTGAGCGATCCGGTTAAGACCGAATTTGGTTGGCATTTAATTCAAGTGCTAGAGCGGCGCGATGCGCAACTAACGGTTGAGAAGCAACGCGAGTTTGCTCGAGCCGCCATTCGAGAGCGTAAGTTCGAGCAAGCTTACCAAGACTGGTTGCGCCAATTGCGCGATACGGCGACTGTCAAGATTTTGAATCTGGATGAGCAAGTCCGTTAAGCTCGCACTGAGTACTGGGGAGCCAGCTGGCGTTGGTCCTGAAGTTTCATTAGCGGCTGCCAAGGCCTTCGTAGCAGCTTATGCGGATGTGGAAGTTGGCTTATTTGGTGATCGGCAGTTATTTACAAATGAGGCATTGCCACCCCAAATCCAAATTTTGCATATCCCTCTAAATTACCCACCACAACCGGGTGTTCTTAATCCGGCTAGTGCGCAGTACGTACTTTCTTTGATTCGTAAGGCTAGCGATTCATGTCGAGTTGGTCAACATCATGCACTGGTTACTGCTCCGGTTCAAAAAAGTATTTTGGATACACCGCAGTCACCATTTACAGGGCATACTGAGTTTTTGGCTGACCTCGATCACCAGCACCAGGTCGTCATGATGTTATGTGGCGAAATCCCTCAGGCACTTAGTGGCAAAGGCCAGGCAATCGCCTTGCGAGTTGCTCTTGCCACCACCCATTTGCCTATTCGTCAGGTTGCTGGCGCTATTCAGTTTGAGTCGTTATTAAAGACCCTGAGAATCATGCAACAAGATTTACAGGCGCGCTTTGGGATAGCAAAGCCTCGCATTGCGGTGACTGGCTTAAATCCCCACGCTGGAGAGGATGGTCATCTTGGTCGCGAGGAACATGAAGTGATTATTCCTGTGATTGAGGCTGCTAAACATGAAGGGATCCTGGCTTTTGGGCCGTACCCGGCCGATACCTTATTTCATGCGGATCGCTTGAGTTCATTTGATGCAGTCTTAGCGATGTACCATGATCAAGGTTTAGCCCCCTTTAAGTTTGCAAGTTTTACGGAGGGAGTGAATGTTACTCTGGGTCTCTCATACATCCGCACCTCCGTTGATCATGGCACAGCTCTCGATATCGCTGGGCAGGGTAGGGCGGATTGGCGCAGCATGTTTGCTGCTCTTCGCCTCGCAAGAGAGTTGGCTCTCACGAAATTGAAGCACGATGCATCGAGCACGTAAGCGCTTTGGTCAGAACTTCCTGATGGATCAGGGAGTCATTGCTGCGATTGTGAATGCTTTAAATCCTACGCCTGGCATGCACGTTCTTGAAATTGGTCCAGGATTGGGTGCTTTAACCCGACCCTTACTTGAGCGCCTTGAAAAGCTCGAGGTTCTTGAGATCGATCGTGACATTGTTCATACATGGCAAGAAGCAAAACAGCGAGAGCGCTTAGACGGCCTAATTATTCACGAAGGGGATGCCCTTCAATTTGATTTTGCTAGCTGGGCTAAGCAAGCTAAGCTATTGAAAGAGCGCTGCGCCTTCATTGGCAACCTACCATATAACATTTCATCGCCGTTGCTCTTTCATCTGATTGCTGCAGCGCCATGGGTCGATGAACAAATCTTTATGTTACAGGCTGAAGTTGTAGAACGTATCACTGCACCGGCGGGCGATTCGGAGTACAGCCGCTTGTCGGTCATGCTGCAAGCAAGGTACCACGTCGATTACTTGATGGACGTGCCGCCGACTGCGTTTGAGCCGCAACCCAAAGTAGATTCAGCAGTGATTCGGATGATTCCGCGTGCCGATTTTTCTTTAACACCAGCTCAATGGGATGCGCTCAGTCAAATTGTAGCCTTGGCTTTTTCTCAGCGTCGCAAAATGCTACGCAGTAATTTACAGAGTGTTTCTGAGCAATTAAATCTGACCGATACGGAACTAAAAGCGCGTGCCCAAGATATTTCAGTGGAGCGTTATGTTCAGTGGGCGTTGATGCTGTCAGAAAAATAATTATTTGGCTTGATAAGCCGCCGGGTCAATTCGTCGCATTTCACCCTCGATCCAGGTTTCTACAGCCTCGTGTAATTGATCCCCAGATTTGCCTTGGGAGGGGATTGACGGTCCAATGGAGACTGTAATGAGCCCAGGGTACTTCAAAAAACTATTTCGTGGCCAGTAGCGACCGGCATTATGGGCGACCGGTAATATGGTTGCTCCCGTGAGTCCGGCTAAGCGGGCCCCGCCTTTGCGATAGGGTTTATGGGATCCAATGGGGGTACGGGTGCCCTCTGGAAACAAAATCATCCATTTACCTGCTTTTAAACGCTCCTTACCTTGATTAGCAACCGATATTGCGGAGCCGCCCGCATCGGAGCGATTGATATGAATCATATTCAGTAAGCCAATCACCCAACCAAAAAACGGAATCCAAAGTAGTTCACGTTTAAAAACATAGCAGAGATCTTTAGGAAAGATCTGTAAAAACGCAATGGTTTCCCAAGCCGATTGATGCTTGCTAAGAATCACCACAGGCTGATCAATCACTGCCTGAATGTTTTCTTTTCCTAGAACTTCAAACCGAACCCCACAAAAGACTTCCAGGAAAAAGATAATACTTCGACCCCAGAACTGAATGATGCGATAGCGTGTATGCTCGTTTAGAAACGGAAATGTAATTAAGCAAAAAACCGCATAGAACGGCGTGTACGTTACAAGACTAATCAAAAAAAGGAGTGAACGAAGCCAAATCATGAGTGAGCCAAGATCGATTGTGCAAAACTCATTAAATCTTCATGGATCTGTGTATTGCTAGGTAATTCAGATCTGGTAACACCCCGGCCTTTTCCTGTTAGGACCAAGTGCGGAGTGGCGCCAAGAGCCGTTCCTGCTAAAAGATCGCGCAGTGAATCGCCCACGATGGGAACATTGCTTAATGGCAAAGCAGGGTTTTCAGGACTTTTTAAATAACGGTTTGCAATTTGGTGCATTAAGCCCGGTTTGGGCTTGCGGCAATCGCATTGATCGGCATCGGTGTGGGGGCAAAAGAAAATACTATCTATCTTGCCGCTCAGTGGTTTAAGCAAATCCATCATTTTCTGGTGCATCGCATGTAACTCATTGAGGCTGTAATACCCACGGGCGATACCCGACTGGTTGGTGGCAATGGTTAGGATATAGCCCGCCTGAGAGAGTAGCGCGATTGCCTCTAGGCTATTGGGAATCGGGATCCACTCATCGCATGACTTCACATAATCGTCGCGATCTTGATTAATTACTCCATCACGATCCAAAATAATGAGCTTATCAGCTTTAACGGTCATGCAAGTTTGCCAATATCGGCGACTAAATTCATTTGTTGGTGGAGGCGTTGCAGTAGGGCAAGACGATTATTTCGAAGCTCGATGTTCTCATCCATCACCATAACATCTGCAAAGAATTGATCGACTGGCTTACTGAGTGAGACTAGATCTTGCAATAGACCAATCAATTGTTGGGCTTGAAGTTTTTGATCAAGGCGTGGTTGTAATTGAGTAAGAGCCGTGTATAAATTTTTTTCTGCTGCAATCGTGAGCAAACTTGGATTGATCTCTGCACTCACTTTGCCATCGACCTTCTTCAGGATGTTACTAATTCGCTTATTGGCTCCAGCGAGCGCGGCCGCTTGCGGTAATTGATTGAAACTTCGAATGGCCAGTAAACGTGCAATGAGATCGTTGAGTTTTTGCGGATGGGTGCTCAGGACCGCATCAATTTCTAAGGGGCTAAATGTAGCGCCATCAACGGCTTGATCTTTTAAATATGCTTTTAATCGATCCAGAATAAACTGATAGATAACTTCTTCATCAACCTCGACCTTCAAAACTAGATTTGAAAACTGCTGCTTCGCAAGCCCAATCAGTTGCTTGAGATTGAGTGGTAAATTCTTTTCTAATAGCAGACGGCAAATCCCCAAGGCATGGCGCCGCAGTGCATAAGGGTCCTTATCGCCTGTGGGAGCAAGACCCACACCCCAAATCCCAACAATCGTTTCTAACTTATCGGCGATCGCCAATACGGTTCCTACCAAAGTTTCCGGTAGAGAGTCCCCAGCAAATCGGGGGAGATAGTGTTCGTAACACGCGGCAGCAACATCCGGCGCCTCATGATTAGCCAAGGCGTAGTAGCGCCCCATGACCCCTTGTAGTTCAGGGAACTCGCCAACCATATCCGTTAATAGATCAGCCTTAGCAAGTTGTGACGCACGGTCAACTTCTTGAGGGTTAAGCACAAACCCAGCTTGATTGAGGCTACTAGCAATTGCACTGGCTAAGGCTCGGACCCGCTCCGAGCGTTGCAGCTGATTTCCCAATTGATTGTGATAAATCACTTTAGCTAAATCCGGAACGCGTGATTCAAGAGTGCGTTTTTGATCTTGAAGATAAAAGAAGCGAGCATCAGCCAAACGGGGGCGAATAACGCGCTCATTCCCAGAAATAATTGACTCTGGTTGATCCGTTTGGATGTTTGAGACGATGAGGAAACGATTGCTTAGTTTGCCGTTTTGATCAGTTAAGGCAAAGTATTTCTGATTGGTTTGCATCGTCAGAATCAAGCATTCCTGAGGAACTTCCAAAAACTCAGGATCAAACTCGCAGGTATAGATCGCCGGATACTCCACCAAGGCGGTGACCTCATCCAAAAGAGCGTCTGGCATTAAAACCCGTAAACCCTTGGCAGCCTTTTGTAACTCAGATTCAATATAAGCGCGGCGTTTGGCAAATGACGGGATTACTTTTGCAGCCTCAAGTTGGGGTTCGTATTGCTGCGCGTCCCCAATGGTAATGATTCCAGACGATAAGAAACGATGCCCCTCGGTTTGGTTGCTTGCATCAATCCCTAAGGCATGAATCGTAAGGGTCTTCGATCCGTGTAGTGCAATGATGCGGTGTACGGGTCTCGCAAATTGGACTTCTTCAATAGCACCTGATTGCGCTTCGATCTGGTAATGCATCATCTTTGCGATTGGTAATTGGTCGATGGCGTCTGCTAAAGCCGATTGCAATGCTGATTCTAGACGCGCACCTGTGGCAATCGTATTTAAATAAAGCGCCTCATTTTTACCTTCACCGCTACGTTCTAATTGATCGAGCGGAGTATCGGGGTGACCCAAGCTTGCCAACTTTTTGGTAAGCGCTTGACTGGGTTTACCTTGTGCATCATAGGCAATTGAGAGTGGCAAGAGTTTCTCGCGCACTGGATAATCGGGTGCTTGATCCAAAACATCACTAATGAGAACTGCCAAACGTCTAGGGCTGGCAAATGACTCACAGGTACTGCTAGTACTTAGTAACTGTGCTTTCTTTAAACTTTCGTAGATTGATTGCGAAAAGGATTCGCCTAAACGTTTGAGTGATTTTGGGGGAAGCTCTTCGGTAAATAGCTCGAGCAGCAAGGGGAGATGGTTCATATGGAATTAATGCCTTAATGCGCTTTAGTTTGCAACATGGGAAATCCCAGTTGTTCACGTGATTCGTAATACGCTTGCGCGACCAAGCGCGACAGATTGCGAATACGACCGATGTAAGCAGCTCGCTCCGTGACCGAAATCGCCCCGCGCGCATCAAGCAGATTAAATGTATGGGCTGCTTTTAGAACCATCTCATACGCAGGTAGTGCAAGCGCTTGCTCCATTAAGCGCTTTGCTTCGCTTTCATACTGATTAAAGTTTGCGAACAGGAAGTCTGTATTGGAGTGCTCAAAGTTATAGCGCGACTGTTCTACTTCGTTTTGGTGATACACATCACCATAGGTCACGCCGTCCGTCCAGACGAGATCAAATACATTGGAGCAATTTTGCAAGTACATCGCTAAGCGTTCAATTCCGTAGGTAATCTCACCCAATACGGGTTTGCAATCTAAGCCACCCACTTGCTGAAAATACGTAAACTGAGTCACCTCCATCCCATTGAGCCAAACTTCCCAGCCAAGGCCCCACGCCCCTAAGGTTGGGTTCTCCCAGTCGTCTTCTACGAAACGAATATCGTTTTTCTTTAGATCAAGCCCTAAAGCCTTTAAAGAGCCTAGATATAAATCCAAGATGTTGGCAGGCGCTGGTTTTAAAACAACTTGGTACTGGTAGTAGTGTTGCAAGCGATTTGGGTTTTCACCATAACGACCATCCTTGGGACGGCGTGAAGGTTGAACATACGCTGCTTTCCATGGTTCAGGACCAATGGCTCGCAAGAAGGTGGCAGTATGTGAGGTGCCAGCCCCGACTTCGAGATCGATGGGTTGCAACAGCGCACAACCCTGTTGGTCCCAATAATCTTGAAGTTTGAGAATAATTTGTTGAAACGTTAGCATGCGACACAATGATTTTTTAGATAAGACCTTGATTTTACTCGGCAAACCAAGGACTTGTTAAAAAATCAGTTCGGTCGTGTTCTCCGCCAATAGCCAATTCCCAAGGCAAAAAGTACCCAGATCAAAATCGGCCAATTGCCCCAAACCACATAGGGCGTGCGTCCTTCGAAGGCTTGTACACGCAACTCAAGCTCGCCCTGCACAAATTGCGGAAGGCTTGCCACGACTCGTCCGCGCTGATCAATCACCGCAGTGATCCCAGTATTAGTGGCACGTAAACTGGGTAAGCCAGTTTCGAGAGAGCGTAATTGGGAGAGGCGTAATTGCTGCATGGGGGCTTGCGATTGGCCAAACCAAGCCAAGTTCGTAACGTTCACTAAAAGATTAACTGGTTCTCTACTATTACGAATTCGGGTGGCGATTTCGTTACCAAAAATGTCTTCGTAGCAAATTGAGATGGCCGCATAAAGCGGGCGATCTAGATTGGAGGGGGGGCGAATCAAAAATGGCGCCTGATCAATTGATCCTCTGGCAAAGTCACTCATCGGCACTTTAAATGAATCCACAAACCACTGAAAACCTGGAGGAATAAATTCGCCAAACGGAACCAAGTGATGCTTATCGTAGTGGAAGATGGGCTGTTGGTTAGAAAAGCCACTGACCCGGTTGGAATACTGAACCGCAGTGTCGCCTTTGGCAATTTTGCCAATTAAGCCGAGTAATACATGACTATCGGTTTCATTCACAAATGCTTGAATGCGTTCAATCGATTGATCAGGAATGTCTGGTTCGGGCCAAGGAAATGCGGTCTCAGGAGCAATGATTAAATCAGCCGGAGCTTTAATAATTTGATCCCGATAAAAATGGATTTGTTTCAGGATGTCAGCGGGATTAAATTTGAGGCTTTGTTCAAAGTTCCCCTGAATTAGGCGTACCGAGATGGGTGAGTCTTTGGGGCTGGTGAATGACCACATTCCCAAAACCTGGACAATTGCAACCACTCCTACTACGCCAGCGACATTGCGAGGTCGGGACTGACTCAATTGCAAGGCAGCCCAGATAAATAAAAAGGTACAAGCTAGGCCACCTAAGTAGGGTGCGATATTTGCAAATGGACCATTCACTTGCGACTCGGCAAATCCCATCCATGGAAAGCCAGTAAAAATCTGACCTCGTAAATATTCAGTTAGTACCCATGCTGCAGGAATCGCAAGGGATCGCCACGCCGAATCATTGACTTGCTTTGCAATCAGATTGGCTAACCCAAAATAGACCGCCATTAGACTGGCTAGGGCGAAAACAGCAAGGCTTGATAACCAGATTGCCATTCCGCCGACATCGTGCAGGCTAATAAAAATCCACCAAAGGGCGATTACAAAATAACCAAGACCGAGTAAGAATCCATCCCGAAATGCCTGACTGGATTTAGCCTCGCTACTCCTACTTAGGATGTATAAAGTGTAAGCAAATAAGACTATTTGAATATAGCCACTAAAGGGAAGCTCACTCGCGATTGCTAAGAGAACCCCTAAAAAAACAAGTAAGGCGCTATAAATAATGGGATTGGCCTGAAGACGACTACTTTGCAATTAAGAATCGACGGCAGAAACGTTGGGGGTTGCAATGCGGCGCATTAGAAGAATATGGACCTGACGGGGATCGGCACGTTGAACCTCGAATTCGAAACCATTCATGCGAACCCGCTCACCAAATTTTGGTACTCGACCCAAATGTTGAATCACCAGTCCAGCCACAGTTTCCACATCTTCAGCCGAGAAGTCAGTTTTTAACTCATCGTTCAGTTGTTCTAATTCAGTCATGCCCTTAATGCGATAGTCGCCATTTTTTAAGACGGTGATATTGTCGGCGTCCTCATCGATGTCATGCTCATCTTCAATATCACCAACAATTTGCTCAATCACATCTTCAATGGTGATCATGCCAGCCACGCCACTGTATTCGTCAACCACAATGGCTAAATGATTGCGGTTATTGCGAAAGTCTTTGAGCAAGACGCTTAAGCGTTTTGACTCAGGAATAAAAACAGCCGGTCGCAGCCAGTCTCGAACCTGAAAATCTTTTTCAGTGAAATGGCGTAAAAGATCTTTTGCTAACAGAATGCCGATGACTTGATCTCGATTGCCTTCATACACTGGGAAGCGCGAGTGGCCAGTTTTGACCACATCCGCAATGATTTGTGACAAGGGAGCATTGATGTCAATCCAGTCAATTTGGGCGCGAGGTAGCAATATATCGCGAGCAGATAATTCGCCAACTTGAAACACCCCCTCGATCATCGAAAGTGCATCGGCATCCATGAGCCCATCCGCTTGGGCTTCACGAAGAGTCTCAATCAGCTCTTTACGCTGCGCTTTGGGATCAGAGGATTGGTCAGAAAAAAACGCGCTTAGGCGATCAATCAGGCTATTTGACATAAATTAGTAGACAGCATAAAACATTTTTATGACAGTCAGTTCAAGCATGGATTTCTAGTAGGGGTTTGGAAAGCCAAGCGATTGCAAGATCTTGATTTCAAGCGCTTCCATTTGTTTAGCATCTTTTGGCTTTAGATGGTCATAGCCTTTGGCATGCAAGCAGCCATGAATCAAAAGATGGGCGAGGTGTGCCACGAGCGACTTTTGTTGCTTTTTGGCCTCTGCGCGCAGAATTGGTAAACATAAAACAATGTCTGCTTCAATCGATTTGCCCTGTGTTGGATAGGAAAAAGTGAGGACATTGGTGGGCTTATCAAAGCCCCGAAAAAATAGATTGAGATCATGGGCCTCGGCTTTATTCACAAACCGAATCGTGAGTATTGCCTTACTTTGAAAACAGGCTCCAGCCCATTTACGAATTTGCGCCAAACTCGCAATACTCAAAACCTGGTTTTGCAAGGCTTGCGTGGCGAACTGAAGATCGAGGTTTAGGGTTTGGCTCATGAATCAATTAGACCTAAGAATGAACAATTTCTCCGCGTAGGGTGTGCTTCAGAACTTCGGTAACTTTAACGTCAAGCATCTGTCCAATCCATTGATCGACGGCGCTGTGATCAGAATCACCCTCAGGAATGATGATATTGACCACGCGATTATTTTCGGTGCGCCCCATTAGGTGCGCGTTATCACGAGTGAAGCCTTCAATCAGGACCCGTTCATGATTGCCTAGCATTGCTTGGCTGACTGTAAGCGCTTGAGAATCAATTTGGGCGATCAAACGCTGCAAGCGCTTTAACTTGATTTCATAAGGGGTGTCGTCCTCCAGATTAGCTGCGGGAGTACCAGGCCTCGGGCTAAAGATGAATGAGTAGCTGTTATCAAACTGCAGCTCAGCCACCATATCCATCAGCTTCTCAAAGTCAGCTTCGGTTTCCCCGGGAAAGCCTACGATGAAGTCACTCGAGAGCGAGAGATTGGGACGAACGGAGCGCATTTTACGAATAATGCTTTTGAACTCTAAGCTCGTATAGCCCCGCTTCATGGCCGACAAAATTTTATCCGAGGCGTGTTGCACGGGAAGGTGTAAATGACTGACTAACTGGGGGACGCGATCATAAACGTCAATGAGGCGTTGGGTAAATTCTTTGGGATGACTGGTGGTAAACCGAATGCGTTCTAGCCCCGGGATCTCTGACATGTATTCGAGGAGCAGGGCAAAATCAGCAATCTCAGAAGTTTGGCCCATAAGACCGCGATAGGCATTGACGTTTTGACCCAATAGAGTGATCTCCTTCACACCCTGCTCAGTGAGACCTACAATTTCAGTGAGTACATCCTCAAAGGGACGAGATACCTCTTCACCGCGTGTATACGGCACCACGCAATAGCTGCAGTACTTCGAGCAGCCTTCCATGATGGAGACGAAGGCGGAACCTTTGGTCTGACGTGAGCGAGGGAGATGATCAAACTTCTCAATCTCTGGAAACGAGATATCCACTTGCGATTGTCCAGTGGCAAGTCGCTGGTCAATTAATTTTGGCAAACGGTGCAGGGTTTGTGGGCCAAAAACAAAATCCACATGCGGTGCTCGATTAATGATCTGTTTGCCTTCTTGGCTAGCAACGCAGCCGCCAACGCCAATTAAAAGGTCGGGCTTTAACTGCTTTAACTCTCGCAGACGGCCTAGGTCAGAGAACACCTTTTCTTGGGCTTTTTCTCGGATAGAGCAGGTATTGAGCAAGATGACATCAGCATCTTCTATTTGATCCGTTTGGTCCATGCCTTGAGCAGAATGAAGGACGTCGGCCATTTTGTCCGAATCATACTCATTCATTTGGCAGCCAAATGTTTTGATATAAAGCTTTTTCATACGCCGATCTCAGGTTTATAACTGGGGGCAAGCTTCCTATTGTAGGCGATTCTTAAGCGCGTTCAGGCCCTTGAAATCGGTCAAGATGCCCCAATATGTAAAACAATCAAAAATTGAACAAAAAAGGACATTTACCAATGAGTACCGTAAAAGAAACCCTTGGTTTTCAGGCCGAAGTAAAACAGCTTTTGCAGTTGATGATCCATTCCTTGTATTCCAATAAGGAAATCTTTTTGCGAGAGCTGATTTCAAACGCCTCGGATGCCGCTGATAAGTTACGCTTTGAGGCGATGACCCATTCTGACTGGTATGAGTCAGACCCCGAGTTAAAAATCAAAATCAGCTTTAATAAAGAGGCTAGAACCATCACGATTAGTGATAACGGAATCGGCATGAGCCGCGATGAGGTGATTGCTAATTTAGGAACCATTGCGCGATCGGGCACAAAAGAGTTTTTTACAAAACTCTCGGGTGATCAGCAAAAGGATGCAGCCCTGATTGGTCAGTTTGGTGTTGGATTCTATTCAGCATTTATTGTGGCTGACAACATCATCGTGGAAACACGACGTGCTGGTTTGCCCGCATCCGAGGGTGTGCGTTGGGAATCCCAGGGTTCTGGGGAGTTCACGATTGAAACCATCAATCGTCCAGAGCGTGGCACCTCGATCACCTTGCACTTGCGCGAGGGCGAAGATGAGTTACTTTCTTCATGGAAATTGAAATCCATCATTCGTAAATACTCGGATCATATTTCTTTGCCAATCCAGATGCACAAGGAAGAATGGGATGAAGAAAAGAAGGAACAGGTCACAAAAGATGAGTTTGAGACCATCAATCAAGCAACCGCCTTATGGGCTAGACCAAAGTCAGAAATTACAGACGAGCAGTACAAGGAGTTCTACAAACATATTTCCCATGACTTTGAAGACCCTTTAACGTATTCGCATAATCGGGTTGAGGGGCGCAGTGAGTTCACCCAACTCTTATTTATTCCCAAGAAAGCCAATTTTGACCTTTGGGATCGCAATAAGCGCAATGGCATCAAACTCTATGTCAAACGCGTCTTCATCATGGATGACGCTGAACAGCTCATGCCCATGTATCTTCGCTTTGTCACGGGCGTGATTGACTCTGCTGATTTACCACTGAATGTCTCTCGTGAAATCTTACAAGAATCGCGTGATGTCAAAAGTATCCGTGAAAGCTCAACCAAGCGAGTTTTAACGATGCTTGAGGAGCTAGCTAATAGTGAGGATGCTGCCAAAAAAGAGCAGTATGCCCAGTTTTGGCAAGAGTTTGGTCAAGTCCTTAAAGAGGGGATCGGAGAAGATGTCGGCAATCAAGAGCGGATTGCAAAATTAGCCCGCTTTGCTAGTACGCATACCGATTCTGCCGAGCAAACGGTTGCGCTTGCGGATTACGTTAGTCGTATGAAAGAGGGGCAAGACAAGATTTATTACGTCACCGGAGAATCCTATACCGCTGCCAAGAATAGTCCTCACCTAGAAATCTTTAAGAAAAAAGGCGTTGAGGTTCTATTGTTATCCGATCGAGTTGATGAGTGGTTGTTGTCCTATTTCCATGAGTTTGACGGTAAAGCCTTGGTATCCGTTGCAAAAGGTGGCCTTGATCTCGGTGCCTTGGCCGATGAAGCTGAGAAAAAGGAACAAAAGGAAACCGAAGAGCAGTACAAGGACTTGATCGAGCGCATGAAAAAATCACTCGATGGCAAGGTGAAGGATGTGCGTGTCACCTTACGTTTGACGGATTCGCCTGCGTGTTTAGTCGCCGATGAGCATGAGCTCTCCGCGAATCTGTTGCGGATGCTCAAGGCTGCGGGTCAGCAAGCGCCGGATAGCAAACCGATTTTAGAAATTAATCCACAACACCCCTTAGTTCTAAAACTAAAATACGAGGATAAGCAATTCGACGATTGGGCAACAATTTTGTTTGATCAGGCATTGCTTGCGGAAGGCGGTCAGTTACAAGATCCCGCTGGATATGTAAAACGTATTAATCAAATGCTATTGGCATAAAGGATTGGGTATGAGAGCAGTAGTATCTCGATTTGGTAGCGGTCATTTTCAGCAGGCCCTTCAAGTCGGCAATGATCATTTTGTCTCGGATGTTGATCAAGACAAGGGCGGTAATGCCTCGGGCCCATCGCCTCATGAGTATTTGGGGGCTGCCTTAGCTGCCTGCACAGGCATGACCCTCAAAATGTACGCCAAGAGAAAATCGTGGGATCTGCAGGATGCGATTGTGACAGTGAATATTGAGCGAGAAAACGATATCGAGAAATTTAAACGCTCAATTAAGCTTGTAGGTATCACTGATGCAGAGCAATCAGAGCGATTACTTGAGATTGCCAATAAATGCCCTGTTCACAAGGCACTCATTGGCACGATTGAAATTAATACTGAATTACTTTGAGCCCGATGAGGAGCTATTGGAGTTGGTAGAGCTTGCTTTACCAGCTTGATAGCCTTTGTTGTATTGGGCTTGCTTGTCTTTCTCATACATATCGTAGACATAGCCAGAGGCTGCACCAACTGCCGCACCACCCACCGCACCCCAAATGGGGTTGCTATGGAAAATAGCAGCACCGACTGCGCCCGCAGTTGCGCCAATTGCGCCACCCGATAAAGTACGCTGTTGAGTAGTGTCCATATTGGAGCAACCCGTTATCAACAATGCGGAACCAAGAATGATGGGAATAAATTTTTTCATGATCACGTTCTCCTAAATGAAATGATTATTTGCCACAAGGAAAGCGACTGGCAAGATAACGCAGTGCACTATCTGCCGCAGGCGTATTGTTGTATTGCTGATTTTGCTTCGCCCAATTGACGTAATCCGCGATTACGCTATCCACAGGAGGGGCGGGTTGCTTCAGACAAATAAAAGGCTTGGCGTTGGTAGGGTGACGTGTCACTAAATAGGTGTCATAAATAGCCGTTGAGTAACCAACACAAAATGATCGGTATTCTGAGCTGGCGGGCAATTGACAATACTTGACGAGCTCTTGCGTACTCAGTGCCTTATCTTGAGCAGCAATAGGTGCACTTAGCAGCGCAAAACCAATACCTAAGCCAAAAACAATTTTTTTCATAATTAAACCTTATTAAAAATATGCACCACCTAGGTGCAAAATTAGGAATTTAATGCCCCATACCTAACCATAATAATGAAAATTAATTCATAAAAATAGGGGTATTTCATGGATGCAATCAAATCAGGGGTGGATACCCTTTTTATTTTGCTGGGCGCAATCATGGTTCTGGCAATGCATGCAGGCTTTGCATTTTTGGAACTTGGTACCGTTCGCAAGAAAAATCAAGTTAATGCTTTGATTAAGATTTTGGTGGACTTTTCAGTATCTACTATTGCGTATTTCTTCATTGGGTACAGCATCGCTTACGGTGTTCATTTTTTCTCCAGCGCTGAAGTGCTTGCTCAGAAAAGTGGCTTTGATCTCGTTAAATTTTTCTTCTTACTGACATTTGCTGCTGCAATTCCAGCCATCATTTCCGGTGGAATCGCAGAGCGTGCCAAATTTAATCCTCAATTAATTGCTACTTTTGTGATTGTTGGTTTTGTATACCCATTTTTTGAGGGCATTACATGGAATCAGCATTATGGAATTCAAACTTGGATTAAGGAGTTGACCGGTGATGAATTTCATGATTTTGCTGGTTCAATCGTAGTTCATGCGGTTGGTGGTTGGTTGGCTTTGCCAGCGATCTTGTTATTGGGTGCACGTCGTGGGCGATATTCGAAAGAGGGTCAGGTTGCAGCACATCCACCTTCAAGTATTCCATTTTTAGCTTTGGGCGCTTGGATTCTGACGGTCGGATGGTTTGGCTTTAATGTCATGAGTGCGCAAACGATTGATAAGATCAGCGGATTAGTCGCCTTAAACTCACTGATGGCAATGGTTGGCGGCACCGTTGCGGCATGGTTTGTAGGGCGTAACGATCCCGGTTTCTCCTACAACGGACCTCTTGCTGGCTTGGTAGCGGTTTGTGCTGGTTCCGATTTAATGCACCCCCTGGGCGCTCTCGTGGTTGGCTTGGTGGCAGGTGCTTTATTTGTTTATATGTTCACGAAGGTACAGAATCGTTGGAAGATTGATGACGTACTTGGTGTTTGGCCTTTACATGGTTTGTGTGGTTTGTGGGGCGGTATAGCAGCAGGAATCTTTGGAAGTACTGCACTCGGTGGGCTTGGCGGAGTTAATGTCCTGGCCCAAACAATCGGTAGTGTATTAGGGATAACGATCGCTTTAATTGGCGGTTTCCTGGTGTACGGACTTCTTAAAGTAACGCTTGGGATTCGGATGTCTCAAGAAGAAGAATTCGACGGAGCCGATCTGAGCATTCATAAAATCTCTGCTACCCCGGATCGTGACTCTAATTGGTAGCCCAGACTCTCTATAATTAGGGCATGGCAATTTATGAGTTAGATGGGATATCTCCAGAATTAGGTGAAGGCGCTTGGGTGTCGGACTCTGCCGAGGTGATTGGGCGTGTTCATCTCGGCAAAAACGCAAATGTCTGGCCACGCGTCGTGATTCGGGGCGATAACGAGCCGATTCGCATTGGAGCTGGTACGAACATCCAAGACTCTGCAGTTTTACACTCTGACTATGGCTGGCCGCTCACCTTGGGCGAGAACGTATCGATTGGTCATCAGGCGATGGTGCATGGCTGCACGATTGGTGATGGTAGTCTCGTTGGAATTAATGCTATCGTCCTTAATGGCGCCAAGATTGGTAAAAATTGTCTAGTCGGCGCTGGTGCTTTAGTTACGGAAGGGAAAGAATTCCCAGACGGTTCCTTGATTATTGGATCGCCTGCGAAAGCGGTCAAAACGCTAAGCTCAGAGCAAATTGCTGAGATGAATCGCATCTCCTCGCATTACGTCGAGAACGCTGCACGTTACCGCAAAACCCTCAAGAAAATTTCCTAGGCTTTCATTGCTTCACGTTCTTAACGTCATTATTCCGATCTTTGCCCTAATCTTGGCAGGATATATTTGTGGCAAAACGGGTAAGTTAAGTCCGAATGCATCGACTGAAATTAATCGCTTTGTGGTGTGGCTTGCGCTGCCAGCCCAAATGTTTGACTTCACTGCACATAGCAATTGGCAAGAGCTTTGGCAACCAGGATTCATCATTGCATTTAGCTCGGGTGCGATTCTGGTTTATTTGGCCCTCCTGATTTATTACCGAATTCAGACCAAAGATTGGACCGTTGCTAGTTTTCAAAGCTTGAGCGGTTCGTATGCAAACACTGGGTATATGGGCATTCCGCTACTACTACTCGCTTTTGGTGAGAGCGGCCTTGGGCCTGCCGTGATTGCAACCTTGATTGTGGTGTGTGCACTCTTTGCAGTAGCGATCATCTTTATTGAGCTAGGCGTACATGCTAAAAAGCCGTTTGGTGAAATTATTCAAACGGTTGGTAAATCCTTGGCCACCAATCCTCTATTGGTAGCGCCGTTTTGTGGGGCGCTTTGGGCGACAACTGGTTTAGAGCTCTATGGACCACTTCGCCAGTTTGTCAGTTTTTTAGGAGCTGCAGCCAGTCCCTGCGCATTGGTTTCAATTGGATTATTTTTAGTTCAAAAAACTGCCGCACCCGCAAAGACCACTTGGAGTCTGGTGTTTGTAAAACTGATCTTGCAACCATTCGTCGTTTGGGTGGTAGCGGATCCGATCTTGGGATTACCGACGTTCTGGGTTTATGCCGCTGTATTGGTGAGTGCTTTGCCAACGGGTACGGGCCCATTCATGCTAGCTCAATATTACCGAGCCGACGGTTCTCTGATCTCACGTGTAGTATTGATTACTACCCTAGGTTCTTTATTTACGCTATCGATCCTTATATGGTGGATGACGCCTAGCTAGGCTCTGGATTTTTTCCTTCTGCATCCACTTGGTGCTCCCAAGAGGCATTGATAAACGCGGGGAGCTGCATACAATTCTGCGTAATACGGTGCAAGGTCGGATAACCACTAAAACTAATCTTGGCATCGAAGGCATTAAAGACTTGCGGTACTAAAAAAACGTCAGCGATCGTTGGTTGATCGCCATAACAAAATTGACCAACGCGCGGATCTTTTGAAAGCCGTTTTTCAAGGCTGGCGAGCCCCTTGTCGACCCAATGGTTGTACCAGGTTAAACGCTGTTCATCACTAATTCCGAGTTTTCCAACGAGATAGCGTAGAACCCGAAGATTGTTGATGGGATGAATATCCGCAGCGATATCCTGTGCTAAACCTCGCACCCACGCCCGATCCTCGATCTTAGTTGGTAACAAAGTCGGTTTGGGGTATTTTTCCTCGAGGAATTCAATGATCGCTGATGACTGGTGCAGAGCAATTCCCGCATCAATATATAGCGGCACTAAACCATTTGGGTTTAGGGCTTGATAGGATTCTTGGAGCTGTTCACCGCCACCCTTGCGAAGGTGAACCGGAATTACCTCATATTCAATCCCTTTGAGATTGAGTGCAATCCGCACCCGAAAGGCAGCAGAGCTGCGCCAGAAGCTATATAGCGTTGGTTTCATTAGAACGATGCTACCGCACCATCGCTTCTTGGATCCCAGCCACCTTTGAGGATGCCTGATGGCTCGCGAATAATGCAACCCGCGTGTCCAACCGTTTCATCAAGCTGAGCCAAGATCTCAATGTCATGCCCCATGTCTCGAAGTTGTTGAACGAGCGCTGGATCAAAACGGGATTCCAATTTCAGCGTATCACTGGTTTGTCCCCACGTGCGGCCCAGAAGCCAACGGGGACGACTAATCGCATCTTGTGGATCGAGTCCATAGATAGCAGTTCGTGTAAATACCGCACATTGGGTTTGTGGTTGTCCATCACCACCCATGGTTCCGTAAACCATAGACCGACCATCTTTGAATAAAGCAAGGGCGGGATTTAGGGTATGAAATGGCTTGCGGTAAGGTAAGAGGGTATTGAGCGCCTTAGGATCCAATGAAAAGCTGCAACCACGGTTTTGCCAGTTAATGCCTGTTTTTGGTAAGACAATTCCGGAGCCGAACTCATGATAAATACTTTGGATAAACGAAACGCATCGGCCCTCGCCATCAATCACGCCCATCCAAATGGTGTCTGCGGGTCCTCGACCAGCGCCCCAGGGGAGAGCGCGTTGACGATCTACTTGATTGGCCAGTGTTTTTAAAAAGCTAGGCGATAAAAATTCTTGCGCATGTTTTTGCATATAGGCAGGATCCGTAATGTGTTGATCGCGGATCTTGAACGCTTGTTTGGTTGCTTCCACACAATGATGAACATATTCCGGGCTGTCAACCGCAAATTGCTTGAGTTTGAGTTGATCCAAAATGCCCAAAATCATGAGTGACACCACCCCTTGGGTGGGAGGCGTCATGTTGTATACATCTGCCAAACTGTGAGCTAGGTGCAAGGGGTTGATTAATTTTGCATGGTGGCGTTGCAGATCATCAAGGCGCAGTGGACTACCTAATTGTTTGAGCTCTTTAGCAATTAACTCTGCGAGTTCTCCGCGGTAATAATCATTTGTGCCTTTTTTGGCGATTTGACGCAGAGTCGTTGCAAGACGCTTTTGATAAAACACGCTGCCAGTTGCTGGAGACTTACCTTTTACTAAGAAGGTTTCTGAGAATCCAGGTTGTGGACTCAGCTCAACCCGTTTTTTCTCAGTAAGAGCAGATTGACTATGGGTGACTGGAACACCATGCTCAGCATAATGAATCGCATCCTCGAGTAAACGAGATAAGGGTAATCTGCCACCCAAGCTCTTTTTGGAAAGATCAAATGCTGCTCCCCATCCTGAAATGGTGCCTGCAACCGTATTCGCTGCGATTGGCCCGCGAAATGGAATAGCTCCCGTGATTCCTTGCTCTTGATACCACGAGCGAGCAGCCAAACCAGCGGCACCGCCGCAGGCATCGATGCCACCCATTGCTTTACCAGGTGCATGAATCACCCAAAAAGAATCCCCGCCAATTGAGTTCATGTGCGGATAAACGACTGCTATGGTGGCCGCAGCCGAAATCATAGCCTCAAGGGCATTACCCCCTTCGCGCAAGACAGCAAGCGCAGATTGAGAAGCGAGTGAGTGGGGCGCAACGGCCATTCCACGGATACCCCATTTTGGTTGCATAGCAATAATTTCCTTTGAACTAGAATGAAGATGATATTCCCCAAATTAACGAATCAATGCACTACTTTTGGGAATAGTGTACAAGTGCATCGGTATTTTCCCTGTACATTGATTAATGAAATCGATACATGGATTCTGGCAAATCGCTTGGATTGAGTACTTCATTTCATCGCCATATGTTGTTTGAGATTTCTATAAATAAGGAGAAAACAAATGAGTTCAAGTCGTCGCAAATTTTTAAGTACCAGTATTGGAGCCGGGGTTGCTGGTGCGGCTCTTGCTGCGCCTGCCATTGTAAAGGCTCAGTCAGCACAAACGTTTAATTGGAAAATGACGAGTGCCTATCCGAAAGGCGCGCCGTTTTATATGGATGGTCCAGGTAGCGCTACTGATTTAGCTAAACGCATTCTGGAAATGTCAGGCGGTCGTTTGAAGATTCAGGTCTTTGGAGCCGGTGAATTGATTCCAGCTTTTGAGGGGTTTGATGCGGTACGCGCAGGTACCGTTGAAATGAATCACGCCAATAGTTATTTCTGGACCGGTAAAACATTTGCTGCTCAGTACTTCACCGCCGTACCTTTTGGTTTGAACTTCCAAGGGATGAACGGCTGGTTCTACGACGGCGGTGGTATTGATTTATGGAATGAGGTTTATAACCCATTTGGTATGGTGGCCATGCCTTGCGGTAATACCGGCGTACAGATGACTGGTTGGTTTAAGAAAAAGATCAATACGGTTGCCGATCTGAAGGGCTTGAAAATGCGCATTCCTGGCTTGGCAGGCAAGGTTTATGCCAAATTAGGCGTTGACGTTAAGGTTCTTCCAGGTGGCGAGATTTTTCCAGCACTCGAGCGCGGTGTGATCGATGCTGCTGAGTTCGTAGGCCCATTCCAGGACCGTCGACTTGGCTTACAAAAGGCTGCAAAGTTTTACTACACCACAGGCTGGCACGAACCTGCAACCACATCTGAGTTGCTGATTAATAAAGCCGCATGGATGAAGTTGCCCAAAGATTTACAAGAGGTTGTGAAGAATGCCTCAGCCGCTTGTAATGTGATTGGTGAGGCATGGTGTCAGAAAAACAATGCCGATGCGATGGAAGACTTGGTTAAGAATCAAGGCGTTCAAGCTTTGCCATTACCAGACTCAGTGATTAAGGCAATGCGTGAAGAGACCACGAAGATCTTAAATGAAGAGGCAGCCAAGGACCCGATGACGAAGAAAGTCCACGATTCTTATTTTGCTTATAAGAAGAAATACGATGCGTGGGCCGCTTATAGTGAAGCAACTTATCACACTAAAGTTCGCGGTTAATTTATACGTAAAGGTTTCAAATGCAGAAAGCATCAGTAGTTATTGCTGAACGCATTGAAAGCATAATCGACATTTTTGGCAAGGTGGCCTCATGGCTCACCTTGTCAATTGTTCTTTTAATTGTGATCAATGTGATCTTGCGTTATTCCATGAGTCTTGGAAGTGTATGGGCTCAGGAATTGGAGTGGCATTTGTTAGCGGCCATGATTTTATTCGGTATGAGTTACGCTCTATTACGGGGCGATAACGTTCGAGTCGATTTGTTTTATGCAAACTACTCACCGCAAAAAAAATATATTGTCGATATGCTCTCAGCCGTATTGACCGTATTAATTGCATTGTTTTTTATAAAACTATCCATTGGATACGTAGGCCAATCCTACTCAATTGGCGAGAAGTCTCCTGATCCGGGTGGTATTCCAGCTCGCTGGTTCATCAAAGGCTTAATTCCATTTGGTTTTAGCTTACTTGCTCTTCAAGGGATTGCAGAAACGATTCGGGTTTATCTCAATCGGCCTGCCAATCGTGGAGGTCAGCATGTTTAATCCTGAAATTGTTGCCTTTTTGATGTTGGGCGGATTTTTTGTCATGTTGATGATCGGGGTGCCCGTCGCAATTTCATTGGCAACCGTTGGATTCGTATTTGGTTTCATCGGTTTTGGTGACACCCTATTTAATCTGCTACCAGCCCGCGTCTTTGGAGTGGTCGGTGGCTATCAATGGCTAGCGATCCCACTTTTTATCTTTATGGGAATCATGCTTGAGAAATCAAGGCTTGCTGATGATTTGCTCGATGTAATTGGCCATCTAGCTGGGGGCGTAAAGGGCGGCATGGCCGTTGGCATCATTCTCTTTGGGGCCTTGATGGGTGCTACCACCGGAATTGTGGGCGCTACCATTATTACGCTAGGCCTGCTAACTTTGCCGACCTTGTTACGTCGAGGCTATGACAAAGGTATTGCTTGCGGCACGATTATGGCGTCCGGAACCTTGGGTCAAATTATTCCTCCCAGTTTGATCCTCATTCTGCTCTCGGACATTTTGCAGTTATCGGTTGGTACTTTATTTGCCGCAGCAGTAATGCCCGGTTTGTTATTAACGGTTGTCTACATTATTTATTTGCTTATTCGTGGATGGATGCAGCCCGAGCTCATGCCGCCGATTCCGATTGAGGAACGTAGCAAAGTTTCAGGCAAAGAGCTTTGGGTTCGATTCTGGAAAGTAGTTGTGCCGCCCATTATGTTGGTGGTCGCTGTATTGGGCTCCATCGTTGGTGGCGTTGCTGCGCCCACCGAAGCAGCCGCAATGGGTTCATTTGGTGCGATCCTTGTGACCGCATTCTCTGGACGTTTAACGTGGGAGCGCCTAAAGGCAACGATGGTCGATACCACCAAAATTAGTGCTCTCATGATGTTCATTTTGATTTGTGCCCAAGTCTTTTCTTTGGCCTTTAGGGGTCTCAATGGCGAAGAGCTGATTGCCAAACTATTTAATGTTGTACCAGGTGGACTCAATAGTGATATTTGGCTGATGCTGTTGCTAATTTTTGTCTTGGGATTTTTCTTAGAGTGGATTGAGATTAGTTATATTGCCGTTCCACTATTTATGCCAATTTTGTTATCTCAAGGCGCTGATCCGGTTTGGGTAGCCATGATGATCACGGTGTGTTTGCAATCCTCCTTCTTAACCCCTCCATTTGGTTGGGCTCTCTTTTATCTCAAAGGAGTTGCGCCACCCGAGGTATTAATTAAACATCTTTATAAAGGAGCTATACCGTTCATTGCGATGCAGGGCGTCACACTATACTTAGTGTTCCAGTTCCCTCAAATCTCGCTATGGTTGCCTAAGTTAATTGGATGGTAAAAAAGTAATTAGCATTGAATCACTCTCATACTCGGGCGATGCGCCCGAGCGAGAGCTTTGTACCGATTGCGGAATTTCACGTTCCTCCGACCCAAAACGTTGTGGTCGCGCTTGTCAGTTTATTGACCCTCAATACGAATCTCTTGAACAAGCAATTCATGGAAAAACGCGAGTATTCAGCGGCGATCAACTCTTCTTTGGAGTCTATCGCAAGATGTACCGCGCAAGTATGCGTGAGCCACTAGCCGGAGCGCAGTGGACCGGAATTACCACTTCGATTGCTAATCAACTCCTAAAAAATGATTTAGTTGATGCCATTTTGACCATGGCACCGGATCCGGATGATCGTTGGCGACCAATGCCAGTCCTAATTACAGATCCTCAAGAGCTCCATCAAGCTCGGGGTATGCGGATGGGATACGCCCCGCTTCTGGCTCTTCTGGATGTGGCCAAAGAGAGAAATTACCAACGGCTAGGAGTCATTGGAATCCCATGTCAGGTCTATGCCTTGAGGGCTTTAGAAAAGGAATTAAACCTAAAGAAACTCTATGTGATCGGTACGCCCTGTTCAGACAACACCAGCACGGAGAACTTTCATGAGTTTTTACAACTGATTGATGAGAGCCCAGAAGAAATCACGTATTTAGAGTTCAGGGCCGACTACCATGTGGAGTTGCGTTATCGAGATGGACGAAATAAAACAATTCCATTTTTGATGTTGCCATTATCCAAACTCAGACCCGACTTTTTCCCATTGACGTGCAGAACCTGCGTGGATTACACCAATACCCTTTCGGATATCACAGTTGGCTACATGGGCGGCTCTGGGGAGCAATGGTTAATTGTGCGCAATCACCAGGGAGAAGAGTTACTCAAGCTGTTAGGTAATCAAATAAAACTTACTGAACCAGAAAGTGCTGGTAATCGTGCAAGCCCTGTTAGAGGGTTTATGAAAAACGTTGAGTTAGCTGCTGGTGGTTTACCACTGCGTCAGATGCCCAATTGGTTAAGACCGATCGTCGGGTGGCTCATGCCTAAGATTGGACCTCGAGGCTTAGAGTTTGCAAGAGCACGGGTTGAGATGAAAGCGATTGAAACGGTATTACACCTGCGCAGAGAGTTGCCAAAGAAGATGAAAAACATGGTGCCCAATCATGTTTGGCAACTCGTCAAACCTTACGGGCTAGTCGCAAATACCAGTGAAATCAAAGATGAAGTGAAGAATACAACTAAAGAGAAATAACAAATAGGGCAATGATTAAGAGATTCAGGATGCCAAAAATAATGAAGACGGGCTTGTAAATATATTTGCGTTTAACCGCTTCATCGCGCTCTCGTTGTGTTTTTGAATCCATAACAAACTATTTTTTGGGTTTAGTAGAAAAAGCACCAAGTAATATTAAGACAGCAATCACAATACCAATGAGATCTTTATCCCGAATGTACATATAAAAGCCCAAACCTAGGGCAATAAATCCAAAGATCATCCACCACGTTCTAGAAATCATCGATATACCTTACCAATAAACGATCCAAAAACAAAGCCCCCAGACTAGCTGAGGGCAGAATTTGGTGGCGAATCAGGGATTTGAACCCCGGACCTGCGGATTATGATTCCGTCGCTCTAACCAGCTGAGCTAATTCGCCGAACTGAGGATTATAAGGTAAAAGGCCTCAAGAGCCAGCCAAGCTCAAACTGGGAAATATCTCATCCGTGAGGTTATGGAATTTGTCGTTTAAAACGACATTTAGCATCTAAACCATTAATTTGGCAATTCGGAGGATTTATGTAGACCCTCTTTGTTTATAGGCGTAGGATGAAAGAGGTGGTTCTTTTGATCGG
The DNA here is from genome assembly GCF_030297555.1 of Polynucleobacter sp. HIN5. Classification (NCBI taxonomy): domain Bacteria; kingdom Pseudomonadati; phylum Pseudomonadota; class Betaproteobacteria; order Burkholderiales; family Burkholderiaceae; genus Polynucleobacter; species Polynucleobacter sp. HIN5. Next base: position 1,672,785 of record NZ_AP028136.1, on the reverse strand, counting down.
AGGTCTAAATGTATCAGATGATGGATGGTTCGATGATGGGCGGGATGGGGTTTGTTGGTATTTTGGTTTTGATTGCCCTAATCCTTTCAATTGTTGCTTTGAGCAAATATATATTTTTCAGTAAAAAGTAATCAGGCGAAGTAGTTGTAGTGATTAAGTATCACGTAGATTGAAAAATAAGGATTTACATGGTTGATAGCAATTGCCAACATGCCGATGCGCTCAGTAATTTAAAAGACCCGGTTTGTGGCATGACCGTGACAAGTGAGTCTAGACACAGTTATTTCCTTAACGAGTTGATGTATTACTTTTGCAGCAATGGCTGTAAAGAAAAATTCATTCGTTTACCAAATAATTATCTAGATAAGGGTTTGGGTGGCTTACTAATTACCAAGCCCGTGGCCAGAGCCATATACACCTGTCCAATGCATCCTGAGATTCAGCAGGATCATCCAGGCAGTTGCTCTCTTTGTGGCATGTCCTTGGAGCCATTAATACCAGAGTTAGGGGAAGACGATAATCCTGAGCTCTTCAGTTTTCAAAGACGCTTTTGGTGGACTTTGCCATTAACAATCGCGGTCACCGCCTTGGCTATGTTTGGGCATCAACTCAATTTAATGGTTATGCGTACCCAAACGTGGGCGGAGTTATTTCTTACTCTGCCGATCGTACTTTGGGCTGGTTGGCCCTTTTTTCAGAGGGGCATCGATTCTATTAAGAATCGTAGTCCCAATATGTGGACCTTAATTGGGCTTGGTACCAGCGCCGCTTTTATGTATAGCGTCGTCGCAACCATTGCACCCCAATTATTTCCTGCATCATTTATGTCGATGGGCAGAATAGGTGTGTATTTTGAAGCGTCTGCTGTCATTATTTCCTTAACATTACTTGGGCAAATACTAGAACTGAAAGCGCGCTCACAAACTTCTGCGGCAATTAAGTCTTTATTGGGGTTGGCGCCCAAGACAGCTAGAAGAATTAGGGCCGCTGGAGTCGAGGAAGACATTCCCCTAGAAAGGGTTCATATTGGCGATTCTTTACGAGTGCGTCCGGGAGAAAAAGTTCCAGTTGATGGACTCATTATGGAAGGCTCTAGCGCCATCGACGAGTCCATGCTCACTGGCGAGCCATTGCCTGTGAGCAAAAAAGTGGGTGATAAAGTGATTGGTGCCACGATGAATACTAATGGAGCTCTAATTATTAAGGCAGAACGGGTTGGGTCTTCTACAGTTTTGGCACAAATTGTTCAAATGGTTACTCAAGCACAGCGATCCCGAGCTCCAATGCAAAGAATGGCTGATGTGGTTGCCGGATATTTTGTCTTTGTAGTGGTGTTGGTCGCATTAATTTCATTTTTTGCATGGGGATTCTTTGGCCCAGATCCTAGCTGGGTATTTGGACTAATCAACGCCGTATCCGTCTTGATTATTGCCTGTCCGTGCGCCTTGGGACTAGCTACGCCTATGTCGATTATGGTAGCCACGGGTAAAGGGGCAAGTAAAGGAATTTTATTTCGTGATGCCGCCGCAATTGAAAACTTGCGCAAGGTCACTACCTTGATTATTGATAAAACAGGCACTCTAACCGAAGGAAAGCCAATATTTGAACAAGTGGTCGCTAATCCTGGATTTGAGAATGATGAGATTTTGAGATTGGCGGCCAGTCTTGATCAAGGAAGCGAACATCCTCTTGCCAATGCCATTGTGCGTGTGGCAAAAGAGCGCCAGCTGATGCTAGATAAGCCCGATCACTTTGAATCGATTTCAGGCATTGGGGTGAAGGGCAGCATTGGCACACTAAATTTAGCTCTTGGCAATGCAAGCTTAATGGAGAAGTTAGGGGTATCGGTTACTAGCTTAGCAATGCAGGCAGAACAATTGCGATCTGAGGGCACTAGCGTAATGCACCTAGCGATTAATGGGGACCTGGCTGGCTTACTAGTGGTTTCTGATCCGATTAAAGCAACTAGTGCAGAAGCCTTGCAGAGTCTCAGAGATGCCGGTCTACATATTGTGATGGCTACCGGTGATGGTTTAACCACTGCAAAATCAGTAGGGGGGCGCCTTGGAATCAAGGAGGTCTATGGTGAAGTGAAGCCCATGGATAAGCTGGAGTTGGTGACACGTTTACAGAATGAAGGTTGTATTGTTGCAATGGCAGGTGATGGTATTAATGATGCTCCCGCTTTAGCTAAGGCAAATGTTGGTATTGCGATGGGTACCGGTACTGATGTAGCCATTAATAGCGCCCACATTACATTGGTCAAAGGTGATTTACGGGGTATTGCAGTTGCTCGTTCCCTATCAGAAGCTACTGTTAGAAACATGAAACAGAACTTAAGCTTTGCATTCCTATATAACTCATTTGGTATACCAATAGCGGCTGGGCTTCTTTACCCTTTGACAGGTTGGCTGCTATCACCAATGATTGCGGCCTTTGCTATGAGTATGAGTTCAGCCTCAGTAATTGGAAATGCATTGCGTTTAAGAGGAGAATGATCATGAAAGTGCTTATTAAGTCGAAACTCAATATATTGTGGCAGTCAACGATAGGGCAACCTCGGCCTCAGCCTATTCCGTCCAAGCCAAGCTCAACCAAGGGAATATCCCATCCGTGAGCTTTTCACCATATCGTTTCAAACGATCAATTTGTGGTTACCAAATTCTGAACCAACTTTAATTAATAATGGTAAGCTAGGTATATGATTCACAAATTTCGGACAAAAAATGCTGCCCCCGTCATCATGCTAGATGACTTAACACAATCTATTTTTAATGCGATTGAGCGTCCATTTGAAAATAAAGGTATTTTTCTTCCGGAGCAAATCCCAACGTATATCGCCCGCTTAGAAGCGGTCATCGACACTGAACAAAATAGCGCATCCGAGGCCTCTAATTCTGACGAGGAAGTTCAGCCAGCCTCTGAAGATCCGTTAGGGCGAAGGGCATATCCATTTTTGATGCTTTTACGTCAAGCTCTCAAGGATCATGAACCAGTTGTTTGGGGTGTGGATTAATAGTTAGTAGTTTGAGTATTGAAAAGTTAGTTACAGGCCCTTTCCTACTGAAGGCCAATTTTTAAGTAATTAAATGTCGTTTAAAACGACAATTCTTCGTAGAGTCATCGATAATTTTGTGCATACAATCGCAGCACATTTTCTCATTGACTCCGTAAGATTAACTCGTCAGCCCTTAGCCATAAGGCTTCCAAGTTGTGTGTAATCAAGTGTGATGCACAGTGTGTAAAGCACCTATTCTGGTGGTGGTGCTATGTCTTTGAAACGATTTTAAAAACGATCGCTCAAGGTTTCTGGTTGTGGGCATATTTTGCAGAGTCGGATGCCAGGTTAGCCAGCTTGACTGCCTCAGCTGCTGCTTCAGCCGCACGTTTTGTTGCTGAGGCTGCCTCAGCGGATGCCTGAAGTGATGAGGCCTCTGCCTGGTGCGCGACTGCTGCCGCCGCTGCAGCAGCGGCAGAAGATGCAGCAGCGGCTGCTTGAATAGCCGCCTCTGCCGAAAACTTGGCAGCCTCGGCCGCCGCTTCAGCCGCAGCAATGACCGATTGACTGGCTGCCTCTCTAGCGGCATTAGCACAGCGCTCGGTCGCGCCTCTGGCATTTTCAGCTGCTAAGCAAGCTTTCTTGGCAGCTTCAGCAGCACTGCTGGTCAGTTCTTTCAGAGAGGCAAGTGCTTTGGTATAGCGCTCATTAACGATCATGTAGCCTTTGCGCAGGTTAATGATCTCAGTTTCATGTGCCACTAATTTGGCATAGATTTTTTCAATATCGTCGTTCATTGTCTCGCTACTATTCCTAAAAAGGGAAAATCAGTTCAGCCATAAAGTAGCGGTAAAAATAATTGGGGCCCAAAAAGCCCGCTGATTTACCATATCCTGCTTTTGTTCGTAAGAATACATCATTCGCATTGACAGGGCTCGTGAGCGCTAACTCATAGAGTTGTGTAGTTGTACTGGGGCCTTGATCAATGCTTTGCTGCCCTACACCAGCAGTGCCATTGATCATCCAGCCTTGGATACGCTGACGCATCCCTAAGGCCAACATGGATTCGTTATAACTATCTGGGTTGAAGTAGTTATTCGCGACATTGGTATTCGTATCGCGATACTGACGGTAGCGCAACTGCGCTGTAATGCCGTAATCGGGAATGAGGTCATAAATGATTCTGGCACGCAGGGTGGGGCGAGTGTTGGTGTCTGAGAAGTAGAGATTGCCTCCGAACAATACAATACTTAGCCGTTCCATGACTTGCTGTTCAATACTGGCTCCACCCATGGTGTAGTAAATCCCATTCGTGAGAGAGTTCTGGGTTTCCACCCGATCCCGAAACACCATGATTTCTGCCCGTGTGGTGTCGGTAAGCATAGTGGAGTAATTGCTGTCAGTCGTCAGCAATTTATAGCCACCCTCCAAGTTATAGCCAAGATTGAGGTTATAACCGAGACCGTTGCGTGGATTAATTTTCTTGGTTACTAACGTATATTGCTCGGCAGTAGAGTTCCAATTACTTTGACTAAAGTAATTGTGTTGGTATTGCAGTCCAGTGTAGTTTTCGGCATTCTGATATAGAGGATAGATGCTAGCTTTGTACTTATGAGTTAAAAAGCCCTCACTATCGGACGATACATACACTTCTGGAATTGATATGGCATGTTTTGGCTTGAGAGTTGCATCTTGAGCGCCAACCTGCGTTGTTAGGAGCAATAGGATGAATCCGCCAAGCAGTCTGATCATTTGGTGCCCCAGTGCTTACGAAGATTAAAAATCTCGCTGACATATCCCCAAACACAGGCCGGTTGCAACACCATGCCATAGGCCAAAACATAGAAAATGAAACCAAGATAGTTTTTTCGGATATGAAGATTTTCTTGAACAAACATGGCTTTACTACGGTTGTACATCACAATATTGAGTAGAAATGCCATCGGAATTAAGGCAATGGTCATCGGACCTACAATCCAGTAAATACCGAAGCCAGCAAGGATTAATCCAGGAATAAAGCCAAAGGTGTAGGCCACATCAATGATTGGGAAGAGGGTGTTCCACCAAATGTAAATCGTATTTTTCTGTGCTTTAAAAAGAATGGGCCAATTTTCTTTAAAGGACTCAATCAAACCTCGCGACCAGCGTCGACGTTGATTCACAAATTTCATTAAGGTATTGGGACAGGTTGTGAATGCGCAGGCATTCTCGGCATGCCCTACGCGGTAGCCTGCAAGCAATATTTTCCAGGTCAGCACAATATCTTCGCCCACCTTATCGGGCCAGCCTCCAAGGGCCTCAACAGTCTTACGGTCATAGAGTGAAAAAGCGCCCTGTGCGACTAAGGTTCCCTGAAATAGTGACTGAACCCGCTTTATCGAAGCGATCCCTAAAAAGTAATCCCATTCCTGTGCTTTAGTAATCCAGTTCTCCCGTGAATTCCGAATCAAGATTTCGCCAGCAACTGCGCGAGTGTTGCTAGGATCCGACAAGTAGCGTCCCACGAGGTGACGCAATGCATCTTTTAATAAGTAGGAGTCTGCATCAATTGTGATCACAATATCTGTCGTGCATTCCTTTAGCCCACGATTGAGCGCATTGGCTTTCCCCCCATTTTTTTGTAAATCAATCAACTGGAGCTGGGGATGATCGGGCTTAAACCGACTCACGATAGTAGCCGTATCATCTCGGGAGCCATCATTAATCACAATGACATGAACCGCATTGGGATAGTCCTCTTGAAAAATACTATTCAGTGTCGTTGCAATGTCAGAAGCCTCGTTATAGGCTGCAATCAAAATCGTAATGGGAGGGTAGTGCTGTTCCTGTAAGATAGGTGGGCGCTTATCAAGCAGCAAGGAGCTAATCACAAACGCATTCATATAGCCCGGAATAATGGCAATAAATGAGATAAAGAAAATAGCGAGTGGCCAGCCAATAACCTGAGAAAGATCTTGATACCACGGTAGTGATAACCAAATCGAGATTACCATCCAGGCAAGTGCCGCCATGAGGCAGATCACGTATTTGGCTTTGATTGTTAGATAAGCCATGAATTCAGGTTAACACGCTGCTCTGGGTCATTATACAAGAGCCTGACTTAATTACGCATGTATGGCGATTTTGATTGACTTATCCATCGAAATTAGTAGTTTCCGGCGTATCATTGACCTTTAATCCAATCAATAGGTAGTCAAGCATTGGAAAGTCTTAATGAACTGCAGAAGCAAAACTGGGCGCTACTTGCGTACGCGAAGGCATCCTCTGCTTTAGTTCGCTCGAACAACCGGGATGAGCTCATCGAAGGTGTTTGTAACGCAATCGTTAATCAATCACCTTATATACTGGCTTGGGTTGGTCTGGCTATGCATGACGATCTAAAAACCGTTCAGGTAATCGGTACGCATGGCGCAGCAGCAGATTACGCCAAGGGAATTGATGTGAAATGGTCGCCTGACACATCAGCAGGACAGGGACCCACCGGTCTTTGTATTCAAACCAGTTTGCCTGTTTTGATTGCGGATTCTGAGAATGACCCTCGCTTTTTACCTTGGCGAGAGCGCTCTAAACTATATGGCATTCGCTCAGTGATTGCTGTTCCAATTAAAAACCATGAACCCCAAGCAATTGGTGCGCTTACGGTCTATGCCAATCTGCCAAATGCGTTTAGTGAGATTGAGGTTCAATTATTTGCGAGTTTGGCTAAAGAGATTGGCTTTGGACTCGCGGCTATTGAAAAGCAACGCCTGCTTGATGAAGAAATCACCAAGCGCGAACAATTAAATACTCAATTAGTTGATTCCTTAAATGCAACCATTGAGGCAATCTCAAAAACAATGGAATGGCGAGACCCCTATACAGCAGGACATCAAAAAAAGGTCGCCTTACTATCCCAAGCAATTGCAAGAAAATTGGGTTGGGGGGAAAAGAGAATAAAAGGACTATATCTTGCTGCACTAGTTCATGATATCGGGAAGATTGCTACGCCTGCCGAAATTTTAACAAAGCCCTCAATGCTCACTGAGATAGAGATGACTTTAATCAAAGAGCATCCAAAGACCGGATACAACATACTCAAAGATATTCCATTTACATGGCCGATTGCACAAGCGGTTTATCAGCACCATGAGCGCCTTGACGGAAGTGGCTACCCTAATAAATTATCTGGAGACTCAATTATCCCGGAGGCGAAAATATTAGCTGTTGCTGACACGATTGAGGCGATATCCTCTCATCGACCATATCGTCCTGGTTTAGGATTGGAAAAAGCAATCCTTCAAGTTAAGGCTGAGGCGGGTAAAACTTTAGATCCGGCTATCTGTGAGGCGGCATGCCAACTGCTTGAACAAGATGAATTTCAAAAAATAATGGCATCAACCTAATGACACATAACATCGTCGTAAATTTGTATGTCATATCTTTATTGTTTCAGATAATAGCGGTTTATTTTTCTTTTCAGCTTTTTCGCAAAGCAACCATTTACCGAATCCCCTGTTTATTTTTAATGTTGGGATTTTTGATGATGGTGTTAACACGAATACATCCTTTGGTGTCGCCTTTAGAAGGTAAGATTTTTAATGAGATTGATGCCATAAAGGCAGTAGTGATTTCAGCACTCATTATGCTCGGCATGTATTACATGATTCGGAGCTACACATCGTTGGTAGATCAAAGTCATATTTTCGAGCTTGATGCCAAAACAGATGCTATGACAGGTGCCTTAAGACGCCAAGAAACCTTTCATCGCTTGGAGCAAGAGATCAGTCGTAGTTTTCGTAATCACCAGCCATTGGCGCTAGTCCTGATTGACATTGACCACTTCAAGTTTGTAAATGATCGCTATGGGCATTTGGTTGGAGATGTTGTGCTAAAAAATTTAGTCGCTTTCTATCAAAAGGGATTGCGTGATGTTGATATCTTAGGCCGGGTTGGTGGTGAGGAGTTTTTGGTAATCCTGCCAGCTACCAATGAAGCTGATGCTCTTGAAATTACTGAGCGTCTTCGTAAAGCATTACAGGATCACGACATAGCACGCGTCAATCATGAGCCAATAAAAATCACAATCAGTAGTGGAATTTCTATTTTCGATCCCGAACAAGAGCTTGATTTCATCCATAAGGACTTAGCAAATAAATATTTTCAGCAAGCTGATTTGGCTATGTACCAAGCTAAACAGTTAGGAAGAAATCAGAGTTACATTTGGAAAGAGGCCCAACCCATTCCTTAAAATAGTAAATTCAACTCCATTTAATCCATAAATCATATGAAGCTAGCATAATTAAAGATTATGCCTCTAAATCGCATTGTTGATGATGCTACAAGACTTGAAACGCAAACAGAATAATCATAAGCGGCTGAAATTAATTCGGCATCAACAAAACTCAGTAAATAAAAAATCAAGCCTTAACTACTTTTTCCCAACCCCTGGTGATTTTTGACTACAGGTCTAGAAATACGTCGTTTGATTCAAAATCAATGGGTTTTAGAGATTAAGTGACCACGGATTGCGCTTAGTGCTGATGAGCTGAGAGGCATAGTAAAAATGGTGTCGTTTAAAACGACACTTTCAAATTCAAGTTATCTATTTTTTTATAATCACCGCACATTTTCTCGTGGACTCCGTGTGTCTAACTGGCCAGCCTTTATTCATAAGGCCTCCAAGGTGTGTGTAGTCTAGTGTGTCGCACAATGTGCACACACCAACTTTTGTGGTTTCGTTATGTCTTTGAAACGATTGAGGATTTTTCAGAAACTTCGAGCTTATGATTCCGTCGCTCTAACCAGCTGAGCTAATTCGCCGAACTGAGAATTGTAGCAAAACAAGCCAATTATTGCGATTACTGTGCAATTTGATAACCGTGGGCCATCAATATCTCTTTTGCTTTGGGCGCTTGCATAAACTCGTAGAGCCGTATTGCATCTGGAGTAGGATTTTTAATTAATACCATCCTTTGTTTAATTGGTTGATAGCCATCGTTTAGTTCAACAGAGGAGATCTGTCTGGCAAGGGCTGATGATTTGGCGATAGAGAGGGCTGTAAAGCCGATGTCAGCAGAGCCTGTCGTTACAAACATTGCTGCCATCGCAATATTGTCGGCATACACAATCTTCGAGTTCGCCAGCTCCCAAAGATTATTGGCTTTTAAATACTCAACACTAGCCCGACCATACGGTGCGAGTTCAGGCTTTGCCAGAGCAATCTTGTTTGCTTTCTTAATGGCATCTGCCATTTTTCCTCTGGAGCCATCTAGAGCAATTCCTTTACCTTTATTTGTAATCAGCGCTAATTTTCCGATGGCATAGACGGTCCCTTCGTTTATCGTTTTACCTTTTTTGAATAATTCAAGGGGGTATTGCTCGTCCGCGGAGATAAACAAATGAAACGGAGCGCCGTTCATGATTTGTGAGGCAAAGTTTCCGGAGGAGCCATAGATGACCTTTAATTCACCCTTGTTTTCTTTCTGGAACTGATTCTGAATCTCAGAGAACGCATCTTTCATATTGGCAGCGACGACGACAAATGTCGCCTGAGCGTGTGTAAGCCCAGCAAAGAGAGAACAAGAAAGGATTAGTAGGATTTTACGAAGGCTCATGGAGTCAGCTGACGGATTTTGAAGAGCAAGGTGAGATTGATTTCAATAGTCAATATCTGTTCGATTAAAGTAGCTCGGGCTTTCAGATCGGCATCACCAATCAGTTGATTACGGTGGCATTGATATAACTTGAAAAACATATCCTCTGTAAGCCCAAATTGTTCCCAATCGAACATCATATTGAGTTGTGCTTCGCGAAGTGCCTTTTGGGCAGACCCTGAATCAGGATGGTTGGCCTGACTCAAGATGTGGTCTGAGTTTTGAAACAGAGTCATTTTGAGGTCCCCAAAGCGACGCTTGATGGCTTCATGCTGGGTCCGTTCTGCCTCATCCATATCGGCAAACAGTTGACGCGTAAATGCGTCAATCTCGCGGTACTTTGCTTCCAAGGTGTCGATCTTGGTGGAAGTTTGTAAATCATGTTCTTCTAAAAACATCGAATCGTCATCCGAGTTGCTTTACAAAGCGACCATCTTCCATCTCTGCCTTGGGTCTGACCCATAGCGTTTGGTTGCGCATCGCCTCATAGATATATACATCTTCGAGATTAGCTTCAATCTTACCCAGACCAATCACACGATAGAGTCCACCTGATTTCAAATGGATTAATTGATCGCCCGCCTGAAATTTCGCTGTGGTGTTCATCAGAAAATTATATGGATAGCCTATAAAATCCACACTTTACATGGAACTTAATAAAGGTTGGCAATGAATTTATTCACCCCCGTCACGCTTGGCTTACTCTCTCTTGAAAACCGAATCCTGATGGCACCCCTAACCCGGATGCGCGCGAGCGATGATGGGGTACCAGGACCATTGGCAGCCGAGTACTATGCGCAGCGTGCCTCTGCTGGCCTCATCATTAGTGAAGCAACGCAGATTTCGCCATTGGGTAAAGGCTATCCAGCAACCCCTGGAATTTATAGTGATGCGCAAGTGGCTGCATGGCGGACTGTGACCGATGCAGTGCATGCGCGGGGCGGCAAAATCGTTTTGCAGTTATGGCATGTTGGACGCATCTCTCACTCCTCACTTCATCCGGATGAAGGCTTGCCAGTCGCTCCCTCAGCAATACAGCCAGCAGGCAAGGTCTATACCGCATCTTGGTCCTTGGCCGAGTATGAAAAACCAAGAGCCTTAACGCTTGATGAAATTGAGAAACTAAAAGCTGACTATGTGCACGCTGCCCAGCAGGCTAAAGCCGCTGGATTTGATGGTGTGGAATTGCATGCAGCCAATGGTTATTTGTTAGACCAGTTTTTACAAGATCGTACCAATCGGCGTACCGATGTGTACGGTGGCTCGATTGCCAATCGCTGCAAGTTAGTGTTGGAAATACTAGAGGCCATCATTCCTATTTGGGGTAGTGGTCGTGTCGGAATTCGTTTATCGCCTTATGGCACATTCAACGATATTGCTGATTCCGATCCGAAAGGTTTATTTGCCTATTTGATTAACGCACTCAATCCATTCAATCTGTCGTATCTGCATTTGATTGAACCGCGCGCAACGACTGCAGGCGGCAATGATCAGCTGGTGGCTGATGCGCCTCGCACAGGTCAACTATTTCGTTCTTTATTTACCGGGAAGGTAGTATTGGCTGGCGGCTTTGACCAAGCTAGTGCTGAGAAAGCGATTGCCGATGGCGAGGCTGATGCGATTGCATTTGGCAGACTATTTATTGCGAACCCAGATTTACCAAAACGCTTTGAGTTAAACGCTCCATTAAATCCCTATCAGCGCGCCACGTTCTATGGTGGCAATGAAAAGGGTTATACCGATTATCCAGCGCTATAAGTCCATTCATTACAATGGATGGATTGATTCTTATATGCGAACACCCGAATAGTTATGGCTACCTATCAAACAGAGCGCGTACTCTCTGTCAAACACTGGAACGAAAGTTTATTTAGTTTTACAACCACCCGAAATCGTGGACTACGCTTTCGAAACGGCCATTTCTTAATGATCGGCCTTGAGGTGGATGGCAAGCCATTGGCTCGCGCCTATAGTGTGGTGAGTCCGAACTATGAGGAGCATTTGGAGTTCTTTAGTATCAAAGTACCCAATGGCCCATTAACTTCGCGACTACAGCACATTCAGGTAGGTGACCCTATTCTTGTGAGTGAGAAATCGGTTGGTACCTTGGTGATTGATGATCTTAACCCGGGAAAGCATTTGTATTTATTTAGTACGGGAACCGGCTTGGCTCCGTTTTTGAGCATTATTCGCGATCCAGATACCTATGAGCGGTTTGAGAAAATTGTTTTAGTTCATGGCGTACGCGTAGTGAGTGAGCTTGCCTATCAAGAGTACCTCACAAACGAATTACCCAATGATGAGTTTTTGGGCGAGTTGGTCCGCAATCAACTGATTTACTACCCCACCGTGACACGCGAGGCCTATTCGCATACGGGTCGATTAACTACCGCGATTGAATCTGGAAAACTATTTACCGATATTGGATTGCCCCCATTGGATCCCGCAGTGGATCGCGCCATGATCTGTGGCAGCCCGGGAATGCTGAAAGAAACCAGTGAGTTATTGGATCAACGGGGCTTTAAGGTCTCTCCATCCTCTGGAGAGTTGGGCGACTATGTCTTCGAGCGGGCTTTTGTCGAGAAGTAGTCCAAAAAAGAAGCCCCTTGCGGGGCTTAAATTCAAAGGAAATAAATCAGCCTCCATTTAAGAGCAAGGCTGTCAATTTCACTATACAGATTTATCAGTAATTAAAAACCCTAAGTTGGGCTCTGTGATTTTGGTGATAAACCACTAAAATTCAGTGATTATGCGCATTGAAGATACCGATCCAGCCCGTCATAACGCTATTGAGTACCCCATGGAGGTGGGTGCACCTAAATTTGCGCCGGTTCCCATTCGCGAGGAAAAAGATAAGGCCATCAATATCGCTCGGGCGCATGCTAATCAAGAATATGAACGCATCATGGAGCAAGCAGCCGTTTTGATGCGTCAAGCGAAAGCGCTACAAGCGCGTTTAGATGCAACCGAAATGGTTCATGCGGCTAAGTTTAGTTTCAGCCCGGTCTATGGCAAAAAATATTATTTGTATCAGGATGAAAGCGTCGGCTCTTATCGTTTGGTTCAAAACGCTCCAAGCGAGTGGAGTTGTGGTGTCCCAGCAGGCTGGTCCTTTTGCCAGGTCGTTCGTAAGTTGGGCGACAGCACTTGGGAAGTAGTGGAAGACTAAATCAACGGGGTGAGATATGAAAAAGTCGGATAGCCGTTGTTGCGGATCCGGTGTTTGCATTATTAATGACGCTGGAGAGTGCTGGTGTGGCCAAAAGTGGGATGGCGAAAAAATGGTACATATGCCATTAAATCTTGATGAGCCTCAAGACGAGGCCATGCAAGTCAAGCTTGCGAGTAAAAACGATCAGGCTTAATTAGTTCCCTTGACGCTTTTTATGCAGGTAGGAGATGGTCCGAAAGTGGGCATAGGCCATCACAATTGCCAAAATTGCAACGGAGTACTTCAGGGGAATCCGAAATAACATCTCCAAAACCAGCGCCAAGAAAAGTGCCCATGCCATCATGCTTAGGTACGAGATGGCAATAAAAAAATCCCGCAATTTTGATTGATCCAAAAGGCGTGAATAAACCATCCCAATGGGTATTAAGGCAATCAAAAGATACAAAACCATTCGCATGGGCGACCTCTCCTGTTGGGAAGAGTGTAAACAGTTTTTTCTTAAGATGAATTGTCGACGGGAAGTAAAACCCTTGCCGATTGATTCGGTTCTGATGGCTTGGACATCAAAGGGCAGTTCGTATCCAAGTCACAGCGGTTTTGGGCAGCGCAAACGGTAGCCGATTGCCTGGGATCTAAACGAGCACCCGTTTGCTCACAAAATAATATAAGTCGCATCTTTACCTCGAGTTGATCTCAGTCTAGCAAGAGATGAACAGGCCACTTTGCGCTAGATCAAAAAGTCAGATGGTTTTAGTAAAGTGAAGGTTTTATAACATTGAGATCTCTCCAATGCCAACATTAAGCTCCCTAACCGGCCCCTTTTCATTTATTGGGCTACTGATTCTATCGAATGTATTCATGACCTTTGCGTGGTATGCCCACTTGAAAGACTTAAGTGCCAAACCCTGGTGGATTGCTGTCTTTGTTAGTTGGGGAATCGCATTTTTTGAGTACGTTTTGCAAGTCCCTGCCAATCGAATCGGCTACGAGTATTTCTCTTTGGGCCAATTAAAAATAGCCCAAGAAGTGATTACCCTGAGCGTATTCATACCCTTTGCGATTTTTTATATGGGGGAGCCATTTAAGACCGATTACCTGTGGGCGGGGCTGTGTTTACTGGGCGCCGTGTATTTCATGTTCCGGGCTTAAGGGGTCGTTGGGTACTATTCCAATTCCTAAATCACTCTTATACTTATTTATCGATTACTGGAGGAGCCATGTTTTTAAAAACCATACTCAGTTGCGTTACCGTCGGAATCACCATTATTGGCTTATTAATATATTTTGATTCTCAAGATGCGACTGTATTTACCATCGGGATCATTAGTTACTTCCTGATTGCTTTATCCTCAAGCATCAAATGCAAGTGCTTGAATTCACTGCGTTCGTAATCAACCTCTTAGGAAAGAATATGAAGATTAAATTAGCAATGGGTGTAAGCGCAGTCCTTCTAGGATTGACTGCATGTGGCGGTGGCCCAAAGGTAATGACCGAGCGTATGCCCGAGTCTGGATTTTTGCCAAACTACAACGTGCTACAGGTGGTTGGTAATACACCTAAAGATATACGTGCTTGGCGCTATATCAAGCCAGGTATTCAAGCTTCGAGTTATACCGCCGTGATGATTGATCCGGTTTACTTAAATCAAACCGACTACACCAAAGAGATTACTCCTGAGGTGATTGCGCAAACCAAGAAAATTTTAGAAGAGGCGATGCGTCAAGCTGTACAAAGACGCTCCGATATTAAGTTAGTGGATAAGCCTGGACCGGGGGTAGCGCGCGTAGCCGTTGGTATCACTGGCGCTGAGTTATCTGCCGATGGTCTTAAGCCTTGGAACTTTACCCCGATTGGATTGGCTGCAAATGCAGCTGCATTTGCAACGGGGAATAATTCAAAAACGCCTGCTTTGGTGGTTGAAAATCGAGTGACCGATAGCCAAACCAAAGAATTTATTGCAGGCGGTATGGTTGCAGTGCAGGGTGAGCCATTCCGTCTCGGCTCAAGCTCAGTTGGTGCCTTTCAGGATATGACGCGGCGTATCGTCGTGTTTGCAATGGAGTCACCCTTAAAACCATTGCCTGGCTCTGCAATGAAGTAGTCGGGAGATCATTGATGCGTCCTTTCATCATTCAATGTTTGATTGTTTGCACCGGATTTCTATCCGGTGCAAGCCTTGCTCAACTACCACCCAGTAAGACGCAAGGGGATGCGACCTTCATCACAGGCGGTATTGGCAGTGATGAGTCAAGCGCAATGTTTGCCGCTGCCAAAAAGTGGTCACTACTCATCGAAATGTCGGAGATAGATGGTAGTGGGCGCGGCGTTTGGATTGCGGGTATTAATATCCGTGTGCTCAACTCGAAACAACAAACCATCTTAGAGACCGTATGCGATGGGCCCTTAATGCTTCTCAATGCCCTACCAGGGCAATACACCATTGAAGCAAGTTATCAAGGTAAATTACTGAAGCGCAGTGTGGTCCTCAAAGAAGGTGACTCACAAAAGCTAACCTTATTCTGGCGTCCTTAAGTCGCCCCTAAAATTGGGGGAAGGAGTTTAGTGAGGGTGGCCCGCTGACTCGTGGCTGATCCCGCTAGGGCAAAGCCGATAAGCTCAGATTGATCGTTATGAAAGAGCCCCTCCATTCCATTCTCTAACTCGTTGATCGACCATGAGCCAGAACTTCCTATCGGAGGAGGGGAAACGATTAAAGGTAATGCAGGCGTTTTGATCATCACCGGCATTGCTGGATAGACTAAGGATGCGTCTTGTCTGGCCAAAACCATTGCCAAGGTACGCGCAGCTTGCATGATTGGCATCACGTAAGGAAGAACCTGCCCCTCAACTTCTGCGCAATCACCCAAGCTATAGATATTCTGGATGCTAGTTTCTAGCTGACGATTCACAACAATTCCACGATGAACAAGAATTCCCGCTTCTTTAGCTAATTGAATCCTGGGGACCAGTCCTAAAGCTGATAACACTAAGTCTGCATGGATTATTTGACCATTCGTCAACATGACTTGAAGTTGATCACCATCGTGAGATACCGATTGAATACTAGTTCCTAAATGCCAAATAACATTAAGATCAGATAATTTTTGTTCTAACGCTTGCGCGATCAGCTTAGGTAATAGACGACTCAAAGCCTGATCCGCAAGATCAACTAATTCGACCTGATAACCACCCACTGCTAAATCGTTCGCAAACTCACAGCCAATTAATCCTGCGCCAAGAATCACAACTTTTTTCTTGCCATCGAGCCTTTTGCGAAATTCTGCATATTCATATAAATCATTGACCGACAAAATGGCTTCACTAGCGTCCCCATCGATCGGAACGCGGATCTGATCAGCACCAAGCGTAAGGACTAATTGGCTATAGCCAATATCAACTAATTGACCATCCTTAAGCGCTACAGAAATTTTTTGATGCGCCGGATCAATCTGCTTAACCG
This sequence comes from Polynucleobacter sp. HIN5, assembly GCF_030297555.1. Lineage (NCBI taxonomy): Bacteria > Pseudomonadati > Pseudomonadota > Betaproteobacteria > Burkholderiales > Burkholderiaceae > Polynucleobacter > Polynucleobacter sp. HIN5. The sequence continues at coordinate 1,656,523 of NZ_AP028136.1, read as the reverse complement.
TTGCATGGGTATGAATAACAAGATTCAATTGCTCGGCCATTTTGGCTGCCGAGCTCGTGACGAGTTGCTCGGCAGATTTTTGACTAGCGATCGCAGTGGATAACATCGGCTTCGAATAAAAATCACCAGCCTCTTGGGTCACTAGAGTGATGGGGTGCTCCGCATTGATCTTGCGATACTCACGAATCAGCGTGTAGGCTGCTAGGCCACTACCAATAATAATGATGGGTTTTATCATACGATCTAGACTTTTCTTATGTTCTGTTAGAAAAAAGTATTGTGAATCACAACTGCATGGCCATCAAAAGCTAGTCATACATTACTGTGAAGTAATTCCTGAAATGATTGAATGGTCGTAATACCTTTGATCTGAGTTAGCTGTGGTGATTTGGGATCAATCACAAAAGCTCTATCAACCAACTTCAACATATTTAGATCGTTGAGATTGTCACCAATAGCCCAAACCTCTTTAAAACTAGGCTTGGATTTCTTGGTTAGGAAACGATTGGCCACATGACTCTTGCATGCCAGGGATCGGTCACCACTGGAATCTGGAAGAAAATCGGAGTTGATGCGTAATTGGCCAGTACAAATGTCGTTTTGGAAGTGGAGGACATGGGCGATTGCAAAGTCAGCAAAGATGCGGCGCCTCATAATTTCAGCGGCAATGAAATAGCTATCAGAAACAATCCCCACCATGAATCCTTGACGTTTCATTTCATTGACTAATTCAATGACCCCCTGACGAATGGGTAATCCCATCGCCACTTTTTCAAATTGATTACGGTGCGTGAACTTGAAAATCTCCGCTATTTTTTGACTGCGCGTCTCCGAATCATCTCGGGGGTTATCCAACAAAGCATTAAGGGTTTCAAGGGTGTTAGTAAATTTTGCCAAATCTACGACAAAGCGATTGGGAGTAATCGTGCCATCCATATCCAGAAGTAGCACCTTGTCACGATTTTTTTGACGCGAGATGATGAAATCAAAGGAAGCCGATGCTTGCCGTTGTATTTCATACATTTCACTAATTTGCTCGACATGTAGACGCCCAGCCTCTTTTGAATAGTAATGAATGACCCTAGCAACTTCATTGGCCATATACGTTAAATCATGTAACGGCTGACTCTCATGCTCTAGGGATCCAATATCCACCTCCGTGATACGCGCCCCTTTCTGAAAGGCTCCCAATAGAAGGCCAATGTCAACTCCGTAGCCATTTTCAAAGTGCAAGTTCTTTAGTAGACTTGCCTTAGCAGCAATAATGCCACCGAGCGGTTGGTTAATGTGGGCAAGTTCTGGAAAGAAAACTTTTAACATGGGTTTTGCTGTTAGCTCGGTGACCCGCCCCCCACCCCTACCGAACTTGGCTTTTACAAAATCGGCCCGATCTTTTTGCAGCGGTTCGAGCATTGCAGAAATTAGATTGTCATTCAGATCTTTTAAGTCACCATCAAGATAAAGAATGTATTCATGCTGGGCAAGCATCAGGCCATCATGCATTGATGCACCTTTACCTAGCATGGAACTACGAATCACTTGGGCTCCAGACCGCTTCGCTAGTTCAGCAGTTTGATCAATGGAGCTATCGTCAACCACAATGACCTCTTTGGTTAACTTATCTTTAAGAGCAAAAGTAATGACTGAAGAAATTTGTCTCTCTTCATTGAGTGCAGGAATAATGACACTCAATGAAAATGTATTGGGTTTGCTCGACTCTTTCTTATGGTCAGACTGGCTCAGTTTTGCTGGAAACAGACGTTCGCTTTGAACGCGAAGGTAGTGCTTGAATTGTCTCCATAGTCGCGTTAAGAAAATAAACATATTTTCTCCTGCTGATTTTTGGAAAGACAGTATACCGACATCTGTTGTCAATTACGCTTGACCGCGGATTAAAATCCAGAATGTATTGCTAAGTAAATGAATTTACTTAGATTTAAATTTCTTAAAGAGCTCTTTTAGAAAAATCCATAGAGCGGGTAAGCCAGGAATAATGATCATCGCTAGTGCCACGATCGAAAAATTACTCTTCACCCACGGATGCTCGCCAATCAAATAACCTAGTCCCGTTAAGCCACAGACCCAAATGATGCCCCCAATGATGTTATAGAAGATAAATACGGGGTAGCGCATCTGAGCAACACCTGCTACAAAAGGTGCAAACGTTCTGACAAACGGTAGGAAGCGACCGATCACGATCGTGATGGGTCCATATTTTTCATAAAAGGCATGCGCTTCATTGAACGCTTTCTTATTAAACCAACGAGAGTTTTCCCACGAGAAGACTTTATGACCCACAAACCGACCAACCGAGTAATTGACCGCATCGCCCAAAATAGCGGCACTGGTGAGTAAGATCATGAGTACCGGCAAACTCAAATCACCTGCAGCGGTCAGTGCTCCAGCAACAAATAATAGGGAGTCACCGGGGAGGAATGGCATGACCACCAAACCAGTCTCGATGAAAATAATTGCAAAAAGGAGAACATAAATCCAGGTACCCCACTCACTGGCAATCAGCGCAAGGTTTTTATCTAGATTGAGAAATAAATCGATGAGGTAGGAAAAGTCCAAGATCAGCCTTTAAGTATTGCTGGGATTGTAATGATATTGGTAGTAGCTTAAAAAGCTCTAGAATGTCGGCATGCAATATATTGTCATCGCCATCCAAGTCGCTCTCGCGCTTTGGTTGATTTTTAACGTTTATCAGTTTGGGGTTGCTTATCGTGATTGGCGAAATGATCCCAACCCCGATTACACATTTTTAGCCTTTTTGCTCGAACGCCTTGGTGCCCTGGGGAATTCCTTTGTCCAGGCTTTTGTGTACACCACACTCGCAATTGGGGCGGGCTACTTAATTTATGAATTTATTGCGATGCTAATGGAGTAGAACCAAGGTACGGTATCAGACCATCAAGATCGAAGCCAATATAAGTAGGCGCATGGCCAATCTTCTCAAACGGCAATTGGTAGCGATTGACCCAATAGGTATCGAAGCCAAACCAATTGGCGCCAATGATGTCCCAGGCATTGCACGACACAAATAAGATTTGATCTTTTGGGATTGGGTAATGATTCAGAACCAGTTGGTAACTACTGGGTGTAATTTTGAATTGACGGGCCTCTTCAATCGATATCACTCGGTCAAGGAATTGATCCAAGCCGCTTGACTGGTTTGCCCAAGACAGCATTTGAGGATTACCGTTTGAGAGAATGCACGTTTTAATACCCGTTGTTTTTATCTTTTCAAGAACCGCAGCAGACTCTGGAAAGGAATCAAGTTGAGCGTATTGCTTAAGAAGAGCTGATTCGTTCTCTGGGCTCAGGTCAAGTTTTAATTGGGCACAAGAAAAATGCAAGGCTGCAATTGTCAGATCCCAAAAGGATTGGTAATGTTGACTACCTAACGGATTGGGGTCTGCCAATGAAATGAGGCGCGTATATTCAAGTTGTTTATCGCGCCACAGCAGTGAAAGCGCTTTACCTTGACCAGGAAATAGCTTTTCAGCAAGTATGCCGATGGAATACACATCAAATAAGGTTCCATAGGCATCAAACGCAATTAGCTGATATCGCATCTTAAATAAAGCGGAAGGCAATAATCGCAACGAGGGTTGGCGGTAGTGCTGCAACAAAGAGGTAGAGAGCACTAATTGCGCCATCTTCAAAACTGGGTCGCAAAATGGAGTACCCAGCAGGATTGGGCGCGTTTGCGATCACGGTTAAGCCGCCGCCTGTAACTGCGCCAGCTACCAAGGCATATTTAAACTCATCGGATAAACCATCTACCAATGATCCAAGATAGGTCAGGGCTGCATTATCCGTAATGGCCGTGAGAGCGGTTGCGCCGTAGTAGACCGTATCAGCATCTAAATTAGCTAGCAGGGGCTGTAACCACCATTTTTGCTGCCCCCCAAGAACCACGAGGCCTGCCAAGAAAAACGCCACCATCAAACTCTCTCTGAAAATAAGTTTGTTTTGATAGCGCGCGTACGCTGTGGTGTAGCCAATAAAGAAGAGGAAAAGACCCATGAAAATAACTGAATGGTGTACAAAGACAACCACACCCAGTAAAAAGAGAAGATGGATCAGAATGACGCTAAACGGAATCTGATCAACCCCCTTGCCGGTGGGATTAGTCTCGATTTGTTCTAGCTGACGATAAAACAGGAGGCAAACAATCGTTGAATTGACAGCAACGGCTAGAGAAGAACGCCATCCAAATTCGTGAAGCATAAAAACAATATCCCAATTCCATTTGGCAGCAACCATCAAGATTGGAGGGGCGGCATAGGGAGTTAAGGTGCCGCCAATCGAAATATTGACAAATAAAACCCCTAATGCGGCATACATTAATTTTGGGGATATCTTCTTAGAGAAATAGTGATCCCTCAGTAATAAAGCAGCAACCGTCATGGCTGCTGGTTCAGTAATAAAAGAGCCCAAGAGAGGAACGAGAGACAGGGTGACCCAAAAGAAAGAAACTGATTTTTTGATTGGGATTAGTGCCGCAACGTGCGTTACTAGAAACAAGCAAAATTCCAAGACCGGTTTACTGGCAGCAATTACCATGATCACAAAGACAAACAAAGGCTCGGTAAAGTTCAAACTCTCTAAGTATTGAATGGTTGCCTGATTGCCGCTATAGAAGAAAAAGAAAGTGACCAGTACCATGGCCCAAAAACCAAAGACTGCCTCCACTTCGCCCAACAAATGCCAAACCCCCGCATGATTCGGTTGCTTATGTGCAAGATGCTCAAAAAATTTTGTTGAGAAGGTGTGGATGACTGCCAAAGCAAAAATTGCTGTACTAACAATATTGATTAGGGTTGGCGCCGTCGACATAGTTGTTTCCTAGTAGTTGACTAAAACAATCAGTAATATCCGCAATACCATCATTGTATTGATATCGAAATCTATAGTCATCATAATGAAATAACTCTTTATCGTTGATTTACATCGAGGAATCGAGATGATGGAATCTGGTAATCGTTCAAAAAAGCCTTCGATTTCGTATAGCCTAGTACAAAATTTGCGTCAGCAGTTGATGCGTATTTTGCCTTTTTCACAAATGGCAGAGGAAGACGTTGATTTTTTTCTTCGCTACTCAGTGGAATCGTACTTTGCTCCACAAGAAGTTATTCTTTCACCTGCTGATGGCGTTCCGAAAGCCTTGTATTTAATACGGCAAGGACGGGTATCCGGTCGGCGTTTGATACCTGGCTTTGAAGAAACTGGATTTGAGTTAGATCCTGGTGATCTGCTGGCAGTGAGTGCCTGTTACGCAGGGCTTCCAAGCACGGTGAAGTACTTTGCTATCGATGATTGTTTTTGTTTAGCCTTGCCATTAGAGCGCATGCATGAGCTTGCTAAGCGTTCCAAGTCTTTCAGCGACTTCTTAAATAACCGCATCTTGAAGCTTCTCGAGGAATCAAGAACGGCTTTGCGTAATAGTTTTGCATCTCAAGCATTAACCGAGCAATCCCTCGAGAGTCCATTACGGGATCTTCCTTTAAAGAAGCCAATCTCTGTTCGTCCAAATACTTTGTTGCAAGATGCGTTGCAGTTGATTCATGACAAAAAGGTAGGCTCCGTTTTGGTGGTCGACGAAGACGGGGGTATTGTTGGTATCTTGACCCGATACGATGTCTTAAGTCGCGTAACCCTCGCTCAAGTTCCTCTAAACACGCCTATTGAACAGGTCATGTCGCGATCCGTTAAAACTTTGTCGATTGACGATACCGCGGAGACTGCTGGTCTTACGATGTCGCGTTATCACATTCGCCATTTACCAGTGTTACGGGGCAAGGAACTGGTCGGAATCATTTCTGAACGCGATTTATTCTCTTTACAACGTTTATCGCTTAATAACATTAGCAGCGCGATTCGGTCGGCTGAGGATGTAGACACCTTAAAAGAATGTGCAAGCAATATTCGTAAATTTGCTCGTAATCTTTTGGGTCAGGGAGTGCAGGCAAGACAATTAACTGCTCTCATTAGTCATTTGAATGATGTGCTGACCGCACAACTTATTGCTATCTTTGCTAAACGGCATCATTTGAATTTAGAGAGTTTTGCCTGGATCTCACTGGGCTCTGAGGGGCGCAGTGAGCAAACGATTGCCACTGATCAAGACAATGCATTGATTTTTATGGACAGTGAAGGTTCTCATAAGGGCCACTATTTATCTTTTGCGAAGGATGTCAATCAAGCGCTTGACGCATGCGGCTACCCCTTGTGCAAGGGAAATATCATGGCGAGTAATCCAGAACTTTGCATTAGTCAACACGAGTGGCTGGAGCGTTTTGCACGCTGGATTGAGCAGGGTAATCCTCAGGATCTTCTTAATGCCAGTATCTTTTTTGACTTTAGGGCGCTTGCTGGGAATGAGTCTTTGCTAGAGCCATTACGCGACTACGTTATGAGGCGTGCCGAGGGTACGCCACGATTTATCAAATTATTAGTTGAAAACTCATTGCAATGGAAAGTGCCATTCAATTGGTTTGGTAGTTTAGAAACCAAAGACCTGGATGGTAAGCAAATCATCGATATCAAGATGCAAGGCACCGCAATCGTAGTTGATTGTGCCCGTATTTATTCGCTAGCCAATGGTATTAGTGCTGTGAATACACGCGAGCGATTAGCGGCGATTGGCCGTGCATTAAATCTGGATGAGGCCGAAAGCCTTGCATGGATTGCTGCGTTTGAGTATTTACAGACCTTACGGCTTGCTGCACAAATTGATGGTCATGCGATTGGTGGCAATCCCAACGCGGTCGATGTTGACAAATTGAATGCAGTCGATAAAACAATTTTACGGGAGTCTCTCTCCGAGGTCCGTAATCTACAGCAACGACTCGAACTCGATTATGTTCGCTAATCTATTAGCCCGTTTTGGAATTGGCCAATCCAGAATTGAACCCAGTCGTTGGGTGGTGTTGGATGTTGAGACGACGGGTTTGGATCCCAGTCGTGATCGCTTGCTTGCGATCGCGGCTATTGCAATTCAGGTTGGACCGGGCTTCACAAAGCCCACGATTGTGATTGGGGATAGTTTTGAAGCAGTCTTAAAACAAGATTTAGCGTCCAATAAAGACAATATTTTGGTTCACCATATTGGCGTAGGCGCACAAACAGCTGGAAGACCACCGGTTGAAGTATTGGAGGAGTTTCGACAATGGGTGGGAAGCTCCCCCTTGCTTGCATTTCATGCTCCGTTTGATGAGGGCATGATAACCCGCGCCTACAAGCGATTTGGTTTATCACCGCTGATAAATGATTGGATTGATATTGAACCGTTGGCTGCGGTATCAGGCATTCATCCGAAAGCACGAGCCTTAGATGACTGGTTGCAGTTTTTTGGTATTGAATGCAGCGTTCGCCATCAGGCTGCGGCGGACACACTTGCCACATGTGAATTACTTTTATGTCTCTGGAATTCGATTAAGCGAGAGGCTGATAACCTAACAGAACTGAAAGCCCTTGCGAAGAATGGCACTTGGATTCCTAGGTCGTAAAGAAAAGTTGACATACATAGAGTTAACCCTAAGTAACAAGAACTCTAGTTTGCGCAAATTAGGGTAAGCACCAATTTGGGTGTTTGGGTACCCCAACCATAATCCATTCTTGTTTTTGACTAAGTTTTATAAGGTTTTCGTGCTGTTATTTCTGAACATTGCTCAACTACTTCTTTACATTGGTGGCCTTGCCTTAATTGGGCAAGGATTGCTATTTGTTCTTTCTGGCCAAAAACGTGATTCAAATCTGTTTTATCAACTTTTTCAGATTATCAATAAGCCATGGACAGCGATGGCTCGTTTTGTAGCCCCAAAGCAAATTGCAGATCATCAAATTCCTTTTGTAGCTTTTTGCATTATTGGAGTTCTGTACATAGCGGTGACATTAGCAAAGATTGAGCATTGTGTAAGCATAGGCGTCCAGTTATGTCAGTGAAACGTGATTTTCGTTGGTATTTGCTTCGTTTTTATGCGGCCTCTTTTCTTGTGTTGGGCTTAAAGCGTAAGGCAATCGATACGTTTGAGGAGATGTTATCCCAGTATCCGAACGATCCTTACGTACTCTCTAGTTTGGCTTACTTGAAGACTCAAGATGGAGACAAGTTTGGTGCAATTGAAATGTACAAAAAAGTAGTACAGCGATCTGATGCTCCCGCCTATTCTTGGTACAACCTTGCTTATTTGCAAGAGGAAGTCGGTCAAATTGAAGATGCCGAATTTAGTTTTCGCAAGGCCTTAGCCCTTGACGAATCCATGGATCTTGCCTGGTATGGATTAGGACTTACCCTAATTCAGCAACATCGTTTTGATGAAGCCATCAAAGCTTTGAAGAAAAATACCCAGCTTCAACCCATGAGCCCCTATGGATGGTATCAATTAGCAAGGGTTTACGTGGATCGCCAAGAGCCCGAAGAAGCAGTAAAAATCATCAAGCATTTAAAAGAATTTGAACCGAAATTTGCTAAGCAGTTGGAACGGGAGACTGGTTTGACTGCTTAGCCTAATGAAGTAGTTGTTTGAAGTTTAAAGATGTTTTTGATAACCTAAGGAGAAACTGTTATGCAATTAACAGAATCGCACAAACAATATTGGTCTAAGAACCTACGAATAACAGCTATCCTGCTATTCATATGGTTCGTAGTGACTTATGTTGTTGGCTATAACGCACGTTCACTCGACTTTAATTTTTTTGGGTGGCCATTTAGTTTTTGGGTAGGAGCGCAGGGCGCATTGGTCATTTATGTTGCGATCATTGGCTACTATGCACATTACATGAATAATCTCGATCATGAATATGATTGCGCTGAAGTGGAGGAAGACTAATCATGGCCGGAATGACACCTGATACAGGCGGAAGTGTTTTTGGTGGCGGTGGAAGTAGTGCCGCTTTTAAGAAACAACTCAATAAAGTCTACGCTTGGTACGCTGGCGGTTTTGTTGCTTTCTGCGTAATCGTCGCAATTTTGGAGCAAATGGGCCTGACGAGAGAGTGGGTTGGATATCTCTTTTTAGGCGCAACCGTTTTGCTGTATGCGGGCATTGGTGTAATGAGTCGTACCAATGATGCTGCAGAATACTATGTCGCTGGTCGACGCGTGCCAGCTGTTTATAACGGTATGGCAACTGGCGCAGACTGGATGTCGGCGGCGTCGTTTATCGGTATGGCTGGTACTCTGTACCTCACAGGCTATGGTGGTCTTGCGTTCATCATGGGTTGGACCGGTGGATATTGCTTAGTGGCATTGTTCCTTGCGCCCTACTTACGTAAGTTTGGTCAATTTACGATCCCTGATTTCTTGGGCGCGCGCTATGATGGTAATCTACCTCGCTTTTTAGGAATTTTTGCTGCCATTTTGTGTTCCTTTACCTATGTAGTAGCTCAAATTTACGGTGTAGGACTAATTACAACCCGTCTGGCTGGTGTACCTTTTGAGATTGGTATTTTCATGGGTCTAGCCGGTATTTTGGTTTGCTCATTCTTAGGTGGTATGCGTGCGGTGACTTGGACACAGGTTGCTCAGTACATCATCTTGATTATTACTTACATGATTCCTGTGGTTTGGTTATCAGTGAAGCAAACTAACTTCCCCATACCGCAGCTAGTCTATGGTTACCAACTTGAAAAAGTCACAGCCAAAGAGTCTGAGTTAATTAAGGATCCTAAGGAGCTTGAGGTTCGAGCAATTTATAAGGCTCGTGCTGATGCTCTCGCTGAGAAACTGAAGGATGTTCCTGCTGCATTGGCTGCCGATAAAGCAGCTGCTGAGAAGAAAGTGGCTGATCTCAAAGCAGCAAATGCACCTGCGGCTGATATTGCTGCTGCTGAAAAAGCTCTCGCTGCTGTTCCAAAAGATGATGCAGCAGCCAAAAAAGCATGGACAGCTGGAAAGGCAGCAAACGATCGTTTGGCCGGACCGTTGAATGGAATGCCCAGACATGCTGCGCAGTTTGCTGGCGATCCAAATGGAGATGAGAAAGCTCGTGCTGCATTTGATACATCGCGCCGTAACTTCTTAGCACTGATCTTCTGCTTGATGGTGGGTACAGCTGCCTTGCCACACATTCTGATGCGTTTTTACACCACACCATCGGTGAGGCAGGCACGTCAATCGGTTACCTGGTCACTTTTCTTCATCTTCTTGCTGTACTTCACTGCTCCAGCTCTCGCAGTCTTGGTGAAATATGAAATCTTTACTGCGGTGGTTGGGACACCATTCTCCAACCTACCAGTTTGGATTGATGCTTGGAATAAGGTTGATCCTGCATTATTGTCAGTGGTAGATGTGAACAAAGATGGCATTTTGCAGCTTGGCGAGATGAAGATTGGTGGAGACATTATTGTGCTGGCAACCCCAGCTATTGGTGGCTTACCTTACGTAATCTCCGGCATGGTGGCAGCGGGCGGTTTAGCTGCAGCGCTGTCAACTGCTGATGGATTGCTCTTGACGATTGCCAATGCTTTGTCTCATGACTTGTACTACAAGATGATTGATCCTAACGCTCCGACCGCTCGTCGCGTGATGATTTCTAAGATCTTGCTATTAGTTGTGGCCTTGGCTGCTGCTTACGTAGCCTCCCAAAAACCGGCTGATATTTTGTTCTTAGTCGGTGCAGCATTCTCCTTTGCCGCTGCTGCGTTCTTCCCAGCCTTAACTCTGGGTATTTTCTGGAAGCGTGCGACTAAGGCGGGCGCATGCCTTGGAATCATTTTGGGCCTAGGTGTCACGTTCTATTACATGGCTACTACTCAGCCTTGGTTACGCGGAGTCTTTGGCGTCACCTCGCCGGTAGAGCTGTGGTGGGGTATTCAGCCAATTTCTGCAGGTATTTTTGGCGTACCCCTTGGCTTTGCAGTGATTATCTTGGTGAGCTTGGTAACCCCAGCTCCACGTAAAGATATTCAGGAGTTAGTCGATCACGTGCGTTACCCAACGCTGCGTGGTGATACGCTCAATACACAGGCAAACTAATTTAGCTTGCTGGAGTCAGAAACCCGCTCCTCGGAGCGGGTTTTTTTATTCCTCTTTGTGAAAAATTGGGTTTGTGCAAGGGTCACAAAACTCCTCTATGCTAAGTGGCATGAATTGGACTCCTATTCGTATCTTTTGCCTGGTGCTGACCCTCTTGGGGCCAGGCTGGCTATTTGCGAGTACCACTAGCGGAAAATCACCGGTTTATCGCTATATTGAGACTGCCAGCCTGCAAGGTCAGGGAAGACTCACATTTTGGGGTTTTGATGTCTACGATGCTCGCTATTACGTAGCTGATCCCAAGGGTCAAAACGGGTTTGCCTTGGAAATTCATTACATTCGATCGTTTAAGGGCGCTGATCTCGCTAAGCGCACGATCGATGAAATGACTCGCTTGGGCGTTTCTGAAAAGCAGCGAATGATTTGGTTGCAAAGTCTTGAGAAAATTTTTCCTGACATTGCTTCGGGGGACACCTTAATTGGTATTCACTTGCCCGATCGGGGTACTATGTTTTTACACAACGGCAAACCCGTTGGCGATGTTCCTGGCGACGCATTTGCGAAAGCCTTTTTTGGCATCTGGCTTGATGAACGAACTAGTGTGCCAAAGTTACGTTCTGCACTGATTGCCAGTCGTTGTCCACCCGCTTTAATTGCTGCAAACTGCCCTAATCCTTAATTCTTCCTTTGGTGCCCACTATGTTCACTAGACTCAAGCGTCTAACAACCATTTTTTTGGTTTCTCTCCTATCGATAGGGGTAATGTCGTGCTCCAGTCCAAGCGTGCAAATCTATAGCAAGGAGCAGCCAAAGCTCGATTTAGCGACTTACTTTAACGGTGAAATTGATGCGTATGGCATCTTTACCGATCGAAGTGGCGAAGTCGTTAAGCGCTTTAAGGTTCTGATTAAAGCGAAATGGGAAATGAAAGATGGGAAGCGCGTCGGTACCTTGGACGAAGATTTTGTTTACTCGGATGGCACCAAGCAAAAACGGATTTGGACGCTCACCGAGGTGGCCCCCGGCCGTTACAGTGGCACGGCCAGCGACGTGATTGGTGAAGCAGTGGGTGAATTAGCGGGTAATGCGCTCAACTGGCGCTACACCTTGGCTTTGCCAGTGGATGGGAAAATTTACCATGTGCAATTTAATGATTGGATGTACCTGATGGATGATAAGGTCATGCTCAATAAAGCCGAAATGAGTAAGTTCGGAATTTATTTGGGTGAAGTCACTTTAGCTTTCTATAAACGCTAGATTAATTAGTGTGAATCTGGCAATTACAAGGACTACTTGGCGCAAGATCTGGAATTTTGTTTTATTCCAGATTGGTTGGTTTGCTTGCATCCTAGGCGCTGCACATCAGCAACTTAGTTTGGCGATTACGATTGCACTCATTTGCATCGGGGTTTATCTCTGGTTGCATCAGAATGCACGCAGCGAGCATGAGTTGCTTCTCAAAGTCTTCATTTATGGCCTGATTGCGGACACAATTTTGGTTCAGCTCGGGTGGATTCGGTTTGAATCCGATGTTCCATTCGCGGCCATTTCACCGGTCTGGATGTGGGCGCTATGGCTGGTCTTTGCTACCACCCTGAAAGAGTCGATGTCTTGGCTACAAGGTAAAAACGGTTTAGCTGCGATTTTGGGGGCTATTGCGGGACCGCTATGTTACGAAGCGGGGGTGCGCCTCGGCGCCGCCAACTGGCCAAGCCCAGAGGATCGGGTTTTTGCATTGATTTACTTGGCGGTGGTTTGGGCGATTGCAATGCCAGTATTTCTATATTTTGCCAAAGAAAAATAATATTTGTATATAAATCAATACTTTATAAGTAAATAAGTACTTACTTAACTCAACATCAAGCTAATCATGCAAATAAATCAGAAATGCCTACTTGCAAACAATACTGTTTTTATATACAGTAACCGTACAGTATGAATTTCAGCAATTAAGCAAGTAAAACCGAACCGATATCTAGAAAAGGATGGCCATGGACGACAAGAAAAAATCAGCCTCATCAGAGTTTGCAGGGATGAGTGGCGAGAAGCAAAAAGCACTAACGGCTGCCTTGGCCCAAATTGAAAAGCAGTTTGGTAAAGGCTCGATCATGCGTCTTGGCGATGCTGAAATTAATCAAGATATTCAAGTGGTGTCGAGTGGCTCATTGGGCCTCGATATCGCCCTAGGCGTCGGTGGTCTCGCCCGTGGCCGTGTGATTGAAATCTATGGTCCAGAGTCCTCCGGTAAAACGACATTAACTTTGCATGCTGTGGCCGAAATGCAAAAGCTCGGTGGTACGTGCGCATTCATCGATGCCGAACATGCGCTTGATGTCCAGTACGCCGCTAAATTGGGTGTGGATGTCAATAATCTACTAATTTCTCAACCCGACACCGGTGAGCAGGCATTGGAAATTGCCGATGCGTTGGTGCGTTCAGGCTCGATTGATTTAATCGTGATTGATTCGGTGGCAGCCTTAGTTCCAAAGGCCGAGATTGAGGGCGACATGGGTGATTCATTGCCAGGCCTGCAGGCACGACTGATGAGCCAAGCCTTGCGTAAGTTAACTGGCACCATTAAGCGTACTAATTCCATGGTGATATTCATTAACCAAATTCGGATGAAGATTGGTGTGATGTTTGGCTCGCCAGAAACTACGACTGGCGGTAATGCACTCAAGTTCTATGCCTCAATGCGTCTTGATATTCGTAGGATTGGTAGCATCAAGAAGGGGGATGATGTGATCGGTAACGAGACCCGTGTGAAGGTGGTAAAGAATAAAGTCTCGCCACCATTCCGCGAAGCGATCTTTGACATCATGTATGGTTCAGGCATCTCCCGTGAAGGCGAAATTATCGATATGGGCGTTGAGGCTGAGATTGTTGAAAAGTCAGGTGCTTGGTATAGCTATAACGGCGATCGCATCGGCCAAGGTAAAGATAATGTGCGCGAGTTCTTAAAAGAGAATCCTGAGATTGCAAAAGAGATCGAAGCTAAGATTCGACAAAAGCTTGGCGTAAAGAGCGGCGGTACCCTCATTAGCGAGACCTTGGATGATGAGGAGATTGAATCCGCGAGCGCGTAATGCCAGGATTGAATCATGCTTCTAAACAAAGCCCGAGTCTCAAAGCTCGGGCTTTGCGTCTTTTATCCCGACGTGAATACAGCCGTCATGAACTTGCCCAAAAGTTACTGCGTTCATACGGTCAAGCAGAAGAGAATCCACCTGCTGACCTTGAAGAACAAATTAACCAGGTTTTGAATGACTTTGAGGTTCAGGGCTGGTTATCCGATGAACGGTATGCGCAGGCCCTCGTGCGACGGCGCAGTCAGCGCTACGGTTTGCGCCGCGTAGCCGATGAATTGCAGCGGGCTGGAATTGCGCCGGGTATGATTTCAGAGCTGAGTCATGAGCTTAGCTCCTCTGAATTTGAGCGTGCTCAGGCCTTATGGGCTCGTAAATTTGGTGAAATTTCCTCCGACCCAAAGGAGCGCGCCAAGCAGTACCGATTCTTGGTTTCAAAAGGCTTTCATCCAGAGCTTGTCGGCCGACTGATTAGCGGTCGGACCCCCTCGAAATAGCTAATTTGGTGCAGTGAAAATGTTAGACTTATGGGTCTTTTGAGGGCGTATTAAGCCTTTTTTGCCTTGATTTGGGTCAATGACCCAAGGGCCCTATCAAGGAAAATAGCTTTTGACGCTGGCGTTGAAATTTAATCATTCCAGGAGTTGCTATGAAAATTCATGAGTACCAAGGCAAGGAGATTCTGCGCCAATTTAATGTACCGGTACCCAATGGTATTCCAGCGTTTAGTGTTGATGAGGCCATCGAAGCAGCGAAAAAATTAGGTGGACCAGTTTGGGTGGTGAAGGCGCAGATTCATGCGGGCGGTCGTGGTAAAGGTGGTGGCGTGAAAGTAGCCAAGAGCATGGATGAGGTCAAGCAATACGCCAGTGCAATCTTGGGCATGCAACTAAAAACCCATCAGACTGGCCCCGAAGGACAAAAAGTGCGGCGCCTCTTAGTCGAGGATGGCGCTGACATTAAAAAAGAGTACTACCTCGGAATTTTGACCGACCGTGCCACCCAGAAGGTGGTTGTTATGGCCTCGAGCGAGGGTGGCATGGATATCGAAGAGGTAGCTGCAAAGACTCCTGAGAAAATCATTAAAGTATTTGTTGATCCCTTAACTGGTTTAACCGATGCGCAGTGCGATCAGCTGAGTAAAGGTATTGGGGTTCCGGAAGGTTCGCAAGCCCAAGCGCGTGAGGTATTGAAGAATCTCTACAAAACCTACTGGGATACGGACGCATCTCTGGTGGAAATTAATCCACTCATTTTGGAGGGCAACGGCAAGATTAAGGCTCTCGATGCAAAATTTAATTTTGATTCAAATGCGCTGTATCGCCATCCTGAAATCGTGGCCTATCGTGATGTGGATGAAGAGGATGCTGCAGAAATTGAAGCATCTAAATTTGATCTTGCCTATATTTCCTTAGATGGCAATATTGGTTGCTTGGTCAATGGCGCAGGTTTGGCAATGGCTACGATGGATACGATCAAACTATTTGGTGGTCAGCCAGCCAACTTTTTGGATGTGGGCGGTGGCGCAACTGCAGAGAAAGTGACCGAAGCCTTCAAGATCATGCTCAAGAACAAGAGCGTGAAAGCGATTTTGGTCAATATTTTTGGTGGCATCATGCGTTGCGATGTGATTGCCGATGGCGTAGTAACTGCGTGTAAGGCAGTGAATTTATCTGTTCCTTTGGTGGTTCGGATGAAGGGTACCAATGAAGAGTTAGGCAAGAAAATCTTGGCCGACTCGGGATTGCCCATCATCAGTGCTGATTCCATGGCCGAAGCGGCAACGAAAGTTGTGGCGGCCGTTCAAGGCAAGTAAGCGACCATCTAATTTGAGGAAATCACTATGTCAATCTTGATTAATAAAAACACACGCGTTATCACTCAGGGGATTACCGGTAAGACCGGTCAGTTTCATACGGAGAAGTGCCAGGAATACGCCAATGGTAAGAATTGTTTTGTGGCTGGCGTCAATCCCAAAAAAGCTGGTGAGTCAATTTTCGGGATTCCAATTTTCGGAACGGTTAAGGATGCAGCCAAAGAAACCGGTGCCACTGTCTCGGTGATCTATGTTCCACCCCCAGGGGCTGCCGCAGCGATTTGGGAAGCTGTTGAAGCAGATCTCGATTTAGTCATTTGCATCACCGAGGGAATTCCGGTTCGCGACATGCTTGAGGTTCGCAACAAGATGCTGCAAAAAGAAGCCAAGGGCGGCAAAAAGACTTTGTTGTTAGGCCCTAATTGCCCCGGTTTGATTACTCCCGAGGAAATCAAGATCGGCATCATGCCCGGTCATATTCACCGTAAAGGCCGGATTGGCGTTGTCAGTCGTTCCGGTACCCTGACGTATGAAGCCGTGGGGCAGTTATCTGCGATTGGTCTTGGCCAGTCAAGTGCGGTTGGCATTGGTGGAGATCCCATCAATGGCTTAAAGCACATCGATGTAATGAAATTGTTTAATGAAGACCCCGAGACAGATGCGGTCATTATGATCGGTGAAATTGGTGGTCCTGATGAGGTTGAGGCAGCACGTTGGTGCAAGACCAATATGAAAAAGCCAGTTGTTGGCTTTATTGCGGGCGTGACAGCGCCTCCAGGTAAGCGTATGGGTCATGCTGGTGCGTTGATTTCCGGTGGTGCCGATACCGCGGATGCCAAATTAGCGGTGATGGAAGAGTGTGGCTTTAAGGTCACCAAAAACCCCTCTGAGATGGCCGTCCTATTAAAAGGAATGTTGTAATTTAATACTATAAAGAGGATTTCATATGGATTTCACAGCATTCACTGATGCAAGTTTTTGGGCGGCCCTAGGATCAATCATGATCGTCAATATTTTGCTCTCAGGTGACAATGCAGTGGTTATTGCACTTGCATCACGAAATTTGCCCCCCCATCAACAAAAGAAAGCCATTTTTTGGGGGAGTGCTGCTGCAATCATTATGCGCGTTGTATTAACGATTACCGCAGTTAAATTGCTAACTCTACCGTACTTAAAATTAGTAGGCGGTATCTTATTGGTTTATATCGGCGTGCAATTGCTCGCAGATAGTGATGGCGATGAGGACATGAAGGCTGAGTCTAGTATTTGGTCAGCAATTCGAACTATTTTGATTGCCGACCTGGTAATGAGTCTTGATAATGTACTTGCCGTTGCCGCTGCTGCTCAGAGTGGCCCAGAAGAAACGAGGATGCTCTTGTTGATCATCGGACTAGCCTTATCCATACCATTAATTATTTTTGGCAGCAGTATGCTTTTAAAGTTGATGGATCGTTTTCCGATCATCATTACCTTTGGTGCGGGCCTACTTGGATGGCTTGCAGGGGGCATGATTGTGGATGATCCTGCCATCACTGAAAGTTTGCAAGCAATGTTTGGTGATATTCGATTGCTTGCTGAAATTATCGGCGTTACTATTGTGATTGCGCTTGGAATATATCTTAAAAGAAAAAACAGTCATCAATCTGAATAAGCTGCTTCACTTATCTTAAAAAGCTGGCATCAAAAACCAGCTTTTCTTACGGATGAGCATAGAGCTTTATAAAAAAATCCTGCGATGATTACTCTTTTAGAGAGGAAGATGATGAACGAACAGCATAATGATCAAGCAGGGTTTACATTAATTGAAGTGATGGTTGTGGTTGCAATCGTTGGTATTTTAGTGGCTGTGGCAGTTCCTCAATACCAGGATTATATTGCGCGTGGGAGAGTGGTAGAAGGATTGAATCTTGCATCGGCAGCTAAATTAGCCGTTACAGAAAGTTATGCCACGAAAGGTCCAAATTTGATGGATCAGTCAACCAGAGAGGCGTTTATTTTTAATCCCACCCAAAGCGTTAAAGAAATCGAGATTCTGCCTGATGGCACTATCGCAATTGATTATCAGAGTTCTGTTGCCGCCAATGGAAAAAATACCTTATATTTAATTCCAACTAACGAGCCTGATATCGGCAACCCTAGAAGTATCGATTTATCCCAATCCGGCATCAGTCAAACTTGGTCAGGTGGCTGGTCTTGTCGATCTGACAAGACTACCTTAGCTGCAAAACTTCTGCCTGCAGAATGCCGCTTGGCAAAACCTTAAGAATTTCATCTTTCAATTTTGCCCACATGATCTTCGATTAATGTGGGCGCCTCTTTTCGTACAAAATCCATAAATGCCCTAGAGACTGACGAGGTTTGTTTGCCGACGGGGTATACGAATTGCCACTGTTTTTCGATAGGGAAGCCTTGAACATTAAGGATGGAGAGTCGTGGCTCAAAGGTGTCTAGTCCTAGCGTGTATTGGGACAAAATGGAAATACCGAGCCCTGCAAGAATAGCTTGTTTGATGGCCTCATTGGTTGATAGTTCCATTTGAACATGAGGCTCTAGTCCATGATGATCAAACGCTTCATAAGCCACCATTCGAGTTCCAGAACCCGGCTCACGCATAATAAATTTCTCATTTTTTAATTGCTCAATAGAAATTTTTTTCTCGTGAGCTAGGGGGTGATCTTCGCGAGCAAAAACAACCATTGGATTCGGAAGAATCGGTTGTGTGACAATTTCAAAATCATCAGGCGGATTTGAGAATACATAGAGATCATCCTCATTTCGCGAGAGCCGATCAATTAAGGTATTGCGATTATGAATTTGAAGGCTAACTTCAATTGCGGGATGAAGTTTTACAAATTCGGCTAATAAACGGGGTACAAAATACTTACCAGTTGTGCTTACCGCTAAACGAAGACGTCCATGCTCTAAACCACGCAGATCAGAGAGGGACTCCTCAATATTACTTAGGGTTGTAAAAAGCAATTGACAGCCGTTATAGAGGTTTTCTCCAGCTGGTGTAAGGTAAATTCTTTTACCAATTTGCTCAAAAAGAGGGATTTGCAGGTTGTCAGCTAGTTTTTTTATCTGGGCAGATACGGTGGGTTGAGCTAAATGCAGCTCATCTGCTGCTTTTGTGAAGCTTGAAAGTCTGGCCACCGCTTCAAAAACGGCCAATTGAGGAAGCATTCCATGGCGGAGATAGCGTTTAATCGATGAATTGAGCATAACCTCTGTACCTTTTCAGGGTAAACAAAGGTCTTGCTCTGGTATTAGATAGGCTATCTAAAAAATACCCTCAGTAGGCCGGGGTACAAAATACCCGAAATGACGACCTAAAGACAAAGGACAGAATGTCCAGGAGCTACTCCCACTTTGCGATAAGTTGTTATTAAATCACAAATTTTTAGTATTTACAAGGAATAGTTCATTTATAAACATAATGGTAACCATTCCTTTTTGATTTAATAAATCATTAATTGTAATCATGAACATTATTAAAAACCATTATTCAAATAGAAAGAGGCTCGTAATAATGTTGAGAGAAATTAAAAATGAAAGGGTAATTTGTGGAACTATTTTCAGCTGAGTTTTTTTCGGCCCTACTGGCAATCATAGTCATTGATTTGGTTCTGGCTGGAGACAATGCGATTGTGATCGCGATGGCTGCGCGTAACCTGCCGGCTCATTTACAAAAGAAAGCAGTTGTTTGGGGTGCTGTTGGAGCGATTGTGGTTCGTAGTGCGATGACACTGGTTGTTGTTTGGTTACTAAAAATACCGGGACTCTTACTGATTGGCGGAGCTTTACTCGTTTGGATTGCATATGGACTACTAAAGCCAAAAGACGAGGATGAGAACCATGGAGAGGGTTCCTCATCTTTTTGGGGTGCTATGAAAACAATCATTATTGCCGATGCAGTAATGGGTGTAGATAACGTTTTAGCTGTTGCCGGTGCCTCGCATGGCAGCTATTTGTTAGTTGTTTTGGGCCTACTCATTAGTATTCCAATCGTCATTTGGGGTTCAACGTTTATTTTGCGATTACTAGAGCGCTATCAATCAATCATCTACATTGGCGCCGCAGTCCTTGCATTTACTGCAGCAAAAATGATGATGAGTGAGCCATTAATTAAAGATCTACCTGTTTTTGCAAATAACTTGTTTACATATTTAGTTTATTTGCTGGTTATTGGGGGAGTCTTGACCGCCGGATTTATCAAAAATCAAATGCATTTAGAAGCAAAAATACAAGAGCGTGCAGTACAAGACAAAGAGGCGTTTTTAATTTCTTCGCCTCAAAACACTTCAAGTCATGGAGGCTCATCAATGAAACGTATTCTTTTGCCAGTTGACGGAAGTAAAAATTCTGAATTTGCAGTCCGTCACGTTGTGAATCAGTTTATTCAGAATTCAGCGATGGAAATTCATTTAATTAATATTCAACCAAAACTGCCACGTCATATCGGTCGTTTTTTAAGTAAACAGAATGTTCAAGAATGGAACCAACAAAAGTCAAATCTTGCGCTTGCAAATGTCCGCAGGATTCTTGAATCACACGCTATTCCACATAGTGTCATCAGTAAAACTGGCGACCGCGCTAAGATTATTGCCGATGAAGCTCGTCGATTGCGTTGTGACCAAATTGTGTTGGGTACTGCTCGGAAGAACTCGTTTACACGAATGTTAGAAAATTCAACCACTAACAAATTGATTGAAATTACAAATATTCCAATTGAGGTAGTGTCTGGAGAGTCAGTATCACCCTTTGAGCGGTGGGGAATTCCCACTGCTGGAGCTGGAATTATCGCTACTTTGCTTGGGGTTATTCTCGACTAGATTGTTTTAAATGCGGTATATAAGTGGCCCTACTTGTTAGGGCCATTTTTTTTTGGATGGTTACTCAATCAATTTTGAGGCGATACTTTTAAATCGTTGCGGTGAAAAATCTGTTAAAGTTCGACGTAAATTAAATAAACTAAAAAAATTCGTAGTCAATATTTTTTCACCTAATTAGTTTGCAGATATTATCGCGAATGAACCTTATCGTTGCTTAATTTGTTGACATAAAAACTTAAAGCTAAAAGAGCAAATATGGAATTCTTAACACTAATTGATTGGTCTATTGTTATTCAAATTATCATTATTGACCTTCTTTTGGGGGGAGATAATGCGCTAATTATTGCCTTAGCATGTCGCAATCTACATCCTGACCAGCGCAAAAAAGGAATTATTTATGGTACCGCTGGGGCTATCATTCTTCGCGTGATTTTGGTTGCATTTGCAGTTACGTTATTACAAATTCCTTTTCTAAAACTAGTTGGCGCTATTTTGCTAATCTGGATTGGCTACAAACTCATTGCTCAGCAAGATGAAAATCAACATACTTTACAAGGGCCCAATCAACTATTTGCGGCAATCAAAACGATTATCGTGGCCGATATTGTGATGAGTCTTGATAACGTTCTGGCTATTGCTGGGGCTGCTGGACAGGTTAATAATCCGTCTCATCAAGTTGGATATGTCATTTTTGGCCTAGTTGTGTCTGTGCCTATCATTATTGCAGGCAGCAAAATGGTTTTATTTTTAATTGACCGCTTTCCATTTATCGTTACTGCCGGTGCTGGTTTATTGGGCTGGATTGCGGGAGGAATGATCGTTACAGATCCTGGTTTGATTAAGTATTTTGGTGAAGGCATTGCTAATTATGAAATTATCGCCGAAATTATTTCAGCAATTATTGTGATGGGGTCTGGAGAATTTGTTAAGCGATGGCATAAAAAAGCGAATCCGGCTTAATGGTCCACAAGACTCAGAAAATTAATTTAGTAGAAAAGATTTTAATTGGAGAAATACTTACTATCTAGTAAAAGCATCATGCTCTTTACTAAAGCAGCTGCTTAGCTCGCCTTCCAATCCCCCGATTTACCACCGCTTTTTTCAAGTAACTTAATGTCGCTCATGACCATGCCACGGTCTACGGCTTTACACATGTCATAGATAGTGAGGAGGGCAATTTGGGTGGCGGTGAGCGCTTCCATTTCAACGCCGGTGGGTCCGGTGGTCTCGGCTCTAGCTTGACAATAAATCGTGTGGCTGGATGGATCAGATTGAAACTCAATACTGACGTGGGTGAGTGCTATGGGGTGGCAGAGGGGGATCAGATCAGCGGTTTTCTTGGCCGCCTGTATTCCAGCGATTCGGGCAATGCCAAGGACATCTCCCTTTTTATGACCGCCCGACTCAATGAGTTGATAGGTGTTAGGATTCATTTGAATCCGGCCAGTCGCGATCGCTACCCGGTGGGTAGAGGCTTTATCGCCAATATCGACCATATGCGCTTGGCCACTGGAATCAAAATGCGTCAGTTTGTTCATATAAGAGGTTTTACCATATAGGCATGAGGAAGCAAACAAAACGAATCATTGCTTTGTTCTTAAGCGGGGTCTTAAGCGTCTCTTCCTTCGCCCAACAATCTGGGGTATCGGTCACCCAAGACAATGCAGCAAAGGAGAACCTTGGGCGCGTAATTCAGTCACCGGAAGCGCGCTCAGCCAATTTACCCTCCCGAAATACTTTGCAATCGCAACCCACTTTGGTCTTACCAGATATGGGTGATCCTGGCGGTGATGCCCTCAGTCCGCTTGATGAGCGTAAGATCGGCGAGCAGATCATGCGAGAGATTCGTAGGGATCGGGATTTTTCCAATGATTGGCCCATTTATGATTACCTCAATTCGATGGAGCGGCGTCTCATGCAAGCTGCAAAACGCTTGCAACTCGGTGGAGCGAATGCGCAAGGTAGTGCCGCATATGACTATGAGGTATTTGCAGTGAAGGATCCATCGATTAATGCATTTGCATTACCCGGTGGATTTATTGGATTTCATACAGGGCTTTTAATTACTGCGGAAACCGATTCAGAGGTCGCCTCGGTGATGGGTCATGAGATTGGTCATGTATTGCAACGCCACTTGGCGCGCTCTCTAGAACGTCAGGGTACGAACTCCATCATCGCGTTGGCTGGCATTGTGCTTGGAGCATTGGCCGCGGCTAGTAATCCCGGTGCTGCTGCCGGCCTAATTACGGGTGGCCAAGCGCTTGCGATTCAGAATCAACTCTCGTACTCGCGGGATGCGGAGCGCGAGGCTGATCGTATTGGTTTTCAGATCTTACAAGCAAGTGGTTACGATGTGAATGGCGCACCCGCATTCTTTCAGCGTTTACAAAAGGCTTACGGAATCATGGATAGTGGTGTGCCAGGATATTTGCGCACCCATCCCTTAACCACCGACCGAATTGCCGATATGCAAGATCGGGCAAGGACCGTCGCACAAAATCGAGTGCCCAGTGCGCTCGAGTTTTATCTCATTAAAGCTCGCGCTCGCGTCGAGCAAAGTGGGAGTACCAGCGGCTTATTTGATCTGCGTAATTTATTTGAGAGTTTGAGCAAACAAGCCGCCCCCGAAAAGCAAATGGAAGGTTTCTATGGTTTAGCTTTGGTTGCCCAGCGCCAGGGGCGCTTTGATCAGGCTGAAGGTTTTTTACAAAAGGCTCGGGCTGTGGCACAAAATGTCTTAGCTCCTGGCTCACCAGTTCAGCGTCAGAGTTTATCGTTTGATTACACGGCATCTGAGTTAGCGCTTGCTCGAGGTAAGCCAGAGGAGGCTTTGCAGTATGCCCAAAATGCGGCCAAGATGGATCCCTTCTCATTCTCTGCAGCCGTGGCGACAGTCAACGCGGAACTACGTTTGGGGCGGGTTAATGAGGCCATCACCTTGTTGCGCGCGAAGACCAAAGCACAGCCGAACGAGACGATCTGGTGGGATTTATTAGCGCGTGCGTATGACCAAGACAAAAAGATTGGTTTGCGGCATTACGCCCTTGCCGAAAAATTTGCAACTGAAGGAGCTTGGCCATCGGCGATTGAACAGCTCAAGATTGCACGCTCGGCCGCCGGCAATGATTTTTATCTGGGGTCCGTGATTGATGCGCGATTGCGCGTGTTTCAGAATCAGTATCGCGAAGAACAAAAAGAGCAAAAAAAGAGCTAGTGCAGTTCGTGCTGATCGCTCGGAAACTCAAAGTCATCATCGTGGGAACGACTGGCATGTAAATGGGCAATGCGCCAGCCTTTGCCGTCTTGCATGAGGACCAAGGTGATATTGATCATAAAGTCGGCTTCAATTTGGTTATTTTTAAAATAGACTGCTTCCGTTGAATCAAACACTGCAGCGCTCACAGTAATGTGTTCAATACAAGCGATCGGTTCTAAATAGAGGGGCCTTGCGAGCATGCGCTCCAGCCCTGCACGAATCTCCGCATGACCGCTTAAGCGGTTGCCCTCTGGTAGCACGCACGTAATCGAGTCGTCATCGAGCCATAAGGCAAGTGCTCCTTCGACATCCCCTTGCCGCAGGGTCTCACGCCAGGCATCAATCACCTCATCGGGATTCTGAAAAAGTTGTGCAAAGCGCGGCATAAGTTATTTATTGGGTCTTTAATGGTGTAAGCATACTGTAGACGCGTTGCGAATCGATCTGATTGAGGCAATTGAGATGCTCCAGTGGGCAGGTGCGTTGATAGCAGGGGCTGCAGTCTAATCCGAGCCAAATGATTTGGGCATTTTGGGATAAGGGCGGCGTATGCTCGGGATTACTTGAACCAAAAATAGCAATTTGTGGAATCGAAAGGGCTGCGCCAATATGCATGAGACCCGAGTCGTTGCTAATGAGGAATGTGCACTGTGCAATGAGTGCCATCGATTGGTCTAAGCGAATCGCACCGCACCAATTATGGATGCGATCAGATCGATTGGCAGCTTGCAGAATTTCTTGCCCAAGCGCATGATCGGCTTGGCTGCCAAGAATGATAATTTTCGCATCTAGATTGCCTTCCAAGATCTGATTCGCTAATTGCGCAAAGTGACTTGTTGGCCAGCGTTTTGCCGAGCCGTATTCGGCGCCAGGGGCAAAACCATAAAGAGGCGCGCCACCGATCTGATCGATTTTTTCTCTTGCCCATTGCGCAAGAGTTGGATCAATGCTTAATTTTGGTAATGGTAGATTTTGAGGATTGCTTGTTTGGTCTAGCGCGCCACCCAATAATCTTGCATAGTGTTCCATCATGGGCGTACGCGCTTGACGTGATGGGTTGGGTAAAGAGTGATTGATTAATCCAAACCGAAATTCGCCCTGGTAGCCAATCCGTTTTGGGATGCCTGCAAGCCATGGGATGAGTGCCGACTTCATGCTATTTGGTAATACAAATGCCATCTCATAACCTTGCTTCTTTAGTTCACGGGCGATTGATCGTCGTAAACTCCACTGCAGGGCACCATGCTGAAAATCACGCTCGATGATTGTTTCAACTACAGGACAGGCGCGATAGATAGGCCCTACCCATGGGGTGCACAGGACATCAATGCTGCAATTGGGAAACTTGGTATGAATGAGCGTGATGAGCGGCAAAGACATAACCGCATCCCCAATCCAATGGGGGGCGATAACGAGGATGCGTGGCATAGCGAAGCCCCGTTTCGGAGCGATATTAGTGGCCGTGGGGTTCGGTGCCAGGAATCAAGTGGTATTCAGTGCCGCAATAGGGGCATTTCACCTGACCGGTAGCCAGAATATCCAGGAAAACGCGCGGGTGATAGTTCCAGGCTGGGGTATCTTTCGTTGGGCAATGCAGTGGTAAGTCATTGCCGTGAACCATAACCGCATTTAATTCGTTTAAATCACTCATAGCAATCTAAATTAGACAGTGGTTAACCAAGCGCGATAACGGTCGTTACGACCATATACCGTATCGAAAAATACATCCTGAATTTGTTTGGTGATCGGACCGCGTTTGCCATCGCCAATGGTTCGGTCATCCAACTCCCGAATGGGAGTAACTTCAGCGGCGGTGCCGGTGAAGAAGGCTTCATCTGCTGAGTACACCTCGTCACGGGTGATGCGTTTTTCTCGAACCTCCAACCCTAAGTCTTTGGCAATGCGGATGATCGAGTCTCGGGTAATGCCATCAAGACAGGATGCGAGATCAGGGGTGAAGACGATGCCATTGCGTACCATGAACATGTTCTCGCCTGAACCCTCAGAGACGTAGCCTTCGGTATCCAATAGAAGGGCCTCATCGTAGCCATTGGCAGCCACCTCTTGATGTGCCAGGATTGAATTAATGTAGTAACCCGAGGCCTTTGCACGAACCAGAGAGGAATTTACGAAGTGGCGGGTAAAGGATGAGGTTTTGACCCGAATCCCTTTGTTAATGCCATCTTCGCCAAGGTAAGCACCCCATTGCCATGCTGCAATTGCCGTATGTACTTTATTGCCGGTTGGCGAAATACCTAATTTTTCTGAGCCAATAAAAATAATGGGGCGGATATAGCATGAGGCTAATTTGTTATCGCGCACGACTTGAAGAATGGCCTGTGCAATTTGCTCTTCGCTGTAATCGATTTTCATCTGAAAAATCTTTAGGCCGTTAAAGAGGCGCTTGACATGCTCGGCCAAGCGAAATACTGCCGTGCCATTTTCGGTCTTGTAGGCACGAATACCCTCAAAGATGCCCATGCCGTAGTGAAGGCTATGCGTTAGTACATGAATATTGGCATCCCGCCAGGGGACCATCTTGCCATCGAACCAAATAACTCCATCGCGGTCAGACATCGACATCATTAGCACCTTTATGTTGTGGCGGGCTTGCGGATTATTTATGCAATTTAGCCCTAAAGCCTTATTGTAGAGCAGAGGAATCGCTTGGTCTGCCGCCCAATTAGCCGGGCTTTCTATAATCAGCTCAACTATGGATTTCGCTCGCCTGACTGCTAAATTACCTTACTCGGGTTGGAGCCAGCAACAGCAATCCGCTTGGCGTGACGGATTGAAAACCATGTCACGCTCGGCTCTTGCCATTTTTAGTTGGGCCTTGGTGACCGGTCTCGCGATGGGTAAATCGGCCCTGACAACCGAGCAGGCACTGGCGATGAGTTTATTTGTCTTTGCGGGCTCTGCTCAGCTCGCCGCCCTTCCGCTCATTGGGGCTGGTTTTTCTGTCTTTACGATTTTGATTACTGCATTCATCGTGAACTTGCGTTTTGTGATTTTTAGCATCGGCGTGCAAGCCCACTTTTCTCATTTACCCGCTTGGCGCAGAGCCATCTTGGGGTATTTCACAGCGGATTTTGGGTATTTGATGTACACCAGCCGTTTTCCCGAAGTGCAAGCGGTGACCGAGCGTAAGAACGATTCCTATTACCGCACTTACTTCATGTACGGGCTTGCCACCGGCAATTGGGGCATTTGGCAAGCTGGTTCGATTCTAGGTATCTTAGGCGCGAGTCAAATCCCGGATGATTGGGGGCTGGAGTTTGCCGGGACCTTGGCCTTAATTGCGGTGATTGTCCCAATGCTGGATCACCGGGCAGCCCGCTGGGCGGGGATTGTTGCCGCGATGGTTGCCATCCTGACTTATAGCTTGCCGCTCAAGCTGAATTTGACCGTTGCCATTTTGGCAGCGATCGTGGTTGGGATCTTGGCCGACCGCTCACCCAAGGCAATGCGATGAGGCCAGACTCCTTAGGCTCTTTTGAGATCGCCTTACTGATTGGGGGCATGGCCCTCGTGACCCTTTTAACCCGGGCTTTCTTTGTGTTCTTGGGGGCGCGCGTTCAGGTGCCCGAGTTAGTTCTGCGAGCGATTCGCTATGCACCCTTAGCGGCGATTGTGGGTATTGTTGCGCCTGAGCTGCTTTTACCCCCAGGAGCTGTCGAAATTAGTCAAATGGACTGGAAATCCCCCAATCTTTGGGGTGGATTAGCAGGCTTCACAGCCTATTTCTGGACTCGTCAGATGCTACCAACCCTTATTTTGGGTATGACCGTGTTTAGTTTGGCACGTTACTGGCTCTAAAATGGAAGTCTCACTTCAAATACTCTAATTTCTCCAAATTCAACAGTCTATGTCCACCACCTTACTTCATGTAAAGCGCCTTAGTGATCTCGCAACATCTGGTCTGCTTAAAGGTAAGCGGGTATTCATCCGTGCGGATTTGAACGTGCCTCAAGACGAGGCTGGCAACATTACCGAAGATACGCGAATTCGGGCATCGATCCCAGCGATTCAGATGTGTTTGGATGGCGGGGCGGCAGTGATGGTGACCTCTCATTTGGGTCGGCCTAGCGAGGGGGTATTTAAGGCGGAAGATAGTTTGGCGCCAATTGCCCATCGCATTGCGGAGATCCTAAATCGCAAGGTTCCATTAATTAGCAATTGGGTTGACGGTGGGTTTGAATTAAACCCGGGTGACCTGGTCCTTTTGGAAAACTGTCGGGTCAATGTCGGCGAGAAAAAGAATGCGGATGATTTAGCCAAAAAAATGGCTGCCTTGTGCGATGTCTATGTTAACGACGCTTTTGGCACGGCGCATCGTGCGGAAGCCACGACGCATGGCATTGCCCGGTTTGCCAAAGTCGCATGCGCCGGACCTCTGATGGCTGCTGAGCTCGATGCCTTGAGTCGGGCTTTAGCAGAACCTAGAAGGCCCCTGGTTGCCATTGTGGCGGGCTCCAAGGTATCGACTAAATTAACCATTCTGAAGTCGCTTGCCGAGAAAGTCGATGAATTAATTGTTGGCGGTGGCATTGCCAACACCTTTTTATTAGCTAAAGGCATCAATATTGGTAAGTCACTGGCTGAGCCAGATTTAGTGAATGAAGCTAAAGAAATTATTGCGCTGATGGAAAAGCGTGGGGCGCGCGTCCCAATTCCTGAAGACGTGGTAGTTGCCAACGAGTTATCCCCACTGGCTAGGGCTAATCGGGTGCCAGTTGATGAAGTGGCGCCAGACGACATGATTTTGGATGTTGGTCCCAAAACAGCCGCACAACTATCGATGATGTTGGCGCATGCCGGCACGATTGTTTGGAATGGACCTCTAGGTGTTTTTGAAATCGATCAGTTTGGAGGTGGTACCAAAATGATTGCAGCAGCCATTGCCCACTCGCCAGCATTCTCGATTGCTGGTGGCGGGGATACCTTGGCCGCCATTGCGAAGTACGGCATCGAGAATCAAGTGGACTACATTTCAACCGGAGGCGGGGCGTTCTTAGAGTTTCTTGAGGGCAAAACCCTGCCTGCATTTGCCGTGCTTGCAGAGCGCGCGAAGGAGTAATCATGCAACGAGCTACCAAAATTATTGCCACGCTGGGGCCGGCGTCCGAGAAGCCTGAGGTCTTGCGCGACATGATTCGTGCGGGGCTCAATGTGGTTCGTCTTAATTTCTCACACGGAACCGTCGCCGATCATCAGGCGCGCTATGACCTCGTACGTCAGATATCCAAAGAGCTTGATCGTGAAGTGGGCATTATGGCCGATTTGCAGGGCCCGAAGATTCGGGTGGGCAAGTTCGAGAACGGAAAAGTCATTCTAAAAGAAGGTGCTCGCTTCATCCTGGATATCAATTGTGAGCTTGGCAATGAAGAGCGAGTGGGGTTGGACTATAAAAATTTACCGAATGATGTAGAGGCGGGCGATCGACTTTTACTCAATGACGGTTTGATTGTCTTGGTAGTCGACCAAGTCAAGGGCGGAGAAATTTACACCCGTGTTGAGAGTGGCGGCCCCCTATCAAATAACAAAGGCATTAACCGTGCTGGCGGTGGCTTGACAGCACCTGCTCTCACCGAGAAAGATATTGCTGATTTAGATGCTGCGATTTCCATGGGAATTGATTTCTTAGCCATTAGTTTTCCCAAGGATGGGGCCGATATGGCTTACGCTCGCAAGTTAGCCGATGCCGCAAGTACGAAACATGGCAAAGGCAAAGCCCGCCTGATTGCAAAAGTTGAGCGTGCCGAGGCAATCGTTACTGAAGCCCTGCAAAGCATTATTGATGAGAGCGACGGCATTATGGTGGCGCGGGGTGATTTGGCAATCGAAGTTGGTAATCCAGCAGTACCTGCATTGCAAAAGCGCATGATTCGGATGGCCTTGGATTCCAATAAATTTACGATCACTGCGACCCAAATGATGGAGTCGATGATTAGTGCTCCAGTACCCACTCGTGCCGAGGTGAGCGACGTAGCGAATGCAGTGTTGGATGGTACTGATGCTGTGATGCTCTCAGCAGAATCAGCCACCGGTCAGTTCCCAGTGAAAACCATTGAGCAGATGGCCGCTATTTGCATCGAAGCAGAAAAATCCGAAGTGGTTCACTTGGATACGGACTTCTTGGACCAGCGCTTTGAACGGATTGATCAAGCGATTGCCCTGGGTGCACTCTTTACGGCGCACCATCTCAATGCCACTGCTATCGCCGCTTTGACTGACTCTGGCTCAACGCCAATTTGGATGAGTCGACATAACATTCGAGTGCCCATATTTGCCCTGACCAGTCGCGTGGAAACGCAGCGCGCCTTAAGTACCTATCGCAACGTCAGGCCTTATAGTATCGGCAAAGGAGCTGATCGAGAAGCTGCCTTGCTTCAGGTTGAGGAGCGCTTAAAGAAGTTGGGGGTTGTGAAGTCAGGTGACACAATTGTTTTAACGATTGGTGAGCCAATGGATCAGCCTGGCGGCACGAATACTTTGAAAATTATTAAAGTACGTTAATCATGAATGCCTTACATACCACTTCGATTTCCTCGCTGCCATTAGTTTCGCGAGGTAAAGTGCGCGACGTTTATGCAATCGATCAGGATCGTTTATTAATGATTACGACTGATCGTATCTCCGCATTCGACGTGGTGATGCAAGAAGCCATTCCTGAGAAGGGTGTTGTGCTCAATCAAATGAGTAATTTTTGGTTTGCTCATTTAGCCCATGTCATCCCCAATCACTTGACTGGTATTGATCCTGCCACTGTTGTGAGTGCAGCCGAGGTGGATCAAGTGCGGGCTCGGGCTGTGGTTGCCAAGCGTTTGACGCCCATCTTGGTTGAAGCGGTTGTTAGAGGGTATTTGGCAGGTAGTGGCTGGAAAGACTATCAAGAGACGGGTTCAGTTTGTGGTATTGCCTTACCAAAAGGCATGCAAAATGCGCAAGCTCTACCAGAGCCTATTTTTACTCCTGCCGCCAAAGCGGAGATGGGTCATCACGACGAAAACATTTCTTATGCGGAGGTTGAGCGCCGCATTGGGGTTGAGTTAGCCAAAAAGATCAAAGACACCAGTATTCGGTTGTATACCGAAGCGGCAGACTACGCGCGTCGGCGCGGAATCATTATTGCGGATACAAAATTTGAGTTTGGTTTAGATGCAGAAGGACAGTTGGTGTTAATGGATGAGATCCTAACGGCTGACTCTTCACGGTTTTGGCCCGCCGACACCTATCAAGTCGGCTCCAATCCACCCTCGTTTGATAAGCAATTTTTGCGCGATTGGCTCGAGTCGGTCAGGATTGAAGGCCAGCCTTGGAATAAAGCTGCGCCTGCCCCTCATTTACCCGATGCGATTATTGGTAAAACCGCAGAAAAATATCGTGAGGCCTGGCAACGCCTAACCCAGTAATGGGTACCTAGATCCCCATAAAGACTGCGATAATACAACTTTAAGATTCTTGGAGTATTCATGACGAGTCCGGTCATCGTAGGCGTAGTAATGGGATCTAATTCCGATTGGGATACGATGCAGCACGCAGTCCAAATGCTTGAGCATTTTGGGATTGCTTATGAAAAACAAGTGCTGTCCGCCCATCGCATGCCCGATGAAATGTTTGCCTACGCTGAATCTGCGCAGGCGCGGGGCTTGCGCGCCATCATTGCTGGAGCAGGCGGGGCGGCTCATTTACCCGGCATGCTGGCATCCAAAACGATTGTGCCGGTGTGGGGCGTGCCCGTTCCCAGCAAATATTTGCGAGGAGAGGATTCCTTGTATTCGATCGCGCAGATGCCCAAAGGCATTCCAGTAGCAACGTTTGCGATTGGTGAGGCAGGTGCAGCAAACGCAGCCTTGCATATCGTTGGCATGCTAGCGCATTCGGATCCGGAGCTAGCAAAAAAATTGCTCGCGTTTCGTGCGGAGCAAACCCAAGCTGCCCGCGCAATGAAGTTACCTTAAGTTGCGCAATCCAAACGCATGATGAGTTCATCGCATAGTTCTAATTTGAAGCATCAATCGGCAATTCTTCCACCGGCATGGCTTGGTATTTTGGGTGGCGGTCAGTTGGGTCGCATGTTTGTGCACGAGGCGCAATCCCTGGGCTATAAGGTCTGTGTTTTGGATCCTGATCCCTTGAGCCCGGGAGGCGCTGTTGCTGAAAAGCATTTTTGCGCTAATTACGATGATGCAAATGCATTGCAAGAAATGGCTGCACTTTGCGCAACCATTAGTACTGAGTTTGAAAACGTTCCCGCTAAGACCCTGGATTATTTTGAAGAACAAGGAATCTTTGTGGCGCCCCGTGGCGCTTGTGTTTCGATTGCGCAAGACCGAATTGTAGAAAAGCAGTTTTTGGAACAATGCCAAGGTCTCTCCGGGATTGGTCCAGCTCCTTATGCAGTGATTCGTTCAGAAAGTGATCTTGCCCAGCTACCCGATCATTTATTTCCAGGGATCTTAAAGACATCGCGCTTGGGTTATGACGGCAAGGGACAGGTCACTGTTCATCAACATCATGATTTAGCGAAGGCTTGGCAGGATTTAGGGAGCGTGGCTTGCGTACTTGAAAAACGGATGCCACTGGCACTTGAAGTTTCAGCATTGGTGGTGCGCGGTCACGATGGACAATCTGTTGCGTATCCGATTTCGGAGAACGTGCATCGAAACGGGATTTTGCACACTAGCACTGTTCCATCCCCATCCCTTCAAACGAGCTTAGTACCTAAAATCATTCGCGCTAGTCAGTTGATTGCAGAAAGAATGGGTTACGTCGGCGTTTTGTGTGTGGAATATTTTGTGTTAGATGATCAAACAGTGATCGTTAACGAGATTGCACCAAGGCCCCACAATTCAGGGCATTACACCATGGATGCTTGTGTAACCAGTCAATTTGAGCAACAAGTACGAGCCATGGCGCGCCTACCCTTAGGGGATGTGCGTCTGTTAACGAATGTTTCCATGCTGAATATTTTGGGCGATGCGTGGTTTAGTTCTGGGACGGCGCAAGAACCCGCCTGGAATCAAGTGCTCGATCACCCCAGTGCTAAATTGCATTTGTATGGCAAGGCAAGTCCCAAGCATGGGCGCAAGATGGGTCATATTAATTGCTTAGGTCATACCATTGAGGAAGCAAAGCAGGCCTGTGCTGAGGTTGCCAACCATTTAGGGATTGATCCTTAAATTTGGTAATGACCAAGCCGAATTCGTCCTTAATCGATTGTGCTCTTGATGCAATTCGGACCGGGAAGCTCGTAGCCATCCCTACTGAGACCGTATATGGTTTAGGTGCTGATGCGACTAATCGTGATGCAATCCAAAAAATTTACCAACTCAAGGGCAGGCCCACCAATCACCCCTTGATTGTTCATGTTCAGGCGCCACCGACTAACAGCGAAGACCTTGAAAAAGAGTGGCTAACCATCTTAAGCCCCTGGACTCGGCACATTCCGGAGAGCGCACTTATTTTGATCAAGCACTTTTGGCCCGGACCTCTAACTTTGGTCTTTGAAAAAAGTAAATCGGTTTTGGATTCTGTAACTGGAGGACAGGCTACCGTGGCCATCCGTTCACCGGCTCACCCACTAACCCAAGAGCTATTGCGTCGTTTTGGGGGCGGTATTGCCGCACCATCTGCTAATCGTTATGGGCGCATCTCACCAACGTCGGCTGGCGACGTTGCTGCTGAGTTTCCAAATAATCCAGATCTATTGATTTTAGATGGCGGGTCTTGTGAGCATGGAATTGAGTCAACCATTTTGGATGTCTCTGGCGAAGGACCGCCTCAATTACTTCGTCCAGGATCAATTAGTCCATCCATGATTAGGGCAAGCACCGGAATTGATGTGGTGAGTGGCAGAAGTGCAGCGAGTCAGCCCCGAGTATCAGGTACTCATTTGGCTCACTACGCCCCCCATACTGCACTCTATCTCTATTCAGAATCTGGCATTGCATCGCAACTCGATTCCTTGATTCGTGAAGCACCTGAAGCTAAATTTGCTGTGCTTGTTTGGGAACAAGAGCATTCACACCATGAGGCTCTACTCAAAGCCTATTTGAATCATCTAACGTTTATAGCGCTTGCGATGGATCCCACATTACTTGCAAAGCAACTCTATCGCCTCTTAAGAGATCTTGATCAAGGCCAATACCAAGCCATTTTTATCCCAAGCCTCCCAAAGACCGAGGCGTGGGATGCGGTACGCGATCGGCTTCAGCGCGCATCTTTTGGATCTGGACCGTCCTCTAGCAACCACGTGAGCAGTTGATCATGCACCTCTTGCCCTCGATTGGCTTTGGGGTCATTGATGAACGAGGTTACCGCATAGATTCGACCCGATTTACTGAAGACATAGCCAGAGATAGTGCGCACATTGTTTAGAGAGCCTGTTTTGATGCGGGCCTCTGGTTTTTTCTTGAGGTGTAAAAATTTACGCAGTTGAGTAATCAAGCGATTTCGCATGGTTCCCTCGGATCCTGCGGCCGGTAAGGTAGCGGTAAAGGTCTCAGCGATTGGTAAGTTTTGGGCCGAAATCAAGAGGCTATTCAGATTTCGTGCGGAGATGGCTTCGTTACGGGATAGGCCCGAACCATTCTCAATCACGAGCTCCGGAAAATCCAATCCGCGCTGGTTCAGCCAAGCTTGCACCACACCTTTGGCCGATTCAATATCAGCAGGCTTACCAATTTTTTCAAGGGCGAGCGTCAAAAAAACCTGTCGGGCCATTACATTGTTTGAGAACTTATTAATATCTTTCGCAGCCTCCAAAAGGCTTAAACCTTCAACACTTAATAGGGGGCGGGCATACACAGGAACCGATCCAGCTTGGCCGCGAGGTGGTCGAACCCAAAGCCCCCCCGCTTCTTCCCACGCCGCTGTAAATCCCAGGGTTAAAAAGGTATCGGGATCAAACTTGACAACATTGAATGTAACGCCTTGACAGTTCTGAGCTAGCTCGCCAGTAAAAATAGCTTGCCACTGGATTGCCGATTTATTCTTTACTTGGGAACTTGCAAGCTCCAATGGGTTGGGAACCATCTCAAGGCGGAGATTACGCTTTGCCCCATCGCATGGAGCCGAGCTCATCAAAATATCATTTTGGATCGAAAGGCGGGCTAACTTCGGGGTATAACTAATCTGAAAGCCATCACCATTTTTATTTGGATTAATTTGAAAGGAGAGGGTGCGAAAGGCATACAACAACGGATCTGGTGGAACGTTATAGGCACGTAAGGTTTCGCCATCAATCGTGACCTCTTCCATCACTTGCTTGGCATACGCGCTTCGGTCAAAGACTAAATTGCCATCAATGCGTTGGATACCAAGAGCACGCAATTGTTTCGTTAAACGATCAAGCTCCTCCGGAATCCATTTGGGATCGCCATGGCCTACAAAATAGATGTTTCCTTTTAAGGTTCCATTTTTGATCGCACCATCGGTGAGAAGTTCGGTTTTCCATCGGTACTTTGGCCCCAAAATATCGAGGGCAACCAAGGTGGTGAGTAATTTAATAGTCGAGGCTGGGTTCATGGCCACTTCATCCCGCCAGTTCAAGATCGTGCGGGACTCGGGTTTTGGATTGGCTGACGAGGGGATTTCGCTGACCGCAATGCTGATCGAATCTTTTGGGATCCCACTGCGTTTAATGGCCTGTTCAATGCCCATGGGCAGTGATGATTGCGCTGCAGCACTATGACCAAATAATGGGGTGAGGCAAAAAAGTGCTAGTACTAACCCTAGATCCCGAGTTAAAAAAATACGACTTAGCCGACTAAAGTTCATAAATCCCATTATTTTTTTACTTTGTCTAAAAGTATTTACAGATTTTCTACATATCTTTGCTAGGATAAACGTGGAGATCCAGTTTAGCCAATTCATGGCAATCCGCTTCTCGACAAATAACACCCAATTAAAGGAAATTGATCATGACAAAAGCAGACTTAGTGGATGTGATTGCAGATGGAGCGGATTTAAGTAAAACCAAAGCAGAGGAGGTTCTTAATTTAGCTCTCGATGCGATCAAGGCGAGCGTTGCCAAAGGAAATACGATGCAATTGGTGGGCTTTGGAAGCTTTTCCTTGGGTTCACGCGCAGCCCGAATGGGGCGTAACCCAAAGACCGGCGAACCAATCAAGATTGCAGCCTCTAAGACGGTCAAATTTTCTGCTGGCAAGTCCTTTAAAGACGCAGTGAATAAACGCTAACCCTGATGCTAAAAGACCTAGATCAACGGATGAGCTTGTTTGGATTATCGAGGCGCGTTGATCTGTTTGTCTAGGCGATGATTGCTAGCAGTAAGACTTTCTTGGAAGGATTGCAGAAGTACCGATAGCTCAGCCTCTGATTTTTCTAAATGAACGCATTGGTCATAAAGTAATTGATCTTCACTGAGTAATGCTCCCCCTTTGATTTTATGAATCAAGCTCATTAGTGAGCTACGATCAACCTTCTCTTGAAGCAACTGCAGTGATTCGAGTTGAACTTTATATATCTCCTCCAGAATCAAGTGATTCATTGGTAGAGACGCGTCTGATAGGTTAATCGGTGTTCTGGTGGGACGTTGATGTAAATGTTTTAATAGTGCAGACTCAAGGCACTCTAAGCGGATTGGTTTAATCAGAACGCCATTCATACCTGATTGCATCAGTTTGTCCTGCGAGGTCTGAGCATAAATATCCGCTGTAATACCAATAATCACAATATCGTGATAACCCATCGATCGAATGGTGCGAGCTAAATCCGTACCATGCATTCCAGGCATTGAGTGATCTGTGAGGATCATGTCATAGGAATCCTCATGCAGACATTCGAGCGCTTCGGTAGCATTGGCGCACTGATCAACTTGAATACCAAGAGTTTGCAATTGCAAATAAAGGATATGTCGGCTAGCTGGATGATCCTCAACAATCAGCGCACGACGATTTTTAAGCAAAGGGTGGCCTGATAAATTCTGGGAGCGTTGCACGTTTTCAATCGGGTGACAGGTTCTAGAAAACGCCACGACAAAATGAATACTCGTTCCCAAATTGGGTGCGCTCTCTATGATCAATTGGCTCTGCATTAATCCAATGAGATGATTGGTAATGCTCAGTCCAAGCCCAGTGCCCGAGCCAGACTCGCTGTTCGTTGACAGGTGGGAACGAGCTTGCTCAAAGGGCATCTGTACCCGCTCAATGTCCTCTTTCGTCATTCCAATGCCTTGGTCAATCACCCGAAACTCCAACAATTGGCCTGCATGGTCATTGGCCAATATCCGAACTTCAAAAAATACGAGGCCGTGCTCGGTAAATTTAATCGCATTACTCAGGAGATTGTGAAGAATTTGACGAATACGCAAGGGATCAAGCAGTAATACATCGGCAATATTCGGATCAATAAAGCTCGCTAGATGAAGCCCTTTATTCTTGGCATATCCAAAGAAAGTTTGATTAATTTCAGAAAGAATTTGCTTTAAATCGACTGGCTCATGCTCAACGGTAAATTTACCCGCTTCAATTTTTGCCATGTCGAGTACTTGATTGAGCATTCCTAATAACGAAGCCGCCGACACGTGGGCACTTTGCAATAACTCGCGTTGATGCTGATTTAATGAACTATTTTTTAGTAACAGTTCCTGAGCACCAATGACCGCATTCATCGGTGTACGAATTTCATGGCTAACCGTTGCCAAAAATGCAGATTTAGCATCACTGGCATCTTTTGCTTCTTGAGCAATGCTTAATAGGTCGGATTCTGTTCGGAATTGCCTCTTACGTTGCCAAATATGGTGGCCAACCAGAAATGCAATGAATGCAAAAGAGCTAGCAATACCAAACCAGAGCCAGTTTGATCGATACCCCGATCGATTGGATGTTAAGGATGGCATCGCTAATAGTTCACCCATGAAAAAAGGATCCGCTTCATGTAGTGATTTTTGAACAATTGAGTTTAGGATGCGATCTTGCTCTGCAATCAGCCAGCGATAAGCAAATGGTTGGTGGCCTAAAGGCCGAATTTGTATTTTTTGAAGATTGAGTTGTTCGCTAAGATGCATCGCCATGCGTAGTGGCATCACTGCAAAGTGCGCCTCCCCAGCCAATAACTGTTGAGCGATCAATTCTGGTGAATTGATAAGGCGCGCTTCTTTTATTGGCTCCGAGAAGTCATAGCCACGATCAAAAAAGATGGTCTTTTCAATCCTGGGGTTCGTTGAGGATGTGATGTTAGATTGCATTGCTATCATCACATCGTGTCCCCAAAAAATTGGTTCTGTAAGTCGGCCAAGAACTGCTGATTCTAGTTGCCGATTGGGATCAATCACAAGGCTTACTTCGCCATTACGAATTTGATGAATGCCAGCCTCATCAGAGCTGCGCCACTTTGGTGAAAATTCGAGGCCTGAACAATCTTTTAACTTTGATAGTAGTTTGGGATAAATGCCGCCATCCCAGTAGGGGCGATACTTCTCATGAATGCTAAATTGAACGATTGGATGGGCTTTGATCCATTCTTGTTCTGCTTGGGTAAATTGGGGAAAGCCTCCTTGGGCGTGAGCGCATTGGAAGCAAAGCGCGATGCTTAGACCGAATAGCCACCCTAACAAAGAATGCATCGCGCTTCGCCCCAATCTTAGCCTTCAATAATGTGGTTATTACGGCAAAACAGAACTAGATCAGCGATATTGGAAATCCCTAACTTATCAAATAAACGATGCTTGTAAGTTGCAACCGTTTTGCTGCTGATATTGAGGTGGTCCGATATTTCTGCATTGGATTTTCCTTTACCCAGGTATTTCATGACTTGTAATTCTCGGTCAGAAATAGACGCCATCTTTTCGCTATCGGATAGGGCTGCATGGCCATTGCGTCCTGTTGAAAAGAAGGTGTAACCTTGTGAAACGGCAACGCAAGCTGCCAAAATAATATTGGCGCTAGCTGTTTTGTTCACAAAGCCATGGGCACCTAAAGAGCGTACTCGTCCTCCATACACTTGCTCGTCGAGGCTCGATAGGATTAGGATCCGAATGTTGGGGTAAGAGATTCCAATTTTTCGGATGACATCAAAGCCATCGGTTTTGGGCATATCCAAATCAAGAATCACAATGTCGGGTTGGACATTTTTTAAAACACTGAGGCACTCTTCGCCGCTTTGGGCTTGGGCCACCACTTCAAACGGCACTTGGTTTAACAGCATGGATTTCAGTGCCATCAACATGGCGGGATGATCATCAATCAACATCACTTTATTACGCATTACAGGTCTCCTTGTGGTTAAAGTTATTTTGATGTTTGAATAGAAAAAAGTGCCTTACCAATTCGACTATCTTGAATATGAATAATTTGATGCCGATTTACGGGTGAGAGCATGAGGCTGCCATAGCAATAATCGATACCGAGTTGATAAGCAAGTTCGTTATCACGGACAAAAGTTACGTTACTGAAATAGGTTTTGCAAGACCACTTCTTAAATAAGTGGATTTGGTCAATCAGTTGCGCGCCAGTCGACGAGTTCGTCTCGCGGATGTGCGACACATCAAAATGAACAGCCTCAAACTGAAATTGGCTAATTAATTTGATGGTATTGGGATTTCCATCAAACTGAAGAGCATGAAATAACACTCCCAAGCGCCTTAGCTTTGTGATGGCCGAAATTAATTCGTTATCGATCTCTTGATGATGTGTAAAGCCGATATTAATCAGGCCAATGGGTAGCCTTGAATTTAAGATCAGATCGCATAGTCCATCAACACATGATGCAATCTTTAGATCAGATACATTGATTGGAAGAATGAGAGGGATGATGCGATTGCTGCATTGCCAGTAATGAATAGCATCAATTCCTTCCATGCAGAGGCGCAATACCTCGGATGATCTGGCTGTTAATAGGGGCCGAAATAAAACCCCCTTAAGGGCGCTTCCCGAGCGATTGAAGATTGGTTCAAAATCAATCCCCCGATATGTGAATTCATCAACGGAGTTTCTTGGGAGACGATCAGTAAATTGTTCTTGATCTCTCGGGCTTTCCCAATATGGCTGTTCAATGTCACGCAATTCACGGAAGGGCTTGTTCTTCCATGCCATCACCAAGTTATAAAGCCGTGATTTAGGGCTCATGCTTTTCTCCAATTGAATATCAACGAGTCTATGCATGCCAACTGTTTTAAGTAAGGGCATAAAGATGATTTATGTGTAAGAAATTTCCTACGGCTGCCCGACGATGGTATGCATCATCCAAAACCCATTTTGGGGTTGAGCGGGCAGGCTCTTGAAAACAGCGAATGAAGACCTATATAATCAGCACTCACTACACGAGAGTGCTAATAGCGATTATAAATTATTTCATTTAATTGAAAATATTTATATAAATCAAACATTTAGCGCAATGTGCAGAGATAATGAGGCAGTATATTTTATTAGTTAATACTTACTAACATAGGAGAGGGAATGAATTTACGTCCTTTACACGATCGCGTGATTATTAAGCGCTTAGATCAAGAAACAAAAACCGCCTCTGGAATCGTGATTCCAGATAACGCAGCAGAAAAGCCTGATCAGGGCGAGGTATTGGCCGTTGGCCCCGGCAAGCGGGATGACAGTGGCAAATTAAATGCCCCCGATGTCAAAGTTGGCGATCGCGTTCTATTTGGAAAGTATGCGGGTCAAACCGTAAAAGTTGATGGCGACGAGCTTCTTGTCATGCGTGAAGAAGACATCATGGCCGTTGTTCAGAAGTAATTAGGCAACTAGAAAGGAATTTAATCATGGCAGCAAAAGATGTAGTGTTTGGCGATAACGCCCGCGTCAAGATGGTTGAGGGTGTCAACATCCTCGCAAATGCAGTCAAAGTAACCCTTGGACCCAAGGGTCGTAATGTGGTGATCGAGCGCTCATTTGGCGGCCCAACCATCACCAAAGA
The DNA here is from genome assembly GCF_030297555.1 of Polynucleobacter sp. HIN5. NCBI lineage: Bacteria > Pseudomonadati > Pseudomonadota > Betaproteobacteria > Burkholderiales > Burkholderiaceae > Polynucleobacter > Polynucleobacter sp. HIN5. Next base: position 1,615,650 of record NZ_AP028136.1, on the reverse strand, counting down.
CGGCGTTTCAGTGGCTAAAGAAATCGAGCTCAAAGACAAGCTCCAGAACATGGGCGCTCAGATGGTTAAGGAAGTTGCTTCCAAGACCGCTGATATCGCAGGTGACGGTACAACAACTGCAACCGTATTGGCTCAGTCGATCGTACGTGAAGGTATGAAGTATGTAGTTGCTGGCCATAATCCAATGGATCTCAAGCGGGGTATCGATAAAGCCGTAACCGCCGCGATTGAAGAGCTCAAAAAAATCAGCAAGCCTTGCACTACCACCAAAGAAATTGCACAAGTTGGTTCGATTTCAGCCAATAGCGACGAGAGCATTGGTAAGCGTATCGCTGAAGCGATGGAAAAGGTTGGCAAAGAGGGTGTGATTACCGTTGAAGATGGTAAGTCTCTTGAAGACGAGTTAGAAGTAGTAGAGGGTATGCAGTTTGACCGCGGCTACTTGTCCCCATACTTTATTAATCAGCCTGAGAAGCAAACCGCTGTACTAGAGAGCCCTTATATTCTCTTGTTTGATAAGAAGATCAGCAATATCCGTGATCTTTTGCCAGTTCTCGAGCAAGTTGCTAAGTCAGGTCGTCCATTGATGATTGTTGCTGAAGATGTTGAAGGCGAAGCCTTGGCAACCTTAGTAGTGAACAACATTCGTGGCATCTTAAAGACCTGTGCCGTGAAGGCTCCTGGTTTTGGTGATCGTCGCAAAGCCATGTTGGAAGATATTGCAATCTTGACCGGTGGCCAAGTGATTGCTGAGGAAGTTGGTCTGACCCTCGAGAAGACCACTCTTGAGCATCTTGGACAAGCCAAGCGTGTTGAGATTGGCAAAGAGAACACCACCATCATTGATGGTGCAGGGGATGCGAAATCGATCGAAGCCCGCGTTAAAAATATTCGCGTTCAGATCGATGAGGCTACCAGCGACTATGACCGTGAGAAATTACAAGAGCGTGTTGCTAAGTTGGCTGGTGGTGTTGCTGTGATCCGCGTCGGTGCCGCAACTGAAGTAGAAATGAAAGAGAAGAAAGCGCGTGTTGATGATGCATTGCATGCAACTCGTGCTGCCGTTGAAGAGGGGATTGTTCCTGGCGGCGGCGTAGCACTGATTCGTGCGAAGCAGGGCATTGCTGGTCTCAAGGGCGACAATCCCGATCAAAATGCTGGTATCAGCATCGTGTTGCGTGCGATGGAAGAGCCACTGCGTATCATCGTTTCCAATGCGGGTGACGAAGCTAGCGTAGTGGTGAATTCAGTTGCAGCCGGTAAAGGTAATCATGGTTACAACGCTGCCACGGGCGAGTATGGTGACTTAGTTGCTCAAGGTGTGATTGACCCAACCAAGGTAACTAAAACCGCGTTAGTAAACGCTGCATCGGTTGCTGCACTATTGCTAACCACTGACTGCGCAATTGCAGAGTCTCCAAAAGAGGAAGCAGCTGGCGGCGGTATGCCAGGCGGTATGGGTGGTATGGGCGGTATGGGTGGTATGGATGGAATGATGTAATTCAGATTTCGGTCCAAAACAAAGGGCAGCCAAGGCTGCCCTTTTTAATCTGAGGAGCAGTTAACTCATGATTCCAATTTGCCAGGGCACGAATTCATGGTCACCTAATCCTAGTTTCTCGCTCTTTGTTTTTTCGCCAGAGGCAATCTTAAGGAATAGCTGGAAAATTTGTTGCCCCATTTCTTGTACCGAAATATTGCCATCTAAAATTTCGCCACAATTGATATCCATATCCTCTTCCAGACGGTTGAACATAGGTGAGTTAGTCGCCAACTTGATGCAAGGCGCTGGCTTGGATCCAAACATAGAACCTCTTCCAGTTGTAAAGGCAATTAGATTTGCCCCGCCAGCTATTTGACCTGTTGCTGAAACGGGATCAAAACCTGGTGTATCCATAAAAACAAAACCTTTGGTAATGACGGGCTCAGCATATTTATAAACGTTCATTAACGGGCCCGTTCCACCTTTCATAGAAGATCCAAGAGATTTTTCAAAAATATTAGCTAACCCACCAATTTGGTTGCCTGGACTGACATTGCCATTAATTTGGACATCTCGATTAACTGAGTACTCATCTTTCCACCAACGAATACGTTCAATTAGTTTTTCACCAACTTCTTTTGATACTGCTCTACGTGTTAACGTATGCTCAACCCCATATATTTCGGGTGTTTCTGAAAGAATTCCAGTGCCTCCATGTCTAACTAAAATATCAACTGCAGCGCCCAAAGCAGGATTTGCAGTAATGGACGAGAATCCATCAGAGCCGCCACACTGCAAGCCAACACATAAATGACTTGCTGAAACGGCTGATCGTGTAGATAAATTCGCTACCGGAAGTAGATCTTTGACCGCTGAGATTCCTGCCTCAATCGTTTTTCGAGTCCCGCCAGTCTCTTGCATGATGAGCGTATGTAAACGCGAGTTTGGATTTAGACCTTCTTGCTCCAAGAGACCTTTTAGTTGATTGCGTTCACAGCCTAGACCAATGATTAGAGCTGCCGCAAGGTTTGGATGTCGCGCATAACCAGCCATGGTTCTTCTCAACAGTTGCATTGGTTCGCCAGTCATTTCCATGCCGCATCCAATGGAGTGAGAAAACGCAACCACACCATCTACATTTGGATATTCGGCCAGCTTCTCCGGGGTGAAGTACTCTGCAATCTTTTTAACAACTGTAGCCGAGCAATTTACTGTAGAGAGGATGCCAATGTAATTTCGGGTACCAACTTTTCCATCTTCTCGGACGATTCCTTTAAAAGTTGCTCTTTCTCCATCTGGAATAAAGTCAACCGGCTTGTATGCACTTGCATGAGCATAGTCTCTATCAAACTCTTTAAACTCAGTATTATGTGAGTGCACCATTGAACCAGCCTCGATATCCGAAGCTGCGAACCCGACAATTACGTTGTATTTAAGAATAGGTTCGCCCTTAGATATCTTACGAGCCGCAATTTTATAACCCGCAGGTACTTGACTGCGAATAGTAAATTGTTCATCAGGAACGCTCATGCCAATTGAGGCATCAATTCTCGCAACAACGACGTTGTCACTTGGGTGAAGTCGAATAACGGGCCCAATCACCCTTTTATTTGAGAGTTCAATCATGGTGCAATCCTAATAATCTCTAAATTAATCAGCTGTAGCACCAGACTTCTTAACAATCGGCGCCCATTTGGCAATTTCAGATTTTATGTAATCGCCTAGTTGATCTGGTGTACTAGTAATAACGTCAAATCCTTTTGAGTTAAGTTGAGACTTAATTTCAGGATTGTTTAATACCGAAATCAAACTTGAATTTAACTTATTGACGATATCTTTCGGAGTGCCAGCAGGGGCTACCATGGCATAAACAAGTTCAACTTCAAATTTAGGAAGCGTTTCCGAAATTGCTGGAATTTCAGGAGCATTTGATGACCGCTTCAAGCTGGTAACGCCGATCGCTGTAAGTTTTCCGCTTTTTACATAAGGTAAAGCGGCTGGAGTCCCCACCATTGCCGTCTGGATTTGGCCACCCAGAACATCTGTAAGGGCTGGCGCTGCACCTTTATAAGGGACATGTACTAGGTTAATGCCAGCTTGAACATTAAATAATTCACCCCCTAAATGTAAAGGTGTTCCAGTACCAGAGGATCCAAAGTTAACCTTACCTGGATTTGCCTTTGCATAAGAAATTAACTCGGTAACATTTTTAGCTGGCACACTAGGATTTGCTACTAACATCAGTGATGATGAAGCAACTAACGATATCGGTGCAAAATCTTTAATAGTATTGTAATTAAGTTTTTTGTAGAGAGATTCATTAATTGCCTGAGTGCCAACCATCATCAAAAATAATGTGTAGCCATCTGCTTTTGACTTTGCTACAAAGTCTGCAGCCAGATTGGTTCCTGCTCCTGGTTTGTTATCAATAATGATTGGCTGACCAAGCGATTCTCCCAATTTTTGACTAAAGCCTCTTGCTAAAACATCCGATGGTCCTCCTGCAGCAAAAGGAATAATTAATTTAATAGGTTGATTTGGATAAGTTTGAGCTTGTGAAATAGGTGATAAAAACACCCCAATCGCAGATAATGCAAGAATAAATTTACGCATAACATCTCCTTTTTTTATGATTTAATAAATATACTGATGAAAATTGTTCAAGCACAGATATACCCCTTATCAATTCCGTTGATTGACCCTATCAAAATGTCTGGGGAGACAATTAACGAAGCAAAAACAGTAGTCTTGCGTCTTATCGACGACAGTGGCTTTATCGGCTGGGGGGAGGCTTCAGTCGCGCCTCTTATGACAGGCGAAACTTTGGACAGCTTATTGGGTAATCTTCGATATTTACTGTTAAGAGTGCGAGATTTAGACTGGAAGAACCCGTGCGAGTTCAACGAATTATTTAATCGCGTTTTGTATGGAAACTCATCAGTTAAATCGTGCTTACAAATGGCACTACTGGATTTACATACAAAACATAAAGAAATACCTTTATGGAAATATCTTCGGGAATTATTTGATAAGCCTAGTTTAGAAAATCCCCCCATGCTACCGATTCTTCGGATGATAGGAGGGAGTCCAGAAAAAGAGCTTGCAGATGCCGCAATCCTTCGAAAAGAAGGGTATCGACATTGGAAAATTAAGGTCGGGCTTCTTCCCATAGAAAGTGATATTGACCGGGTTGAGGCATTGTGCTCAGTATTGCAGGGCGATGTTGTCTCGGTCGACGCTAATGGCGCTATGAATTTAGATAATGCAGTTAGATTCTGTACATCTGATAAAACTAAATTGCTTGCATTTGCTGAACAGCTGATTTCAGCTAAATCTTCAGTATGTGAATTTCGAGAGCTAAAAAAACAATCCAAGATACCGATTGGGCTAGATGAGTCAATCCATGGTGTTAATGAAATCGAGCGATTTATTGAGCTAAAAAGCTTTGATGGAGCAAGCTTAAAGCTAATTAAGACGGGCGGACTAATTGAGAGCATGGAATGTGCACAATTATTAGAAAAAAATGGGTTAAAAGTTAATCTAGCCTGCAAAGTGGCTGAAACATCAATAAGCGCTGCGGCAACTGCCGCTCTCGGCTTTGCTATGGGAAATATTCCTTGGGGCTTTAGCATGTCAAATCAATATCTCAGGTTTGATGTGTGCGAACAACCATTGAAGGCCAATCAAGGATTTCTTAATATTGAGCAATTAATTCCACTGGGAATAGGGATTGCTCCTGAGGACGAGATATTAGGCGCTTCCTTAGTCAAGGGGTATTCAATCATTTCATGTTGAGGACGTCAAATGCAGCTTTAAGCCTCTTCCCATAAGAGTCTGTAACTTCCTGAATCTCTTCCTTGGTCCATTTCTTAAAACCTTCCCCCGCTTTCATTCCCGTTTTCCCTTCATCCATTAATTTTTGTAACTTTTTCGAAAGGGTGCTGGTATTTGTTAATGACGGGTAAATTTCTTTTGCAGCATTTGCCATCCCATCCCACCCTGAAATTTCTTTTTGTGTCATTGGACCAACAGCAGCGTATCGAAATCCAAAACTAAACCGCACTGCATCATCAATATCAGCCGGGCTTGCAATCCCAGTTTCTACTAAAAAGAGGGCTTCACGCATTAATGCGTGTTGTATGCGATTAGCTAAAAATCCAGGGATATCTTTTTTAACTAGAACCGGTCTTTTTTCAATGCTACGGTATAACTCCATTATCTGATGCGCGAATTTCTCATCTGATTTTTCTCCGAGCACAATCTCAACCAGAGGAACAATTTCTGCAGGCATGAAGTAGTGGGCTCCAAGCATTCTGTTTGCTGTAGTAAGCCCAGCACTGATTTTGGTAATTGGAAATCCAGAGCTATTACTGCCGATTGGAATGTCAATCGGCACTATTTGATCAAGTTTTCTAAACAATTCTTGCTTGAGGATTAGGTTTTCAGATATCGTTTCAATGATCCATTGGGCCTCATCCCAGTTATCCCAGTTTTCGAAATTGTGAGCAATCTGAAGCTTTTTAATTTCATCAAATTGTTTATTGGCGTATTCCCGGCAAAAACCAAGTTTTTTAGCAAGCTCCATCGACTTATTTAGGCAGAATTCGGCCTTTTCTTTGCTTCTGCCAAGAATAACAATCGGAATGCCTTGCGAGATAAACCCCGCCGCGATTCCAGAGGCCATTGTGCCGGTACCAATTACAACTACAGACTTCATTTAAATTCCTCTTATACGTACAAGTTATAAATCTTTCTTATATATGACCTACCTTTATCATTAGCTTATCATTAATTATGATTAAATATGGCATATAAGGTGAATCTTATAATTTAAACTTGTACGTATAACTATGACTAGGAGTAATTAAATGTCGATGCACAACCCATTTCAGCCTGTAGAAAAGATAAAAACCGAAGTATTTATGTCGATGCCGGCAAAATTTCGCAAGAAATCTCGCACTAGCTGGTCTGATCCAAATCGACAAAATTCTGAAGTTGAATGTTTTCTTGAAGGGCCATCCTTTGATCGAGAAGGAAATTTATGGTTTGTGGATATTCCATTTGGCAGAATTTTTAGAATTACCCCTAAGGGAGATTGGGAGCTAATTACGCAATATGATGGATGGCCCAATGGTTTGAAGTTTCATAAAGATGGTCGTGCATTCATATGCGACTATAAAAAAGGCCTTCTGGTTATGGATCCCAAAACCGGTCAGTTGGAAACGGTCTTAGGCTCAATGTTTAGTGAGGCATTCAAAGGTTTAAATGATTTACATTTTGCTGCTAATGGCGATTTGTACTTTACCGATCAAGGGCAAACGGGGATTGCTGACCCCTCTGGAAGGGTATTTCGATTACGTGCAAATGGGCAACTAGATCGATTAGTACTTAATATTCCTAGCCCAAACGGGATTACTCTAAATACACAAGAAAAACATGTATTTGTTGCCGCCACGCGATCGCAGCAAATTTGGCGCTTACCATTAATGGCAGACGGTTCCATTTCAAAAACTGGAGTAGCTGTTCAGTTAACGGGAGGTGTTGCTGGGCCGGATGGAATCGAGATGGACTCTGAAAATGGATTACTTGTTTGTCATCTGGGTATTGGAATATGGCGCTTTGATAGCAATATGTTGCCAACACACCTAATCTATTCCGAAAATCCCCATCACCACCATTTGGCAAACCTTTGTTTTGGCGGTGAGGACGGTAAAGATTTATATATTACTGAGTCTCTATCCGGTGATATTTTGAAAGCTAGATTGCCTATTGCAGGAAAAAAATTATTTGGCCTAAGCTAATTTGAAAAGTCGCACGCCTTTATACCAATCTTTGGCAGCTTTGTTATCCCAGCGAATCCGCGAGGGTATTTGGCCTGTTGGCTCAAACTTACCCTCCGAAACTGTCTTATGTAGGACTTTTAATGCGAGTCGACATACTTTGCGTCATGCACTGCAAACGATAGAGTCAAGCGGGTTAATCCTCAGGCGTCAGGGTGCGCCAACTCAAGTGATTTCTAGAAATATTCCTAGAAAATTTACACAAAGCTTTAATTCTCCTGTTGATATATTGCGATACCCTAGTGATACATATCGCACGAATTTGGTTGAGGAATTCATTGAGCTTGATCAATTCCAAAGTAAGCTTGTGGGAGCTCCAATAGGCTCATCCTGGTATCACATTGGCGGAGTTAGAAAGCAAAAGGGATCTAATCAGATTATCGCTTGGACTGATATTTACATTCTTCCACAATTTGCATCGTTAACAAGCGATCCAGATCACTCACATTCCATGGTTTTTGAGCAGATTGAAAATAAATATGGAACCAAAATAGATCGAGCCGAGGTAGACGTATATGCAACCAGCGTTACAGCCGATAAAGCAAAGCACTTAAAAATTAAGGCAAGGGACCCATGTCTAGTCATTGTTCGTCGATATTACAACGCTGATGATGAATTATTTGAGTCAACCATTACTCACCATCCTCAAAATTTGTATACCTACAGTATGGTATTCAAAGGCGGTCGAAATGGAGAGAGTGCATGACCAGTATTTTAATTTCCGTATCTCAGGCAGAATTATTTATTAAAAAAAATTTCGTTGCTGTTGGGATGCCTGAGGTAGACGCTGAGTTGGTTGCCAAACTCATGATCCAGTCTGATTTGGCTGGCGCAGATGGGCATGGAATTTTTCGATTGCCTTCATATATAAAGCGAATAAAAGCTGGTGGAATTAATTTGCATCCAAAAATTCGCTTTGATAGAGAGCATGGCGCAACTGGTTTGTTAAATGGTGATAATGCCATGGGGCATTTAGTAATGGCAAAAGCAGTTGAAAAGGCGATTGAAAAAGCAAAAGAATATGGTGTTTGTTGGATCGGAAGTCATCATGGTAATCATTCGGGCGCAGCATCTGTTTATGTTCGCATGTTGGCTGAAGTAGGGTTGGTTGGAATTTATATGGCAGTTGGAAATGCCAACCACATGGCTCCTTGGGGAGGTATAGATTTATTACTTTCTACAAATCCAATTGCCATTGCAGTGCCGGCAAACCCTATTGTTTTACTAGATATCGCCACAACAGTTGCGGCATACGGTAAGGTTAAGTTAGCAGCACAAAAAGGAGAATTGCTTCCAGATGGCTGGATGATTGATAAGGGTGGAAATTCATTAACCAATCCGGCAGATGCTGAAAATGGATCGCTTTTACCAATTGGTGGTCATAAGGGTTATGGGCTAGCTTTAATGATTAGCCTTCTCGCAGGATCACTTAATGGAGCGGCTGTTGGAAAAGACACTATTAATTTCAATGTACATCATGATTTGGTTACAAATACTGGACAGGCCTTAATAGCTCTTGATCCAAGCGTATTTGGCAATCGGGAGGAATTTATTCAGCGTGTATCAACTGTAGTTAAGGATATTAAGAGTTCAAACAAATTACCTGGAGTTAATGAAATTCGAATTCCAGGTGAGGGGGCTAGTCAATTAATGAAAAAAAGAATGGAGCACGGAGTTCCAATCTCTAAAGAATTATTACTCGCATTAAATGTTTGTGCAGCAGAGGTGGGTGTTTCACCAATAAATAATGGTAATTAATAAGTAGTTTATAAGCTAAGGAGACTAAAAGTGAATTGGATTAGATTAGGTCGTATACAAAATATTGTTGGATTAATTTCAATGTTGGTGATTGGGCAAGCCATCGCGGCCTATCCAGATAAGCCAATCAAGATGATGATTGGATTCGCGCCTGGTAGTGCTACCGATATTGTTGGCAGAATTATTGCGAATGATTTAAGTAACGCACTCAAGCAACCAGTTGTTGTTGAAAATCGTGGCGGGGCGGCGGGAACAATTGCTGCTGATGTGGTTGCAAAAAGTGCGCCTGACGGATATACAATCTTATTTGCGCAAAATGGTTTAGCTATCAATGTTGCAGCAAATCCAAAATTACCCTTTAATGGGCAGAAGGATTTAGTTCCAGTGGTGGGTGTGGCGGCCACTCCCCATATTCTCATTGTTAACAATAGTTCTAAGGCAAAAAGTGTCGCCGACTTGATTGATTTGCTTAAGGCCAATCCTGGAAAAATGAGTTTTGCGTCCTCCGGCATGGGAAATTCAGATCATATGGCTGGAGAATTATTTTTATCAAGCACTGGCTTACGTGCAATCCATGTGCCCTATAAGGGAGGATCTCCAGCAGTAACAGATCTAATTGGGGGTCAAATTGATTTCTATTTTGCAGGGATGCCCGTGGGGTTACCTCTTTATAAGGGTGACAAAGTCAGGGCGCTTGCTGTAACAAGTAAGAATCGATTTTCTGGTGCTCCCGAGCTACCGACATTGCAAGAAGCAGGGGTAAAGGGCTATGAAATGACCTTATGGCAAGGCGTGTTCGTACCTGCAGGTACCCCAAAGGAGGTCATATCAACTCTTAACTCTACTATTTTGAAAATGTTAGAAACACCGGAGGTGAAAGAGCGATTTATCAAGGCCGGAGTTCAGATTGCCCCTATGAATACTCAACAATTCACTGAGCTATATAACTTTGATATTTCACGTTGGAAAGCTGTGATTGAAAAAGCAAAAATTCAATTAAATTAGTTTTTATCTTCCAATAAAAAAACGGGGCATATGCCCCGTTTTTAATAAGTAATAATGATCAATCCACCGCCTTGACCATATCCTCAACCACCTTCTTAGCATCACCAAAGACCATCATGGTTTTGTCCATGTAGAAGAGTTCGTTGTCTTTTTATAAGGCTTCTAGGGCGATTTATAGGTTTTCGTCAATTCCCTTAGATTGTTTATCAAGTCTATATTTAACCACTAATTTGGATTTAATTGGACAAGAAATGGACAGAAAATGGACAGAACTCCTGTCCTATCTCGCCTGATAGGGGGGGTAGGGTAAGATGTTGAAATCTTATTTATGGATACCGCTTCCCCTTACAAAAACTGCTTTAGAAAAGTCTACTTGCTTTTGAGCAAAATCCCTTTCCGGAAAAAGTTATAAATCCCAGATTGTCAGCGGGTGTGTAAATATCAAAAGAGCCATTAAATCTATTTAGTGATCCAGAAATAATTTTGTCCCCGTAGTAAGACCTTGTATTTGGGTTGGGGAACTTTAATAATCCCGAAAAGTTAATCCCACTATCGGATATCTTTGTTGGAGGATACACAGCATCAATTTGTCCAAGACCGGATATCTGAATTCGATTGTCTTGTAGTACTGTAACATTTACATTAAATGTTTTTGTTCCTTCAAAGCCAAAAAGAGGAATAACTCTACTCTCAAGTGAAGTTAATTCAACAATGCAATTAAGCGTTGTCTGGGCGCCTAAATTAGTGCTTAGAAAAAACAGTGCAAAGGTAAGTAAATTAATTAAGGACTTCAACTCTTTGCCACCCTTTTGCCAGTCTCGGAGTATTTGGTTACTTAAATATTAATATAAAGACAACCAATCCTAATACAGCATAAAAACCAGCAAAGATCTTGACATTCTTAATTAGCTCTTTCTTCTCAACTTTCTTGTATTTCCACAGATAGTAAGTATGAATAATCGGGGCGAGAAGAATGACAGTAAACTCAATAAGTAGCTCGATCTTTACTCCCGTCATCTTTGATGTACATCGCTTTTACTTATTTGTATTACTTTTGGGGCATGAAACTCTAAGCTCTTTACGATTAAAACCTCCAACTTCGGAAATAGTTCTATAGCCATTAGGACATATTTCATTAGCTTTTTGATAACAAATATTCCAACCAGTTGCAGCTCCACAGCCAATTAAAAACTCGCTTTCGCCATCAACCCTTTTAATTTCTTGAGAGGTTGTACAACCAACTAATAGAAATAGCAATGACAACAGTAAATATAATTTCTTCATTTCTTAGGCATCCTCCCGCCAGCCTTTAAACATTCATCCAAAGTCTTGTAAGGTGTGAAATTCTTTGTTTGATCATAGTATGTCGTATTTGGGGCATGACAAATGCCAGAATTACTCATTTTTACGGGTTTCCCCTGAGCAAATAACCCTGTAGATATAAGGATAGTAGCGAAAAAGGCTATAGCTTTAGATTTCATAAGTATTAGGCTAACATAAGAAAAAAAGGAAGTATTAAATGAGCTTAGCAACGCTAATGTATTTCTGCGGAATAGTTTCTTTAATCCTTGCACCGTTTACAGGAATTACTGTTGTGACTGCAGCAGCCTTTTTTGTCATTGGCTGGATTTTTGATCAAATTAGATAATTGATAATTAAATGAACTTCCTTAAACAAATCTTTTCAAATGATTCAAAAAAAAGTGTCGAGCAGAAATCAATTGAAAGAATGCAAGCCATAGCGAAGCAACTCAGAAAAAGAAAGGGTGGTGCAGTTTCATTATGTTATGAGTTTGTTGACTTGTGTAAGCAAAGCGCATCTTATGCAGAATTAGGAATATTAATTGAGTCTGAAATAGAAATTAAAAAGTTAGATGTTTTGGTTGCAGCGATTGTCTCTTTGAATATTTATAAAGATATCGAAGATGAACAAAAAGAATTAGTTTATGAAATGGCAAAGTTTTCTTACATCAAGGCGTCTTTAATACTTGACGATGATGAAATGAAAGAGGTCTTATTGGCGCCAGCAGATCAATTTCATAATTACAAAGAAGAAAGATTTAAAAAAGCTGAAGAAGCATGGAATCATTTACAAAATTCCGAGGAATTTCTCAGGCTATTTAGGTATTAGTAAATGGACATGGAATGAAATTAATTAAAGATGTTTTTGATGATTACCTAGTAACCTATAACTTAAATAATAGGGTTGCAAAGAATATAAATTCGTCCTCACAACTTGCTCTAAAAGTAGGTATTCCAAGTTTTTTTGAGTCGATAGTACGATCTTCGCAATTTCCAGTTGACCGATATAAGTTTCAAGGCTCATATGGCAATACTGGAATGACCCATACACCTTGGGTTGCTACTTTTGACACCAGAATCACAACATCAGCTCAAAATGGTTTTGATATTGTTCTCCTTTTTGCGAAAGACATGCAAAGTTGTGTACTTTCTTTGAATCAGGGTTACAAGGCGTTTACAGAGGAATTTAAAAAACATAGTCTCGCTCTTAAAAAGATTAAAGAGACTGCTGAAAAGGCAAGAGCATATTTAGAGCCAATTGCGGGGGCAACATATGGACCAATTGATCTAAAAGCAGAAACAGCAAATTCAAAGGGATATGAGTTGGGAGCAATAGCTAGTTTCGTTTATCCAGCATCCTCTTTACCAACTGAAGAGAAATTCGCAGAGGACTATAAAAAACTTCTTAATGCCTATCAAGAATTATTTAATTTGGCAGGACCAAACTTGATGTCGCTTCAGGCGTTGACTGATTCAGAATTTCAAAAAGAGCTAGAAGAAGAGCTGATAACTGAAGAAGAGACCAATCAGGAAGAGAGTATGGGACCGGAGAAAAAGCCATCTCCATTGCCATCGGTTGTAGGGGTCAAATACAAAAGAGATATTAAAAAGTCAAAAAAAGCTCTAAAGAACTCGAATTTTAATTGTGAGTACAACATTTCACACCAAAGTTTCATTTCTGGATTAACAGGGAAGATGTATGTAGAGGCTCATCATCTTATCCCAATGTCTGAGCAAGGAAAGTATGAAAATAGTTTGGATATTGTTGCCAATATCGTTGCCCTGTGTCCCAACTGTCATCGTCTAGTTCATCATGGAACTTTTAACGAAAAGTCTAAATTAATTGAAGTTGTTTATTCTATGAGACATGATTTATTAATTAAAAAGGGTATTGATATTTCCCTTAGTGACTTACTAAAAATATACAAAGTAACGGTTGAAGAAACTGATTAGAAAATAGCAATTCGACATGAACATAGCAGATGATGCTGAGGTATTAACTCCTTAAATATGCCTATGTTTTTAGCCTGATTTTTATCGACAATTCATCACATTTGTCTCTTGCTGTAAAAACTTAGTTTTGCAACTACTATAAAGACAACATCAATCTTATAGTTTTATGTAGCCTTTATAGGCTAAGTTATCTAAGTAGTAATTATTCTTATTATTTATACATTGAATAAAACTATAAAGACAACATAGTTGATGTTTATGTCGTCTTTATAGTTAATACTAAGTTATATCTCTATGTATATGTCTATATAGGAATGATTTCTATATAAATTATTACTACTTAGTTAAAAGCATCTTCATAGACTATATAGTCTATATAGGGGAGGGTAGCTTTAATTTACATTAGGGTGCTTTGTCGTCACATACATCGGTAATTGTCGAAATTAAACACAATTCGACATGAACATACCTTTGCATACTTACCCCTTAATTAGTCGTTTTTAGGTGTGTTTTTTGCCTGACTTTCTAAAGAAATTCCGGGGAAAAGACTCATCCCCAGATTTCCCTATTTGCTTTTCCTAAGTTTTGAAAAAAGAGGAGCAATATTCTTGTGATGAAGTGCATTCTCTTTTGCGCTGTTTCGCTCAAGATTACAAATCCGATTATCAGATTTAATCCCATTAATATGATTCACTTGATTACGGGCATTTCCATACCTATCAGAATCTGATGGTTCGAGCCAAGTGTCGGCAATTAAAATGTGACTCCAACATGAGATTAATTTCCCGTTAACTGTAAGCGTAGTTTTCATATAACCTGACTTTTGCTTACACTGTTTTAGCTTCTTAAATATTCGTCTCTTGGATGAATATATTTCGCCATGAGGATCGCAATAATAGCCTTGATATATTGGATGCTCCATCACTAGTATGTCGGAGCCATCAAAGCATATTAGTTTGGAATTAATGCGAGTATTTAGCTCCTTAATTTGCGCTCTCATTGTTGACTCCCGATACCGGATTCGCTATTTCTTCTATTGATCGCAGTTCTAACAGACTGGAAGTTCAGCTGCAATCTGTCGCCAATCTTTCTCCAAGACATGCCTTGAGATTTCAATTGAATTGCTTCATCAACTAATTCATCAGAAATCTTCTTGGGTTTGGATGGTCTTGATTCGCATGTCCAATCAGGATTCTTTTTTAAGTTATTCAGACTGTTTTGGTGGATTTTCCTCGGTCTATTGTCTTTTCCTCTACCTTTTCTAGGCTCTAAGAATTCCAAAAGTTCTTTGTTTGAGAATCTAATTGGGCGATCATGGGATTTGATTGCCCCGGAGCTAAGGCTGTCAGAGCTGTTTTCAGCATTTCGTATGAAATTAGCTTTAAATGGATTCTTGTAATTGCTCTGAATTCCAATTGCGTCAAAGTATTGAACATCATCGATTATTTCAACAATATTCTTAATTCGAGGTTTACTAAGGTCGATAAGATGTAAAAATGCGAAAGAGGGTGATGGCTTACAGATGTATAGATAAGGATGATTATTAGTCATTTGGATTCCTAGGTCGTAATGGGTTCACAAAGAAAACTATGAACGGCCTACGCTAGGAATCTGTAGTCAGGTCATTACCCTGATGTGTTCGCCTATGTTGGTTGCCCTTAAGGGCATTGCATAACCTCAACCTGTAGCAGCAGGTGTGTGCCAGTTTCTAGCACATTAATAATTTATTAGGCATCTTCAACTTTGTCAAGTTATTCATGCAATGAGTTATCTTTTTACAACAGTAGACAAAGCGGTAGTTAGTATTTTGAACGAGCTTATATGACTAATTTAGCTATTAGAAGATTTCAATTAAGCCAATAGCTTTTAAGATATTTACTAATCTATCTTCTTGATGGCGAATACCCCGTCCTATTGCCGCTGTTGTCAAAGAAGTTCGTTACCCCGCTGGGAGAGGTAGTCTCATATCCGATTCGGTTTCCTCGATTGTCATAAATCCCATTGTTCGAGTTGAAATTCAACGGGGAATTATCAAAGTTCAATGGAGAGTTCTTGAAATTCAACGGAGAATTATCGAAATTCAACGGTGAGTTATTGAAATTAAGTGGTGAATCATTGAAATTCGATGATGGATATCCCTGTGCTAATAGGTTGGCTGATCCGAGAATAAGAAAGCTGAGCAGAATTGAACGCATGCTGCACTCCTAAAGTATGTTGATTAATCTTCTGATTTCCTAAGGTTGTTATAGACAATAAAGCGTATCAAATCATCCGTTACTTTTTGGAGTTTCCTAAGGTAATCAAGCGTTTCGTTGATGTTTGAATATTTGCCGATTGATATATCCATTCCCGAGTTTCTAGACCCGAACATAGTTCCCATATCAACCCAGAAGTCACCGCTTTTGCGAACTCTTGCGTCTAAAGTCACATAGGCTTGAATATCAGGGAAAAACGCTGATTCTTTAAGGGAAGCCGTTATTGGGTCTAAAGGCTCAGGCTTGGGGAATGAATAGCAACCATTTGATTTATCTGGATTTATTGCAAACTGACTGGGTATATCGGACATATGAACCTCCTGTTAGGTTCACCTATAGCAAATTTAAATATGGAAAGTCAATAGCCTCAGTCTTTAAGTATGATGAATTTAAAGATTAAGTAATAACAAAATATGGACACAGAAAACAAGATGAGGTTAATTACCCAATCTGGAAGTTCTTTTTTGCGCTGGCTTGAGTATTGATGTGTATGACCGTGTTCTTTTGTGGCCTTTTCTTTCTCAAATTCATAATTCTCATACTTTTTTGGTTCGAAATAGTTTTCATCTTTTTTGATTGAGCTACCTAAAATTGAGTAAGCCTCATTAATTTCTTTCATTAATTCCGTATATTTGGCTTTTAATTCAGGAGATGCCTTGTCGGGATGATATTTCTGAGCCAAAGCCTTATATGCAGCACGAATTACGACCTCATCAGCTTCTTTACTAACTCCTAAAATTGAGTAATAGTCCTTCATAGGTCTTTTGTACAGTAAAAATCCCTGTGTAACAGATTTAGAACAGCAATGTCAATACTTTATTTCCTGCCCCGACTGTTCCTTAACTCAAATTCAACTGCCTCTTTAAACTGCTTGCTTAGCCTCTCTTTATCTTTGATGCGTTGCACTACTTCACGACCAGTAATCACTGATTGGTCACTTAGCAGCTCAGTCAAGGTCTTTTTAGGAATCTTGGTTTTCTTCTGCAACTCCCTCATACATCCTCGCACCACCACCAGTCCTTTTCGTCTCTTACATACTCAATTTCGGAGTCAAGTAGAGTTTTCTTTGATTCTCTGGATTGGAGTTGATCTAAATGCTTTTGATCATCCTTTAGCTTATGTTTAACAGGGCGATAAAGAGGTCTTCCAAGAATTTCAACATCACTCATAGAGCTTAATGATCCTTGTCGTTTGATCCACGGCTGCCAAAAATGATGATCAGTAATGTAGCTATTCCGACGCCTGAGAATATGAGTCCAAGCGTTACGTTAGTAATTTCCATGAATTTATCCTTTACTTAGTTATTGTTGATGGTCTAGATTAGCACTGTTGAGGGCGATTAGCTAAGCTACCGCCTTCTACGCTTCTTCCATGTATAGGTTTCACCATTTGGAAACTTGCCGTCTAGAATGCCATCTGCACCAAATTTCCCGACAGCCTCCATTCCATCAAACTCAATTCTGACAAATTCACCCAATTCTTTCGCCCAAGACATGGCTTGATCGAGGGTTTCAAACTTGTGGATTTCTGAGTTATGCTTTACGGTAATCATTTCATTTAGGCAATCTTATCTAACTTTCTTGCAATATCCTCAGCTCTTGGATGGTAATAGCGTTTAAGCATCGCAAGGCTTCGATGACCCGTTACTGAAGACAGCTCAATTAAGTTAGGTAGTTTCTCGGCAAGACTGGTTATTGCCATATGGCGTAAGTCGTGAAAATGAAAGTCATTAATATTTGCTTTAGTTCTTGCTCTTTCAATCGCTGCTGAGAGGGTGCAGTTAGTAATTTGAAAGACTTTCCCATTAATATTTCTTGGGAGATCTTTTAATATTTCAACTGCTTCGGAAGACAGCGGGACAGTTCTGCTATCACCATTCTTTGTTATAGGGACATATGCAGTTTTCTTATTGAGGTCAATATCAGTCCATTTCAAAGCCAATAGTTCCCCACGCCTCATCGCAGTAGCAAGGGCTAATTTAACTATTGGGAGAATCCAGTGATTTGCATTTTTAACTCTCGGTTTCAGGGCTTCATATAGCCTGCTTAGCTCTTCATTCGTTAGGATGCGACTTCTTCCCTTGGTGCTGGGCGGCTTTTTTACTAGCGGGATAGGATTATTAATATTGATGCCCCATTCCCTTCTGGCGTGATTAATGATGGAAGAGAAGTAACTCAGCTCCCGAATAACCGTACCATTACAGACTATCTTTAGTCGTTCATCTCGATATTCCGCTACTTTCATCGGCGTTAGATTTGCCATCGATTGTTTGGCAATTGGATGCCTTGCCAGAGCTTTTAGGCGATATGTATCCTCTCGCATGCTGCGAGTTTTGAGAGTTACCTCTTGGATGTATCGTTCGATGACTTCGCTAAACAGGGTACGCTCAGCCAAAACTAAATTGGTATAGCAACCCTTATCCATTTCGGATTCGAGCTGCCTTGCCCATTTTTCTGCATCTTGTTTATTTGAGAAGGACTTAGCGACTGCTTGTTGTCCTTTGCGGGTGATTCGGGCTTGCCATTTACCGTTACGGTTACGAATCGATGCCATTTTTCCTCTCCAGTTGGACAGGAATTGGACAAGCCCTTTTAAATCTCCCTTACAGCCTTATAACTATTGGTCTAGCTGTCTTAATCCACCGCTTTGACCATGTCCTCCACGACCTTCTTGGCATCACCAAAGACCATCATGGTTTTGTCCATATAGAAGAGTTCGTTGTCGAGGCCGGCGTAGCCAGCTGCCATCGAGCGCTTGTTGACGATGATGGTTTTGGCTTTGAACGCTTCCAAAATGGGCATACCGAAGATCGGGCTACCGGGCGTGCGTGCTGCGGGATTTACTACGTCATTGGCACCCAAAACGAGAACCACGTCAGCTTGTCCAAAGTCGCTGTTAATGTCTTCCATCTCAAAAACTTGATCGTAAGGAACTTCGGCCTCGGCTAATAGTACGTTCATGTGGCCTGGCATACGACCGGCAACAGGGTGGATCGCGTACTTAACCGTTACACCATGATGAATTAACTTCTCGGTGAGCTCTTTAAGCGCATGTTGCGCACGCGCTACCGCCAGACCATACCCTGGAACAATGATCACCGTATCGGCATTGGTCATCAAGAATGCAGCATCCTCTGCGGAACCCGTTTTGTAGTTCTTGGGGCCACCATCATCACCCCCAGCAGCGGCTTCAGCACCAAAACCGCCGAGTAAAACAGCAGTAATTGAGCGATTCATGGCCTTACACATGATGTAAGACAGAATTGCACCGGAGGAGCCAACGCAAGCACCCGCAATGATTAACACAGGGTTGTTGAGGGTAAAGCCAATACCAGCTGCCGCCCAACCAGAATAGCTGTTGAGCATGGATACCACCACCGGCATATCGGCGCCACCAATCGGAATAATCAAGGTGATACCGAGTACCAGAGCAATTGCACACATGATCAAGAATGCAGCGTGACTATCGGTGAGGAAGTATGCAACGCCAGCAGCGACCATCAAGATCGCCATGATCAAGTTGAGCAAATGCTGCCCTGAAAAGCTCACTGGTTTACCGCTGACCTTGCCGGAGAGTTTTCCAAATGCAATGATGGACGCTGTAAAGGTAATTGCTCCAATGAATGCACCAATAAACAACTCAATTTTTTGAGCACCACTATGGGTTTGGGCAGGATTAAAGACTGCAGCAATCGCAATCAATACCGCTGATAAACCTACAAAGGAGTGCATTAAAGCGACAAGCTCAGGCATCTTGGTCATTTGCACGCGTTGTGCTGCAATCGAGCCAATGATGGCGCCCGCGATGATTGCTCCCCCAATTAACCAATAAACCGGCTTAAAGCTTGGAATTAAGAAGGTGGTAACAACCGCAAGTGCCATCCCAACCATTCCATAGACATTGCCTTGACGCGAGGTGGTTGGGGACGAGAGTCCTTTGAGTGCCAAAATAAATAGCACGGACGAAATAAGATAAGAAATGGCTGTGAAGTTTGACATGATGTGCTCTCTTATTAGTGACCAGCCGATTCGTTTTTCGGAGCTTTTTTCTTGAACATCTCAAGCATTCGCCGAGTGACCATAAAACCACCAAAGATATTGATAGACGCTAGGAAAATAGCTAACGCTCCAATCACACTGGTTAGAGTAATTTCATCGCCATTGATGACTTCCGTTTGCAACATCGCGCCAACAATGATGATCCCTGAAATGGCATTCGTGACCGACATCAGCGGGGTATGCAAAGCAGGTGTGACATTCCACACCACGTGGTAGCCAACAAAAATAGCCAACACAAAAACTGTGATGTTTTGGACGGTTAATAGACTTTGAATAGCAGCAGCATCCATTTTGGTTCCCTCAATAATTAATTAGTGCGAATGGCTTGGCCATCACGGCACATCAAGCAGGCGGCAACAATATCGTCATCGGCTGCAGCTGGAATGGCAAGTTGCCCTTCCTTGTTAATGATGAGCTTCATGAAATCAAGCAAATTTCTGGCATAGAGGGCTGAGGCGTCGGCAGCCACCATGCTTGGTAAATTGGTATAACCAACGATCTTTACGCCGTTGTGATTGATTACCTGGTCTGCACGAGTCAGTGGACAGTTCCCCGAACCGTTCTCACCGCGCCCAGCGGCAATATCGATCACCACAGAGCCAGCTTTCATCTTCTCAACGGTATCGGTATGCAAGAGAACAGGGGGTTTACGTCCAGGAATTAAGGCGGTGGTAATCACAATATCAGCTTGTGCGGCACGCTCAGCCACGAGTGCTGCTTGACGCTTCATCCATGCCTCTGGCATGGGGCGGGCATAACCACCAACCCCTTGAGCAATCTCGCGTTCCTCATCGGTTTCATAGGGCACATCGACAAATTTGGCGCCCAGGGATTCAATTTGTTCTTTGGCAGCGGGGCGGACGTCAGAGGCCTCAATCACTGAGCCAAGACGCTTAGCGGTCGCAATGGCCTGTAATCCGGCTACTCCAGCACCTAAGATTAGGATGCGGGCAGCTTTTACGGTTCCCGCAGCGGTCATCAGCATGGGCATAAAGCGCTGATACTCATTTGCGGCCAACATCACAGCCTTGTAACCAGCAATATTGGCTTGGGAGGACAGGACATCCATACTCTGGGCACGAGTGGTCCGCGGTGCGGCCTCAAGGGCGAAAGCAGTGATTCCCTGAGCTGCCATGGCAGAAATTCCTGCATTATCAAAGGGATCGAGCATGCCAATCAGGACGGATCCCGCCTTGATCTGCTTTAGCTCATCGGTCTGGGGAGCACGAACCTTAAGAACAATCTCACAGGCAAATGCGTCGGCTGCAGAGCCAATACTGGCCCCAACGGCCTCATAGGCGCTATCGGGAAGGCTGGCGCCAACCCCTGCACTTGATTGAATAATGACTTGATGACCCTGGCTAATTAGCTTTTTAACGGTCTCAGCGGTCGCGGCAACCCGGGTCTCTCCGGGTCTGGTTTCCAGCGGCACTCCAATGCGCATGGCGTATCTCCAAAAGCAAGAATTTTTAAAAAAGGAACCATTTTAATTAATTAGCCATGCCTTGTGAGCTAGCCCGCCCAGTCTCCTGTATATCCCTTTGGCCAGAGCTTGACCGAGACTTTTACAATATGTGAGCTTGAAACAATTCCTGTATTTTCGCACTTTTTAATGGTTTCCCCTAATATTTCTATTTTTCATCCATGATCGCCACAGAATTCCAAAAAATTACACCCTCTGGCAGACCAAAGGTGGTGGTAGGCATGTCTGGGGGCGTTGATTCCTCGGTGGCCGCCTGGTTACTGAAAGAACAGGGCTACGAAGTGGTTGGCCTCTTCATGAAAAACTGGGAAGACGACGATCAGGATGAGTATTGTTCCGCACGACAAGATTGGATCGATGTTGTATCTGTCGCCGATCTCTTGGGGATCGATGTTGAAGCAGTGAACTTTGCCCAAGAGTATCGTGAACGTGTGTTTGCTGATTTTTTGAGAGAGTACGCAGCAGGTCGCACACCAAATCCCGATGTGCTTTGCAATGCTGAGATTAAATTCAAAGCGTTTTTAGATCACGCGATGCATTTGGGGGCTGACTTGATTGCTACTGGGCACTACGCCAGAGTTGAGCACCATACAGACCGTGTGCAATTACTGAAAGCTCGGGATCTCACAAAAGATCAGAGTTACTTCTTGCATCGTTTAACGCAAGCCCAATTATCCAAAGTGCTGTTCCCACTTGGCGACATCACTAAAAAAGAGGTTCGAGAGATTGCTGCAGATTTGGGTTTGCCCAACGCTCGTAAGAAAGATTCAACGGGGATTTGTTTTATTGGCGAGCGCCCATTTCGAGAATTTTTAAACCGCTATTTACCCATAGCTCCAGGCCCGATTTTGAGTGTCGATGGCAAGCAATTGGGCGAGCATATGGGCTTGGCATTCTTTACATTGGGGCAGCGCAAAGGAATTGGTTTGGGTGGGAGCCAAGACGGAACCGGTGATGCTTGGTACGTGGCCCGTAAAGACGTTACCAATAACACGCTCTATGTTGCACAAGGTCACGATCATCCTTGGCTGCTGAGTGAAACCTTGGCTGCGATGGATGCTTCATGGATCTCAGGGCATGAACCGCCGCTAGGTCAATACAGCGCAAAAACTCGTTATCGGCAAGAGGACGCACTCTGTGCAATCACTGCCGAACAAGGGGATTCCTTCGAGTTGCAATTCGAGGCAGCTCAGTGGGCGGTGACGCCAGGCCAGTCCGCCGTTCTCTATCAGGGCGATGTTTGCTTGGGCGGCGGAATTATCGTTCGCTAAGGATTACTGCGCTGGTGGTGCAGTTTTTTTGAACGAGGTACGATTCGATAGTTGTGCAAAATGCGCGGCAAGGTTTGGGTATTGAGTTTTCCAGTTAAGCTCAGGAAAGCGCAATTCAAACCAGCCAAGCGCACAGCCCAAGGCAATGTCGGCAAGGCTAAATTGATTGCCATGGCACCATTTTGAGTGCCCTAAACTCTTTGACATGGTCTCCATGCCCTGATGCACTTTATGCATTTGTCGCTCAAGCCACTTTTCGCTTTGCTCGCCATCATTTCGGAAGGTTTTTTCTAGACGCGCCAAAATACCGGCATCAATCACGCCATCGGCTAACGCTTCCCAGGTTTTAACCGCAGCACGCTCGCGCCCAGTCGCAGGAATCAGCCTACCCACGGGACTTAAGGTATCAATGTATTCAGCAATCACCCGCGAATCAAACATAGCCCCACCATCGTCCATGAGTAAGCATGGAACCTTGCTAAGTGGGTTGAATTCCGCAATGGAGGTGTCCGAATCCCAAACGTTTTCAAGTACGAGCTCGGCATCAATCTTTTTTTCTGCCATGACGATGCGTACCTTGCGAACAAAAGGGCTAGTTAGGGATCCAATAATTTTCATAAGGGCGAAGTATAGCAATCTATGAGGTCGGCCATAAACCCATTAAAATCAAGTTTTGATTACTTTGCAACGAGAACCCCTTGTCCACCCTATCTTCATTAACAGCACTATCGCCACTCGATGGCCGGTATGCAAAAAAACTCGATGCCCTGCGTCCTTGGCTATCTGAGGCAGCTTTCATGCAACAACGGGTGGTTGTCGAGATCCAATGGCTTTTGGCCCTGAGCGAGGCAAAGTTAGCCAATATTCCAAAGATTGATGCAGCTGATGAGGCTTTTCTCTTAAAACTAGCCAGTGATTTTTCAGAAGCAGATGCCCAGCGCATCAAAGATATCGAGGCAATTACCAACCACGATGTCAAGGCGGTTGAGTATTGGTTAAAAGAAAAAGTTGCGAAACGTCCAAAATTACTAAAGGCTAGCGAGTTCATCCACTTTGCATGCACATCGGAAGATATTAACAACACCTCGCATGGCCTGATGTTGCGAGGCGCGCGTGATCATGTATTGATCCCACAACTGCGTTTAATTTTGAAGGCCTTAAATGAGCTTGCAGTGCGGCATGCCACCATACCAATGCTCTCTCGAACCCATGGTCAACCTGCCTCGCCAACCACCTTGGGTAAAGAAATTGCCAATATGGCAAAACGCCTTGAGCGAGCGATACAAGCGATTGGCAATGTTGCACTGCTTGGCAAGATGAATGGCGCGGTTGGTAACTACAACGCTCATCTAGCAGCGTATCCAGAGTTTGACTGGGAGCAGTTTGCTAGAGGGGTTGTTGAAAAGCGACTTGGTTTGGAATTTAATCCCTATACGATTCAGATTGAGCCCCACGATGGTATGGCCGAGTTATTTGACGCGATTGCTCGTGCCAATACGATTTTGCTCGATATCGATCGTGATTTTTGGGCTTACATTGCGCTTGGCTACTTTAAGCAAAAAACGAAGGCAGGGGAGATTGGTTCTTCGACCATGCCGCACAAAGTCAATCCAATTGATTTTGAGAACTCCGAAGGTAATCTTGGGATTGCGAATGCACTCCTGCGTCACTTAGCTGAAAAACTGCCGATTTCACGCTGGCAGCGCGATCTGACCGACTCTACCGTTTTGCGTAATTTGGGCCCAGCATTTGGTCATAGCGTATTGGCCTATGACAGTGCCTTACGCGGACTCTCTAAATTAGAGGTCAATGTTGCGGCGATTGCATCGGATTTGAATGATTGTTGGGAAGTTCTCGCTGAGCCCATCCAAACGGTCATGCGCCGTTATGGGATTGAGAACCCGTATGAGCAATTAAAGGATTTAACCCGAGGCAAGGCGATTACACGCGATGTGCTGCAGCGTTTTATTAAGACCCTTGCAATTCCTGAGCCAGAGAAGAAGCGCTTGCTGAAAATGACCCCCGCTTCTTACACGGGCAAGGCCGCAGAGCTGGCATTGCGATTGAAGCCAAGTAAGCGTTGAGTCGATCCAATCGCCCGGCTGCGCATTACCCCTTTGGTCTCTATTTTTTGTATGAGGCAGTTTGGCATCTCTTAATACCCGTTGTCATTGGTCGGCTCTTGTGGCGCAGTCGTCACCATCAGGGTTATCGTCAGCATATTGCTGAGCGCTTTGGATTCTATGGGGCTAAGAAATTACAACCCCAGCCGGTATGGATTCATGCGGTCTCGGTTGGTGAAACGCATGCCACCCAAGCCTTAATCGAGACACTGCTCCATGAAGGCCACCCCATTCTTTTAACGCACATGACTCCCACGGGGCGTGAGGCGGGTAGAGCACTCTATTGGAAAGCGATTCAACAAGGTCGACTTGCGCAAGTCTATTTACCCTACGATATTTGTTGGGCGATTGAGCGTTTCCTCACCCATTTTCAGCCCCGACTGGGACTATTTATGGAAACCGAGGCATGGCCCGGCTTTGTATTACGGACGCGTCAACTAGGGATGCCCCTCTTTCTGATCAACGCCCGCCTATCCGAGCGTAGCTTTAAGCGTGTTCAGAGTTTTGGCAGAGCGGGGCAGGTACTGTTTCAGTCCTTTGCAGGTATTTTGGCCCAGTCAGCCCATGATGCAGAGCGTTATCACGCGCTTGGTGTCGAGAATGTCCAGATCGTTGGGAATATGAAGTTCGATATCGCCAGCCAACCTGAAACACTCGTCTTAGGAAAGCATTGGAAAAACGCTCTTCAAGCTCAGGGGCGCATAGTAGTTTGTGCAGCCAGCACCCGAGCTGGCGAAGAGGGAATGATTCTGGATGCCTGGAAGCATATTCTGAAGACCAACATTTGGTCCCATCCACCATTGCTGATTATGGTACCTCGCCATCCAGATCGCTTCTCTGAGGTAGCTGATCTTATTTATCAATCAGGATTAACCTTTGAGCGCCGCTCTGGATTTAGTGATCCGCGCTCCAGTGAAGAAATGGATCCGTCCTTGCATTGGGCAAAGATTGACGTTTTGCTTGGCGACTCCATGGGTGAGATGGCAGCTTACTATGCCGCCACTGATTTTGTGGTGATGGGCGGTAGTCTTTTGCCAACTGGCGGACAAAATTTAATTGAAGCGTGCGCAAACGGTTGCCCAGTGATTTTGGGCCCACATACCTATAATTTTCAGAAGGCTAGTGAAGACGCCATTGCTTGCGGCGCTGCCATCAGAGTAGCTGGCGATTCAGACACAGCGTTAACGGATGCCTTAGCAAAAGCGATTGAAAATCTTCTACTGAACACAGTGGAGCGAAAAGAGCGTGCCAATCAAGCACTTGATTTTGCTGCGGAACACCAAGGCGCAACCAAGCGAATCTTAGAGCAACTTAGACCTGCGCTCCAAAGTTAGGATCCTCGGGGCGATTATTTTCATTCGGCTTACGATCGGCCTTGATAAGGTCTTCGCGTTTGATACCAAGCCACATCGCAATAGCGGCAGCGACAAATACCGATGAGTAGATTCCAAACAAGATACCGATCGTAAGAGCAAGCGCAAAATAAAATAAAGTTGGCCCACCAAAAATTAGCATCGCGACCACCATCATCTCGGTACTGCCGTGGGTGATGACAGTACGGCTAATCGTACTGGTGATGGCGTTATCAATAATCTCGCGGGGACTCATTTTGCGCTGTTTACGAAAGTTCTCTCGGATTCGGTCAAAGATCACCACGGACTCGTTCACGGAGTAACCCAGAACAGCTAGCACTGCAGCCAATACGGAGAGCGAGAACTCCCACTGAAAGAAGGCAAAGAATCCCAGAATGATCACCACATCATGCAGGTTCGCCAAAATGCCAGCGACAGCAAATTTCCACTCAAAACGAAATGCAAGGTAAATCATGATGCCGATCACCACAAAGATGAGGGCCTTCACTCCATCAACAGCAAGCTCTTTGCCAACTTGAGGCCCTACGTATTCAACGCGCTGTAGCTTCGCCCCAGAATTATTCGCTTCGAGTACTTGCATGACCGCGCTGCTTTGCTGCGCGGACGGAATAACTTGACCGGTTTGATCACGTTGCAGAGGCAAACGAATCATGATGTCGCGTGAGCTACCAAAGTTTTGTACTTGGGTATCGGTGTATCCAACTTTGGCAATCTGATCACGGATTGAGTCAAGTGGGGCAGTTTGGGGATAGGTAATCTCCATCACGGTCCCACCAGTAAACTCAATTGAGAGATGCAAGCCCTTTTGCCAAATAAAAAAGATCGCCGCTAAAAATGTAATGAATGAAAATGCATTGAGCAGCAATGCATGGCGCATGAAGGGAATATCTTTGCGGATTCGGAAAAATTCCATGACTTATTTCCCCTGTGGCCGCCAGACTTGGCCAATCGAAATAGACTGCAATTTCTTTTGACGCCCATACCAAAAGTTGACCACGCCGCGCGCAAAGAAGACTGCTGAAAACATTGAGGTCAGAATACCGAGGCAATGGACAACTGCAAAACCTTTAACAGGGCCAGATCCAAAGGCAAGCAATGCAATACCAGCAATCAGCGTGGTGATATTGGAGTCCAAGATCGTGGCCCAGGCTTTATCAAAACCAATCGCAATGGCCGTCTGCGGAGCAGCACCATTCCGAAGCTCTTCACGGATCCGCTCATTGATGAGAACGTTTGAGTCAATTGCCATACCAATTGCTAATGCCATTGCCGCAATACCTGGTAAGGTGAGTGTGGCTTGTAGCATAGACAGCAAGGAAATCAAAAGAACTAAATTAACCCCAAGCGCAATGACTGAGAATGTGCCAAAGAGCATGTAATAGGCAATCATGAAAATGGCAATGGCTGCAAAGCCATAAATGAGGGAGGTAAAGCCCTTCTCAATATTCTCAAGACCTAGGCTCGGGCCAATGGTGCGTTCTTCAATAATTTCCATTGGGGCAGCCAAAGATCCTGCGCGAAGTAATAGAGCAAGATCATTCGCACTCTCAGTAGTGGGTTGCCCAGTAATTTGGAACTTCGAGCCAAACTCACCTTGAATCGTCGCAATGGTGAGCACCTCACCCTTACCCTTTTCAAACAGAATCATGCCCATTGGTTTACCAATGTTCTCACGCGTTACTTCTTGCATGACTCGTCCGCCAGCGGCATCCAGCGAGATATTGACGGAGGGGCGTTGGTTTTGATCAAAGCCAGCACTTGCATCGGTAATGCGATCGCCTGTGAAAATCACGGATTTTTTAAAGACGCCAAGACGATTTTCACCAAAACGAAATACATCGGTACCTGGTGGTGGGGTCTCATTGAGACCAATCGTTGAAGCGACTGGGTCGGCTAGGCGTGATTCAAGGGTTGCGGTACGACCAATAATATCTTTGGCGCGCGCAGTATCTTGAACGCCTGGAAGTTGCACCACGATGCGCTCGGCCCCTTGTTGTTGAATCACCGGCTCTTTGACCGCTAATTCATTGACGCGTTTATTGAGGGTAATGATGTTTTGTTTGACGGCATTTTCTTGAACTTCTTTCAGTGCACTAGCCTTAAATCGCCCAACCAGTTTGGCGCCATCGGCTGATTTCTCCAGAAGCCACTCTAGATCAGCTTGAGGGCCTGCTAGTGCCGCGCGGGCAGCATCTGCTTCTGTAGTCGATCCAAAGCGAATCGTAATGGCGTCGCCTGCGCGCTCAATGCCTTGATGACGAATCCCTTTATCACGCAGTTGTCCACGAATATCAGTCGCCAAGGAAGTCAGTTTCTTCTGGACTGCTCCTTGCATATCGACTTGCAATAAGAAATACACGCCACCACGAAGGTCCAGACCCAAAGGCATAGGAAGAGCATTAATTGAGCTAAGCCAATTGGGTGTATTGGAGAGAAGATTGAGCGCCACAATATAGTTGGGCTCTTTGGGATCCACATTGAGCTTCTGATTAATTAAATCCCGTGCTTTGAGCTGTGTATCGGTATTTTCAAAGCGAATCTTGATGCTACCGACATTCCCAGTGCGCTCAAAGAAAATCCCCGTGTTTTGAATACTTGACTCGTTCAGCAGTGATTCAATCCGAGATTGGGTAGTGAGATCGACCTTTATCGTGGGTTTGGCTGCGGAGATTTGAACTGCGGGTGCCTCACCAAAGATATTG
Source organism: Polynucleobacter sp. HIN5 (assembly GCF_030297555.1). Classification (NCBI taxonomy): domain Bacteria; kingdom Pseudomonadati; phylum Pseudomonadota; class Betaproteobacteria; order Burkholderiales; family Burkholderiaceae; genus Polynucleobacter; species Polynucleobacter sp. HIN5. The sequence continues at coordinate 1,587,045 of NZ_AP028136.1, read as the reverse complement.
GGTAAGGCATACAAAAAACCAATGACGAGAGCTACCCCAATAACAAGGTATTTCCAAAGGGGGTAGCGATTCATAGTGCTGGCTTAGTGGGCGCCAATACGGCACCCTGATTTATTAAACGGATTTAATCGTACCTTTGGGTAGAACGCTCGTTACCGCATTCTTTTGCATCTGGACTTCGGTACCTGGTATGAGCTCAAGCGTTACATACTGATCTTTGACGGCAGTGACTTTCCCCAAAATACCACCAGCAGTAATGACCTCATCGCCAGCGGCTAGTGCCTCGAGCATCGCTTTAGTCTCTTTCTGCCGCTTCATCTGTGGACGAATCATGATGAAGTAAAGCACCACGAACATGAGAATTAGGGGAATAAAACTCATCAATCCACCAGCATCTCCGCCGGCAGCGGGCGCGCTTTGCGCAAAAGCATTGCTAATCAACATCTTGGAGCCTCCAATTAATTACGACACGTAAGCCGCAATTCTAAACCGACTGGCTGTCGACTGGGATTTTGAGGCTTCCCCTAAAGCCTTAGTCTTGGTGGGGCTCAATTCCGCGTTGGCGTTGGCGATGGAACTGAACTTTGAATTGCGAGAAAGCCCCCTCTTTGAGGGCAGAGCGAATGCCTTCCATGAGCTCGAGGTAGTAATGAAGATTATGGATCGTATTTAACTGAGCCCCGAGGATTTCATTGGCTTTTTGGAGATGATGCAGATATGAGCGGGTAAAGTGCCGGCAGGTATAGCAGGCACATTGCATATCAATCGGTCGATCATCGTCACGGTAGCCGGCATTGCGAAGTTTGAGATCCCCAAAGCGGGTAAATAGCCAACCGTTTCGGGCGTTCCGCGTTGGCATCACGCAATCAAACATATCAATGCCCATGCTGACCCCAAGAACCAAATCTTCAGGGGTTCCAACCCCCATTAAGTAATGCGGTAAGTGTTTGGGTAGGCGCGGACCCGTATGGCTCAAGATGCGTTCAAATTCTGGCTTGGGTTCGCCAACCGATAGACCCCCAATTGCGATACCATCAAAGCCCTGATTGGCTACGCCGGCGAGTGACTCATCGCGAAGTTTTTCATACATGCCGCCCTGCACAATTCCAAATAGGGCATTACCAGTTTCTAATTCACGAAAGCGCTTGATCGAGCGCTCGCCCCACCGCAGTGACAGTTGCAGCGATTCGCTTGCAGATTTTTCGGAAGTCGGCTGTCCTTGAGTTTCATAGGGCGTGCATTCATCAAATTGCATTGCAATATCGCTGTTCAGCGTCGCCTGAATCTCCATGGACACCTCTGGCGACATAAATAATTTATCGCCATTAATCGGCGAAGAGAAGGTGACGCCATCCTCGGTAATTTTGCGAAGAGCGCCCAAGCTAAATACCTGAAAGCCTCCGGAGTCCGTTAGGATCGGCTTATCCCAGCCCATAAATCGGTGCAGGCCGCGATGTTTACGAATGACATCCAAGCCAGGACGCAGCCATAAGTGAAAGGTATTGCCCAAAATAATTTGGGCTTGCATTTCGTGTAGGTCACGAGGGGTGACGGCTTTCACAGTGCCATAGGTACCCACTGGCATAAAAATAGGGGTTTGAACCTCACCATGGGGCAGGCGCATTTTCCCAAGACGCGCGTGGCTATCGGTGTCGTTCTTGATGCAGGTGAATTCGAGTGGGCTCATACCCGCATTGTCTCAGGTTCGCCGCAGGAACATCGCATCACCATAGCTAAAGAAACGGTAGCGCTCGCGAATAGCATGTGCATAGGCGTAGCGAATCGCATCGACTCCAGCAAAGGCACTAACAAGCATGAGAAGTGTTGACTTTGGTAAATGAAAATTCGTGATGAGTGCGTCGACGATTTTGAACTCAAAGCCAGGCGTAATAAATAAATTCGTTTCACCTTCAAGTTGACCGGTGATGGCATAACTTTCAAGTGTTCGAATGCTTGTAGTGCCCACAGCAATCACCTTGCCCTGATTTTGTTTAGTCCGTTCAATTGCCTCGATCGTATTTTTCGGGATCGAGTACCACTCATAGTGCATTTGATGGAGCGTCAAGTCTTCATGCCGTACCGGAGTAAATGTCCCCGCGCCAACATGTAAAGTAATTGCTACTTGTTGTACCCCATGATCGCGCAGACGATTGAGTAAGTCCTCATCAAAATGTAAGCCGGCAGTTGGTGCTGCAACCGCTCCAGGTTTTTGAGCCATCACCGTTTGGTATCGATTCGCATCTTCCTCATCGGGTGTGTGGCTGATGTATGGGGGCAGGGGAAGCTCGCCATAACGCTCTAAGATAGCCATCGCATGATCGGGAAACATGATTTCGTAAAAATCACTATTACCACCAATGTTGACTCGACCATTCACTATGAGCGTTGGGGCATCATCGGCCGCGATGGAATCGGAATGGGCACGCAGTCTAATTTTGCCTCCATGTTTTGGAACCTTGGACGCCCGAATCTGAGCAATCGCTTGATTGGGCCCCGTGATTCGCTCAATCAAAACCTCAACCTGTCCACCGGTTTCCTTTTGGCCAAACAGGCGGGCCGGAATAACTCGGGTGTCATTAAAAATAAGGAGATCATTAGGGCCAATTAATTGGACAATATCGGTAAATGAACGATCAATGCACTCAGGTCTTCCATCCGCAGAATGCGCCAGTTCTAAAAGCCGGCTGGCCGACCGTTGCGGAAGCGGGTGCTGGGCGATCAGCTCAGGCGGGAGGTCGTAGTTGAAGTCGGATAATTGCATGGCATTACTATCGGTGTTGGGATTCTAACCATGAGAGCCAAGTCCAACACAAAAGCACCTAAAACACCGAGCCGTGAGGGGTCTCCTAATTTACTCGAGAAAATGGGGCTGACTACGCCTGCCGCATTGGCTCTTCATCTGCCTATTCGTTACGAGGATGAAACTAAGCTGTGGACGATTGACGAGGCCTGTGCATCTTCATTCCAAGGTCCCGTTCAAACCCAAGGGCGAGTGATTCGTAGTCAGGTGGTTTATCGACCCCGTCGGCAACTGTTGGTTACGATCGAGGACGATGCGGGTATCTTAAATCTGCGTTGGTTAAATTTTTACCCCAGTCAACAAAAGCAAATGGCAGTTGGGGTGCATGTACGGGTTCGGGGTGATATCCGGGATGGTTATTTCGGTCCTGAGATGGTGCACCCGACGGTGCGCGTGGTATCGCCTGATGCGCCCTTACCTAAAAGCCTAACCCCGGTGTACTCGGTGGTTGCGGGAGTGAGTCAGGCCAAAATTCGGAAGGCAGTACTCCATGCCTTGAAGGATCCCGGCTTGGAAGTGTGGTTGGCAAAAACAATTCCGCAGAGTGCTTTAAGTCCTGCTGCACAAAGCGTGATGCACTGGAGTCTGCGCGATTCCATCCATTATCTACACCAGCCACCAGTGGATGCCGATACGCAATCCATCATCGAACGAACCCATCCTGCTTGGCGTCGGGTACAGCTGGAAGAACTTCTTGCGCAGCAAATTTCTCTAAAGCAAGCGCATGCCAGTCGCAGAGCGCGCCCCGCACCGCCAAAACAATCGAACTCGCCTAAGGAATTAAAAAACCTTCCCTTACAACTGATGCGCTCCTTGGCATTCGAGCTGACTAATGCACAGCAACGAGTATGGTCGGAGATTACCCATGATCTATCCGAACCATTTCCCATGAATCGTCTTTTGCAAGGTGATGTTGGGAGTGGCAAAACGATCGTCGCAGCTCTCGCTAGTGCGCAAATGGTGGAGCGCTCGTTTCAGGCGGCCATTATGGCGCCTACGGAAATTTTGGCAGAACAACATTACTGGAAATTTAAAGAGTGGTTTGAGCCGCTTGGTGTTTGTGTGGTTTGGTTATCGGGTGGCATGAAAGGGAAAGAAAAAAAACACGCACAGGAAATGATTGCATCGGGCAAGGCTCAAATCATTGTGGGAACGCATGCGCTTATTCAGGACGCTGTTCAATTTGCTGCCCTGGGATTGGCGGTGATTGATGAGCAACATCGTTTTGGGGTTCGTCAACGCCTGGAGATCAGCCAACGCATCGGCTCAGAAACCTACTACTGTCACCAACTGATGATGTCTGCCACCCCGATCCCACGAACTTTAGCAATGACCTATTACGCCGATCTGGATGTCTCGGTCATTGACGAGTTACCACCCGGACGACAAGCAATTACCACCAAATTAGTTAAAGACGGCAGACGCCACGAGGTGATTGAGGGTTTGAAACAGTGGTTGCAAAAGGGCCTTCAGGCCTATTGGGTTTGCCCGCTGATTGAAGAGTCAGAAGCCTTGCAATTGCAAACAGCAGTTGCTAGTCATGCGGAGTTATCTGAACATTTATCCGAATACAAGTTGGCTTTAATTCATGGGCGTCTGAAGGCAGATGAGAAGGCGACCATTATGGCTGCCTTTAAAGCGGGTCAGATTGATGTATTGGTGGCAACTACGGTGATTGAGGTGGGGGTGGATGTTCCCAATGCCGCACTGATGGTGATTGAACATGCCGAACGCTTTGGTTATGCGCAGATCCATCAATTGCGAGGTCGTGTTGGTAGGGGCTCCAATCAATCGGCCTGCATCTTAATGTACTCCGAGCCCCTATCCTTGGCCGCCAAAGAGCGTTTACAGACTCTACGTGAGGTTTCTGATGGATTTGTGATTGCGGAACGCGATCTTGCTTTGCGTGGCCCTGGCGAGCTTTTGGGAGCCAGGCAGTCAGGAGAGGCTATGTTGCGCTTTGTTGATTTGCAGCGCGATGCCTGGTTAATTCAGGTTGCACAAGAGCTCGCCGAGCATTGGTTGCGCTCATACCCGGAGCTAGTCGAGGCGCATCTGGGACGCTGGCTAGGTTCGCGCACAGATTTTCTAAAGGCTTGATAATACGCACATGACCTTAACCGAACTTCGTTACATCGTTGCAGTTGCTCGTGAGCGCCATTTTGGACGGGCCGCCGAAGCCTGTCATGTATCGCAACCCACTTTGTCGGTTGCCATTAAAAAGTTAGAAGAAGAATTGCAAACCCAAATATTTGAGCGCACCAGTTCAGACGTGGCTCTCACAACCCTTGGTGCTGTGATTATTCAGCAGGCCCAACGGGTACTCGAGGAAGCCAACGCACTCAAGCATCTTGCAAAACATGGGCAGGATCCCCTATCTGGACCGTTGCGACTGGGTGCAATTTATACCGTCGCCCCTTATTTACTACCTAGTCTCGTTCGTGTGGCGCGCGACACCTTGCCGAAGGCCCCATTATTTTTAGAAGAAAACTTTACGGTCCGCTTGATTGAGATGTTGCGTCAAGGAGAGCTTGACTGCGCCATTTTGGCAGATCCATTTCCAAGTGCTGGCCTCGATTTTGTTGATCTCTATGAAGAACCCTTCTTAGTGGCGATCCCCAAGGGGCATGAATGGTCAGACCGAAAATCGATTGGCCAAAAAGAACTGAAAGAACAAAATACCTTGCTATTGGGTGCCGGGCACTGCTTTCGGGATCATGTGCTGGGTGTTTGCCCCGAACTCAATCGATTTGGCACAGGCCTAACTCTTGGAGAGCATCGTAGTTTTGAGGGATCCTCGTTAGAGACCATCCGACAAATGGTCGCCGGCGGAATCGGAATCACGGTCTTGCCGCGCACCTCAGTCAGCAATCCAAATGATCGCGATGGATTGATCCTCTATATCCCATTTGAATCACCTGAGCCAACGCGGCGCGTTAGTTTGGTCTGGCGAAAAGGCTATCCTCGGGTTGAGGCCATGAAGGCGATTGCTCGGACCATTCGAGCGTGCGATTTACCTGGAGCGAGGCTGCTCTGATCTCTGGGCGCTTGCAGTCGTATATCCAGCTGGTGCGCTTGGATAAGCCCATCGGTATTCTTTTACTCCTGTGGCCAACGCTTTGGGGCCTTTGGATTGCGAGCAATGGCTTTCCAAATCCAACCGTCTTATTAATCTTTTGTTTGGGAACGATCCTCATGCGAAGCGCCGGTTGCGCGATCAATGACTATGCTGATCGTCATTTTGATAAGCACGTAGAACGTACACAGCATCGCCCACTCACCAGTGGAAAAATATCCAAGTACGAGGCAGTTGTAATTGCCCTGATCTTGGCATTGATCTCATTTGGATTAATTCAGCCTTTCAATGGCTTGACCAAGCAGCTGTCGGTTGTGGCAGTTCTATTGGCAGCTATTTACCCCTTTACGAAACGCTTCTTTTCAATCCCTCAAGCAATCCTCGGCCTGGCATTTGGTTTTGGCATTCCCATGGCGTTTGCGGCAGTACAAAATGACGTACCACTGGAAGCCTGGATTTTATTTGCTGGTAATGTTTTTTGGGCGATTGCTTACGATACTGCCTATGCCATGGTCGATCGTGATGATGATGTACGCCTGGGACTAAAAACGTCTGCCATTACCTTTGGACGGTTTGATGTAACCGCAATCTCGATTTGCTATGGACTCTTGTTGGTCTCTCAAATTTGGGTGGCCGAAATGATTAAGCTAAGTTCTTGGTTCTATGTGGGTTGGTTCTTAGCGCTCGGTTGTGCTATCTATGAACTGCGACTGGTTGCCACTCGGCAACGCGAAGCATGCTTTAAGGCCTTCTTACATAACAACTGGTTGGGGGCCGCGCTCTTTTTTGGAATTGTGCTTGGGCTAGCGCTGCGCTCCTAGCCTAGGATTGCCCAAATTCTTTTGCCATGGCCGCTCCACGTTTTTGAGCGGCAAGTAGGGCGTCTTGCAAAATCGCTGCCCACCGCTGCTGATCAAGCACCTCGAGTGCAGCGGCAGTGGTTCCTCCTTTGGACGTCACTTTTTGACGCAGGCTCATGGGGGATTCTGAAGATTGGAGAGCCAGAGCAGTAGAGCCCATTAACGTTTGATAAGCCAATTCACGAGCGATCTCTGCAGTAAGCCCCATTTTTTCTCCGCCGGCTTGAAGGGCCTCCAAGAAGGCAAATACATATGCCGGGCCACTACCCGATAAGGCGGTCACCGCATCCATTTGGGATTCATTAGGCACCCAAATGACTTTACCAACAGCAGAGCCAATCGTTTGAGCGGATTGCCGTTGCTGCTCACTGACGCAAGCGGGTGCAAATAAACCGGTAATTCCTTGATTAATCAGGGCAGGGGTATTAGGCATAGCCCGGATGCATGCGGAGTATTCAAGCCAGCGTGACATATCAGCAATTTGGATTCCAGCTGCAATGCTGAGGATCGCAGGACCATGAGCAACGGCTTGCAAATGCTTGCTAAGTTCAGTGGCTGCGGTCTTAAAGTCTTGGGGCTTGATGGCTAAAACAATGATGTGTGCTGACTCAATCTTCTGACGCGCATTAGCCACAGCTGAATAGGTAGGAATCAAAAAATCATTCTCGAGAAGCTTGGCAGTTTGTGCTTGAGGTTCAATTGCGCAGATGGACTTTGGGTCGGCGCCTTGCTGCAAGAGGCCACCAATAATCGCTCTGGCCATATTGCCACCACCAATAAATACGGTATTCATCGGTTGGATATTCTTCATGACTCTATCTTAGCGCTTAGTTTGCGCTCCCCAAAAATTGCACTACCAACGCGCACCATCGTGGCACCCTCAGCAATCGCTGCCTCAAGATCATCGGACATTCCCATAGAAAGGGTATCAAAGTCTTCAAAACCAGCGACTTTTCCTGTTTGCATCCGAATATCCTCAAACAAGTGCCGCATCGCTGCAAAAGTTTCACGCTGCTCGATCTCGCTGGCACTCGGAGCTGGGATAGCCATTAATCCCCGCAATACTAAGCCTGGAAGTGAAGCTACGACCCTACACAGCTGTAAGGCTTCATTTGGCATCACACCCGACTTACTCTCTTCTTGACTGATATTGACTTGAACGCATGCCTGAAGAGGCCCTAGACGACTATGGGCTTGTCGTTGATCTGAGAGGCGTTGCGCAATTTTCTCGCGATCAATAGTATGGATCCAATCAAAGTGTTCGGCGATATCCGATGTTTTATTACTTTGCAGCGGACCAATAAAATGCCACTCCAGCCATGGACGCAGTTGCTCGAGTCGTTGAATCTTCTCGACTGCCTCCTGGACATAATTTTCACCAAAGGCTTTTTGACCGGCGTGCATCGCTTCCTCAATCGCACTCGTCGGAAACGTTTTGCTAACAGCAATTAATTCAATTGATTCTGGATCGCGACCGTAGTGTTCAGCAGCCGCATCGATGCGATGCCGAACAGTCATCAGGCGATCCGTAATTCGACTCATGGGTTTTTTGGCAATAATTGATCGATGATTTCAATCCAATGACGCACAGGCAGATCATCTTGATGCAAATGACTAATGCAGCCAATATTGCCAGAGACGATGGTCTTCGCTCCTGATTGCGCGCAGGCAGCCTCAAGATTTTGTAGTTTCTGAGCCCGTAATTGCTCAGAAAGATTGGCTTGCAAAATCGAGTATGTACCCGCGGAGCCACAGCATAGATGACTATCAGCACACAAATGAACTGAAATTCCTAGGCTCTCGAGAAGGCCCTCAACTTTTCCACGGATTTGTTGACCATGCTGCAATGTGCATGGGGGGTGGTAAACCACGCCAGGCTTTGGATTTGAGCCGATTTGATGAATGAATGCGTCTTTAAACTCAGGTAAGAGCTCCGAAATATCTTTACATAGTTGCGAGACGCGCTCCGCTTTCTTTGCATAGACAGGATCGTTCGCTAACAAATGACCATAGTCTTTGACCATGACGCCGCAGCCCGATGCATTTATCACAATCGCTTCTGCAGAATCCTTGCCATTCTCAATGAATGGCCACCATGCATCGATATTACGTTTCGCATCCGCTAGACCGCCCACTTGGTCGTTGAGGTGATACCGTAGTGCACCACAGCAACCCGCTTTGGGGGCGCTGATTAACTGAACACCTAGAGCATTAAATACACGCAGCGTAGCGAAGTTGATGTTGGGCAGCATGCCAGGTTGGACGCAGCCATCGAGCATTAACATTTTGCGAGCGTGCTGTTGATTGGGTCTTGGACCTGCTGGCAAGCCATTGGGTACCTTACGAGCAAGGGAGGTTGGCATCAGTGGCCGCATGATGCGACCGATACGCATCGCTGAATCAAACAAAGGTTTATTCGTTAATCCTTCTTTTAACAGCCAACGCGTCAACTTCTGCATAACCGGGCGTGATGCTGTCTTTTCTTCAGCCCACTTGCGGCCAATATCAACTAACTTGCCATACTCGACACCGCTTGGGCAGGTACTTTCGCAATTTCGACAGGTTAAACAACGATCCAAATGGGTTCTAGTCTTTTCCGTGGGAGCCTGACCCTCAGCCATTTGTTTGATCAAATAAATGCGACCACGAGGCCCATCTAACTCGTCACCTAATAGTTGATAGGTTGGGCAGGTTGCGGTACAAAAACCGCAGTGCACACATTTGCCTAATATACGTTTTGCTTCAATACCGTCCGCGGTATTGATGAACTCAGGGGCTAATTTTGTTTCCATACTTAAGGTAAACGCCCGGTTGTAAATACACCAAAGGGATCAAAGGAGTGCCGTAACCGTTTTTGTACGGCCTCTAAACCAGCGGTTAGAGGATTGGAATCGAACCGAGTAAAGCGTTCGAATGCGTGGGTACTTAATGATCGAAAGCAGGTTAAATGTCCGCCATGCTGGATCGCTAGTTTCTGTAACACGTTCGCTGTTGATTGATTGGCAGGACCTTGGATCCAACGCTCTTGTCCATGCCACTCCATGATAATTTGTGGTAAACAATCCTTAGGCAACTCAAGAACTGGGCAGTTGGCTGGCAAGGAGAGTCGCCAAAGCGCATGGTCATTTGGCATCTGGTTAAACCAAGCAAGTCGCTGTTCACGAAGATCGCGCCAAAATAGATCGGCCTCTGAATCATCAAGTGCGGTAGCGCCCAGTCGATCTTGCATCATTTGACTGGCAGAGGTGACCGCTGCCATGGCCCCCGCTAAACGAATGGTTAACTCACCCTCATCACGTGCATCACCAATCCAAGCGCTGGCATTGAGGGGTAAAGGTTGCCCTGCCCATTGATTGAGTATTTTTAATGCATCACTAGCACCCATCCTGCAGCGAAGACTCGCAGTTGCAGCAGGCTTTGGCAGTACTTTTACGGAGGCCTCTAAAAGTAGAGCAAGTGTTCCTAGTGAGCCAGGCAGAAGGCGCGAGACATCGTAACCAGCAACATTTTTCATGACCTTGCCGCCAAAGGAAAGGTCTTCACCGCGACCATCCATCAATCGGGTTCCCAAAACAAAGTCCCGTAAATTTCCAGCACTAATACGAGCAGGACCAGCTAGGCCTGCAGCAATCACCCCCCCAAAGGTTGCATCGTCACCAAAGTGAGGCGGCTCAAACGGCAGGATCTGATTCTTTTTGGCCAAGGTTGACTCGATTTCAGCAATTGGTGTACCAGCACATGCCGTGATCACCAACTCTTCGGGTTGGTAGTCCAATATTCCCTGATACGATGTCGTGCTCAAAATGGGAGATTGGCTTGGGTTGCCGTACCATGATTTTGTATTGCCACCTTGAATCGATAACACCTGATTCTGTTTACCAGCCTCAATAATTTGCTCACGAAACTGCGAGAGTACTGTTTCGTTCATGCCTAGAAGCGCTCCAGTTCGGGGTGGGGTAATACACCACCACTGACGCGCATCCGTCCATATTCGGCACAGCGATTGAGCGTTGGAATGGCTTTATCAGGATTTAAAAGACGATCTGGATCAAATGCTGCTTTAACACCCCAAAAACGCTCACGCTCCTGTTCGCCAAATTGAACGCACATTGAATTAATTTTCTCGATCCCTACACCATGCTCACCAGTAATGGTGCCCCCGAGTTCAACGCAGGCCTCAAGGATTTCGGTACCAAATTCTTCCGCCCGGTGCCATTCATCTGGATCGGCACCATTAAACAAAATGAGGGGATGCATATTGCCATCTCCTGCATGAAAGACATTGAGACAGCCCAAACCATATTTGGCCTCCATGCCTTTGATACGCTTGAGTAGAGTTGCAATATGGCGCCTTGGAATGGTTCCATCCATGCAGTAATAATCCGCTGCAATCCGCCCAGCGGCGGGGAAGGCATTCTTGCGCCCACTCCAAAAGCGCAAACGCTCCGCTTCACTTTCAGAGACTTGAATGCGACTAGCCCCTTGCTTTTCTAGCACGGCATTCATGCGTGCAATTTCTTCTTCGACCTCTTCGGGGGTTCCATCCGATTCGCACAATAAGATTGCTTCTGCGTTGAGGTCATAGCCGGCGTGTACAAATTCTTCAACGGCGCGCGTCGTTGGTTTATCCATCATTTCTAAACCAGCTGGAATAATCCCCGCAGCAATGATGGCGGCGACTGCATTGCCACCCTTTTCAATATCATCAAAGCTGGCCATAATGACACGCGCTAATTTTGGTTTGGGTACAAGCTTTACCGTAATTTCAGTGACAATGCCAAGCATTCCCTCGCTACCAATCAATACAGCGAGTAAATCCAATCCTGGTGAATCAGGTGCCATGCTGCCAAATTCCACCACATCACCATTCATGAGGACGGCGCGGACACGCAAAACATTGTGAAGCGTCAGACCATACTTCAAGCAGTGCACTCCACCTGAATTCTCATTCACATTTCCGCCAATCGAACAAGCAATCTGCGACGATGGATCGGGTGCGTAGTACAAGCCGTGCTTTGCAACCGCTTCTGAGATTGCAAGGTTTCGGACGCCTGGCTGCACGACTGCAGTGCGTGTAAAGGGATCGACCTGCAAGATCTTTTTAAACTTGGCTAAGGATAAAACCAACCCTTGCTCAAGCGGCATTGCGCCGCCCGAGAGACCGGTGCCCGAGCCGCGGGGTACCACAGGAACCCCCAGGGTTTTACAGGCCTTAAGGATCTTGACCACTTGGTCCTCATTCTCTGGAAGTGCCACTGCTAGGGGCATTTTGCGATAGGCCGCCAAGCCATCGCATTCATAGGGAATGGTGTCCTCGGGATGCCAAAGCAAGGCATCTTCTCCTAAAAATGGCCGTAAGGCATCGACCAAAATAGCCTGTTTAGCTTGCAGAGATTGGATTTCAGCAGAAGAAGCGGGGGCATTCATTCGTCTATTTTAGCCATTTACCTATAATCTGTTCATGGGAAATCGACTATCAAAAATTGCAACCCGAACTGGTGATGCCGGTATGACTGGCCTTGGTGACGGTAGCCGAGTTGAAAAAGATCATTTACGCATCTGTGCGATGGGGGATGTGGATGAGCTCAACTCCCAAATTGGGGTTTTGATGACCGAAGATCTCCCTCCATCAATTGCTTCTGATCTTCAGGCATTACTCCTGCGAGTCCAGCATGATTTATTTGATTTGGGTGGAGAGCTTTGTATTCCTAATTACACCCTATTAAAAATTGAGCAAGTCGAACAGCTCGATACTTGGTTAGCTCACTACAACGCCAATCTGCCTCCGCTAAAAGAATTTATCTTGCCAGGAGGAAGCCGTGCAGCGGCACAAGCGCATGTCTGTCGAACGGTTTGTCGACGTGCTGAACGCTCCATTGTTAAATTAGGTTGGGTCGATCCAATAGCTGATTCCCCACGTCAATACGTTAATCGTTTATCCGATCTTCTCTTTGTGCTTGCCCGAGTTTTAAACCAGGCTACTGGTGGTCAAGACGTGCTGTGGAAGAATCAAAACAAAGCACAAGACAACTAGAAAGAAAAAACGCGGCTTGAAGCCGCGTTCCTAATAAATAAAACATAACTAGGCGCGCCGCCGCTTGCGAACGGCTTGGGCAAGACGTTCAAGCACCTTCACAGAATCATCCCAGTTAATGCAGGCATCGGTAATACTCTTGCCATATTCCAGCTGTTTTGGATCATCCTTGCCAGGTGTGAACTTCTGAGCGCCGGCGTTTAGATGGCTTTCAATCATCACCCCAAAAATTTTACGGGATCCACGCTCGATTTGTTCAGCAACATTATTAGCAACATCGATTTGCCGTTGATGCTGTTTACTTGAATTGGCATGCGATAGATCAACCATCAAAGAGGCTGGTAACTTTGCAGCTTCTAGTTCAGCACACGCTGCCTCAACATACGTTGCTTCGTAATTGGGTTCTTTGCCACCGCGCAGAATCACGTGACAGTCTTTATTACCCTTAGTTTCAACGATTGCAACCTGACCATTTTTATGCACCGATAAAAAATGATGTGGCCGATGCGCTGCTTGAATCGCATCGGTCGCAATTTTGATATTGCCATCAGTGCCATTTTTAAATCCGATTGGCGCAGATAGTCCAGAACTCAGTTCGCGATGCACTTGACTCTCTGTCGTTCTGGCGCCGATTGCACCCCAGGAAATTAGATCGGCAATGTATTGAGGCGAGATCACATCCAGGAACTCACTACCGGCTGGCATGCCCAAGCGATTAATTTCCATGAGCACTTGGCGCGCAATACGCAGACCTTCTTCAATCTTAAAACTCTCATCGAGATAGGGGTCGTTGATGAGTCCCTTCCAGCCAACCGTCGTGCGGGGTTTCTCGAAATAGACGCGCATGACAATTTCTAGATCATCCGCTAAGCGAGTGCGCTCTTTCATAAGACGCTGGCAATACTCTAATGCTGCGGAAGGATCATGGATTGAGCAAGGGCCAATAATTACTAAGAGGCGATCATCTTTGCCATGAATTAGGTTCCGTATTTTGTCCCGAGTACGCCCGATTAATTTTTCAGTTGGAGTACCTACGATTGGAAAAAACCGAATCAAATGCTCAGGGGGCGGTAAAACAGTAATGTTACCGACACGTTGATCATCGGTCGCAGAGGTTTTATCTAAGCTTGCGTACCAGTTTTCTTGGGGGGTATGGGGTTTTGTACTCATACCCTCTATTCTAAAGCCTGATAGAAGTCAATGCGCTCTAATAGAAGCGTATGCAAATCAAGCTGTGCCCCCAACGGTCATTTCATCAATGCGCAAGGTTGGCTGACCCACGCCAACCGGGACACTTTGTCCCTCTTTGCCACATACGCCCACTCCACTATCTAGACGAAGGTCATTACCGATCATGCTCACTTGCTTTAAGGATTCTGGGCCATTACCAATAATGGTCGCCCCTTTGACAGGGTATTGGATCTTGCCCTTTTCCACCCAATAGGCCACCGAGGCAGAGAATACAAATTTGCCACTCGTGATATCGACCTGTCCACCCCCAAAGTTCACGGCATAGAGACCACGATCAATACTGGCCACAATTTCTTCTGGATCATAGTGACCGGATAGCATGTAGGTGTTCGTCATGCGGGGTAGGGGCAGTGAGGCAAAGCTCTCACGCCGTCCATTGCCTGTCAGCGGCATTCCCATCAAGCGCGCATTAAGACTGTCTTGAATGTAGCCTTTTAAAACACCATCTTCAATCAGGGTGGTGCACTGCGTGGGCGTGCCCTCATCATCCATATTGAGTGAGCCGCGTCGTCCACTGAGTGTTCCATCATCAACCACCGTGACACCCTTGGCAGCCACCCGCTGACCAATGCGTCCAGAAAACGCAGAGGATCCTTTACGATTAAAGTCCCCTTCGAGGCCGTGACCAATGGCTTCGTGAAGCAGTACGCCAGGCCAGCCCGGGCCCATGACAACGGTCATTGGACCAGCAGGTGCTGGACGTGAATCAAGATTCAGAAGAGCTTGATCAACCGCTTCATCGACCCACTGATCGATGCGCTGGGTATCAAAAAAACCGTAGTCGGCACGTGCTCCACCGCCGGCAGAGCCCGACTCTCGGCGACCGTTTTGCTCAGCAATGACATGGATGGAGACGCGCACGAGCGGTCGAATATCGGCGGCTAATAAGCCATTCGAGCGGGCCACCATGACAACATCAAATTCACCCGCAAGGCTAGCCATGACTTGGATGATGCGTGGGTCACGGGCCTTCGCGCGCTGCTCAATCCCCTCTAAGAGCGCAATCTTTTCTGGAGGCGTTAATGAGTCCAAAGGGTTGAGGGCACTGTATAGAGCTGGGTTGGTGTGCGTCGATGCCGAGAGCGGGGCGCGGACGTTGACTTTGCCACCCTTGGCGCCAATCACTCGAGTAGCATGCGCCGCCTTTAATAAAGCCTCAGAGCTAATCACATCCGAGTAGGCAAATGCTGTTTTATCGCCTGAGATCGCGCGAATACCAACACCTTGATCAATATTGAAACTACCGGATTTGACAATCCCTTCTTCTAAACTCCATTGCTCACTGCGCGTGTGTTGAAAATACAAATCCGCATCATCTAAGCGATGTGCATGCATCACCCCAAACAGTTGATCAAGGTCAGAAGGACTCAGGCCATTAGGCTTTAGTAAAAAAGAATGGGCAATATCGAGAGCCTCTTGCGGGCTTGCTGATGTTGCAATATGTGGGATAGCAAGTGAGTTCATGGTAGTTTTCAGACAAGCTTACGATGTTTTAGGGCGGGCAGCCTAGAGCGCACCTCCGCGAGTACAGTTAAGTCTAGCTCGCCGAGCACGCAGCCTTCTCCAGTGGCAAGTTCAGAGACGATCTTGCCCCAAGGGTCGACCAGCATGGATTGACCCCAAGTGCGGCGTTGATTTTGATGAAGGCCACCTTGGGCGGATGCCAGAAAATAGCATTGGTTTTCAATGGCCCGGGCGCGCAGCAAAATCTCCCAATGGTCCTTGCCGGTCGTATGCGTAAATGCAGCTGGAATTACCTGGCAGTCAACCTCGACTTGCTGTCGATATAACTCTGGGAAACGAAGGTCATAGCAAATGCTTAAACCAAACACCCACTCATTACCCTCATGCAAAATGCGAACTGTTATGGTTTGATTACCCGCTTCAATCGTTTCAGATTCTTGGTAGCGCTCATGCGACGTCTGAAAACCAAATAGATGAATCTTGTCATAACGAGCAATGCACTGACCCTCTGGATTAAATACTAAGCTTGCATTTAGAACCTTGAGTGGATCGCTTGCCTCGAGCGGGATGGTGCCAGCAATCAAAAAGACGTGATACTTTTGCGCAAAGCCTTGAAGCGCATCTTGAATGGGACCATGGCCAAAGGGCTCACGCACTTTGACTTTATCGGTATCGGCAAGACCCATTAGGCAAAAATATTCAGGCAGCGCAATGACTACCGCACCCTGGTCAGATGCATTTTTGATTAGTCGTTCAGCCGTGCGCAGATTGTCTGCCAAATTCGCAGATGAAATCATCTGAATTGCTGCCACCGTTAATTTATTTGCCATACCACTGAATACTAAAGCTTTAGTCGCTAATTGGCAGGTGCTGGAGTGCTTGGGGCAGGTTTTGTCTGGGTTGGAGGCATCTTTTGCTCGCGTAGCAGATTTCGAGAGCGAATGGTCTCGAGCACCTTTGGATCTAAAGGCTGGCCATTTTGGTCCAGTGGGATTACATCAGGCTTATCCCAGCTTCCCTGCACTAGGTAATCGGTCTGGAGTGTGCGATTTAATTGATTGCTAATTAAGTACTGACCAATGAGGGCGCTCGCTCCAATGATTGGATTGACTGCAAAGAGAGCAAGAGCACCAGCGGTTGCATCAATGGTTGGGAAGATGGTAATTCGTAAATCTTGGGTTTGCTTGGGAATATTCACGAGACCACTGGTGGCAACGCGAGCTTGATTGAGTTGCATCGTGAAATTCTGCGTTCGGGCAATACCGTTGCGCAAAATAAAGTCACCGGAAAGAGTGTTGAAGGCGGTTCCCGAGGTCACTACATTGCCAAGGCTGCCTTGAATGTCAAAGGTTGCGAATTTTAATAAGCTTTGCAAACTAAACACCCCAATAATTTTGGCAAAACCCGAGTCCACCTGAAGTAAGCGACCATTTTCTAGATTGATCTTCACATTGCCAGCCAGAGTATCAAAGGAAGGATCATAGGGAGGGCCGCTCCAATCCAATTTGGCATTGATTGTTCCCTTCCCACCTTCAACTGCTTTGGGATTGCCCCAATAGGCAACCACGGTTCCCAGATCCTTAACCTGTGATGTCGTATCGATGATGACGCGCTCATTATTGCCTTGGGCATCGCTTGTCCATTCGCCAGTGACCGTAGATGACGAACTTGGATTGTTAATTTTGAGACTCTCAATCGTGATGCGGTTTGTGCTATTTCGTGTCTTAATTGCGATCGCACCCGGTTTGTATTGATTGAAATTAAAGTCATCAATACTTAAATCAAGCTCAGGAATTGCAGTGAGCGATATCTCCTTGTCAGATGACGCTCTTGAATTCACCGGATTTGGTAATTTTGGAGGAATGTGCAAACGAAGCAATTTACCTTTTAAAAGATCGGCTTTTTCTCTCTCTTGATACTGAACATCGCCCTCAAGGTTGGGGGACTTTAAATTGACCTGCCATGCATTGCCCCCTAATTTGGCGCTTACAGCAAGATTGGGCCATGCGCGATTCATGGCAATCGCTTGATTGATGCGCGCTGTAAACACCTGAAGGCCATCAGCGTTATTCGTGGAGCCGGCCATGTTGGCAGCATCGGGTTTGCTATTTACTCCATCGTTTGAAAATAACAGGCGGTGCCAAGCATCAATATTGAGATCGTTTGCTTGCACATTGAGACCCAAACCACGTTCAGGGATGATGGCCGCAGCCCCCATCCCAATTCCTTGCGCAACAATGCCGTCTGCACCTTGTTTTCCTTGTAGCGTGATTGTTTTCCCAATTTGTGCTGACCATTGAGCGATTCGTTTGGGCGCCCCCTCACTAGCGTTCGACTGATATCGAAAAACCCCATTTAGTTTGTTTCCCTTCTTGATGCTTAGAGGTTCCGGAAGGGTGGTGCTTAGACCATTGAAATCTAAGTCGAGATTGAGATCCGTTGTGTTGCTGGTAATACCCAGCTTCCCTTTAAATCCAGCCTTACCATCCAATGCTTTCAAGAGTTGCAGAGATTGACGACCCACTTGATTGGCGTAGTGACGTTCAAGGCGGTCAAGATCAATTGTGCCATTGAGATCGTAGAGATCTTGTTTGGTTTGAGATTGCACCGTGCTTTGTCGAATGTTGACAGTGCCTCCAAAGAATTCAGCGCTTACCTGCTCAAAGCGGGGCAAGTCTTCGGTGATGCGAACAGTCCCTCGTACCTGATTAAATGGGGCAAGATCAGACCAAATGACGACATTGTTATCTAAGCTCAGTAAAGCGTTTAATTTGAGGTCATCCGTGTTTTGAAGAGGCAAAAGCATCTCTAAATCAAGTTTTGCGGGCCCCGATAATTTCAGACTTTTTGCTAATTCTGGACGAGTGAGAAGAACCGGTGTTGTTCTAAGATAGTCCATCATTTGATTGATCGGGCCCGTAATGTTTCCTTTGAGATTGAGGACAGGCTTTGCGCTAGAAACATTTGGAATTTCTGCATTGACATTTTGAATTTGCAGACCTTGGTAGCGAGCATCCTTGATGGCCACCATCAGTTTGGCTTGCTGCATAGAAACAACACCATTTACTTCCGTGAATTCAGGCCAAGCGCCTTTTGCAGATGGGAATAGAGGGGCTGGTCGAAAAACCGTTTGAGAAATCGGTAGATTTAATGCGAATTCGCCGGTGCCTGGAACATCATAAGGTGCCAAATTGGGATCCCCCTTCATTCTGAGGCGCCCGTTGCTAATGTCTCCAGCAATAAATGCTTTTTCAATATAGCTGCGTGCATCTTTTGACATTTCTGCAGGGAGATAGCGGTAGATTGTTTGCGCCTTTCCTCTAGGAAACTGAATATTGAGATCCAAAGTATCAGGCGCCTTCTCTTTGCCAATTAGGTAATTGCCATTCGCAATTAATGCGATATCCGGATTGTTGACCGAGAGCTGATCAAACCCAATTTGCCATTGCTTATTTTTTAATGACCAATTTAGTATTCCACTTGCGCTATCGAACTGCAAACGCGGCTCTGCTAAAAAATCAGCAATCACTAACCCTAAATTTTTTGAGTTCAGTTTGATGCTGCCTTGGTTTTGATTGGTGGTAATCGTGCCGCTTAAATTGGCAATGCTTGGGATAGTGTCCCGGTAAGCTTTGATGCCTACCTGATTAAGGGTGCCGGTAATGCTAAATTTCGGCCCTTGGCCGCTTAAGAGCCCACCAATCAGGGGAATATTGGATTTTGGTTCAGCCCAGGTGATTTCGACATCGATCAGATCACCACGCGGTTCGGTTTGCTCTAAGACCTGACGGATTCGATTGGGAATGGGCAGATTCATCGCAAACAGACTGAGGTTCTCAAGACTAATTTTTGCCGAGGAGAACGCAAACTTTTCCAGCTCGCCATCACGCTTGGGAGCCTGCCAGCCAATCGTCATGGGCGCCAGAGATTCCATCGGGGTTCCGGGCTTTTGATTCTTATTTAACCAGGCAAAGCGTTGTACGCCCAGCGAAATAAACTTCCCTGATGTGAATTGCTTTGCTTCCATTTCTAGGCGTCCAAATTCAAGCGCCTGATTGCTTTTTGATTGTTGAAAAACGGGCTGCTCGATCGCAAGTTTGAACTGTCCGCCATCAGGGATGCCCTTATTTAGGGCAATCGATCCCGAGGAGCTCAAAACTCCGCTTAGCTGTTTAAAGGGAATCTCAAAATCCCGGCTAAATTGCCCAAGATCAAGTTGCTCAACTTTCCACTGAAAGTCACCAATCCAATCCCGCCAATAGCCTGCTTGCCCGCCGAGACGATGAGAAAATTTTCCGAAGAGAGTTAGGGTGCCTTGATGCCATGGACTATCAATAGCGGCATCAAGTTCATGCTGCCGAATTCCATTTCGTAGTTGCATGGACTCGATGCGTAGATCTGCGGCATCTGCTTTGGACTTTGAGAAATCCTTCCAAAGAATATTGATATTAGAAATCTTTAAATCATCTTGTTTAAATAGCCAATTTTCGAGATGGAAATCATCGCTGCCATCACCCGCAAGAATGCCAGCCACATACAAACGTTTTTGCGAGTCACGTGTCACTTGAATTACTGCATCACTAGCGTGTAATTTCGTGAAATAGGGTTTGAGGTGATAAAACGATGACCAACTGAGTTCCCCTCGGATCTCAGCAATCTTCAGATGTGGTTTATTTGAGATGGCAGACGGATTACGTTTGGCATCAACCACAAATTCTAGGTCGCGAATATCAAAGACTGGACGGATCCCTTGCCAGTAGACATTGAGTTCATTGATTTTGACCTCAACGCCAATGCGCTGTGATAGTAACTTTTCGACAGCCGGTTTTGAGGTTTCAAGTTGCGGCCAAATGATGAATCGGATCACCAGATGCCCAAGAATCATGAGTCCGACTGTAATGAGAGCCAAAATTGCCAGACGGCGCGACCAACGTGACCATGAGGTGGCGTCGGGCCGCATCCTGAGGAGGTCTTTGAGGCGTAACGGATACTTTTTTTCGGTCATTGTTAGCCATTATCCGACACCCTCAATTGATTGGGCTAGTAGCGATTAAGATAAGGTATGGTTTCCAATCAAGACGCCCTTTCTTTTCTGGAGAAAAACTCCGTCTATGCAAATCGCTGGCTAAGTGCCCACGCGGATTGGCGCGCTTGGCTAGAGGAGCGCATACATACGCCGGTCGATGCCACGCAAATCGATGAGCTGCTCCTACCAATCAGCCAGGCTCTCGATCGTCAGGAGTTGGATGAGGCAGCACTTATGAGTGAGCTGCGGCTGGTTCGTCAACAGTTGATGCTTTGGATTGGTTGCCGAGACCTTAATGGACTGGCCCCTTTATTAGAGGTGACCCAGGCGCTCAGCTATTTTGCGGAGCAAGTACTTGGGCTAGTCGTGCGTTATCTTCGTACGGATCTCCAAGAGCGGTTTGGCCTACCTTGGGCTTGGACCGAAAACTACGAGCTGCCACTCATAATTGTGGGGATGGGGAAATTGGGTGGTCGAGAACTCAATCTTTCCTCGGATATTGATCTGATCTTCTTATACGAGGAAGAAGGCGAGACCCACTATGGGGCAAGCTCGATTTCAAACCACGAGTGGTTTACGAAGCTAGGCCGGCGCCTCATCAAAATGATTTCTGAGCATGATGCCCATGGATTTGTGTTCCGGGTGGATATGCGCTTACGACCTAATGGGGATTCTGGGCCCTTGGTTTGCAGTCTAGAAATGCTCGAAGAGTATTTGTTTGTGCAAGGGCGTGAATGGGAGCGTTACGCGTGGATTAAAGGCCGCATGATTTATCCGCCCATATCGCACCCTGATTATGTTCGATGCGAGAAGGGGCTTGAGCAAATTATTCGGCCATTTGTTTATCGTCGCCATTTGGATTACGGTGTGATTGCAGCCATTCGGGAGTTGCACGCGCAAATTCAGCGAGAGGCGGATAAGCGGAGTAATCAACGCAGCGGTCGATCACGCGATATTAAGTTAGGTCGGGGTGGAATCCGTGAAATTGAGTTTTTAGCCCAGATGTTTCAATTAATGCGCGGTGGTACCGATCCGCGCTTACGAATTCGTCCAACCCTTGAGGTCTTAGATCGACTGCAAGAGGGTGGACTGATGAGCGCAGAAGAAATTGAAGCGCTCAAATCTGCTTATGTGTTTCTGAGGCGTTTAGAGCATCGCATCCAGATTTGGGAAGACCAGCAGACCCATTATTTACCTGAGCAGGATGATGCGAGAGCGCAGTTGGCGCAAGCCATAGCTGGACCGAACCAAGAAGGGCGTCTCGAAGAGTTTATGCAAACGCTCACCGAGCATCAAAATCAGGTGGCACGTTATTTTGAAAAGGCGTTTGCCTTGGACGAAAGCGCCCGTTTGCAAATTGATGCAAACGACGCAACCTGGCAACCCAATGCTGCTTTATTTCCGAAGGCCAATGAGCGGTGGAGTGCCTGGCAGGAAAGCTCCCGCGCCAAATCACTGCCAGAGAAAAGTCGACTCACGATACGAAGTTTATTAAAAAAGGCCGCGAACGATATCGAGGCTGACCATCCAGACGATGCGGATCAAACCCTCTTGCGATTTTTTGATCTCCTGGAAGCGATTTGTCGTCGCAGCGCCTATCTATCGATTTTGGCTGAGAACTCCAATGCTTTGCAAAAAGTATTGATGCTCCTCAATGCCTCGCAATGGGCTGCTCAATATTTAGCAAGGCACCCTCATTTATTGGACGATCTGTTATCGGCCAATGCGCAATCTGAGTTGATTCATGATCCTGAGAGCTATTGGTGCAAAGTAAAGGCAAATCTTGATCTGCGTTTGGATGACGCCCTTGCGGATGGGGCGAGCCCAGATCATGCCATGGATATCCTGCGGGTAACGCATCACACCGAAACTTTTTTAATTCTTCTAGCTGATTTAGGAATTGGTGCTCCTGAAGGTCTGAGTACTGAGCGGGTGAGTGATCGCTTATCCGCGCTGGCCGATTTGATACTGCAGGCAACCTATGAACGCGTTTGGCCAGCGGTTGCGGAGAAGTTTGGTCTCAGTCCTCAACATCTACCACCATTTGCAGTGATTGCCTATGGCAAGTTGGGAGGAAAAGAGTTGGGCTATGCCTCCGATCTCGACCTAGTCTTTTTGTATGACGCATCGCCGACGGACTATGCAGCTCAGGAGATTTATTCGGTGTTAGGTAAGCGCATGATTAATTGGCTAACGACCTTAACTGCTGCCGGCACTCTATTTGAAATTGATACGCGCCTGCGCCCTAATGGAGCCGCAGGATTTTTGGTGACCAGCCTTGACTCTTTTCGACGCTATCAATTACGCGAAGGCGATAATGCTGCCTGGATTTGGGAGCATCAAGCCATTTCTCGGGCGCGGTTTGCTGCGGGCGATCCAAAGGTAGGAGCTCAATTTGAAGAGATACGCAAAGAAGTTCTCGCCCACGAACGAAATCATTCCGATCTCAAACATGAAATTATTGAGATGCGCCATAAGGTCCATGCCGGCCATCCCAATCCATCGACTGATTTTGATCTCAAGCACGATCCCGGTGGTATGGTGGATATTGAATTCATCGTTCAGTATTTAGTTTTGGCTTACGCTCGCAGGCACCCTGACTTATTGGGCAACTTAGGCAATATTGCCCTTTTAGGGATTGCCGCAAAACACCAGTTGATCTCTGAGATGGATGCGCTTGAAATCGGGAATGCTTACCGTATGTTCCGGGCCCAACAACATCGATTACGTCTGGACGGAGCTGAAAAAATTCGGGTATCCATCCATGAGCACCCTGATTTTGCCAAAGCAAGGGCGTGTGTGACAAAACTTTGGGAGCTAGTCTTTGGCGCTCCCTCGCAACCGGCTTAATTGATTTTAGGTTTGTCCTAGTAATTCTCTGGCGTGTCGCCGCGTGGTGTCAGTAATCGTTGTGCCACCGAGCATCCGAGCGATTTCTTCAATGCGTTCTTGACGACCTAAACTCTTTACATCGGAATGGGTTTTGCCATCCAATGCTTCTTTGCGAACCTTGAAATGATGATCGCCTTGAGCGGCCACTTGGGCTAGATGGGTGACACACAGGATTTGGTGGGACTGACCCAGTTGCCTCAAAAGTTCGCCAACCGTCTGTGCCACTGCTCCACCAATACCTGAATCTACTTCATCAAAGATCAGGGTTGGGGTAAAGCTCGCCTTACTGGTAATGACGCTAATGGCTAAGCTAATTCGTGCTAACTCTCCCCCAGAAGCAACCTTGGCTAGAGGTTTTGGGGTGCTGCCGCTATGAGCAGCGATCAGAAACTCAATTTGATCGATTCCATGACGACTGGCTTCGCTTGGGCTGACAAGGACCTGCAGCTGACCCCCTGCCATTGCGAGGTGTTGCATCGCATCGCTAACGGCTTGGCTAAGCTCTGCGGCTGCCTGATGACGACGCTTTGATAATTCCTTAGCAAGTTTTAGAAATTCAGCCTCTTGAACCTTGAATTTTTGACGCAAAGAATCGATATCTTGTGCTGCCGTGAACGCCGCCAATTTTTCTTGAGAGCTGCTCCAAAGTTCTGGTAATTGCTCGGGATTAACTTTGTATTTGCGAGCCGCGGTATGGAGGGCCTGCATTCGGGCTTCGAGCTCTGCAAGGCGATCTGGATCTAAATCCATTTTTTGTCGGTATCGATTTAATCCATGAATCGCCTCGTCAATCTGAATTTGAGCGTGACTGAGGCTTTCATTAATCTCATTCAAATTGGGATCATGCTTTACTAAATCATCAATCGCATGCTGCACCCGATGAAGTTGCGACTCAATGGAATGCTCAGCATCACTTAGGCCATCAATCGCGAGCTCAACCCCTTGAATAATCTTGGCAGCATTGGCCAGTCGAGCATGCGCTGTTTGGATTTCTCCCCATTCGTTTGCTTGTGGTGCAATTTCATTGAGTTCATCAAGTTGCCATTGAAGACGCTCTTGCTCGCGCTGTAAATCAGCGCCCGCTGCTTCGGCTTGTTGCAATTGCTTGGCGGTGGCATTCATGGATTGATAGGTTTGCGCCACAATTGCTGCTTGGTCTTGAAGATTGGCGTGTCGATCGAGGAGCTCGCGTTGTGCACCGGTCTTGAGAAGGAGTTGATGGGCGTGTTGCCCATGAATATCAACAAGACGTTCACCCAGTTCGCGTAATTGATTTAATGAGGCCGCGCCACCATTGATGTAGGCCTTGCTGCGACCCGAATGATCCATGCTGCGTTTAATCACAATGCGATGGTCGTCCTCAAGCGGGAAGTCCGCCGCGCGCAGCCATTCAGCAATTTCCTCCTGTAGACTCTCTTCGACCTGAAAAATAGCAGCGATCTCTGCGCGTTGGCAGCCCTCACGAATTTGACTGGTATCGGCACGCTCGCCCAGGGCGAGGGCGAGGGCATCGAGCAAAATTGATTTACCTGCGCCAGTCTCGCCAGTTAAAACACTAAAACCCGAGCCAAAATCAAGTTCGAGGTGATCCACAATCACAAAATCACGCAATGCTAATGATTGAAGCATGTTGATTTGCCCAGATTAAAACGTGGAAGGATACTCGTTCCAGTGCAACTTTTCTCTTAGGGTTTGGTAGTCACTGTGCCCCAGTGGGTGTAGGAGGGAGATGGATTTGTTCGAGCGCTTTACCTCAACCCGATCACCGATTTGTAATTTGGTTAATGATTGCATATCAAAGTTCACAATCACCTCTCGCCCGCCGGCAACTTCGATGGTAATTTGAGATTCTTGAGCCAATACGATGGGTCGATTGGAGAGGGCATGGGGAGCGATTGGTACCAGCACAATGCCTGGAACTCGGGGATGCAAAATGGGACCACCTGCTGAGAGGGCGTATGCGGTTGAGCCGGTTGGGGTGGACACAATTAGGCCATCGGAGCGCTGGTTGTACATGAAGGAGCCGTTGACATGCACCTTTAGCTCCACCATCCCTGAGAGTCCTGAACGATTCACGACAACATCGTTTAAAGCTAAACCCCGATGAATCTCTTGATCGTTACGCCATACAGTAGCCTCTAGAAGCGATCGTTCATCGATTTCATAATGGCCATCAATGATGGGCGGTAGGACCGTTTTGGCATCCTCAAACGGGATGTCGGTCATGTAACCCAAGCGCCCCATATTGATTCCCAAGAGTGGCACCCCCGTCCCGGCAATTTGACGACCAATGCCGAGCATGGTGCCATCACCCCCCAAAATAACCGCCAAATCGGTGGATTTCTGGAAATCCTGGAGTTGGATGATCTGCAAATTGGTCTTCGGCAAATGGGTGGCCGTGGACGCTTCAATGCTGAGCTCGCAGCCATGATTGGTGAGGATTTGGGCTAATTCGTGTAAATGCTGCCCAATACCGTCTGCTTGGTGCTTACCCACGAGGGTTACGCGCCTAAACTTCTTCTGCAGGGGTGTGCTTGAT
This sequence comes from Polynucleobacter sp. HIN5, assembly GCF_030297555.1. Classification (NCBI taxonomy): domain Bacteria; kingdom Pseudomonadati; phylum Pseudomonadota; class Betaproteobacteria; order Burkholderiales; family Burkholderiaceae; genus Polynucleobacter; species Polynucleobacter sp. HIN5. Next base: position 1,561,103 of record NZ_AP028136.1, on the reverse strand, counting down.
GGGCTTAACATATGACGATTAAACCATAGGCATAAAATTACTCCAATCATGGATGATCGCTCAAAAGTTCTGCTTAAAACCTTAATCGAGAGATATATTGAAGAAGGCCAGCCAGTAGGCTCGCGGACCCTGTCACGCTTTTCAGGATTGGATCTCTCGGCAGCGACGATTCGGAATGTGATGGCCGATCTTGAGGACCTTGGTTTGGTGACCAGTCCTCATACCTCGGCCGGACGCATTCCAACCCCTCGGGGCTACCGTTTGTTTGTCGACACAATGTTGACCATTCGGCCTCTAGAGGAGGTGGCCTCTAAACAGGTTGAGCAATCCCTATATCCCGATGCTCCCCAAAAGGTGATAAGTTCTGCAGCCCAGCTGTTATCTAATCTGACGCATTTTGCTGGCGTGGTCATGACCCCGAAGCGCTCTCAGATCTTTAAGCACATTGAGTTTTTGCGCCTTGGTGAAGGCAAGATTTTGTTAATTTTGGTGACCCCCGAAGGGGATGTGCAAAATCGCATCTTGCCGACCAATCAAGATTACAGTCCCGCACAGCTGACCGAGGCAAGTAATTTCATTAATGCTCATTTTTCAGGAAAGAGTTTTTCGGAGGTCCGCAGTCGCTTACGAGCAGAGCTGGATCATTTGCGTGGCGACATTGCTGGATTAATGGCACTTGCCCTCGAGAATGGTGTGAGCGATACAGGTTTAAATCACCCCGATATGGTGATTTCTGGAGAGCGCCACTTATTGGATGTGGGTGAGCTGAGCTCCAATCTAAGCAAATTGCGCAAAATGTTCGATATGTTGGAGCAAAAATCCCTGCTCATGCAATTATTGGACGTATCAAGCCATGCCGATGGCATTCAGATCTTCATTGGTGGCGAAAGTGAGCTATTGCCCTATGAGGATTTGGCGGTGATCAGTGCTCCGTATAGTGTGGATGGACAAGTAGTGGGAACACTCGGCGTGATTGGGCCCACTCGAATGGCGTATGATCGCGTGATTCCGATTGTGGATATCACCTCGAAGCTATTAAGCGGGGCCCTGAGCTCCCCTTAATGATTGGATCACTTTGAAAACGAACCCTCATTTAAGAACCTCCCGAACTGGCGTTTTGTTGATTAATCTGGGCACCCCAGAGGCGCCCACGCGCGCGGCGGTGAAAACCTACTTAAAGCAATTTTTGTCGGACCCTCGGGTGGTTGAAATTCCGCGCTTGATATGGTGGTTCATTTTGCATGGAATTATTTTGCCGATTCGCAGCGGCGCCTCGGCCAAGAAATACGCCTCGATTTGGCTAAAAGAGGGTTCTCCCTTGCTGGTTTATTCGCAGGCGCAGGCTCAAGGATTGCGGGATCGCTTCGCGGGCAAGGATTCCAATGTGATCGTGGATCTGGCGATGCGTTACGGTAAACCATCTATTCCTGAAGTGCTCAAACGTTTTCAGGAGGCAAATGTTGAGCGTCTATTGGTACTGCCTTTGTACCCTCAATATTCAGCGACCACGAGCGCCTCTAGTTTTGATGAGGTGTTCTCGGTCCTTAAAACATGGCGCAATCAACCCGAACTCCGAATCGTGAAGCATTACCATGATCACGGCTCTTACATTGAGTCGCTACGTCAGCAGATTGAGGCGTATTGGGCGCAACATGGTCGACCCGATTTTTCAAAGGGCGCCAAACTCATTATGTCTTTTCATGGCCTGCCCAAACGAAATTTGATGCAAGGCGATCCCTATCATTGCGAATGTTTGAAATCAGGCCGCTTGCTAGGAGAGGCACTGGGTTTGGAGCCAGCCCATTACCGAGTGACCTTTCAGTCCCGCTTTGGTCGCGCTGAATGGTTAAAGCCTTACACCGCTTTAACCATTGAGGAACTTGGGAAGGCAGGCTGCCCGCAAATGGATATTGTTTGTCCTGGTTTCCCGGCAGACTGTTTAGAGACTTTGGAAGAAATTGCCATGGAGGGTCAGGAGATTTTTCATGAGCATGGTGGCGAAGAGTATCGTTACATCCCATGTTTGAATGACGATACTAATTTCATTTCAGCTTTACACACAATTGCTTTAGAGCATATGCATGGCTGGTCAAAAGAGCTTGAGTCCCCTGTAGTTTTGGAGGTACGCAATCAGCGTGCGCAGGTAGCAGAAGCCGCGATTACTACTGGATAACGCTAGCCCCTTGAAATGGGTGATCATGAACCCCATATAAAATGCAGAAAACAAGGCGGAACGACTATGAGTGATCACAAATCTGAGCAGCAAGTAGCTGATAACACAACATCCGAAGTGAACGAACAGCCTCCCCTGAGCATCGAAGAGGAGCTAGCAGAACTCAAGACCAAGCTTGCTGAAATGCAAGATAACTTCTTGCGTGCCAAGGCGGAGGGCGAGAATATTCGGCGTCGCGCTGCTGAAGACATTGCAAAAGCCCACAAATTTGCCATAGAAAATTTTGCCGAGCACTTGATTCCAGTCAGCGATAGCTTATATGCCGCTTTAGCCACCGAGGCTGGCGATGCAAAAGCCTTTAAGGAGGGTCTTGAGATCACCTTAAAGCAACTCATTGCCGCCTTCGAAAAAGGCCGCTTGGTTGAGATTAACCCTGAGCCTGGCGCTAAGTTTGACCCGCACCAGCATCAAGCAATTTCTATGGTCCCATCAGACCAAGAGCCCAACACAGTGGTCTCGGTCTTGCAAAGAGGCTTTTTGATCGCCGATAGAGTATTAAGACCAGCATTGGTCACTGTTAGCCAAGCAAAATAAGTTAGGGCCAATCATTTCAAGGACTTAGAGCCCTTGAAATTACCGAACTTGCCCCCATCTAGTCATTATTCGAAACAACGCCTTACCATCATTTGGAGCCATTATGGGAAAAATTATTGGAATTGACCTAGGAACAACTAACTCCTGCGTCGCAGTTATTGAGAACAACGCCCCGAAAGTCATTGAAAATGCCGAGGGCGCTAGAACCACTCCATCCATCATTGCGTATATGGAAGACGGAGAGGTATTGGTTGGTGCGCCCGCTAAGCGACAGTCAGTCACTAACCCTAAAAATACCATCTATGCCGTCAAGCGCTTAATAGGACGCAAATTTACTGATGCAGAAGTGCAAAAAGATATTGGCCTAATGCCTTACAGCATCATTGCCGCAGACAATGGCGATGCATGGGTATCGGTGCGCGACAAGAAAATTGCCCCTCAGCAGGTATCAGCCGAAGTCTTGCGCAAAATGAAAAAGACTGCCGAAGATTATTTGGGCGAAGAGGTCACCGAGGCCGTGATTACGGTGCCTGCTTACTTTAATGATAGTCAGCGTCAAGCCACGAAAGATGCTGGTCGGATTGCTGGTTTGGAAGTCAAGCGCATCATTAATGAGCCTACCGCTGCTGCTCTAGCATTTGGATTGGATAAGCAAGACAAGACCGATCGCAAGATCGCTGTTTATGACTTGGGCGGTGGCACCTTCGACGTTTCAATTATTGAAATCGCGAATGTGGATGGAGAAAAACAGTTTGAAGTGTTATCAACCAATGGGGATACTTTTTTAGGCGGTGAAGACTTTGACCAGCGCATCATTGATTGGATCATTGCCGAGTTCAAGAAAGAACAGGGCGTTGATTTGAGTAAAGATGTCTTGGCATTGCAGCGCCTAAAAGATGCTGCTGAGAAAGCTAAGATTGAGCTGTCTTCCTCCCAGCAAACCGAAATCAACTTGCCTTATGTAACGGCCGACGCAAGTGGTCCGAAGCATTTGAACCTGAAGTTGACTCGCTCTAAATTGGAGTCTTTGGTTGAAGAGTTGATTACTCGTACCATGGGTCCATGCCAAGTGGCGATGAAAGATGCAGGGGTTTCTGCAGCAGATATTGATGATGTCATCCTAGTGGGTGGCCAAACTCGTATGCCGAAGGTACAAGAGCAAGTTAAGGCCATCTTTGGTAAAGAGCCCCGCAAAGACGTGAATCCCGATGAGGCGGTTGCGGTTGGTGCCGCGATTCAGGGATCGGTATTGGCCGGTGATCGTAAGGATGTCTTGTTACTTGATGTCACACCGCTATCGTTGGGTATTGAGACCTTGGGTGGTGTGATGACCAAGATGATCCCCAAAAATACGACGATTCCGACCAAGCACGCCCAAGTGTTTTCAACGGCTGAAGACAATCAGCCAGCGGTGACTATCAAGTGCTTCCAGGGTGAGCGTGAGATGGCCAGTGCTAATAAATTGCTTGGCGAGTTTAATTTGGAAGGTATTCCGCCATCACCCCGTGGCTTGCCACAAATTGAGGTGACCTTTGATATCGATGCCAACGGAATCTTGCACGTCACTGCTAAAGACAAAGCGTCTGGCAAAGAGAACAAGATCACCATCAAGGCAAACTCAGGCCTCTCTGAGGATGAGATTCAGCGGATGGTGAAGGATGCCGAAGCCAATGCTGAGGAAGATCGTAAATTGCTTGAGCTGGTCACCGTCCGAAATGCAGCCGATGCCTTAGCGCACTCGACCAAGAAAGCGCTTAATGAACATGGCGCAAGTCTGGACGCTTCTGAGAAGAGTGCAATTGAAGCGGCATTGAAAGAGTTAGAAGAAGCCATCAAGGGAAGTGATAAAGCAGCGATTGAGTCTAAAACGGAAGCATTGGCAAAGGCCAGTCAGAAGCTTGGCGAGAAAGCCTATGCTGCCGAGCAAGCAAAGGCTAACCCAGGCGCTGCTAATCCAGCAGGTGAGGCGAAAGCCAATAATGACGCTGAAGTAGTCGACGCTGACTTTAAGGAAGTGGATGACAAGAAGTAATTCTTAAAAAAGAATGATGCAAATTGGTGAGTCGGCCTTGTGCCGACTTCGCCTTTTGGGCCAAGAATAAGGAATGGGTTGTGGCAACTGGTAAACGTGATTTTTATGAAGTGCTAGGGGTTGGTAAAAATGCCAGCGATGAGGAGCTTAAAAAGGCTTATCGCAAATTAGCCATGAAATACCATCCTGATCGCAACCCTGATAATCCATCTGCCGAGGCAAAGTTCAAAGAGGCCAAGGAAGCCTACGAGACACTGGCGGACCCCCAAAAGCGCAATGCGTACGATCAGTACGGCCATGCTGGCGTTGACCCTAGCATGGGTGGATTTGGAGGCACTGCAGGGGGTTTTGCTGACGCCTTTGGCGATATCTTTGGCGATATCTTTGGTCAAGGAAGAAGTTCTGGTCCTCAGGTTTATAAGGGCGCCGACCTGCGCTACAACATGGAGATTACCCTCGAGCAAGCCGCTGAGGGTTACACCACCCAAATTCGAGTACCCAGCTGGAGTAATTGCAAAACCTGTAGCGGTTCTGGTGCTGAGCCAGGTTCAAAGATTGAGGAATGCCCAACCTGTGATGGCCGCGGTCAAGTCCGGATCGCTCAAGGCTTTTTCTCAATGCAACAAACGTGTCCAAAGTGTCGTGGGACTGGCCAATACATACCGAAGCCTTGTAAGACCTGCCATGGCAGCGGCAAGCTTAAAGAGCAAAAGACGCTTGAAATTAAGATCCCGGCCGGTATCGATGACGGTATGCGGGTGCGCTCCGTTGGTAATGGCGAGCCTGGGATTAACGGTGGTCCTTCGGGCGATCTCTACGTCGAAGTGCATGTCAAAGAGCACCCTGTATTTGAGCGCGATGGCAGCGATTTGCATATTCAAATGCCTGTTTCATTTGCGACCGCCACCTTGGGTGGTGATATTGAAGTCCCAACACTTGGTGGCAGAGTTGAGCTGACGATCCCTGAGGGAACTCAAACCGGCAAAACCTTCCGTCTGCGCGGCAAAGGAATTAAACAGTTGCGTTCTTCCCTATTGGGCGATTTGTATGTGCATGTCTTGCTTGAAACCCCAGTGAAGTTATCGGAGGAACAAAAATCATTGCTCTCTCAATTTGATGAGTCACTTCGAAGCGGTGGTAAAAAACACAGCCCCCAGCAAGAGGGTTGGTTTGATCGAATGAAGAGTTTTTTTAATTAAGAGGCAAAGCAGTGCTCAGGTCCGGGAAATTTTCCGGACTTGACTTCACGAACATAGGCTTTAATCGCCGCCTCAATCGAGTTGCTGCCGGCCATAAAGTCTTTCACAAACTTTGGCGCTTTTCCAGGACTAATTCCGAGTAGATCTGGCAGTACTAAAACTTGTCCGGAGCAATTTGGCCCTGCTCCAATCCCAATCGTCGGAATGTGGAGTGATTGGGTAATTTTTTCTCCGAGCGCCGATGGGATCGCCTCTAAGACAAGCATTTGAGCGCCTGCGGCTTGGCAGGCATGGGCTTGTTCAAACATCAGAGCGCTGGCATCTTTTGACTTGCCTTGGACTTTATAACCACCCAGCAAGTGCACAGACTGAGGTAATAGCCCCAGGTGAGCGCAAACTGGAACACTGCGCTCGACTAAAAATTGAATGATATCGACCTGCCAACCGCCACCTTCAAGCTTCACCATGTCAGCGCCAGCGCGCATCAGCTCAGCGGCGGATTCCAGTGCTTGCACGGGATCTCCATAGCTTGCAAATGGTAGATCGGCAATCAAGAATGCATGGTGATTGGCACGGGCAACGCATTGCGTGTGATAGGCCATTTCCTCAACGGTGACCGGAGTAGTGCTGCTGTGACCTTGGATCACATTGCCAAGCGAGTCTCCAATCAGAATCACTTCAACTCCACAGCGATTGAGAAGGGCACTCATGGTGGAATCGTATGCAGTAAGAACCGCAATTTTCTCGCCATCGGCATGCATGGCCAATAACTTCGTGATCGTGATTGGCTTATCGCCTTGTAAATAACTCATAAAGCAATTTTAAGCCTAATGCAGCTGTTGGTCGCAATCGCAGTGTTTGCAAGTGATGCGGGTGATGCGTTGGTGCGCAATATTCGGTAAAAGATTTTTTAAGGGGCCGTGGTTGGGTAAGAAAAAATCGGGGCAGATTTCAAGTAAAGGAAGGATCACAAATGAGCGTTCGGCAATGCGTGGGTGGGGAATGGTGAGCTCAGAGTGATTTTGCTCGATGCCTTCATAAAACAAAATATCGAGATCAAGGGTTCGGGGCGCATTCGCATAAGGACGTTCGCGACCAAACTGATGCTCGATCGATTGGCAGACATACAAAAGTCCATAGGGATTGAGTTCAGTATCAATTTCGACAACCGCATTGATGTAATCACCACCTACAGCATTCACAGGCGCACTTTGATAAAAGCAGCTTTTGTTAACGATATGAATTTGAATATGCTGCGCAAGGCAGACAATTGCATCGGTGATGCTCTGCCGAGCATCGCCAATGTTGCCACCAAATCCAATAAAGGCCTGCGCCATGAGTTCCCTACTAAGAATATGCGCTTACTTTACTGAAAATTAGTTAACTTTGCTTGGCGTCATTTGGTCCAGAATCAGGGGGAGCATTCAGGTTTAGCTTTGGCTTTTTTGGCCTGCGGCGCCTGTTCCTATTTGGGTTAGCTGGGGTTTTGCCAGAGGCCAAATCGTCAAGCTTGGCGCTTGCCAGCAAGGCTTCTCGTTCGGGTAAATCCGCATGATAAAAGTCTGTCCACCATTGCCCAAGGCTGGGTTTGCAGTACCCTGTTTGGCTGCGTAGAAGCATGAAGTCGTAGCCAGCCCGAAAGCGCGGAACCTCCAGCAGTCGCTCGGGGTAGCGCCCCACTCGTTTTTCAAAACGCGGTTGCATGGTCCAGATATCCCGCATATCACCCTCATGGCGGCGTTGAATGGTGATGCCGGTATGTGATGGGGCAACAACCGTATCAATTGCAGCATGGAGCGCTGCTACCGCTGGCATCCCAGTATTTCGAAGTACTTGCCACTCCTTCTCCAGATCAGGCCAAAGCAGGGCTGCAAACAGAAAACCCGGGGAAACCGATTTGCCCATTTGAATTCGTTCATCGGTATTGCGTAGGGCCTGTTCAATAAATTGAGCGGCTTGCGCATCTTCCAGTGCACGATCCATAAATGGCAAAAGCCCATGGTGCAAGTTTGCATGACGCAATGCCTGGATTCCAGCCCAAGCATGCCCCGACATGAGTAATTTCAAAATCTCATCGAATAGGCGAGCGCTTGGCACGTCATGGATTAATTGGCTAAGCTCATGAATCGGTGCGAGAGTCTTAGGTTCAATCTGGAAGCCTGTTTTTGCGGCAAAGCGAATCGCTCGCAACATACGGACCGGATCTTCACGGTAACGCTTTGTTGGGTTTCCGATCATACGAATCGTTTTAGAGCGGATATCCTCCATGCCACCGTGATAATCGAGCACCGTTTCTGTGCTGGGGTCGTAATACATTGCATTGATCGTAAAGTCACGGCGGGCAGCGTCTTCGGCATGCGTGCCCCAAACGTTGTCACGCAGAATGCGACCGCTCTCGGCAATATGCTCGCCCACGCTTTCTAATACGGCTCGAAAGGTAGAGACTTCAATGATTTCAGGACGCTCTTTACCAAAATAAGTGACATGCACAATCTGAAAGCGACGCCCAATCAAGCGTGAGCGCCTAAATAATTTTTGGACTTGTTCGGGGGTGGCATTCGTTGCCACATCAAAGTCCTTTGGGGCGATCCCCAAAACAAGATCACGAACTGCCCCACCCACGATATAAGCTTTATAGCCTCCCTGCTGTAGGGTATGAGTGACCTTGACCGCATTTTTTGAAAGCAAGGCAGGATCGATGCGATGGGTTTTCTTAGAAACCTTATGAGCTACTAGGGTGGCCCCAGATTGATCCGACTTTGGACGGGGGCCTCGACGCAATAAGCGATCGATGAATTTAGTGATCATGAGGATGCGCCAGAATCAATTTAATCAAATAGTTCTAAGATTGGCCAATTCCGCTTCTCGGCTTCTGTACGCAAGCGCGCATCTGGATTGGTAGCCACTGGATTCGTTACTTTTTCCAATAATGGCAAATCATTCATGGAGTCAGAGTAAAAGAAGCTTTGCTCAATGGATTCCAAACGCAATCCCAAGCCAGTTAACCAATCATTGACTCGAGTAATTTTTCCTTCTTTAAAGCTCGGAATTCCTGCAATGCTACCCGTGAAGTTCGCGCCCGGTTGATTATTCTCAGTCGCCGGTTCAGTAGCAACCAGATGTTCAATTCCAAAGGCGTTCACAATTGGGCGCGTAACAAAACTATTGGTGGCGGTTACTACGCAACACAAATCACCTGCTTCGAGATGCCGTTGTACAAGGGCAATAGCTTGCGGATGCAGACGTCCATCGATCTTCTCTTGCATAAATGCACGATGCCAGCCTTCCAATTGCGCACGTGGATTGTCAGCCAAGGGCCTTAAGGCAAAACGTAAGAATGCATCAATATCGAGCTTACCAATTTTGTAATCGGCATAAAACTGATCGTTGGCTTTAGCGTATTGCTCCCCATCGACAACACCTAAGCGCACCAGAAACTGCCCCCACTCGTAATCGCTGTCAAACGGTAAGAGGGTGTGATCCAAATCAAATAGGGCTAAACGAGTCATGGTGTATGTCCGGATATTTGTAAGAGCTCACGAACCAAGGGTAGGGTAATGGCGCGCTTGGTCTCCAAAGAATAGGCATCGAGTGCATCGAGTAATGCCATCAAACTTGGCATATCCCGATAGAAATGATGAATTAACCAAGGCAAAACCTCGTTGGATAAGATCAGACCCCGCTCTTTTGCAGCGCGCGACAGTGCCTCGATCTTCTCTGAATCAGATAGCGGATGAACTTCAAAGATTAGTCCCCAGCCAAGACGGGTGCGCAAGTCTTCTCGTAATTCCAATTGTGCAGGGGGCGCATGCCCAGATAGATACACAAACGAGTGTGGTGAGGCATGTACGAAATTGAGTAAGCGAAAAAGACTCGCTTGTTGATGCGTATCCAGTCGATCTATATCATCCAAGGTCATGATGATGGGTGCGGAGCTCACAGCAGCAGCAAGTTTGTGCTCAGCATTAACCCAGCCACTCGGTTCATTGGGGGATAGTTGAATCAAACCCACTTGATGTTGCTCAGCTTGGTTTGCCATAGCACTTAATAGATGAGAGCATCCAGCACCATCGGTCCCCCACCAATAAAACCAGCGCCCTTCAATCGAGTGAGAGGTGGTTTTAGGTGATGAGCTCCAACGAGCGATGGACTGATTCAGTGAATCAATCAGCGCTTCATTACCATTTGGTAAAAAATTGTGCAGTGAAGGCTTGGGGGCTTGATTGATATCGAGCGCAAATTGACGGGGCAGTGCGGATGAGGCCATTACTTTTGATACCAGCTACTTTGGGCGTATTGCGACCATGCAAAGCGGATTAATACCAATACAACCGCGCTAGCTGGGAGGGCAAGTAACACACCAAAAAATCCAAATAACTTAGCGAAGATTAGTAAGGCAAATAAAACCGCCACTGGGTGTAACCCAATTCGTTCGCCTACTAAACGGGGGGTTAGGAAAAACCCCTCGAGCACTTGGCCGATCCCAAACACGACCAACACAATCACGAGTTCAGGCCCAAGCCCGAATTGCAAAACGACCGATAGGACTGCCAGAATCAGACCTAGTGCAATTCCAATATAAGGAATCACAATCACCAAAGCAGTAAATACGCCAAGACCAAGCGCTCCATGCATGCCCGTCAAACTCAATCCAGCGCTGTAGAAAACCGCCATAATCAAAATCACCAGCATTTGCCCGCGCAGGTACTGCGATAGTAACAAGTCGGTTTCTAGTGCCAGTCTGAGCGCAGTATCTTGATAGCGAATGGGAAGTAGTTGCTTGAGTAATTCAAAGAAGTGCTGCCAATCAATCAGTAGATAAAAAAGGACGAAGAGAATCAACACAATATTGACGAGGCCGCCAAGCACAGAGCTACCAGAAGCCAAGATGGTCTCAAAACTCGTACTCAATATTTGGTTGGCGTTTGCAGAGAAATGGGCGGTCAATTTTTGGGTAATCGCATCCCGCAAGGCAAGCCAATCGATCTCAATATTGAGGCTGAGTAATTTGGGCCCCAGCCACGTTTGTAGACTTTGAAGCCAAATGGGTAGCTGTGCCTTAATGAGGGGGATTTCATAGCGCAGTAGATTGATCAGTAGTAATAGGATGATCAGGAAGACGCCAAGCCCGAAAAGCATACCGATACTGCTGGCAAAGGTTTTGCCAAGGCCTAGATTCTGAAGACGCAGAACTAGCGGCCTCAGAATGTAAGCCAAAATAAATGCAAATAGAAAAGGGGTAAAAATTTCAGCCATAGGCCTTCATACTCTAGAATTCAGAGATTCTAACGATGTAAATGACTGATCTGCAGGATTTACCCTTTTTTGAAGACCCATCTATGAATAATCCATCAAAAACCCCAGGCTTGTCTTACCGCGACGCGGGTGTTGATATCGACGCTGGGGATGCCCTGGTTGACCGCATTAAGCCGTTGGCAAAAAAGACAATGCGCGAGGGCGTTTTAGCTGGAATCGGAGGGTTTGGGGCCTTATTTGAGGTACCCAAACGCTACAAAGAGCCCATTTTGGTATCGGGCACTGACGGTGTTGGCACCAAACTAAAGCTTGCTTTTGAGTGGAATGCCCATGAGACGATTGGCCAAGATTTGGTAGCAATGAGCGTCAATGACATTTTGGTTCAAGGCGCCGAATCCCTTTTTTTTCTGGATTACTTCGCCTGCGGCAAGTTATCGGTTGATACAGCAACAACCGTAATCGCCGGAATTGCCAAGGGTTGCGAGTTGGCTGGCTGCGCCTTAATTGGGGGTGAAACTGCTGAGATGCCGGGCATGTATCCGCCGGGTGAATACGATTTGGCAGGCTTTGCGGTTGGTGTGGTTGAGAAATCCAAAATTATTGATGGCTCCAGTATTCGGCCGGGCGACGCGATCATTGGAATTGCGTCTAGTGGTGCGCATTCAAATGGCTATTCCTTAATTCGCAAGATCATTGAGCGAGCTGGCGCAAAACCGAGCGAGACGATTGAAGGTAAGACCTTGCAAGAATTAGTTATGGCACCCACTCAAATCTACGTGAAGCAACTTTTAAATGTGATGTCGCATCATCCCTTAAAGGGATTGGCGCATATTACCGGCGGCGGCTTGGTTGATAACATCCCACGCGTATTACCGGAGAACACCCAGGCGGTACTGCGACGTGATTCATGGACGATGCCACCGCTGTTTCGCTGGTTGCAAATGAAAGGCGGCGTTGCTGATGCGGAGATGGTACGTGTTTTCAATTGCGGCATTGGGATGGTGGTGGTCGTCAATCAACAAGAAGCCAAGGCTGTGATTACTAGCATTGAACAGCAAGGTCTAAACGCGTGGTTGTTAGGCGATATCACTCAGCGTCCACAAGGAGCGCCACAAACGATTCTTATTTAAAGGACGCTTGGAGAGTGGCCATCGCCACTGATTTTGCGGCTTGAAGTTCTTCTGAGTTAAATGGGTCAAACGCATGCCGCTGCATCGCTCTTAGCCAAGTCACCTGACGTTTACTAAGCTGTCGTGTGGCGGCGTATGCTTTTTGCTTCATCGTCGGGTAATCTACCTTGCCCTCTAAGTATTCCCACGCTTGGCGATAGCCCACTGAGCGAATTGCTGGCAAATTGGTATGCAAGTCGCCGCGCTCAAATAAGGTGCGCACCTCCTCGATGAAATTATTTTCCAGCATTTGATCAAAGCGCTCTTCGAGACGGACATGCAGAGCTTGGCGGTTGCTAGGCTCTAGAGAAATTACCTCAACATCGTGTTCGAGATGCTCCGAGTCGCGCCCTGTCGCACTTGGCGACTCTTCAAATAACTGGGATAAGGGCTGGCCTGTTAATGCATAGACCTCGAGTGCTCGCTGAATGCGTTGGCTATCGTTGGGCTGTAGTCGACTGGCAGTGATTGGGTCAATTTGAGCAAGCTTGGTATGCATGCCAGGCCAACCCAGTAAGGCAGCTTCCTCATCGAGTTGCCTGCGGGTTTGTGGATCTGCAGGCGGCAGTTTTGAGAACCCATAGACCCAGGCTCGCCAGTACAGCATGGTTCCACCCACTATCAATGGGATATGTCCCCGCACCTGGATCTCTTCAATTAATTGTTTTGCATCGCTGGCAAAATGAGCCGCCGAATAACTCTCGCTCGGATCACGAATATCAATCAAATGATGTACAACCTCGGCTTGCTCATTGGGGGTGGGCTTCGCTGTCCCGATATTCATTCCCCGATACACCAGGGCGGAGTCCATGCTGACGATCTCGATGTTCTGATGCTGCTGGCGACACTCCCTAGCCAACTCAAGCGCTAAATTACTTTTACCGACCCCAGTGGGGCCCACAATGGATAAAACCTTCGCCGGCATCCGCTCTGCTGAAATTAATGTTGACGCACTTGATGCTCAAGCGTGGCGATATGCTCCCGTATTTCATCGGCATCTGTGGCGTTGGGAACCTCGGTGAGGTATTGCTGCATATCATCGATGGCAGGGCGCAAATACTCTAATTGCGCATAGATTAAGCCGCGATCCCGAATCTCCTCTACGGCATCAGGCAAGAGGATCACAAGCCGCTGTTGAACCCCCAACAAGCGCTCCCAACGCTCATGTTCGGTATAAATGAGTTTCAGGTTACGCAAAAAGCGCGAGACGATCTCGCGGCAACTAGAAACTCGTAAAAAAATATTAAGCGGGAGTTGTAACTCGCCAACGTATCCCCGTGCCTCTAAATACGGATCGAGCATCTCTTGAAGTTCGTGCTTCGATAGGGATGCGCCAGTGAGCGGATCCATAATGATCTCGCCTTGCGGCAAGGAAACGCGCAACATGAAGTGATTGGGAAACGACACCCCACGGATTTTTAATCCAATCTGATTACCCAGCTCCATCATTAAGATCGCCAATGAAATCGGAATACCTCGACGACTTTGCAAAACATGATGCAGATAGGAGTTCTCGGGGGCATAAAAATCATTGGGGTTGGGACCAAATCCAAGCTCGGTATAAAAGAAATGCTTGAGTTGTTGGAGTCGCTGCACCGCAGAAGCATCAGCAGAAATTCGTTTTTTGAGTCGATCACCTAGCTGATCAATCTCATCGAGGGTATGCTGAACATCCAAATCAGGAAACGCATGCTGGGCTACCGCAATGCATGCCTCCGTTAGAGGAAAATGCTCGTCCTCAGCAACTAGGGTGGCAAAGTAGTCAAGTTGTTGAGTTGGCATATTTCCTATTTTGCATGACGCAGAAAATTTTGCCAGCGCAAACCGATGATCCACAGGCTAGCAAAATAAATGATTGCTGCGGCACCCAACCAAAGACCAAGAAGACCTATCCGAATCAAGGGGTTGACTTGTAAGGCAAGCCAATCGTGTGCCTGTGCACCATAAAAAAGCACCACACTCAGTGGTAATAAGCCAACAAGCAGTTGGCTAAAATATTTAAACCAGCCGACCGCGCTCGGAAGGGCGCCACGTCGACGTAGCCCAAGCCATAACAAAGCTGCATTTAAACAGGCTCCAAGACCAACGGATAGCGCAAGGCCAGCATGGGCAAAGAGTGGCACGAGCCCAATATTCGCGAGCTGGGTAAATACCAAGACCACCAATGCAATTTTGACGGGAGTACGAATATCCTGACGCGAGTAAAACCCTGGGGCTAAGATCTTGACCAAAATGAGACCAATCAGACCTACACCATAGGCAGCTAGTGCTTGCCGAGTCATTTCCACATCCATCGCATTAAATTGCCCGTAATGGTATAGAACAGCTGAGATTGGTGTGCCAAATATAAACAAAGCGATCGCGCAGGGCGCTGCCAGTAAAAAGGTTAGGCGCAAGCCCCAAATCAACAACTCTCCAGCCTGCGCAGTATCTTGGGCGGCATTTGCTTTGCTAAGGCTTGGTAATAAAACAGTTCCAAGCGCAACCCCCAGCAGAGCGGTCGGAAACTCCATGAGGCGATCGGCATACGAGAGCCATGAAACGCTACCGGTTTGCAAATGCGAGGCAATATTCGTATTGATGATCAGGGAAATTTGCGCAACGGAGACTGCAAATACAGCTGGCACCATGAGTTTTAAGACGCGGCGTGCATCGGGGTTTTGCCAAGCGGATTTGATTTTTCGGGGGAGCAGGCCGATTCGAGGCAATAATCCGAGTCGCATTAAAGCCGGAATCTGGATCACTAGCTGCAAGATGCCCCCAATCATGACCCCAATGCTTAGGGCATAAATCGGTTGTTCTAGGGTGGGCGCTATGAAAAGGGCGCCACCGATCAAGGAAAGATTAAGGAGTACGGGCGTGAAGGCGGGTACCGCAAAGCGTCCAAAAGTATTTAGGATGCCGGCCGATAACGAAACCATGGAAATTAGACCAATGTAGGGGAACATGACGCGCGTCATGAAGACAGTGGTCTCAAAGGCGGCCCCATCCCTAAGGCCCGCTGCAATGATAAAAACGAGGATCGGTGCTGCTAAGACCCCAATCATGACCGTGAGACTGAGGGCCCAAAACAGAATGGTGGCAATTGCGTCGATTAATGCTCGGGTCTGATCTTTTTCTCCCCGATTGGAGATTTCGCCCAGGATTGGCACAAATGCCTGCGAAAAGGCCCCTTCCGCAAAGAGTCGCCGCAAGAGATTGGGGAGCCTGAAAGCTACATTAAAGGCATCGGTCCACTCCGAGGCGCCAAAGCTTCTAGCGATCAAGGTTTCCCGAATCAATCCCGTAATGCGGGAAATCATGGTCAGGGAGCTTACCTTCGCTGCGGCAGAGAGGAGGTTCATGGCCTGATTTTCCCTTATTTAGGGGGAGGGGTGGGCATTTTGGGGTCTTTAAGGTAGAATGTTAGGTTTTCGAGATTGAATATTTGATCTCATGTAACGCTAATGAATTTAGCCCCGCTTTCTTTAAGGGACTGATTTCATTCTAATTATTTGTTTAGATAGGTTAATTGAATGGCTAATACTGCACAAGCTCGCAAGCGCGCTCGTCAATCTGTGAAGCTCAACGCTCACAACGCTAGTTTGCGTTCCAAACTCCGCACTTCCATTAAGGCAGTTCGCAAAGCGATTGAAGCTGGCGATAAAGATGCTGCAAAGAAAGTATTTGTTGCTACGCAATCGACCATCGATAAGATTACCGATAAAAAGATTGCCCATAAAAATACGGCTGCGCGCCAGAAGTCACGACTATCTGCTGCGATTAAAGCAATGGCCTAATTTTTTAGGCCTGTTGCGGGCCTAAGGAAGTACCGATTTTCTGACCCGCTCTCGTGTTGAGCGGGTTTTTGTTTAGTGGAGCGTTCTTTTGCACAATAAGCCGCATAACACTTCGATCTCATCAAGTACTCCATTTGCAGAGTTGGGGAATGGCCAATCACTCGCCAAGCCACAATCGCCTAACGTGCTCAGACATTACCTGCAATTTTCTGACTTTAGTCGTGATGAGTATGAGTACCTATTTGGCCGTGCCGCTTGGTTAAAGGAGCGGTTTAAGCGCTACGAGACATGGCACCCATTGCATGATCGTACTCTGGCCATGATCTTTGAAAAACACTCCACCCGCACCCGCCTCTCTTTTGAGGCAGGCGTTCATCAGTTGGGCGGTCATGCGGTTTACATGAACACTCGCGATACTCAGTTGGGTCGGGGTGAGCCGATCGAGGACGCCGCACAAGTGATCTCGCGGATGACCGACATCATCATGATTCGGACCTTTGAGCAAGAGACGATTGAGCGCTTTGCTGCCAACTCGCGTGTTCCCGTCATGAATGGTTTAACCAATCAGTATCATCCTTGCCAAGTATTAGCCGATATATTTACTTATGTCGAGGCACGCGGACCAATTCAGGGGAAAACCGTGGCATGGGTTGGTGATGCAAACAATATGGCGTATACCTGGATTCAGGCAGCTGAAAAACTGGATTTTGAATTCCGTTTCTCTGCCCCCGAGGGATATCAGTTGGAACGCTCCCGCCTGCAACCATCGGCCTTCAATCATCTCGTGGTCTGTGCGGATCCAAAGGATGCGTGCAAGGGTGCCGATTTAGTAAGCACTGATGTGTGGACCAGCATGGGATATGAGGCGGAGAACGCAACGCGGATGGCAGCATTCAAGAACTGGATGGTGACCGAGCAGTTAATGGCATTGGCCCATCCCGATGCGCTCTTTATGCACTGCTTACCTGCGCATCGCGGCGAAGAGGTTAGTGCGGGAGTAATTGATGGCCCCCAGAGTGTGGTTTGGGAGGAGGCTGAGAACCGGCTGCATGTCCAAAAAGCTCTGATGGAATTCTTGCTCTGCGGGCGCTTATAAAATCAAACTTCATCATTGCAGTGATTGCTTAACTTATTGAGATCGTAAACACTATGTCCGAAATTAAAAAAGCCGTCCTAGCCTATTCTGGTGGCCTTGATACCAGTGTGATTCTGAAGTGGCTTCAAGATACCTATGGCTGTGAGATCGTTACTTTCACTGCTGACTTGGGCCAAGGTGAGGAACTCGAGCCTGCCCGTGCCAAGGCGCTCAAATTCGGAATTAAGCCCGAGCACATCTTTATTGATGATCTGCGTGAAGAGTTTGTGCGTGACTTTGTGTTTCCGATGTTTCGGGCAAACACGATTTACGAGGGTGAGTATTTACTGGGAACGTCGATCGCTCGCCCCCTAATTGCAAAACGTCAAATTGAGATTGCGCGCCAGGTGGGGGCGGATGCAGTGTCCCACGGCGCTACCGGTAAGGGGAACGATCAAGTACGTTTTGAACTTGGTTACTACGCCCTTGAGCCTGGAATCAAAGTCATTGCTCCCTGGCGTGAGTGGGATTTGCTTTCCCGAGAAAAACTTCTGGCCTATGCAGAAAAACATGGCATCCCTGTGGAGATGAAACACAAACAAGGGGGCGCCCCTTATTCCATGGATGCCAACTTATTACATATCAGCTTTGAAGGAAGACATCTCGAGGATCCAAATGCGGAAGCGGAAGAGGCGATGTGGCGCTGGACTGTTTCCCCAGAGAAGGCCCCTGATCAAGCGCAGGTGATTGAAATCGAATTTAAGCAAGGCGACCCAGTCGCGATCAATGGAAAGTCTTTAAAGCCCCACGAGCTGCTGGCCGAGTTAAATCGTTTGGGTGGTGCGCACGGCATTGGTCGACTGGATCTGGTCGAGAATCGCTTTGTTGGAATGAAAAGCCGGGGTTGCTACGAGACCCCTGGCGGAACTATTTTGCTCAAAGCGCATCGTGCGATTGAAAGCATTACCTTAGACCGTGAAGTCGCTCATCTCAAAGATGATCTGATGCCACGCTATGCCGCGCTGATTTATAACGGCTATTGGTGGTCGCCTGAGCGCTTAGCATTGCAGACCCTAATTGACCATACTCAAAAGACTGTGAACGGGGTTGTGCGTCTCAAGTTGTACAAAGGTTCGGTTTCTGTATTGGCACGCGATTCAGCCAATACTTTATTTGATCAAAATATTGCAACGTTTGATGATGATGGTGGCGCATATAACCAAGCCGACGCCGGTGGCTTTATTAAACTTAATGCATTGCGGATGCGGATTGCTGAAATCGCAAAACGCAAACGTGCAAAATAATCACTAAATTACGGAAGAATTGATATGCAGTTCGATGGCGTTTCAGTTGGCAAAAAAGCAAATGTGTATTTTGACGGGAAGTGCGTATCGCATACGGTCACACTACCCGATGGGGTCCGAAAATCGGTTGGAGTGATCCTGCCCAGCACCTTGCGCTTTGATCTCAGTACCAAAGAGGTGATGGAAGTCGTTGAGGGCACAGCATATGTCAGCATCAATGGTCAGGCGGAGCAGACCTTTGCTGCTGGGCAATCATGGACCGTTGAGGCTGGCGGTTATTTTGTGATCCGAGCGGAGCAACCAGTGCACTACGTATGTCACTTTGGCTAGTTGCTAGCGTTTTGGCAGACCTGTAATCACCGTGCCGGGCCCAAGGGCACGTTGCGCAAACCACTTTTGATTCATTTCTAGGGCGAACCGAACCGGTGCTCGGGGGCAGTGGTTATTCTGGGTTTCAGGCTCCATATCAGAGAGATTCACAATCTTGCCATCATCGTCAATAAACGCGATGGTCAGCGACAACTTCGTATTACGCATCCAAAAGCAATGAATGGCTTTTTCTGGAAAAACAAAGAGCATTCCAGCATTAGTAGGCATAAACGTTCGGTACATTAAGCCAGTTTGCCGTGCTGCTGGAGTGTCAGCGAGTTCGGCCTCAATTCGGTGCATTCCGGCCTTGAGCTCAATGATTGGCAGGGAGGAGCCTTGGGCAACGGAATTTTCTGTGAGGATGCATAAAAAACAGGCCGCCAGAATGGTCAAGTATTTTTGGATCATAGGGCTCGGGGAATTAAAATAGTACATTTTCAGGAATAGGCAGTTTTGCCTCATGTGAAAATACCATATTCGTTAAACGGAGAAAGGCATCATGTACAAGCACATTAAAGTCCCAGCCGGTGAAAAAATTACGGTTAATCCAGATTTTTCAATCAATGTTCCTAATAACCCCATTATTCCGTTTATCGAGGGGGATGGTACTGGGATGGACATCACTCCAGTGATGATCAAGGTGGTCGACGCCGCAGTTGAGAAGGCTTATGGTGGTAAGCGCAAGATTTCTTGGATGGAGGTCTATGCTGGAGAAAAATCGACCAAGGTTTATGGCCCAGATGTTTGGATGCCTGATGAGACCCTCGATGCGGTCAAAGAATACGTTGTATCCATTAAAGGTCCCTTGACAACCCCGGTTGGTGGTGGCATTCGTTCTTTGAACGTTGCATTACGTCAATCCCTTGATTTGTATGTTTGCTTGCGTCCAGTGCGTTATTTCAAAGGGGTGCCCTCTCCCGTGCGTGAGCCCGAGAAGACCGATATGGTGATCTTTCGCGAGAACTCCGAAGATATCTATGCGGGTATTGAATGGGAAGCCGGCACCGAAGGTGCTAAAAAGATGGTGGATTTCTTGATTAAAGAAATGGGCGTAAAGAAGATTCGTTTCCCAGAGTCCTCCAGCATTGGTATTAAGCCCGTATCACGTGAGGGTACACAGCGTTTAGTTCGCAAAGCCTTCCAGTACGCCATCGATAATGACAAACCTTCGGTAACCTTGGTGCACAAGGGTAACATCATGAAATTTACCGAAGGGGGTTTCCGTGATTGGGGCTACGAGCTCGCCATGAAAGAGTTCGGAGCACAACTCATCGATGGTGGCCCATGGTGTAAATTTAAGAACCCCAAAACCGGCAAAGACATCATTGTGAAAGACGTGATTGCCGACGCCTTTTTGCAGCAGATCTTGTTACGCCCCAATGAGTACAGTGTGATTGCGACCTTAAATCTCAATGGCGACTATATTTCGGACGCACTCGCTGCTCAGGTGGGCGGAATTGGTATTGCTCCAGGCGCCAATATGTCCGATAGCATCGCAATGTTTGAGGCAACCCACGGCACAGCTCCCAAATACGCTGGTAAAGATTACGTCAATCCTGGCTCCGAGATCTTGTCTGCCGAGATGATGCTGCGTCATTTAGGCTGGACCGAAGCGGCTGATCTGATTATCTCTTCGATGGAAAAAGCCATTCTTTCGAAGAAGGTAACTTATGACTTTGCGCGCTTATTGCCAGGCTCGACTCAAGTTTCATGCTCGGGCTTTGGTCAGGTCATGATTGACAATATGTAATTCGCAGGAACTCCAAAAGAAAAACCCCAGGTTGAAGCCCGGGGTTTTTACTTGGGATCAGCTAGTGATCAGGCAGCTTGAATATTAGTTGCCTGTTTACCTTTTGGGCCTTGAGTAATGTCAAACGTTACTTTTTGACCTTCTTTGAGGGTTTTAAAGCCACTCATCGTGATTGCACTGAAGTGTGCAAACAACTCTTCTTCACCATCATCCGGTTTAATAAAACCGAAACCTTTTGCATCATTAAACCACTTAACAACTCCGGTCGCCATGCGAACTCCATTACAAAAATCTAAAGACAACCGTGAAGAGGGGAAATACCTTTTGATCAGTCTTACTCCGCAACACGCCTAATGCAGGTAAATCTCAAACGAGAAAAACACCACAGGGTTGATTGTTTGCCCTTTTTGAGGGGGTGTCAAGGAAATATGACTCAATATCATTAGGAAAAACCCTTTTTTTTCATAAAAACGGCCCAATATTACAAATATGCTTTGATTTTGAAGGGTTTTCGTCTGATGAAAACCTGATTTACGTGGATTTATTGCAGAGTTTTGCGGTGTGGTTAGAATGTTTCTCATGAGTCGTAATTCCAAAACACCCCCCGGAGGAAACCCAGTTACCCCATTTAAGGAAGACACGGTTTTGTTGGAGCGGCAGGCCGAAAAGGTCAAGGTACCCGCCATGTACAAAGTGATGTTGTTAAACGACGACTACACGCCGATGGAATTTGTGGTGATGGTGATTCAGGAATACTTTAATAAAGATCAAGAAACAGCAACTCGCATCATGCTGCAAGTGCATTTGGCAGGAAAAGGCGTCTGCGGTATCTATACCCGCGATGTGGCTTCGACCAAGGTCCATCAAGTCATAGAACGTTCCCGTGAAGCGGGTCACCCATTGCAGTGCACTATGGAGGAAGCATGATTGCTCAAGAACTAGAAGTAAGTTTGCATATGGCTTTTGTGGACGCTCGCGCAGCGCGCCACGAGTTCATTACGGTTGAGCACTTGCTATCCGCTTTATTGGATAACGCTACCTCGGTCGAGGTTCTGAAGGCCTGTGCAGTCAATATCGCTGAGTTGCGCTCCCAGCTGAAAAATTTCATTAATGACAATACCCCGGTGGTTCCTGGAACCGAAGAGGTTGATACCCAACCAACGCTTGGATTCCAGAGGGTGATCCAGCGCGCCATCATGCATGTGCAGTCGACCTCGAATGGCAAAAAAGAGGTGACTGGCGCGAATGTGTTGGTAGCTATTTTTGGCGAGAAAGATTCGCATGCAGTGTATTTCTTGCAACAGCAAGGGGTAACCCGCTTGGACGTGGTGAACTTTATCAGTCACGGTGTTCGTAAAGACAACACGGAACCCGCAAAAGCAGCTGAGGCGAGTCCTGATACTGAGGAGGCTGCAAGCAGTGGCAAAGAAAGTCCTCTCGATCAATTTACCCAAAACCTCAATGCTATGGCGCGTCAGGGCAAGATTGATCCATTAATTGGTCGTGAGGGCGAGGTCGAGCGCGTTATTCAGGTTTTATGCCGTAGGCGTAAAAATAATCCTCTTTTGGTTGGTGAGGCTGGCGTCGGTAAGACCGCGATCGCGGAGGGCCTGGCCTGGAGAATCACGAAGGGCGAGGTTCCAGAGATTTTGGCAAACGCGACCGTTTACTCCTTGGATATGGGCGCATTGCTGGCGGGGACAAAATACCGTGGTGATTTTGAGCAGCGACTTAAAAGCGTCCTGAAGTCATTAAAAGACAATCCACATGGCATCCTCTTTATTGATGAGATTCATACCTTGATTGGTGCCGGTGCTGCCTCTGGCGGAACCTTGGATGCGAGCAATCTGTTAAAGCCAGCACTATCGAGTGGCACGCTCAAATGCATTGGGGCAACCACCTTTACTGAGTACCGTGGCATCTTCGAAAAGGATGCAGCCCTATCGCGCCGCTTCCAAAAAGTTGATGTGGTAGAGCCCACCGTGGATCAAACGGTGCAAATTCTGCGTGGCTTGAAGTCACGCTTTGAGGAGCACCATGGTGTCAAGTACGCTGCCGCCGCACTCGTAGCCGCTGCTGAATTGTCTGCTCGTTACATTAATGATCGGCATTTGCCCGATAAGGCGATTGATGTGATTGATGAGGCAGGTGCCGCTCAGCGCATTCTCCCCAAATCAAAGCAGAAGAAAACCATTAACCGCCAAGAGATTGAAGAAATTGTGGCAAAGATTGCGCGTATCCCACCGCAATCGGTATCGGTCGATGATCGCAGCAAGCTACAAACCTTGGATCGCGATATTAAGAGCGTCGTCTTCGGTCAAGACCCGGCAATTGAGGCCCTTGCGAGCGCGATCAAGATGACTCGTGCTGGCTTAGGGAAGGTTGATCGACCGATTGGCTCCTTCCTATTTTCGGGCCCCACCGGGGTTGGCAAGACCGAGGTTGCGAAACAGTTAGCCTTCATCATGGGTATTGAGCTGCTCCGCTTTGATATGTCGGAATACATGGAGCGTCACGCGGTAAGCCGTTTGATTGGCGCACCTCCTGGTTACGTTGGTTTTGATCAAGGCGGCTTGTTAACCGAAGCCGTTTCAAAGAAACCGCATTGCGTTTTATTGCTCGACGAAATTGAGAAGGCGCATCCCGATATTTTCAATATCCTCTTGCAGGTGATGGATCATGGCACCCTGACGGATAACAACGGGCGGAAGACGGATTTTCGTAATGTCATCATCATCATGACCACCAATGCGGGTGCGGAAGCGATGCAAAAGTCGACCATGGGCTTTACCAATGCACGTGAGCAGGGTGATGAAATGGCAGACATCAAGAAGTTCTTCACCCCGGAGTTCAGAAACCGCTTAGATGCGATCGTGTCCTTTAAGGCTTTGGATGAGTCCATCATTATGCGCGTGGTGGATAAGTTCCTCATGCAGCTCGAGGAGCAATTGCATGAGAAAAAAGTCGATGCGGTCTTTAGCCCCGCCTTACGTTCTTATTTGGCTAAGCATGGTTTTGATCCGCTCATGGGTGCGCGACCGATGCAGCGAATTATTCAGGATACGGTGCGTAAAGCCTTGGCCGATGAATTGCTCTTTGGACGCTTAGCCCATGGTGGTTCGGTGCTGGTGGATATTGATGAGGATGGTAAGGTGCAGCTTCAGATTCAGTCCTCGAATCAGCCGCCGAGCAAATCGAGCAAGGCGAGTATCGAGCCAGTCGAAGAAATCTAAAGAAGTCCCTGGGCGCGGAGTTATCCGCGTCCAGTGCTCCCAAAGCCACCCGTACCCCGGGTACTACTCTCGAATTCACTAACCACTTTGAGTTCCACTTGAAGCACTGGAACGATTACGAGCTGCGCTAAACGCTCCATCGGTTCTAACCGAAACGCGGTAGAGCCTCGGTTCCAAGCACTCACCATCAATTGACCTTGGTAATCCGAATCAATTAATCCGACCAGGTTGCCCAACACAATCCCGTGTTTATGACCCAGTCCTGAGCGCGGCAGAATCATCGCAGCATAGCGGGGATCTTCAATATAAATTGCCAGACCTGTTGGAATGAGCTCAGTTTGACCTGGTACAAGCTCGATTGCCTGGTCAATGCAGGCCCGCAAATCCAATCCAGCACTGCCTGGGGTGCCATAGCTAGGCATTTGAGAGCGCATCCGCTCATCGAGGATTTTGACTTGAAGAACTTGCACGATTGATAGTCCTATTTAAGGTAAGCGGGAGCCAACGATGGCAATGAGTTTTCTGGCAAGTTCTAACTTGCTGGCACGTCCTAGGTTTTTACTGCCTTTTTCATCAACCACGAGGATCTCGTTGGTATCGAGACCAAAGGTCGTGGGGCCGATATTTCCCACAATCATTGGAATGCCCTTGCGAATTCGCTTCTCTTTGGAGTGTTTACCTAAACGATCAGTTTCAGCGGCAAAGCCAACACAGTATGGTTTTGATTTGCGCTTAGCCAACTTGGCCATATCGAGCAAGATGTCGGGGTTCGAACGAAACTCTAAATGCAGCCCAGACTGCTCTTGACGCTTTATCTTCTGAGGAGCGTGATTGGCAATTGTCCAGTCGGCAACGGCAGCAACCGCAAAAAATACATCGCAATTTGCAGAGGCGAGCGTGGCACGATGCATCTCTTCGCCCGTGATCACATTCGTCCGCTTAATTTTTCCGGTGCTTTGCAAAGGAGTGGGCAAATCACAAGGCCCGGCGATCAGGTGAACTTCTGCACCCGCTTCAACAGCCGCTTGGGCAATCGCAAATCCCATTTTCCCGGAGCTGAGATTGGTAATACCACGGACTGGGTCGATGGCCTCAAATGTTGGACCGGCTGTAATGAGTACCCGCTTTCCACTTAAAACTTGTGGCTGAAAAAATGCAACTAGTTGCTCACATAACTCGGAGGGCTCCAGCATCCGACCCATACCAACTTCTCCGCAGGCCTGGTCACCACTACCAGGGCCAAGAATGGTGACACCATCGTCTTGAAGTCGCTTGAGACTGCGTTGGGTCGCTGGATGGGCCCACATTTGTAGATTCATGGCGGGCGCAATCAAAAGAGGGCAATCGCGTGCTAGGCACATGGTCGTTAGCAGATCGTCCGCCAAGCCCAACGATAGTTTTGCCATGAGATCGGCGCTAGCAGGGGCAATCAGAATTGCATCAGCCTTACGGGATAGCTCAATGTGCGCCATGTTATTGCTAATCCGTGGATCCCATTGGCTACTAAAAACTGGTTTGCCGCTAAGCGCTTGCATGGTGACGGGCGTAATGAATTGCATGGCGGATTCTGACATCACAACCTGAACTTCGGCACCCTCTTGAATGAGCGCGCGTACCAATTCAGCGGATTTATACGCCGCAATTCCACCAGAGATTCCTAAAACAATTTTTTTGTTTGCTAACGAGGCCATGCGCGGGTTCCAAATCGATTTGACTTTAGGGGCGGTCTTTAATGGCCCGTCGTATTTCATTGATAACAATTAATGTAGCACCAATTGAGATCGCACTATCAGCAATATTGAAGGCTGGCCAGTGCCAACCGTCATAGTGCACATCAATAAAATCAACCACAGCGCCGTACAGTAAGCGATCTAGAACATTCCCGATGGCTCCACCAAGGATCAGGGAAAGGGCAAGGCAAAACGGACGATCGTGCGTATTTTTTTGTAAGAGCCAGATAATCACAACGGCAGCAACAATCCCAATGACGGTAAAGAACCAGCGTTGCCAACCATCTGCCTGAGACAGGAAAGAGAAGGCAGCACCCGGGTTATAAATTAAGAACCAGTTCAGAAAATCAGTGACCTTGATCGCCTGAGCCATCGGCAGGCTCATTTGGGCCCACCACTTGGTGATTTGATCAGCAATCAATACCCCAAGGGCTAGCAGTACATACCATTTACTTGAGCTTTCTTGGGAGGATGCTCGAGCCATGTTTATGCAAACAGACGAAGTTCACCGGCGCCATCGAGATTGCTAATGCAGCGTCCACAGAGATCGGGATGGTTTGGATGGGATCCAGTATCAGCTGTGTGATGCCAGCAACGCGCACATTTTTGGTAGGCGCTTGGCCTCACTGTGATCTGAATATTGCCATCGGTGGATTTTGCGATCTCCGCTTTTGAGGTAATCGTTACAAAGCGAAGATCCGAAGCAATCGATTGCAGTAACTCAAAATCAGTCGCACCCACTTGGATCAGCAACTCAGCTTGCAAGGAAGATCCAATCTTCCCGGCTTCACGTTCAAGCTCGATGGCTTTCGTAATGTCAGAGCGGATTTCACGAATGCGTTGCCATTTAGCAAGCAAGGATTGGGCGTCCTTAATTTCAGGAAAGGATCCAAATTCTTCGGTGAAGATCGATACGCTGTCGGTTGACTTGGCAAAGTGTGGGTAGCATTTCCAAGCCTCTTCAGCCGTGAAACTCAGGAAGGGCGATAGCCACTTAAGTAAGTGTTGGCTAATATGAAATAAGGCGTTTTGAGCAGAGCGTCGTCCGACCGAATTTGCAGGCATGGTGTAGAGACGATCTTTCAGAATATCTAAATAGAAGCCACCCAAATCCTCAGAACAAAACGCCAATATTTTTGAGACCGCTGGATGAAATTCATAATCACGGTAATGTGTTTCGATGGTGTTTTGTAAGTCAGCTGCCAGTGCAACGCTATAGCGATCGATCTCTAGCCAATCGGAGGCAGGTAGATGGTGCACCTGAGGATCAAAATCTGCGAGGTTTGCTAATAGAAAACGTAAGGTATTGCGAATGCGTCGATAGCTTTCAACAACCCGTTTCAAAATCTCATCGGAGATCGACATCTCTCCCGAGTAGTCTGTCGAGGCAACCCACAAGCGAATAATTTCAGCACCTAGTTTGTCAGCCACTTCTTGAGGCGCAATCACATTGCCCACTGACTTACTCATTTTGCGACCTTGACCATCCACCGTAAAGCCATGGGTTAAGAGGGCACGATACGGGGGTTTGCCATCGAGCATGGCACCCGTTAAGAGTGATGAATGAAACCAACCGCGATGTTGATCGGAGCCCTCTAAATAAAGATCTGCCCAACGACCTTCTGTACCCTCAGATTCCTGGCGATATAGTGCGTTGCGATGTGAGCCGCGCATGACATGCCAATGGGTTGTACCTGAGTCAAACCACACATCCAGCGTGTCACGATTTTTCTCATAGGCGCTTGCCTCGTCACCCAGCAAACTTTCAACCGTTAGATTCTGCCAAGCTTCAATCCCGTTTTTTTCAACCAATTGAGCGACTTGCTCAAGCAGTTCTGGAGTGCGGGGATGGGGCTCACCCGTTTCCTTATGAATCAAGAAAGCCATGGGCACACCCCATTGCCGTTGGCGGGAAAGAGTCCAATCGGGACGGTTGGCAATCATGCTGTGTAAGCGTTGTTTACCCCAGGCCGGATAAAAATGCGTACTCTCAACTCCCGCCAAGGCGGTTTCTCGCAATGAGGCCTTCTCGCCAGCTGGTTTCTTATCCATGCTCGCAAACCATTGCGAGGTCGCACGGTAGACGATCGGAGTCTTGTGTCGCCAGCAATGCATATACGAGTGTGTGTAGGACTTACTCTTCAGAAGGCTGCCGGCCTCACCAAGCGCTTTCACAATGTTTGGATTAGCTTTCCAAATATGTTGACCAGCAAAGAGCGGCAAAGAGGAGGCATACACACCATCGCCCATGACTGGATTGATGATGTCGTGATCAACTAAGCCGTGGGCCTTGCAGGATTTGAAGTCATCTTCACCATAGGCTGGCGCGCAATGCACTAGGCCTGTTCCCGTATCGAGTGTGACGTAATCAGCGCAGTAAATTGGAGCTAAGCGTTTGTATCCAGGGTCTAAATTAGCCAAGGGATGCCAAAAGGAAATTCCCTCAAGCGCCTTTCCCTTACAACTTGCTATAACCTTTCCCTCGAGACCATATTGCTCCAAGCAATCCTTCACACGATCTTTGGCCAGTAGTAGCAAGCGCTGATCGGTTTCAACTAGCGCATATTCAAGATCGGGGTGAACGTTTAAGGCTTGATTCGCTGGTAAGGTCCATGGGGTTGTGGTCCAAATCACTGCCATACCCGGTTTATTGGGTAGTTCTTTGAGACCAAATGCATTGGCAAGTTTTGCATTCTGATTGGAATCAAAGGCAAAACCAACATCAACCGCCGGATCCGTTTTATCTTGATATTCCACTTCTGCTTCGGCTAGGGCTGAGCCGCAATCAAAGCACCAGTTCACTGGTTTTAATCCACGAAAGACGTACCCCTTTTTCCAGATCTCACCAAGCGCACGAATCTCATCAGCCTCATTTTGAAAATCCATGGTGAGGTAGGGCTGATCCCACTCACCAAGAACCCCTAAGCGTTGAAAATCTTTTTTCTGCTTTGCAACTTGAGCCTGCGCATATTCACGAGCTTTGGCTTGTACCTCAGCAGTAGGTAGGTTTTTGCCAAATTGTTTTTCAATTTGAATCTCAATGGGCATGCCATGGCAATCCCAGCCTGGCACATAGACGGCGTCAAAACCCATTAACCAACGGGACTTGACGATCATATCTTTCAGAATTTTATTGACCGCATGACCAATATGAATATCGCCGTTGGCGTAGGGAGGGCCATCGTGCAAGATAAAACTTGGCTGGCCAGCGTGAGCCTTGCGAATCGCCTCATAGACCTTATTGCGTTGCCACTCTTCCACCCATTTGGGTTCTCGCTTGGGTAAATCACCGCGCATGGGAAAGCTGGTCTCAAGCAAATTGACCGGGTAGTTTGGAGATTTATCAGACATACGAATTTTTCTTTAGAAAGTATTGACGAGCCTTTTGGGCATCATCTCGAATAGCAGCTTGTAGGGTGGTTAGGTCCGGGTATTTTCGTTCTTCATGCAGTCGAGCTAGTAATTCTACGCAAACCACTTGACCATAGATGGATCGGTTGAAATCAAAGATGTGGGTTTCTAAAAGAACCTGACCGGTACTCTCGACGGATGGCCGCACTCCTAAGCTCGAGACTGCAGGTAAAGGCTTTTCCCCCAAGCCATGCACTTGACTCACAAAAATACCGCTCGTCACCGGTTTGGCATGCGGATGACGTGCGCAAACCGCTAAATTGATGGTAGGAAATCCGAGCGTGCGTCCCAGTTGCTTTCCATACAACACGTGACCCGAAATTGAAAAAGGGCGGCCGAGTAGTTCTGTGGCACGCTGCATATCACCCTGATCAAGAGCTTGTCTTAGTAGTGAAGACGAGATTCGCTCTTCGCTCTCGAGAATGCTTGGGATGCGACTAACTTCAAAACCATACTGCTTACCGGCGGCCACCAAGCTATCAAAATTACCAGCGCGTTTGGCGCCGTAACAGAAATCATCACCAATTAGCAACCATTTGGTATTCAGTTTTCGAATCAATATCTCACGCACAAATTCAGTGGGACTGAGTTGGGAGAAGGGTTGATTAAATTCTTCAATTGCAATCGAATCGACAGCATATTGACCTAAGGCCATCAATTTGTCGCGCAGATTCTGGATTCGGGGCGGCGCATCGTGCGGTGAAAAAAATTCTCGCGGGTGGGGTTCAAAGGTGAGTACGCAGGGGCTCAAATGACGCGCGCGCGCACCCTCCACCAACTGATGCAGTAGTGCTTGATGGCCGCGATGCACGCCATCAAAGTTACCTATGGTTAGGGCGCATGGTGCTTGGGTCGGGGCGGGCTTCAGTCTTCGAAATACCTTCACAGTTCGCTTTCAGGCTAGCCTTGAATTATATTGTTGGTCATGCATTCAATCGTTTCTTTAATTTCAGGGCGTGGCTCTAATTTCGAGGCAATTTACAAGGCCGCAAAAGCAAAATCATGGGATGTGCGATTTAGTGGCTTAATTGCCAATCAGCCCGAGGCCAAGGGACTCGAATTTGCAAAGTCGGTTGGCATTCCCACCGCGGTGATTCATCACCGGAGCTATTTAAGCCGGGAGGCCTTTGACGAGGCATTGATGCAGCAAATTGATGCCTTTGGTGCAGATCTCGTTGTTTTGGCTGGTTTTATGAGGATCCTAACCCCAGGGTTCATTGGGCACTATGAGGGGCGCATGATGAACATCCACCCCTCCTTATTGCCACGTTTTCCTGGTTTGCATACCCATGAACGGGCCTTGGAGGCCGGGGATCGGGTGCACGGTGCCACGGTCCATTTTGTCAGCGCTGGCGTAGATGAGGGCCCCATTATTTGTCAAAGTGAGGTCCCTGTTCTACCTACCGATACACCAAGCGAGTTGGCTGCGCGGGTTTTAAAGACGGAGCATCAAATTTATCCATTAGCGGTTGAGTGGTTTATTGAGGGGCGTTTACAGATTGCGGGTAATCGAGTGAGTGTTGACCCACCTGAGTTACAGTACATTCCTTTTCCATAAGAACGGCGAGTTCATGACGCGATTCTCCTCTAACACTTCAAAGCAGATTTCGAAAGAAAAGAAGTATGCAAAGAGTAAGGATGCCAAAGCGCCTGTATTGATTAATCCCCAAGGACAAAAAAATTACTCGCATGCAAAGGCATTACCGCAGCACGTTTTGCATCTCGAACAGTTGCTCCCCGAATTATTGCAATTTAATCAGCCTGCTGATCGGGTTGTTAGTCGTTACTTTCGGGCGCATCCTAAATTAGGTAATCGGGATCGTGCCTTAATCGCTGAGGCTGCGTTTTCTGTATTGCGCCGCAAGCAGGAGTTTTCTCAATTTGCAGCCAGTGGCTCTGGTTCCTTAGCTCGCCGCTTAGCCTTGCTGGGCCTGGTTTCAGCCTTATCCGAAGGGGGGCTTGGGACCGCAAATCGGCTAGAGAGCGCACTCGCTGATTTGGCCTTTGTTGTCCAAAAGGAGGAGTATGAATGGCTCAGTCGTTTTGGCCAAGTTGATCGTGATGCGCTGGGGCGATTGGTAAAACATAATTTGCCGGAATGGCTTTGGAACACGATGGTTCAGTCTTTTGGTGAGGAAGAGGCTGGTCGTTTGGCTGAGTCTCTTATGAAGCCGGCGCCACTGGATTTGCGTGTGAACACTTTAAAGACCTCGCGCGATCAATTACTGATGCAAATGAATCAAAGTGCGAATCGGTTTGAGGCCCACCCAACACCTTACTCTCAAGAGGGAATTCGTATTTTTGGGAAACCTGCTTTACAAAGCTCGACCTGGATGAAAGACGGCTTGTTTGAGGTCCAGGATGAGGGTAGCCAAATCTTGTGTCACTTGCTCGATCCCAAGCGGGGAGAAATGGTGGTTGATTTTTGTGCTGGAGCCGGTGGCAAGACTTTGGCCCTGGGTGCGATGATGCGCAATACCGGCCGCCTTTATGCATTTGATACCTCAGAGCGACGCTTAGCCAACTTAAAACCGCGCTTAGCGCGAAGCGGCCTATCCAATGTGCATCCCATGTGGATTGATAGTGAGAGAGACCCCAGAATTAAGCGCCTTGCAGGAAAAATTGATCGGGTCTTAGTGGATGCTCCTTGCAGTGGATTGGGGACCTTGCGACGCAATCCCGACCTCAAGTGGCGCCAAACGCCAACCGAGATCGCCAAATTAGCTCCTACCCAACTATCTATTTTGGAGTCGGCAGCCCGTTTGCTAAAGCCAGGGGGGCGACTGGTTTATGCCACCTGCAGCCTCTTAGATCAAGAAAATCAAGAGCTTGTGAACCTTTTCCTCGAAAAACATCCCGATTTTGAGCTTTTATCCGCTAAAGAGGTCCTCGGGCATCATTTTTTACATGATGGAATTCCGATTGGCACCAGTAAGGACAAGCCTTGGTGGCAACTTTTGCCTTCTAGGCATGGAACCGACGGATTCTTTGGGGCAATTTTGCAGCGAAAGCCTTAAAATTGAGGGTTAGAAGCATGATCGCAGTTAATCAGGGAGATTTATTTGGAGATGAGCGCCATTTCTAGTTTGCACGATGGATTGATCCAGTGGTTGGCCCACGGTTATTTGGACTGGGCTTGGTGGCAGATCGTGATCTTTACCCTGGTCATGACCCACATTACGATTGCCAGTGTTACGATTTTTTTACATCGTTGCCAGGCGCATCGAGCACTCGATCTTCATGCCATTCCCTCTCATTTCTTCCGGTTTTGGTTATGGCTCACTACTGGAATGGTAACTAAGGAGTGGGCCTCGGTTCACCGTAAACATCATGCGAAGTGCGAGTCCGTTGAAGATCCACATAGCCCGCAAGTTTTAGGAATCGATACTGTTCTTTTGCGCGGTGCAGAGCTTTACAAAGTCGAGGCAGCAAAGAAAGAGACACTGGAAAAATTTGGTCACGGTACTCCCGATGACTGGATTGAGCACAATCTCTATTCGCGCTTTACATGGCAAGGCGTTGGCCTGATGCTCATCATCGATTTATTTTTATTTGGTGCGATTGGCGCAACCGTTTGGGCTGTGCAAATGCTCTGGATCCCCATTACTGCCGCAGGCGTCATTAATGGAATCGGCCACTATTGGGGATATCGGAACTACGACTGTGAGGATGCATCAACCAATATCGTGCCTTGGGGTATCCTGATTGGTGGAGAAGAACTTCATAACAATCACCATACGTATGCAACGAGCGCCAAGTTATCGAATAAATGGTACGAGTTTGATATTGGCTGGGTTTACATATGCGCCTTGCGCTCACTCGGTTTGGCAAAGGTGAAAAAAGTCCCTCCCAAGCCCGTTCTTTCTGAAGTGCGTCCTGCGGATGATAAAACCTTAGAGGCTATTATTGCTAATCGCTACGAGATCATGGCGCGTTATAGCAAGACCCTAAAGCAGTGCATTGCAAATGAGTTTCAGCACATGCAGGAATTTGCATCGCACCTGAAGGATGCGCGCGATTGGCTTTATAAGGATGAAGCTAAATTGACAGTGCGTGAGAAAGAAAAACTCGAAGAACTTATGAAAACCAATTCTCAGTTGCGCAAGATGATTGAGATGCGTCGTGAGCTGCATGCAATTTGGGGGCGCTCAAACGCCACTCGTGAGCAATTGCTGGGACAGCTGCGTTCATGGTGTAATCGGGCCGAAGAGGCTGGTCCACACTCCCTCAAGGAATTTTCGCTTCGCTTGCGGCGCTACTCTAATCCAGCCTAATAAAAAACCCGTTCATATGAACGGGTTTTTAGTTTTGACGTTAAGACGAATTACTTAATCTTAGTTTCTTTATAAGCAACGTGCTTACGAGCTTTTGGATCAAACTTCATGATCTCCATTTTCTCGGGTTTGGTGCGTTTGTTTTTAGTGGTAGTGTAAAAGTGACCAGTACCTGCGGTCGACTCTAACTTGATTTTCTCGCGTGCGCCTTTAGCCATTACTCAGTCCTTAAACTTGTCCGCGGGCACGAAGATCTGCCAAAACAGAATCAATACCATTCTTGTCAATTAAACGAAGTCCGGCGTTGGTTAAGCGTAAGCTAACCCAACGATTTTCAGACTCAACCCAGAAACGACGATTTTGCAAATTAGGCAAAAAGCGACGCTTTGTTTTGTTGTTTGCATGGGAAACATTGTTGCCGACCATCGGCTTTTTCCCAGTGACTTGGCAAACTTTTGCCATGACACACTCCTTCAGTACGAAAAACATCGATTGTAGCAGGCATCTGGTCTTTGGCGCTAGAGTTTCCTCACTATTCCGACTGGATCACGGCAAAAAGTTAGTAAACACTCTCATTTATAGGCCTTTCTATTAAACCTGCATCCGAAAATGAGAAAAAACCATGCTTTGCCACGATGCAATGGTCCAGGAGCGCAATATTGACCCAGCGGAGTGCTTGCCTTAGTTCGTGGGTAATGGCCTCATCATTGGGGCTGGGAAGTGGGTTGCCCCCAGGGTGGTTGTGGGCAATCACCAGGGCGCTAGCATTTCGATTAAGACATTCTTTAATGATTTCTCTGGGGTAAATGGCGGTTTGATCAATCGATCCCCGAAAGAGCTCTTGGCACTCGATGAGGCGATTGCTGTTGTCTAAATACAGACAAAGAAATACCTCGTGCTCCAGTCTGGCAATTTTGGTTTGTAAAAACTCCCTGACTTGGGTTGAGGATGAGAATATCGCTTGTTGAGAGAGGCTTTCATGAAGGCAGCGTTTCACCAGCTCATAAGCGGCCTTGATTTGAGCCCATTTTGACGGCCCTATCCCATGGCAGCGGTAAATATCAGAAACAGGTGCGTTCACGAGGCCTTGCATCCCTCCGAATTGACTGAGCAAATCTTGTGCCAATGAAACAGCGCTTTTACCTTTAACCCCAGACCGCAGAAAAATAGCTAAGAGCTCAGCATCAGATAGGGAGGCGGCGCCTTGGCGGATTAATTTCTCACGGGGCTGTTGTGCTTTTGGCCATTGCGAGATTGGGTGATTCTGTGTCTCTCTGGCTACAATGGCAGCATGAGTGAGCCTACCGTTTCCCCCGATTCTTTCTTGACCATCAACTATCGATTGACCCTCCCTGGCGGGGAGGATTACATCAACACCTTCGACGATCGGCCGGCGACGATGCAATTGGGTACGGGTCAATTCGCCCCCTGTTTTGAGAGGGTTTTACTTGGCGCGAAAGTTGGTGAAATGCGCTCGGCTGTTCTAAGCCCGCAAGATGCGTTTGGGGAGCACAAGCCCGAGCTCATCCAGTGGGTGGGTATGGATGTATTGTTAGCCAATACCGATGAAGTTCCAGAATTTGCCCCGGGCGATATGATTGAATTTAATGCGCCTAGCGGTGCACAATATGCAGGTGTACTGCAATCCATTAATGAGGAGGGTGCGTGGTTTGATTTCAACCACCCTCTCGCAGGTAAGCAGTTAAGTTTTGAAGCAGAAATTATTGCCATTTTGTAATCAAGATCCATGCAAAGTAATCCTTTACCGTCTGAAAGTGCTGAAATACTCTTGGCGCAGCCCAGGGGATTTTGTGCCGGCGTCGATCGAGCGATCAACATCGTGAACGAGGCTCTCAGTCGTTTTGGTGCACCGATTTATGTGCGTCATGAAATCGTGCATAACAAATATGTGGTTGATGAATTGCGTGCGAAGGGTGCCATATTTGTTGACGAGATCGATGAAATTCCGCGTGGAGCGATAGTGATCTACAGTGCCCACGGGGTTTCCCAGCAGGTTCGCCAAGACGCTGCCGAGCGAGGCTTGCAAGTGTATGACGCAACCTGCCCCTTGGTGACCAAAGTGCATGTTGAAGTGGTGAAGTTGTGCAAAGATGGGTTTACGGTATTCATGATTGGTCATGCTGGCCACCCAGAAGTTGAGGGAACCATGGGACAGGTTGATAGTGGAATTGTTTTGATTGAAAACCTGACCGATGTAGAAAAACTCAATTTTTCTGCTGATGAGCGTTTAGCATTTGTGACCCAAACGACTCTTTCGGTGGATGAAACGAAAGAAATTGTGAATGCACTCACCAAAAAATTCCCCAAAATTATTCAACCAAAAAAGCAGGATATTTGTTACGCTACTCAAAATCGACAAGATGCCGTGAAATTCATGGCGCCCCAAGTTCAATTGGTGATTGTCGTGGGAAGTAAGGCGAGCTCGAATTCTAATCGTCTGCGCGAATTGGCTGAAAAATTAGGCGTACCGGCCTACATGGTTGATGCGCCCGATCAGCTTCGCCCCGAATGGTTTGAAGGTAAGAAGCGTGTTGGTTTAACCGCAGGTGCATCTGCACCAGAGAGTCTCGCGCAAGCGATCGTGGCTCGTATTCAAGAGTTTGGTCCACGTCACATTCGATCTTTGGATGGGGTTGTGGAGGATGTAACCTTCTCTTTACCAAAAAACCTGACGCATCCTGTTTAATCTCTATTCATTCACTTGGAGGATTTGCCCATGAAACCATATCAAAGGGTGTTTTCATATAGCGTACTTTCGCTTACAACAGTTGGATTATTAGCAGCTTGTGGAGGCAAGGCCAATGATGGCGACGTGAAGATTGGTCATGTGGCTCCACTGACTGGATCCATTGCGCATATGGGTAAGCAAAATGAAAACGGTGCAGTTTTGGCGGTTGAGGAAATCAACAAGGCGGGGCTAACCATCAATGGTAAGAAGGTGGTGCTAAAGCTAGTTCCGGAGGATGATGCCGCGGATCCCAAGACCGCTACTCAAGTTGCTCAAAAATTAGTTGATGCGAAAGTCGTAGCAGTGGTGGGTCACTTAAACTCTGGGACCACGATTCCTGCATCAAAGATTTACCATGATGCTGGCATTGCCCAAATTTCTCCATCGGCAACTAATCCTGAATATACCAAGCAGGGCTTCAAAACCGCTTTTCGTTTGGTGGCGACCGATGCGCAACAGGGCCCAGCTTTGGCCGATTATGTGGCCAAGAATTTAAAAGCAAAAGTGGTGGCAATCATTGATGATTCGACCCAATATGGCAAGGGCCTTGCTGACGAGTTTGAGAAAACGGTCAAAGCAGCTGGTATTAAAGTATTGCCCCGCGAGGCGACCAATGACAAGGCAACTGACTTTAAGGCCATTCTCACTAAAGTGAAGGCCGGTAAGCCTGATGTCATCATGTATGGCGGAATGGATGCCACGGGTGGCCCCTTAGCTAAGCAGGCCAAGGAGTTGGGGATCAAAGCCAAAATTGTGGGTGGCGACGGAATTTGTACCGATAAATTAGCCGAACTGGCTGGTGACGCAATTAACAACGTGGTTTGCTCAGAAGCAGCTATGGCTCTTGCAAAAATGGAAGCGGGCCCAGAGTTCCAGAAGAAATATAAAGAGCGCTTCAATATCGATGTCGATATCTATGCACCATTTTCCTATGATGCGGTTTATGTAATTGTGGATGCGATGAAACGGGCTAACTCAGTTGAGTCAGCGAAGATCCTGGCTGCTATGCCGCAAACGCAAATCAAGGGTTTGATTGGTAACATTGCTTTTGATGGTAAAGGCGATCTCAAAGAGAGTGTTATCACGCTGTACGATTACAAGGACAAGAAGAAGTCAGTCCTCGATATTATTAAGATCCAATAAGACAATAAGCACCCACTGCGGTGCTTATTTTTTATAGGCTGACTGTTGATGGATATTCTGCTGCAGCAGATTTTGAATGGCCTAGTACTGGGCAGTATCTATGCTTTGATTGCATTGGGCTACTCCATGGTCTATGGGATCTTGGGAATCATTAATTTTGCCCATGGCGAAGTTCTCATGATCGGAGCCATGGTATCGCTCACCCTGATTACGCTGATTACGCAATTACCACTGGGTTTGCCACCATGGGTAGTATTGGTTCTAGTTTTATTGATGACCATGGCCGTGTGCGCCATGGTCAGCTATTTGATTGAGCGTTTTGCCTATCGGCCGTTGCGCCATGCACCTCGTTTGGCACCATTGATTTCTGCGATTGGCGTCTCGGTTTTATTACAAACTTTGGCCATGATGATCTGGTCACGCAATCCCATGACCTATCCACAGCTATTGCCCTCAACACCTATCGATGTCTTTGGTTTAGGGGCAACCATTACGGGTAAGGAAATTGTGATTATTATTACGTCCTTTTCGGTCATGGCTTTATTGCTCTTGATTGTCCAAAAGACCAAGCTCGGACGGGCGATGCGCGCAACTGCTGAGCAACCGAATGTGGCTGCACTAATGGGCGTTAATCCCAACCAGGTCATTTCGATCACGTTTATGTTGGGGGGTGCACTTGCGGCCCTTGCTGGGATCATGATGGCAACTAATTACGGCAATGTGCATTTCTCAATGGGATTTATTCCTGGATTAAAAGCCTTTACGGCTGCAGTGCTGGGAGGCATCGGCAATATTCAGGGGGCGATGTTAGGTGGACTCTTACTTGGTCTGATCGAGGCAATTGGGGCTGGATACATTAGCGATTGGACTGGAGGTCTCTTAGGGTCTAACTATCAAGATATTTTTGCCTTCATGGTTTTAATCTTAGTGTTGGTATTTAGGCCTCGCGGTTTATTGGGTGAGCGAGTATCGGATCGTGCTTAAACAACTTTTTTATCGCACATCTCGTCGTGATCAACAACGATTTTGGGTTGTCAGTGCGATCATATTATTAGCGCTACCATGGATTGTGGGCTCGGTTGGCGGCAACTACTGGGTTCGCGTTTTGGATTTTGCCTTGCTGTACATCGTTCTCGCATTAGGCCTCAATGTGGTGATTGGTTTTGCGGGCTTACTTGATTTGGGCTACATCGCTTTTTATGCAGTAGGCGCCTATAGTTATGCTTTGCTGGCCTCGCCCCATCTCACCACCCAATTTCCTGCGATTGCCGCACTTTTTCCTGCAGGACTTCATTTTCCATTGTGGGGCGCACTCATCCTCTCTTTTGGCCTAGCTGCGATCTTTGGAGTGCTTCTAGGATTTCCAACGTTAAAGTTACGCGGCGATTATTTGGCGATTGTGACCTTAGGGTTTGGGGAAATTATTCGGATCTTCTTAAATAATCTGGATCGCCCCCTTAATTTGACAAATGGGCCTAAGGGGATTGGCAACATTGATCCAATTGACCTCTTTGGTATCAAGCTCTCAAAGCCAATCAGCATCTGGGGCCTAGAGATTCCTTCGCTGTATTTACTCTTCTATTTTTTCTTAATCCTTGCCGTACTGGTTGCTTTGGTTTGCTCACGTCTAGAGCATTCCCGCATTGGTCGCGCATGGGTAGCGATTCGTGAGGATGAGATCGCCGCGGAAGCAATGGGCATTGAGACTCGTAATATGAAATTACTGGCATTTGCGATTGGCGCAAGTTTTGCAGGTGCCGCAGGGGTATTATTTGCCGCCTTTCAGGGCTTTGTGTCGCCTGAGTCGTTCACCCTATGGGAATCCATTGTGGTTCTAGCCATGGTGGTGATGGGCGGTATGGGGCATATTCCCGGGGTGATTCTTGGGGCAATCTTACTCGCTGTTTTCCCTGAACTCTTGCGTAGCATCGCTGCCCCCATTCAGCAGTTTCTCTTTGGATCGGTCCTCGTCGATACCGAAATTATTCGTCAGTTACTGTATGGCTTAGCGCTGATCCTCATCATGCTCTATCGACCCAATGGCATTTGGCAAAAACCGGACACCTTGAAAGCCTCAAACGGATGAGCGATCTTTTAACGATTTCTGGAGTATCGAAGCGCTTTGGAGGCATTCAGGCGCTTGATGATGTGGGCATTCGTGTGCGCGCTGGAGCAATTGGAGGACTGATTGGTCCCAATGGAGCTGGCAAGACCACTTTCTTTAATGTCATCACCGGCTTATATCCGGCCGATCAGGGAACATTTGAGCTCCAGGGCCGGCCGTATTCTCCCCATTCAGTATCTCAGGTCACCCAAGCAGGTATTGCTAGAACCTTTCAGAACATTCGCTTATTTAAAGAGATGACTGCACTAGAGAACGTCATGGTGGGATGCCATTGCCGCTCCTCGATTGGGATGTGGGGCGCTATCTTGGGTACGCAATCCAATCGCCGTGAAGAGCGCGCTATCCGTGAAAAATCACTTGCCTTGCTCGCGTATGTTGGCTTGCAAGACTACACGCGGCATAAGGCTAAAAATTTATCCTACGGCTACCAACGACGTCTTGAAATTGCGCGCGCCTTAGCTACTGAACCGATTTTATTGGCTCTTGATGAACCGGCAGCCGGGATGAATGCAAGCGAGAAGCTGGAACTAAAAGAATTAATCCTAAAGATCCGAGCTGATGGCAAAACTATTTTGCTCATTGAGCACGATGTGCATCTCGTAATGAGTCTTTGTGATCATTTGACGGTGCTTGATTATGGCAAGGTGATTGCCGATGGATTGCCCGATGCGGTACGCAGTCATCCAGAGGTGATCCGAGCTTACTTGGGCGGGGCGGCAGCATGAGCACAACACCTCTTTTAGAGCTCAAGCATCTAAAGTTGTCGTATGGAGGAATTGCCGCCGTTAAAGGGATTGATTTTTATATTAACGCTGGAGAGTTGGTTACCTTGATCGGCGCAAATGGTGCGGGCAAAACAACGACGCTAAAAGTAATCGCTGGCCTTCTCAAGCCAAGCGCCGGATCGATTCAATTCTTAGGGCACGCCATAGGGGGGCGGCCGGCCTATGAGTTGGCCGAGCTTGGGATTGGATTGGTGCCAGAAGGCCGGGGGGTGTTCGCCAGAATGACCATTTTGGAGAACCTGCAAATGGGTGCGTACATCCGCCAGGGTTCTCAATTGTCGGAGAGTATTGACCGCGACATTGAGGTAGTACTGGCAACCTTTCCGCGCCTGCGCGAACGTTTGTCGCAATTGGCTGGCACCCTCTCTGGTGGTGAGCAGCAAATGGTAGCGATGGCTCGGGCCATGATGGCTAAGCCAAAGCTTCTCTTATTGGATGAGCCCTCGATGGGGCTGGCACCACTGATGGTAGAAACCATTTTTGAGGTGATTCAAAAGCTCAATCAGCAGGGCATGACGATTTTGCTCGTCGAGCAAAATGCCCGCTTGGCCTTATCCATGGCAGACCGAGCGTATGTGATGGAGAGTGGAGCGATTACCTTATCGGGATCAGCCGATCAGTTATTCAATGACGACCGGGTCCGTGAAGCGTATTTGGGTGTGGATATAAAAACTAAAGAGGCCAAAGAGACTTAAGTCAGTTTCTTTAGCAAGACCCGCAAGGTAGCACACATCGTGAGGATTTCCTCTTCGGTGACATTGAGTGCAGGCATAAAGCGCAGTAGATCGGGTCTAGGCGAATTAATCAGTAAGCCCTCGGGCTCGTAATCTCTTGCAAGCTCGACCAAGGAGGGGCCGATATCTTTACCGAGCATGAGAGCCCGAAGAAGACCTTTGCCACGCTCGCCTTTTAGCCCGAACTCAGAGCAAAGTTTCAGTAATTCACTTTGCAGGAATGCTCCTTTTTGAATCACTGAGTCCAAAAAGCCAGGAGCTAAGAGTTGTTCAATCACACTAATCCCGACCGCAGTCATCAAAGCATTGCCGTTGTAGGTACCACCTTGGTCGCCAGGCACAAAGCAGGCGACTGCATCGGTGCATAAAAGGGCCGCGAGTGGCACGCCTCCACCAATTCCTTTACCAAGGGTCATGATGTCGGGCTCAATCCCAAAGTGTTGGTAGGCAAACAATTTACCGGTTCTTCCAAAACCAGCCTGCACTTCATCAACGATGAGCAATAGATTGCGTTCTTTAGTGAGCTGGCGCAGTTCTTTCATGAAGGCATCATCAGCAGGAATGACGCCACCTTCACCCTGGACAGGCTCAAGCATGACGGCAACCGTTTGATCGGTGATGCAGCGCTTAACCGATTCAATATCATTGAGATCAGCCTTCGGAAAGCCTGGCACTTGGGGGGCAAAGAGAGTATCCCAGCCCGGCTTGCCCGATGCACTCATCGTTGCTAAGGTCCGCCCATGAAAACTATGATCAAAGGTAATAATTTCATAAGCACCGCCTTTGTGGATTTGCCCCCACTTTCTGGCAAGCTTAATAGCGCCCTCATTGGCTTCGGCGCCACTATTAGCAAAAAATACTTTGTTAAAGCAGCTATGGCTCGTCAGTAAATCGGATAACCGAATCATCGGTTCGTTATAGAACGCTGGACTAGGGTTAATTAATTTCTGAGCTTGCTCATTTAACGCAGCAACAATGCCAGGATTGCAGTGCCCCAAGCAATTCACGGCCCATCCTTGGAGGAAGTCCAAGTAGCGCTTGCCATTTTGATCAACCAACCACGAACCCTTACCCTCCATCATGATGATGTCGGGCCGCTTGGTGATATACATCACCGAATGGGCATCAACAGGACGGGGATCAGAAAGTTGATTCATAGCACAATCATACAAAAGATCGGTGTAAAAAGGGAATTCAGCCCAAAGATCATGGAATTAGGCATGCGCTAGATCAGCTTCGCTGGTAAACGAGTCAGCATAAAACTCATCCTCGGGCAGGCCGCATTGCTCTACAAAATCCGTTTGGGCCGATTGAATCACAATCGGGGCACCACAGGCATAGACTTGGAATGCACTGAGATCTGGGAAGTCTGCCATTACAGCGTGATGAACAAAGCCTGTCCGGCCGGTCCAGTGATCCTCAGGTAAGGCGTCGGCAATAACCGGAATGTAATGGAAGCGAGGCAGGGTGCTAGCAAACTCCTGGCAAAGAGTATCCATGTAGAGATCTTTGGGGCGTCGACCGCCCCAGTAGAAATAGATCTCACGATCAATTTTCTTTTCACGCATGTGTAGCAGAATGGATTTGATCGGCGCAAAGCCCGTACCGGATGCTAAGAAAATAATTGGTTTCTGAGTGTCTTCACGCAAGAAAAAACTTCCTTGGGGACCTTCAAAACGCAAGATATCTTTTTCTTTGATTGATTTTCCATCCGCCCCTTGACCAAAGAGGGGGTCAGTAAAGAGACCGCCTGGCAGATGGCGAATATGCAACTCAATGGGGCCCTCTTGATGCGGCGCGCTGGCAATCGAATACGCACGACGCTTATTGTCTTTAAGTAAAAACTCCAGATACTGACCGGCTAAAAATTGAAAACGTTCACTTGCAGGCAGTTGCAGTTGCAGAATTGCAACATCATTGCTTGGATATGTAATCACCTGAATCCGACAGGGTACTTTGCGCACAGGAATATCCCCTCCGCCCTGGATTTCGCGAACATCAATCAGCACATTGGATTTTGGGTGGGCACAGCACAAAAGGGTCGCCCCCGCGGTTTCGTCGAGGGCGCTCAGG
The DNA here is from genome assembly GCF_030297555.1 of Polynucleobacter sp. HIN5. Lineage (NCBI taxonomy): Bacteria > Pseudomonadati > Pseudomonadota > Betaproteobacteria > Burkholderiales > Burkholderiaceae > Polynucleobacter > Polynucleobacter sp. HIN5. The sequence goes on along the minus strand of NZ_AP028136.1, from coordinate 1,518,146 downwards.
GCACTTTGGCTGTGGTCTCCATGCTCCATTCGGCCTTCGAGCACTTTTCCCTTGCATGAGCCACAGGCGCCATTTTTGCAGCCATAGGGTAGTTGAACGCCCTGGCGGATGGCCGCTTCCAGAACAGTCTCATCCTCTTCCACTGTGAATGTTCTGCCACTCTTTTTTAGTTCCACCTGGTACTGCAATTCCACTTCTCCCAATAAATCATTACGATGTTAATTCTATGATGTCCAAATCCAGCCAATTTCGTCGTCCCCGTATCCTCATCATTGGATGCGGTGATATCGGTATTCGGGTTGCGCAGCAACTGCAAGGACATACGCTCGCTCAATCGCAAAGTCGACCCAAGATCTTCGCATTAAGCAGCAGTCCTGAGCGCTTTGCCGAGCTTCGAAAGCATGGCATCACACCCATTAAGGGAAATCTTGACCACTCTGAGACTTTATGGCGAATTGCCCATTTAGCAACAACGGTCATTCATCTAGCTCCACCAGCGCAAGATGGTGAGTTCGATCAACGCACCCGCAATTTAATACAAATTTTATCCCAGCAGGGGCGTTCTGTCAGACGTCTGGTCTACATCAGTACGACCGGAGTGTACGGCAATTGCAATGGTGATTTTGTCGACGAGACTAGTCAACTACAACCTACCAGTCTGCGGGCGAAGCGACGCGTTGATGCAGAGCAAACACTCCGTTATTGGGCAGCTTCACAAGGTGTTGCATTAACCATTTTGCGTGTGCCTGGAATTTATGGACCCAATCGCTTACCGATCGAGCGCTTAAAAAACAACACCCCTGCTTTGCAAGAGCCATTTGATGCGTATTCGAACCATATTCATGCGGACGATCTTGCTCGGCTCATCTGCGCGGCCTTATTTATCGGTAAACCGCAACGCGTGATTAATGCATGCGATGGTAGTGAGCAAAAAATGGGCGATTATTTTGATGAGGTTGCCAGCGCATTGCATTTGCCAAAGCCCCAGCGATTGCCGCCCGATGAAGTGCGTGCTCGGGTGGGCCCCATGATGTGGTCATTCATGGCTGAGTCACGGCGAGTGCGTAATCAACGAATAGGGGAACTAAAGCGTCCCCTGAAATACCCTCGGGTCAAGGACTATTTAAAAACCTTGTAATTATTTCCAGCTGTCTTTTAGACCAACGCTGCGATTAAAGACTAACTTTCCTGGTACGCTATCTTTGCGATCAACCACAAAGTAGCCATGCCGCTCAAATTGAAAGCGATCTTCAGGCTCGGCGCTCTGCATACTGGGTTCCACATAGGCCTGAATCACCTTTTTGGAATCCGGATTGATAAAGCTCAGAAAATCATTATCACCGCTATCGGGGTGTGGATCGGTAAATAAATGCTCGTATAAACGAACCTCAACGGGTACAGCTTCTTTAGCATTAATCCAGTGTATGTTCCCCTTCACCTTGTAATTATTAGAGTCCGGTGTACCACTTTTGCTATCAGGGAAATAGCGAGCATGAACCTCAGTGACCTTACCTTGGTTATCGAGTTTGACGCCAGTACACTCGATGACAAAGCCATGACGTAAGCGTACGCGCCCACCAGCAACTCCATCCTTGGGTGGGAAAAGACGGAAAAACCCTTTTTCTGGATTCATCTGAAAATCATCGGCTTCAATCCACAGCTCACGCCCAAAATGAAACTCGCGTTTGCCCCATTCGGGATGATGTGGATGCTTGGGAGCCGAACAGGGTTCTTTTGCGGCATCATCATAGTTTTCAATTACGAGTTTTAGTGGAGCTAAGACTGCGCTGGCGCGAGGAGCCCGCGCATCTAAATCATCGCGTAAGGCTTGCTCGAGAACACTCATATCAATCCAGCTATCGGCTTTGGATACGCCAATTCGCTCACAAAATAAACGAATACTTTCTGGCGTATAACCGCGACGGCGGATTCCGACGATGGTGGGCATGCGAGGATCGTCCCAGCCGTCAACGCGTTCTTCCTCGACGAGTTGCAGGAGTTTACGCTTACTCGTAATGGTGTACGTGAGATTGAGTCTGGCAAATTCGTATTGATGGGGTAAGGGACCGCCAAATACTCCGCACTCTTTCAGACTGTTGAGAATCCAATCATAGAGCGGACGATTGTTTTCAAATTCGAGAGTGCAAATTGAGTGTGAAACATTCTCAAGCGCATCTGAAATACAGTGAGTAAAGTCGTACAAAGGGTAAATGCACCACTGATCGCCGGTGCGATGATGATGAGCATGACGAATACGATAAATGACTGGGTCACGCATCACGATATTGGGGTGAGTCATATCAATCTTTAGACGCACCACATGACTGCCATCGGGGAACTCACCGGCACGCATTTTCTCTAAAAGCGCGATGTTCTCGTCAGCCGAGCGATCTCGATAGGGGCTATTAACGCCCGGCGTAGAAAAGTTACCGCGATTTTGATGAATTTCCTCTGCGCTTTGACTGTCGACATAGGCTTTGCCATGGCGCATCAAGATTTGCGCAAACTCATAAAGGCGCTCGAAGTAATCACTGGCGTAATACAAATGTTCGACGCCTTTGTGGTGCCAATCAAACCCCAGCCAACGCACCGCATCTAAGATGCTGTCGACATACTCCACATCCTCTTTGGTGGGATTGGTATCGTCAAGTCGCATATGGCAGCGGCCACCCGAAGGCAGTGAATCATAGTCTCTCGCTAGGCCATAGTTGAGGCAAATACTTTTGGCGTGGCCAATATGCAAGTAGCCGTTAGGCTCTGGTGGAAAGCGGGTGACTACGGCCGGTAGGGGCTTACCATTTGCATCAACGCGATTGGCATAGATACCTTTAGCCAAATCATGATCAATGATTTGCCGTAAGAAGTTAGAGGGCTCAACCGGGTTTGCAGATTGCGTAGACATCCCAGTATTGTAGAGAAGACCGCTTGACTAGTTCTGGATGTCAAAAAATAAGGCCCGCAACAGCGGGCCAGATAAATAAACAAAGTAAATTTTAGGAAAGTCCTATAACTCCTCAGTAAATACTTCTTCACGACTCTTTTTAATCGCTGGAAGAGTAACAATTATCAGTAAAAGAGCAGCTGCAATCAAGAGGCTCAAAGAGAGCGGCCGAGTGACGAAGGTTGTAAAGTCGCCACGAGATAGTAGGAGCGCGCGACGGAAATTTTCTTCCATCATGGGACCCAATACAAAACCCAATAACAGTGGTGCCGGCTCGCAACCAAATTTAAAGAACATATAGCCAATGATTCCAAAACTTGCGGTCACAAAAATATCAAATATCGAGTTATTAACTGTATAGACCCCGATACAGCAGAAGACCAAGATCGCTGGGTAGAGCATGCGATACGGAACCTTCAAAAGCTTGACCCAAATACCAATTAGAGGGAGGTTGAGGAGGATCAGCATAATATTGCCGATCCACATGGATGCAATCAGACCCCAAAATAGGGTCGGATTGCTCGTCATTACCTGAGGGCCTGGTTGAATGTTATGGATAGTCATAGCGCCAACCATGAGGGCCATCACGGCATTGGGTGGAATACCAAGTGTTAATAAAGGGATAAATGAAGTTTGTGCTGCAGCATTATTTGCAGCTTCTGGTCCAGCAACGCCTTCAATCGCCCCTTTGCCAAATTCATCGCTGTGCTTTGACGCTTTTTTCTCAACGGTATATGCGCCAAACGCAGCTAGGGCAGCTCCACCACCAGGCAGAATACCGAGTAATGAGCCAATCGTAGTACCTCGCAAAATCGATGGAACCATTCGTTTGATATCCGACCATGCAGGAATTAGACTTGTTACTTTATTTAGAAAGGATTCGTCCGCACCCTTTTTCTCTAAGTTGAGCATGATTTCAGCAAAGCCAAAAACACCCATTGCAACTGAAACGAAACCGATACCATCGGTTAGCTGAGGAATGTCAAAGGAGTAACGTGCAACGCCTGAGTTCACGTCGGTACCAATGAGGCCAAGCAGCAGGCCTAATAAAATCATGCCAACCGCTTTAACTAGAGAGCCAGAGGCTAAGACCACAGCGCCAATTAATCCAAGAACCATCAGAGAAAAGTATTCAGCAGGACCAAATTTAAATGCAACTTCCGCAAGGGGTGCGGCAAAACCTGCCAAAATTAAAGTAGCGACACAGCCAGCAAAAAATGAACCCATGCCCGCAGTAAACAGAGCAACTCCTCCGCGTCCGCGTTTAGCCATTTGGTAGCCATCAATCGCGGTTACCACTGAGGATGTTTCCCCAGGGATGTTGAGTAAGATCGCCGTTGTTGATCCTCCATATTGCGAACCATAGTAAATACCGGCCAACATAATGAGCGCAGCAATTGGAGGTAGGGCATAGGTTGCTGGCAAAAGCATAGCGATCGTCGCAATCGGGCCAAGACCAGGTAAGACACCAATTAGAGTACCAAGCAAGCAACCGATGAAGCAGTACATGAGATTCTGCATCGTAAATGCAGTCTCGAAGCCCAATGAAAGATTATTTATTAATTCCATTTGTTATTCCGTTCAATCGGTTATTCGAGAAAGGTTGGGAGTAAAGGAAATTGCAGGTTTAATCCCTGTACAAATGCAAGATATGTAAAAGTCACTAAGAAAATTGCATTTAGTACCGTACTTTTCCAAGTAAATTCATGGCTCGCGCTAGCAGAAACGAGTACCAAAATAAAAATAGATAACATAAAACCGAGCGTTGGCAATAGCAATCCATAAAGGGCTACCGATCCTGCAATCCAAATCACAATTTTCCAATTCCAAGTACCGATATCCTCTTTCGTATTTTTGGATGACATTGATTTCAAAATAATGAAAAAGCCGAGAGCGGTTAGTAGTGCCCCAAGCCAAAATGGAAAGTAACCTGGACCCATTTTGGCAGCAGTACCCATTTTGTAATTCAAGGCATTAAGCGCAAAAAATAAACCAAAGACCATGTACATGATCCCAGCGCCAAAATCCTTTTTATTACGAATATTCAAAATTTGTCTCCTTTGTAGCAATTGCTGCCTTTTCGTAAAGGGCTATTTTTAGTCGATTTGTGATTGTAAGGGATTGAGTATGGGCATCTTTAAGGGTTTGCCCTAATTCTGTGCCAATGCGATAATTCTGCGGATGAAAGTCTCCGAAATCCGCCAAGCCTTCCTCGATTATTTTGCCTCCAAGGGTCACCAAATCGTGGCCTCCAGCCCTGTGGTTCCAGGGGATGACCCCACCTTGCTATTTACGAATGCTGGGATGAATCAATTTAAAGATGTCTTTTTGGGGTTTGATAAGCGACCCTATCAGCGGGCAACTACGGCTCAAAAGTGCATTCGTGCTGGCGGCAAACATAATGATCTTGATAACGTCGGATATACCGCTCGTCACCATACCTTCTTTGAGATGCTCGGTAATTTCTCGTTTGGGGATTATTTCAAAGAGGATGCGATTGAATTTGCTTGGGAGCTCCTAACCCAAGTTTTCAAATTACCCAAAGATAAGTTATGGGTCACCGTCTATGCCGAGGATGATGAAGCCTATGATATTTGGGCAAAAAAAATTGGCGTACCGAAAGAGCGTATCGTGCGCATTGGCGATAACAAGGGCGCACGTTATGCATCAGACAATTTTTGGATGATGGGTGACACTGGACCCTGTGGGCCATGCACTGAAATCTTTTATGACCATGGTCCAGAAATTGCTGGTGGCCCACCGGGTAGCCCGGATGAGGATGGCGATCGTTTCATTGAGATCTGGAATAACGTCTTCATGCAATTTAATCGCGATGAGGCCGGTGAGATGCATCCCTTGCCCAAGCCCAGTGTCGATACTGGTATGGGCTTGGAGCGGATTGCTGCTGTTTTGCAGCATGTGCACTCCAACTATGAAATCGATTTATTTGTTCATCTTCTGCAAGCGGCAAAGGACGCGGTTGATCGCGCCGGGGCAAATGGTTGTGATCTAGACAGCCCATCGCTGAAAGTGATTGCAGATCACATTCGCGCTTGCAGTTTTATTGTGGTCGATGGAGTCATTCCTGGAAACGCAGGGCGTGGATATGTATTGCGGCGCATTGCGCGGCGTGCTATCCGTCATGGGTATAAGTTGGGTGCAAGGCAAGCTTTCTTTCATCAGTTAGTACCCGCCCTGGTCGCTGAAATGGGCGATGCATATCCAGAGTTGCGCCAAGCGCAAGCGCGGGTCATGGATGTGCTCAAACAAGAAGAGGAACGTTTTTTCCAGACCATTGCCAATGGTATGGAGATCCTAGAAGCTGCGCTTCAAAATAACCAAAAAGTCTTAGATGGAGAAACCGCGTTTCGTCTGCACGATACATTTGGGTTCCCCCTTGATCTCACGGCTGATGTTTGTCGGGAGCGCGGAGTCAGTGTCGATTCAGCTGGCTTTGAGGCGGCCATGCAACGCCAACGTGATCAAGCACGGGCTGCCGGTAAATTTAAGATGGCTCAGGGCTTAGATTATCGGGGTGAACCCACTCAATTCTTGGGATACGAGCAAGTATTGATTGAGGATGCTCGCATCACCGCTTTGTATCGTGATGGTAGCCCAGTCGACTCGATTCGGCCGGGCGAAAGTGCAGTCGTGGTCCTCAATCGCACCCCGTTTTATGCGGAGTCTGGTGGTCAAGTCGGCGATCGTGGCGAGTTACGAACTGAGCAATCGCAATTCATCGTAGCGGATACCTTTAAGATCCAGGCCGATGTGTTTGGACATCAAGGCGAGCTTCAAGAAGGCGAGTTAAAGCTTGGGGATGTGGTTGAGGCGCGTGTGGATACGGGCTTGCGTGCCAAAACGATGCGCAATCACAGCGCGACCCATTTACTACACAAAGCTTTACGCGAGGTCCTTGGTGATCATGTTCAACAGAAGGGCTCCTTGGTCGATGCGGAGAAGACTCGATTCGATTTCACGCATACTGCCCCCATAACAAAAGCAGAGATCACTCGCATTGAGCAGATGGTCAATCATGAGATTTTGACCAATACAGCAACCACTGCCAATGTGATGGCTCTGGAGGATGCACAAAAGACTGGAGCCATGATGCTCTTTGGCGAAAAGTATGGTGAGCGTGTGCGCGTACTGGAAATTGGTTCATCTAAAGAGTTATGCGGCGGAACCCATGTCAAGAGAACAGGTGATATTGGCAGCTTTAAGATTATTTCTGAGGGCGGAGTGGCCGCTGGTATTCGTCGGATTGAAGCGGTGACCGGTACAAACGTAATGGATTTTGTTCACGGTCTTGAATCGAAGATGCAAGAGGCAGCACAATTATTAAAGACGGCTCCTCATGATCTGCCGCAACGTGTTAGCCAGCTGCAAGATCAACTCAAACATGTCGAGCGCGAGCTGGAGCGTATAAACGCTAAATTAGCCGCTAGCCAAGGTGAGGATTTGATTAACCAGGCAAAAGATTTACAAGGTATCAAAGTTTTGGCCGCTCAATTAGATTCAGCGGATGCCAAGGTATTGCGCGACACGATGGATGCCTTGAAAGCGAAATTAAAGTCAGCCGCGATTGTTTTGGCCGCGGTTCACGATGGCAAGGTAAGCCTCATTGCTGGGGTGACCAGTGATGCGACCAATCGGATCAAAGCGGGCGAACTCGTGAATTTTGTGGCCCAGCAAGTAGGCGGTAAGGGTGGCGGTAAGCCCGAAATGGCCATGGCTGGTGGTAGCGATCCCAGCGGTTTAAGTCAAGCGCTCGCTGCTGTCGATGCATGGGTTGCCGAGCGGATTTAGTGATTCGTCGCTAAAATGGTGTGAATTAGGAGAATGAAATGAGTGAAGCAAGCTCGATTGTGGTTCATCGCGAAGTGGACGCCATTGGCATGAACTGCCCTTTGCCTATTTTGCGTACCAAGAAAACTCTCGCAGAAATGCAAACCGGTGAGGTCTTAAAACTCAAGGCAACTGATTCGGGCGCGACGCATGATATTCCTGCCTTTTGTAAGCAAACCGGTAATGAACTCATCGCCACAGATAATGAGGGCGACACAATGGTGTTTTACGTCAAGCGACGTTAAGACGACCGAGTACTTCGACTCAGCATTTTTCTAGTAGCCTCGATTACTTGACTGGGCTCCAGCAGGTCAAGGCATTCACTTTTGCTATTGGCCGTATCAAAGCAGCCTGCCTTTCGGCAGGGAACACAATCGCCCGGACCTTGCAAGATACATACCTTGCCTACAATTTGGGTTCGATCCCGAAGTTGATAAGGGCGCTCACCAATAAAGTCATTGGGCCACGGGCCAAAATTAGTGGGTGGTGTGGGTCCAAATAAAGCAATCGTTGGGATTTCGCAGGCGGCGGCAAGATGCGTTACTGATGTATCGACACCGATATATAAAGCCGCACCATCTATCAAGGTTTTAACTTGGGGCAAGTTGAGCTGCCCTTTACTATCAACAACCGATGGTACGGCCTCGCGGTCGAGCAAGGAAAGAATATCTCGGTTGAGGGAGAGATCCTGCTCTGCAGGCGATGCACTCAAGACCACTTGATATTTTTGGGCGACAAGCTCTTTAATCAATTGAGCCCAATACGCCAAAGGCCAGCGCTTATAGCCATTGAGCGGACCTGGATGCATAACCACATACGGATGACATAGTTGGCTTTGTATTACCGGGGTAAGGACTTGGCCGATGGGAGGAGTCACCGAGATTGGATTTGCAAAAAGGTCGAGACCCTTGGCGCGGTAGAAGGGCTCGAGAAGCTTGAGTTTTTCAATAATGACGTGCTGATCAAAATAATCGACGGGAACTGAGTGCATGCAGACAAAGCGCTTCCATGCACTTTTTTGTCGGCTCTTTGGAGTATCTTGCACCACCACGCCAACTCGGCGAAGCGCTGCGAGTGAACCGAAAAAATAGGCTCGATCACTAGGCTGGGTGATGATCGCTAGATCGTAACGTTGGAACAAACGGTTAAAGAGTTTGAGATATTCCCAGGGATTGGGATGCTCGGAGGTTTCAATCAGTTCACGAACTTCCGGATTGCCCCTGAGCATATCGAGCTTACCGCGATAACCCAAGAAATCAAATTGAGCCTTAGGCCAAATTCGGCGAGCCGCTTGGATTAGGGGTGTGGTGACCAGTACATCACCAATTTGTCGCGTGGCGATAAAAAGAACTCGGCTTGGATCGTTCATACCTTGATACCAGCCTTGGCCATGATTTTTTCACGGACTCGCTGTGCATTCTCAGCAGCCTTGGACTGATCAGAGATTCGGTGAAACAGATGAAATACTTCGGTTGACCATGCACCAGATTGACGTCGAATGCCAGCTTGTTGCAAACGAAAGACAAAATCAGCATCTTCGTGACCCCAGCCAGTCATAGACTCATCAAAACCACCAATTGCCAGTGCATCCTCTTTCCAGCATGCCATATTGCAACCTTTAATGCGGCGCCAAACAAATTTCTGATAAATGCGCCATGCACCCGAACCCAATTTCAGCACGATGGGCCAGAACTTATTAATTCCACCATTTAAGCGATAGCTAATTAAATTGCTTTTGAAGGCTGCGAAGTTCCACTGTGGCCAACTTAGGATCTTTTGGGTTAATGATTCGCTAAGAAGTACGCGACTGCCAGTCACCATTATTCGCGGCTTGGCAAGCTGACGGTGACGCTTTACAAAATCAGGTTGCACAATGCAATCACCATCTAAGAATATGAGGTATTCACCTTGGGCGGCCCGGATGGCCTGATTAAGAATCATCGTTTTCCGGAACCCTTGATCCTCTTGCCACATATGTTGAATCGAGTGCTTGGAGCGCTCCTTCATTGAATGAATTAGCGTTGCGGTCTCTGGTTTTGAGCCATCGTCGGCGATGATGATCTCAAAGTTTCGATCGGTTTGAGTTTCTAATGATTCGAGACAAAAACGCAAAGCCTCAGGCCAGTTATAGGTGGCAAGTAGGATTGAGATTTTGAACATAAACGATCTTAGACCTTTGGGTTATGGGTTCGGGCCATTTGATGGAGTCGCCAAAGTTTCATGTAGCGATAATACGTGCCTTGCGCATTGGAGCATGCCAAGGAAAAGCCTTGAGGGCCATCTAAAAATCCAGCCCGTAAGAAATACGTTCGAATAAATGACCAGGCTCCATGCAAGATGGCTTTGATTGGACTCCCTGTTTTGCCTTTGGCAAATGCCTGTTGGGCGGAGTCGGTGGAATAGCGCTCCATTTTTGCTCTAACCTGCTCGGCGTTCATGAAACTGTAATGAAGCATCTGATGCTTAAGTTTGAGAACTGGCCCCTGTGGGATTAAACGTTCATGCACCAAATCAGAGGAGAACCGAGCCGTCCCTCGCTTAAAAAGGCGGTCAACGTAGTCGGGCGTCCAGCCGGAATGACGCATAAAGCGTCCGCAGTACCACGATAGGCGTGGGATGGCATAGCAATTGGCTTGCGGTTGACTAAGAACCGTTTTGATCTCCGCACGTAGTTCGGGGGTCAGGCGCTCATCGGCATCAAGCGATAGGACCCAATCGGAGTTTGCTAAGTCAAGAGCTCGGTTTTTTTGGGGGCCAAAGCCGGGCCAATCGTCGGGGGAGCTGATTAGCGCCCCATGGGCTTTGGCAATCTCCAGGGTTTTGTCAGTGCTTTGGGTGTCTACCACTACAATTTGGTCAGCCAGCCCGTCTAAGGAGGTTAAACAATCCCCAAGATTGGCTTCCTCGTTCCGAGTGATGAGTATGACTGATAAGGTGGGCATAATTCATTATATGAATGCTTCAGACCGTCAAGCCCTAAATCGATTAATTGGCTATTTGCGCCCCCATATCCGCCTAATTGTTGGCTCTTTATTGGCCATGGCGCTGGTTGCAGCCTCGGAGACCTCTATCCCGGCTCTGATGAAGCCCCTTTTGGACGATGGCTTTTCAGGAAAGATGAATGATCAACTATGGTTGGTCCCAGTCTTCCTGGTGGGCCTGGCTATTGTGCGCAGCGGGGCCCAATTTCTCTCTAACTATCTGCTAACCAAGGTCATTAGCAATATTTTGTTGAAGCTGCGTGAACAAATGTTTGCCAGACTTTTGCGCGCTAAGACCGAGTATTACCAAAAAACCACGGCCTCGAACTTAATTAATGCGGTGGTCTTTGAGGTCAATAATGTCCTATCGATTATGGGCGGTATGTTGATCAGTCTTGTGCGCGATCTACTCACCGTCATTGGCTTGATGGGGTATTTGTTGTATTTGAACTGGCGCTTAACCTTGGTGGTCTTTGTGATTTTCCCGATCATTGCCTATTTGATGAGTAAGATCAATAAGCGCTTGCGTAGCCTCAATCGTCAACAGCAGAGTATGACTAGTGAGTTAGCGTATGTAGTTGAGGAGGCCGCAGCCGGTCATAAGATAGTAAAGGTGCATGGCGGTGAAGACTATGAGATGCGCCGTTTTATGGAGAAAGCCGAGCAATTACGCAAGTTCACACTCAAGGCAGCGGTTGCTGGCGGATTAAATCAGCCCATTACCCAATTAGTTGCCTCGATGGCTTTATCAGTAGTCCTAGTCATTGCCATCATACAATCAGCGAGCCAGGGCGTGACGGTTGGTAGTTTTGCGGCGTTTATTACCGCGATGCTGTTAATTGTTTCCCCGCTCAAGCACTTGGCCGACATTAACCAGCCTTTGCAACGGGGACTTACTGCTGCCGAGATGATTTTCCAGTTGATTGATCAGCCGATTGAGGAGGAGAAGACACAAACATCGAATCTCAAGCGGCTTGAGAAGGCGAAGGGTGAAATTACGTTTGAAGATCTTTCGTTCTCGTACAACCAGGACGAGGGTCGAAAAGATGCCTTACGTAACATCAATCTCACGGTTAAGCCTGGCGAGGTGATTGCCTTTGTAGGACCCTCAGGCGGCGGCAAATCAACGCTGGTTAATTTGTTGCCGCGTTTTTATCAGCCCAAATCCGGTCGGATTGTGCTCGATCAAATTCCAATTGAGGAGATTGTATTAACTGATTTACGCAAACAAATCGCCTTTGTCAGCCAAGATGTCATTCTATTTAATGACACGATTGCAGCGAATGTTGCATACGGCTCGAGCACCGGTGATGATATTGATCGTGGTCGCGTGATTGAGGCATTAGAGGCAGCTAATTTGTCTAATTTACTGTCTGAGCTACCTGATGGCATTGATACGCAGATTGGGGATAATGGCAATCGCTTATCCGGGGGCCAGCGTCAACGCCTAGCGATTGCGCGTGCGATTTACAAAGATGCACCCATCCTGATTTTGGATGAGGCTACGTCAGCCCTCGATTCAGAGTCTGAGCGGCAAGTCCAGGAGGCGCTTGATCGGCTCATGGCCGGTAGAACCACTCTGGTCATTGCGCATCGGTTATCAACCATCGAGCATGCTGATAAGATTGCAGTGCTCGACCATGGTGAAATCGTGGAATACGGCCCACATCGGGAGCTCATTGCTAAGAATGGCTTGTATGCCGGTTTGCATCGTTTGCAGTTTAGCGAAGCAGGCTAAGAAGGCGAATTAATTTAGGACAATATCGTATTGTTCTTGCCGAAATCCAGCTTCAGCCTGGAGTCGAATCGGCTTTTGAATAAAGTCACCTAGCATGGCTAAGAACTGATTTTCTTCCTCAAGAAATAAATCAATCACATCGGGTGAGGCAACAATGCGGAACTCTTTGGGATTAAATTGGCGGTGTTCACGCACAATCTCGCGCAAGATTTCATAGCAAATTGTCTGCGGTGTTTTCGTTTCCCCCTTGCCATTGCAAGACGAGCAGGGTTCGCACAAAATATGGGACAAGGACTCGCGCGTACGTTTGCGTGTCATCTCAATCAGTCCCAGTGATGAGAAATCATTCACATTCGTGCGCACATGATCATGCGCTAAATTCTTCTTGAGCTCGCCAAGAACTGCTTCTTGATGGTCGCTTTGTGTCATGTCAATAAAATCAATGATGATGATGCCGCCTAGATTTCGTAAGCGCAATTGACGGGCAATCGCTTGAGCAGCCTCTAGATTAGTTTTAAACACGGTGTCGTCTAAATTACGAGCCCCAACAAAACTTCCGGTATTGACATCAATGGTGGTCATCGATTCGGTTTGATCGATCATCAGATAGCCACCTGACTTGAGATCGACGCGTCGACCTAAGGCTTTATTAATCTCAGAATCAATATCAAAAAGGTCAAAGAGGGCGCGCTCACCCCGATAGAGTGTTAACTTGGAACTCAGTTGTGGCATAAACGTCTGTGCAAACTGAGTCAGACGTTCAAAGTTCTCGGCCGAATCAATCCGAATCTGGCTAGTCTCGGGGCCAGCCATGTCTCGCAATACCCGCTCGGCTAAATTGAGGTCTTGATGAAGAAGCGCGGGGGCCGCCTTTTCTTTGGCGCGTTGCGCAATTTGTTGCCAGGTGGCGCGAAGGTACTTCAGGTCAGAAATCAAGGTTTCATCGCTCACATGTTCGGCACTGGTGCGAACAATGATGTCGCCGGATTCATCTGCAGGAATCAGACCTTTCAGACGGTTTTTGAGTGCTTCGCGTTCCTCGGGATTTTCAATCTTTTGTGAGATGCCAATATGAATCTCTTGACCTAATGGCCGATGAATTTGTGGCAAATAGACCAAATTACGTCCCGCAATACTAATTTGGCGGGTGAGTCTGGCTCCTTTTGTTCCGAGGGGGTCTTTAAGTACTTGCACCAAGAGTGTCTGTCCTTCGAACAATACTTTTTCAATCTGACCACCAGTTTGCTGTTCGCCCAAATCATTAAAGTGAATGAATGCAGCACGTTCTAAACCAATATCAATAAAGGCTGATTGCATCCCAGGTAAGACCCGGGCCACCTTCGCCAAATAAATATTGCCCACAATTCCACGCTGGCGCGTACGTTCAATATGGAGTTCTTGAACGGCATTTTGCTCAATTAAAGCAACGCGTGTTTCTTGTGGGGTAATATTGATGAGGATTTCTTGAGTCATGATTGGGTTAAACCAAAACGTACATCTGCTACTCGTAGTAGTTGGGCAGTTTCAAATAAGGGAAGCCCCATGATACCGCTATAGCTTCCAGAAATCTCCTCAATAAACGTAGCGGCCATCCCCTGAATGCCATAGGCACCCGCCTTCCCAAATGCTTCACCGCTGCTGACATAGCGTTCAATTTGCTCATGGCTTAATGTCGTAAACCGTATCCTTGACTTTTGTAATACGCAGACCGGGATGCTTGTGGGCTCAGGGGTGATGGCAAGGGCTGTGTAAACCCAATGCGTCTGACCGCTCAAGACGTGCAATATCCGCATCGCGTCTTCTTGATCGTGCGGCTTTCCAAGGATTTCGTGATCGGGCGAGCCTGGAAGGCTTACGGTGGTGTCGGTGCAAAGTATTGGCGCCCAGGGAAGCTCAATTCCTGCTTTACGGCCTTGATGCCAACGCTTGAGAGCAGCGCTACTTTTAGCAATGGTTACGCGTTGTGTATAGTCTGCGGCGCTTTCGTTTGCAAGAGCGAGCTCTAAAGACTCAGCGTCCTCATCAGGCGTTGGAAGCAGTAACTGAAAGTCAACCCCAATCTGGGCGAGTAACTCCTGGCGACGCGGGCTTTGCGAGGCGAGGTAAATAAAGTCATACTTCATGTTAAATAATTTCCCATTTACTCACGATGATAGGGGTGGCCTTGCAGGATGGTCCAGGCACGATAGAGTTGTTCGATCAGCACTAGGCGAGCAAAGGCGTGTGGCAAGGTAAGGCTCGATAGTTTCCAGGTCAGACCACCATTTGTTTTGAGGCTCGGGTCAAGCCCATTTGCTCCGCCGATCAAGAACGCAACATCTTGACCATTTGCCCGCCAATTCTGGAGATGATCCGCAATCGCTTGGGTCCGCAGATCGATGCCATGCTCATCTAATGCAATGACGACCGCACCCTTCGGAATTGCTGCAATGATTTTGCTCGCTTCTTTAGCAGGATTAATATCCGGCTTTAGTTCTTTAAGCTCAATAACGCAGTCGCTGGGCATGCGTTTTTGGTATTCCTGGCATGCCATAGACACCCAGTCTGGCATTTTGTGACCAACCGCAATAATCCAAAGACGCATGACTTATTCGTCGCCAGCGTCTTCACTGGCTTTGACGAGCTTCTTGGTGCCGGACAGTTTGACCCGAACCGGTTTGTCACCCCAGATTCCTTCGAGTTGGTAGTAGGCTCTAAGCATGGGCTGCAGGATATGAACCACAATATCGCCGCAATCCACTAGAACCCATTCACCCGTCTCCAGGCCCTCGATTGAGATCACTTCACCCCCTTTTTCAAGAACCTTTTCTTTGACCGAGAGAGCTAAAGAACGGGTCTGGCGATTGCTGCTGCCAGTGGCAATGATCACGCGATCAAAAAGTTCGCTGAGTTTGCTGCTGTCATAGACACGAATATCTTGTGCTTTGACATCCTCGAGGGCGTCAATGATGGTGCGCTGTAGTTTTTTAATATCCATATGAGTGTCAGGGCTCATCTTACCTTGGATTGGTAGAGGCCTTTTTCTAAAATAATGCTCCAGACCGATTCTGGCAACCATTGTTGAATGGCATCAGCATCAGGATGCTGTGCCAGCAGAGGTCGCAGGCTGCTCGATGCTAAGTCAATGGAGAGCTCCTCATCTAAATAAATGAGTCCGCAGGATTGTTGACTAAGTTCTTGAGCATGCGTGGTTTGATGATCTTGATAATGAGCCAACAGGGGCGGATGGTCCTGTAATTGGATCGCAATCCGATACGGCGGGCGACTCGCTACCGCTAAATGGATGTAATGCAGTAAGTCGCGCCAATCATTCCAGGTGTAAAGCTGCAAAAAACTATCGGCACCCATGAGCCAAATTAAAGCGGTTTGCTCACCATAGAGCTGTCGTAGCGCTTTGGCGCTATCAATCGTATAGCTTGGCCCAGCGCGATCAATCTCCATGGTGTTGACAGTTACTTGAGTGCTTAGACCATCTTTTAGGAGATGGTCTTTTAGAACATTAGCCGCTGCCAGGGTCATGGCATAGCGATCAACCGCTGGAGTAATGTGCGCCCCTTTTTGCCATGGTTCACCGCTGGGTAACCACATGAGCTCATCGAGCTTTAGACGTTTAGCGAAATGCGCGGCAAGACGAATGTGGCCCCAATGTGGTGGGTCAAATGTGCCCCCTAGGATGCCGATGGTTTTATTCAAGAATAATTCGCCTTAAACCTCAGATAGCCAATCGCGTGGCTTGAGATAGCGGTCATAGAGGCGAGCTTCTGGAGTTCCTGGTTCGGGCTGCCAGTTGTATTTCCAGGTAACAACGGGTGGCATGGACATCAGGATGGATTCCGAGCGCCCACCCGATTGAAGACCAAAGATAGTTCCTCGATCAAAGATCAGGTTGTATTCTACATAGCGACCCCGACGGTATTCCTGAAAATCACGTTCTGCCTGCGTGTAGGGCTCTTGGTAGCGGCGCTTGAGAATTGGTAAATACGCCTCGATAAATGCATCTCCTACGGAGCGCATCATGGCAAAACTTGTCTCAAACCCTAGCTCATTGAAATCATCAAAGAAAATACCGCCAATGCCACGCGGCTCGTCCCGATGCTTGAGATAAAAATACTCATCGCACCATTTCTTAAAGCGTGGATAGAATTCGGCGCCAAATGGATCAAGAGCGTCTTTAGCGGTTTGATGAAAATGCTTACAGTCTTCATCCACACCGTAGTAGGGCGTTAGATCAAAGCCACCGCCAAACCACCAAACTGGATCTTCATTAGGCGCTTGGGCAATAAAGCAACGCACATTCATATGGGTTGTGGGTGCCTTGGGATTGCGGGGATGAAATACTAAGGAAACGCCCATTGCCTCAAAGGTACGCCCAGCAATCTCAGGACGATTTTGGGTAGCCGCTGGCGGTAATTGATTGCCGCTCACGTGCGAGAACCCGACACCCCCTTTTTCAAGGATGTTGCCATTCTCTAAAATGCAGGTTCGTCCTGAGCCCTGCAACTTACTGTCTTTAGGCTTTTCCCAGGCATCTATGACAAACGATTTGCCATCGACCTCGCTAGTTGCACTAGTAATGCGGTCTTGCAAGTCTAATAAATAATGTTTAACGGCCTGAGTATCAATTGTTGCTGCCATTCAATGTCCTTCACTTATTCTTACTTAATAGCACGGAAGCCAATATCGCTGCGGTACTGCATTCCATCAAAATGAATCTGATCAATCGCAGAATACGCCCTTTGTTGTGCTCCTTTGACCGTATCTGCTAGACCAACAACGCACAATACTCGGCCTCCTGAGGTGTGAAGCTCACCATCGTGGATTTTGGTGCCCGCATGAAAGGTTATTTGGTCATTGGTTTGTGCGGGGATTCCAGTAATTGCGTCACCTGTTTTTGGATTTTCTGGGTAGTTGGCAGCTGCCAACACTACTCCAAGGGCAATGCGCCGATCCCAAGTTAGTTCGACTTCATTTAGTTTGCCATCGATTGCTTTATCTAAAGCAAGCACCAAATCGCTCTCAAGACGCGCCATGATCGGTTGGGTTTCAGGATCGCCCATGCGGCAATTGAACTCTAGGGTTTTAATTTGACCATTAGGCTGGATCATGAGACCAGCATAAAGAAAGCCAGTGTAGGGAATTCCGTCGGCACGCATACCCTCTACGGTCGGCATGATCACCTCACGCATGGCGCGTGCATGTACTTCGGGGGTCACTACTGGGGCCGGTGAGTAGGCACCCATGCCACCAGTATTGGGACCTTGGTCGCCATCGAGTAAACGCTTATGGTCTTGGCTACTGGCCAGTGGCAAGACATTTTTGCCATCGACCAGCACAATGAAGCTTGCTTCCTCGCCCGTAATAAATTCCTCAATCACAACCCGTGCACCCGCATTGCCAAGCTTGTTGTCTGAGAGCATCATGTCAACTGCCATATGCGCTTCAGGCAAACTCATGGCAACCACCACCCCTTTACCGGCAGCTAGACCGTCGGCTTTGATCACAATCGGCGCACCTTTTTGATCAATGTAGTCATGTGCTGCTACAGCATTGGTAAAGGTTTGATAATCGGCCGTTGGAATACCATGGCGCTTCATGAATGCTTTGGAGAAGTCTTTGGAGGATTCTAGTTGTGCTGCTAATTGGGTTGGACCAAAAATCCGCAAGCCCTGATTGCGAAAGACATCCACAATTCCGGCAGCTAATGGTGCCTCAGGACCAACGACGGTTAAGCCAATTTGCTCACGTTTCGCAAAGGCGGCAAGCTCCTCAAGATCGGAGATGGGTAAATTTTCAATACCTGCATTTTTTTGATTCGCTGTGCCTCCATTGCCAGGGGCTACGAATACTTTTTGTACTTTTGGTGAGCGAGCGAGTTTCCAAGCCAAGGCATGTTCACGACCGCCTGAGCCAATTAATAAAATTTTCATGATGAGCTTTCTCGTAAGGCCCTAAAGGGTAGCATTGGTATAGACCGCTTGGACATCATCTAAATTCTCGAGTACGTCCAATAGTTTTTGCATCGATTCGGTTTGCTCTTGATTGAGATCGACCTCGGTCGAGGGCCGCATCGTCACCTCGGCTAACTCGGGTTTTAAACCTGCCGCCTCTAAGGCATTACGAATATTTGTGAACTCAAAGGGATCCGTAATGACCTCGAGTGATCCATCCTCATGCGTGATCACATCTTCCGCACCGGCTTCAAGCGCTAACTCGAGTAGTTGCTCTTCATTGGTTCCAGGAGCAAAGAGCAGTTGTCCGCAGTGTTTAAATAAAAAAGCAACGGAGCCTTCTGTGCCCATATTGCCCCCGTGTTTTGAAAAGGCATGGCGGACCTCGGCAACGGTGCGCGTGCGATTGTCCGTCATCGCATCCACAATCACTGCAGCGCCATTAATACCGTAACCCTCATAGCGAATCTCTTCGTAGTCAACGCCATCGGCAGCACCTGTTCCGCGCGCAATCGCACGTTGCACATTGTCGTTGGGCATGTTGGCATCTTTGGCTTTGTCGATTGCGAGGCGCAGACGCGGATTGGCGCTCAGATCACCTCCACCCAAGCGGGCAGCAACGGTAATCTCTTTAATGAGTTTGGTCCAAATCTTGCCACGCTTTTCGTCCTGGCGACCCTTACGGTGTTGAATATTGGCCCATTTTGAATGACCCGCCATGGTGGCAATCCCTCTTTGATGAATGAATAAATTTCGGCTTAGAACCGTAATTTTAGGCAAAATACGGGCTTGGCTTAAAAAATGACATCCCAAACATCGATTTCGATGATTTTGGAACAAGAACATTTAGGAGAAACCACATGTCAGTTACGCACACAAAAGCGATTCGGATCGATGAAGTTGGACCGCCCGAGGTCATGAAATACGTTGATGTTTCACTGGGTGAACCAGGGCCCGGAGAGGTTTTGATTGCACAAAAAGCGTGTGGCTTGAACTACATTGATATTTATTTCCGATCGGGCTACTATCCCCAGCCACTGCCAGGCGGTATTGGCATGGAAGCATCGGGCATTATTGAGAAAGTGGGCCCTGGTGTGACACATCTCAAGGCAGGCGATCGCGTTGCCTATGCAGGTAGACCAACAGGAGCCTATGCACAAGCTCGCATCATGCCTGCAGAGACAATTGTGCGGTTACCCGATGCGATCTCATTTGAGACCGGTGCAGGGATGATGCTGCAAGGCCTCACAGTGCAGTACCTTCTAAACGATACCTATAAAGTGCAGCGCGGTGACACGGTTTTATTTCATGCGATTGCTGGGGGTGTTGGCTTAATCGCTCTGCAATGGCTAAAGGCGATTGGTGCTACCGTGATTGGTACGGTAGGAAGCTCTGAGAAAGCGGCGCTCGCTAAATCCTACGGCTGCGATCATGTGATTCAATATCGCACCGAAGATTTTGTAACACGCGTGAAAGAGATTACCAATGGTAAAGGTGTGGCGGTTGCCTATGATGCAGTCGGTAAAGATACGTTCATGAAGACTTTGGACTGCATCGCCCCACGTGGCATGGCAGTGAGCTTTGGTAATGCCTCCGGATCGGTTCCACCGATCGATTTAGCAGTCTTGTCGAGTAAGGGATCCCTGAAGTTAACCCGACCTACTCTAATGACCTACGTGCACAATCGCTCATTGTTAGAGCCAATGGCCAAGGATTTATTTGAGCGCGTGACTCAGGGGCAAATTAAGATTGAGATTAAGCAACAATACCCACTGGCAGACGCTGTGCAAGCACACCGTGATCTGGAGGGACGTAAGACCACTGGCACGACGATCTTGATCCCTTAATCAGTCGATTTATGTGTTTTGGGTGTGAGGCGATGAGATTGGTTAAAATCATCGCTTCAATCATGATTGTTAACGATCCAACGTTAACGAACTTGCCTCGGTGATGGAATTGGTAGACGTGCCGGACTCAAAATCCGGTGCCGCAAGGCGTGTCGGTTCGAGTCCGACCCGAGGCACCATCAAATTTGATAATCGCTTGATTCGCTCGACATGGCCTGTTCCACAATTTTGCGTGTCAGCGTGGGTGAGAACAGCTCAATAAAGGTGAAGATAAACGAGCGCAGGTAAGCGCCTTGTTTGATGCCGATGTGCGTGACATTGGTGCCAAAGATATGTCCCACGGAGATGGATTTCAGTTGCCGATCGCGTTCGGGATCTAAGGCAACCCCCGCCACAATCCCAACTCCCATGCCATTCTCGACATAGGTTTTGATCACATCCGCATCAATTGCTTCCAAAATAATGTCCGGGGTTAGATTACGTTGAGCAAATGCCGCATCGATTTTGCTGCGCCCAGAGAATGCTTTCGCATAGGTGATGAGTGGATATTTGATTAAGAGCTCTAGGGTGATGGACTCATGATTGAGTAAGGGGTGGCCAGATGGCACTACGACTGCATGCTGCCATTGGTGACTCGGTAGGGCTAAGACCCCGGGAGTATTGGCAAGTCCCTCGGTGGCAATAGCTAGATCAGCACGATCCTCGAGTAGCATTTGAGCAATTTGACTGGGGTTGCCCTGCAATAGGCTAACGCGCACTTTCGGAAAGCGCTTCGTAAACTCACTCAAGACCTTAGGCAAAGCATAGCGGGCTTGGGTGTGGGTTGTAGCAATCACAAAGCTACCTTGATCTTGATTGGCGTAATCATTACCAACCCGTTTTAAGGTCTCCGCTTCCTCTAATAAGCGTTCAATCGAGACTAAGATGCGCTTGCCAGGTTCGGTTAACGAGCGAATTCGTTTGCCATGACGTCGAAAGATTTCAACGCCTAACTCATCTTCAAGTTCAATGATTGCTTTGGAGACGCCTGGCTGGGAAGTAAAGAGTGCCTTTGCAGCTGCAGTCAGATTAAAGTTCTGACGGACCACTTCACGAACAAAACGCAGTTGATGCAGGTTCATTCGAACATATCCTTAGGCACGGGATACCCACTTTAGAGCCGCAATCGCTAAGATTAAATATAGCAATGGTGGAAAGATTGCTGTAAACAAGGCGGGCAGTGCACCAAGCAAGCCAACGCTCGAGAACAAGGTATTAAATAGTTGAAAACTCATACCCAGCATGATGCCACCAAAGACCTTAATACCAACGCTTCCAGCCCGAACTTTCATGAACGCAAAGGGTAGGGCGAGTGCGAGCATCACAAAGATGATGAAGGGGTAAACGATTTTTTTCCAAAAGGCAATCGCGTGCCGCTGCGCATCTTGTTTGTTCTCTTGGAGGTGCAAGATAAATTGCCCCAAACTCATGATCGACATCTTCTCAGGGCTGATTAGCAGAACATTGAGGATCTGCGGGGTGACTTGCGATTCCAAACTTAGCTTCGGAATACTTTTGGTTTGGGCGGTGTAGACCGCATCTAAGGGATCGCTACTGCGTTTCTCAATAAATCGGGTTTCTGAAACGTCATTGAGTTCCCAAATACCCTCATTATTGAAGCGACCAGACGCAGCGCTACGAATCGAGAGAAGGCGATAGTTGGGATCAAACTCATACATCCGGATTTGCCGAATTTGATCATCTTGATCAATCGAGCCCACATTGACATACCGTACACCAGCCTTAACGGGTCCCGCACCATCCTGATCGCGTAATTGATCTTTGAGCCAAACGCCCGATCGAAATTGGGAGCTAAAGGTCGAGCCCAACGCGTCCATTCGAATCCGCTCCGAGAGCCTCTCACTGTATGGGCCCAAGCCCTCACTGATCGCTAGGGTCAATAGCACGATTGGTAAGGAGATTTTGGCCAGCGTGAAGAGGCTGCGTTTGATATCTAATCCCGCCACCCGGAAGATGGTGAACTCCGACTGACTGGCCATCATGGCAAACACATAAATACTGCCAATTAAGCCGGCGATCGGAATAATTTCAACCATACGGCTTGGTGCCTTGAGGAGCACATGGAGAAGAGCTAAAGGCAAGGTGTATTTGGAGTTGACCGACCCCAGTTCACTCAGAATGTCAAAAAATAGGAAGAGTGCTAGAAGGGCGAAGAGAATGAAGCCAAAGCTCGCATAGATTTGCTTCGCAAAGTAGCGTTCGTAAATTTTGGGGAAGAGCCAACTCATTTGCTTTGCCAGGCCCTTGGAAGTTGACGTTGCCACCATTTTAAGGATGGATTAATGCGATTGCGAATCAAAACAAAGGCTAAGCCAAATGCAAGTACATGAATCGGCCATAAGCCAATGAAGAAGTCGACACGTCCTTGCGCAACATAATTTTGGCTGAGATTTAATAAATTGCTGTACATCAGATAAATCAGGACGGCATAAAACATAGCTGTGTAGTTACCTAAGCGGGGATTGACATAGGCTAAGGGAATGGCAATCAAGACCAAACCAAGGGCCATGATGGGTAAGCCGATGCGCCAAAGCAGTTCACCAAAGTTAGCCCGCAGGATATTGGGATCGGTTTCTTGCATCAGCTCAATCACATTTTTTTCTCGATCACGCGGCGGCGGTTTACTGACCTCTTTGCTTAAGATCTTGGTCTCGTATTCATCAAACTCTAAGATTCTGAAATTGGCTTGGGTCGGCTGGCCTTCATAACGACGGCCTTTTAAGAGAACTACGTTTTTGTCACCGTTGGGCGTATTCTCGATATAGCCAGTAGCAGCCACCGCAACACTTAACTTTTGATTGCGCGTATCAGCTACAAAGATATTCTTAACTTCTCCTTTATCGACATCAATTTCTTCAATAAAAAAGACTCGCTCAGCTTTAGCCGATTCTTTAAATTGACCTGCTGCAACCATGGACACATCATCACGCTGTTGGAAGCGTTGACTAATCACGCTCGATTCGCGATTTGCCCATGGCCAAACAAAAGCGGCCAATACAGCAATGATGATGATGAGTGGAATCGCAAATCGCAGGATCGGGCCGATTAAATTTGTAATGCTCAGTCCACTAGCAAACCACACGATCATTTCGGAGTCTTTGTACCAACGGACCAAAACAATTAAAACGGCAATAAATAGTGAGACAGTTAATAGAACCGCAAAATAACCGAGGGTGGCTAGAGCGATTAGCACTACGGCATCTTCAGGATTAACCGAACCACTAGCCGCAAATCCCAAAATCCGGATCACGAGGGTGGTAATCATGATGGTGACCAAGACCAAAAACACAGCACCTGTGGTCATGCTGAGTTCGCGGCGGAGGGCTTGTTCAAAAATCATGGTGGCTGGGTCTAATTCTGCGACTTTAATTCGGTCGGTGGATAATGTAAAAAAACCCCTAATGGTGAAAGACGATGACGATTCAATTTAGCACGAAAGTTCTTGCCGATATCGATTTTAAAAGCCCCAAAGGCGCCGCTGCGGTTTGTGGCTTAACCAGCGATTGTTTGGTCTTGGCGTATCGCGCCGCGGAGCTCTCCCAGCTTCAGGCACTTGATGACCTCCTCGGGGGGGCAATTTCAGAGGCGCGCTCCGTGGGTGATCTCGATGGAAAAGCCGGCGCATGCACCTTGTTGCGCTCCACACGCGCCTGGGCCTTGAGTAAGGTGAAGCTCAAACGTGTTTTATTGGTGGGCCTTGGTGATAAAGAGTCTTTAGGGGATTTTGCCAAGATTGCGCGCTCCGCTCTCAAGGTATTGAGTGGCGGCTCGATTCAGTCAGTGCTTTGGCATACACCCAGCTTTAATAGTAAGCAAAAAGCCAATCAGAGTCCTAATGCAATTGCGGAGAGGATTCGTGTACTAGCCCAAATTGTGGGTGATCAAGTTTATCGATTTGGGGCTCGACAAGAACAATATAAGACCAAGCCGCAAGAAAAGGCTGACACCCTTGAGCACTTCACCTTGCTCGCGAATGTCAAGCAAGCTGCGCTCGTGAAAACAGCGATTCATGAAGGATCGGCTTTGGTTGAGGGAATGAACCTCACTAAAGATTTGGGCAACTTGCCACCTAATGTTTGTACTCCAACGTTTTTGGCACAAACTGCACTGAACCTCCCCAAGAAAACAAAGTTAAAGGTGCAGGTTTTCAATCAACAGCAAATTGAAGCGCTAGGCATGGGTTCATTTTTAGCAGTTGCTAAGGGTTCAGAGACCCCCCCACAATTCATCATCATGCGTCATGAGGGTGGGAAAGCGAATGAGGATCCGATCGTTTTGGTTGGTAAAGGCATTACTTTTGATACAGGCGGTATTTCGTTGAAGCCTGGCGAAGCAATGGACGAAATGAAGTACGACATGTGTGGTGCGGCATCGGTATTTGGCACCATGTATGCCGTATCTCTGTTGGGATTAAAAAAGAATGTGATTGGTGTAGTGCCAACCTGTGAGAACATGCCTTCAGGTCGCGCAACGCGTCCAGGTGATATTGTGAAGAGCATGTCGGGGCAGACCATCGAGGTTTTAAATACGGATGCCGAGGGTCGTCTTATTCTGTGTGATGCGCTCACGTATGTAGAGCGCTTTAAGCCTAAAGCTGTCATCGATGTAGCGACTTTGACAGGTGCTTGCATCATTGCATTGGGCCATGTGCACAGCGGTTTGTTCTCTGATGACGAGACCTTGGTGAAAGCTTTAAATAAGGCTGGTCATCAATCCTTAGATACGGTATGGCGCTTGCCTCTCGACGCGGCTTACCATGAGCAGTTGAAGTCAAACTTTGCGGATCTAGCTAATATTGGGGGGCGTCCTGCCGGGAGTGTGACCGCAGCTTGTTTCCTCTCACGCTTTGCTGAAAAATTCCGATGGGCCCATCTGGATATTGCTGGAACTGCATGGAAGAGTGGGGCGGCCAAAGGGGCAACAGGGAGACCCGTTCCGCTATTACTAAATTTCTTGCTCGATCAATAAGCACCCATTAATAGCGCGAATGGCCAGAATTGATTTTCATAGTCATGTCTCGGACAAATTACAGTATTGCTGTCGTTTAAGTCGCAAGATTCTGGCCAGCTCTCATCCCCAGGGGTTGCCACGCACGATCGTAATTACAGGGAGCGAGCAAGATCTCAAGGGGCTCGATGACTTATTGTGGACCTTTAGTAAAACCGATTTTTTGCCACATGCCTGGTTGCATCAAGAGGGTGCTCACGAAACTCCGATCTTGTTAGTCCATCGCTTATCCGAACTTGAGAACCAGGTATTGGCTCATCAGGATGTCTTAATTTATTTGCACCCCGAAGCCCCGCAAGATCTTGATACCTTGCTAGAACGCTTTCCTCGATGGATCGAAGTGGTTACCACGCAAGAGAATGAACTCAAGGCAGGGCGCGAGCGCTTTAAGGGTTATCGCGCCTTAGGCCATGAGCTTCACCATTTTGATCAAAGTAAGGCGGCGGCCTAATGTTGGTGCATCCCCAAATTGATCCGGTTGCCCTGCAAATAGGCCCGTTGGCGATCCATTGGTATGGCCTCATGTATCTATTTGCATTTGCCCAATTTTTATTACTGGGACGACTGCGCGTTCGCCAAGAACCATATCAATCGATGCGTTGGACTTTTAAAGATGTTGAGGACATTCTGTTTTGGGGTGTAGTGGGCGTGATTGTTGGGGGGCGCTTGGGGTATGTGTTCTTTTATATGCCCAGTTTTTATCTACAAAATCCAATCGCTATTTTTAAGCTATGGGAAGGGGGAATGTCCTTTCACGGTGGTTTATTAGGAGTCTTGATTGCTCTGGCATGGTTTGCAAAGCGTCGCCAGCTTTCTTATTTTGTAATTACGGATTTTGTGGCGCCACTCGTGCCACTGGGCCTTGCTTTTGGACGCCTCGGAAACTTCATTAATGGAGAACTGTGGGGGCGTCCCAGCGATTGGCCATGGGCGATGGTGTTTCCGATGGCAGACCAAGTGGCTCGCCATCCTTCACAGTTGTATCAGTTTGCTGGTGAAGGTCTTTTCCTAGCCTTGGTATTGTGGCTCTATGCAAGTCGGCCAAAACGAATGGGCCAAGTATCAGGCCTCTTTTTGCTTGGATACGGAGCACTTCGTTTTCTGGCAGAGTTTGCTCGAGAGCCCGATGCGTTTTTAGGATTACTCGGCTTGGGACTATCCATGGGTCAGTGGCTGTCGATACCCATGATTGGTTTAGGAATTTACTTAATGCTGCGAACGCCACGTCAATAAACCCTTTTGGCTGAATGATTTAAGCCCTCGTTACAAAATCTGGTTATGCTGTCAGCATGCTAGAGAAAATTGCCCAAACCCGTTATTTATCCCGAGCGACCAGTGCGGTTCGTCAGCTTGTCTCTGAGCGGGGTGAATCAAATGCTGTGAGCATGGCCTTGGATGTGATTTCAAGTTACCGCAAGCTCAATGCCGATCATCGTTCTAAATTTTTTATGATGCTGGTTGAACAATTCAATATTGATGCAGAGCAACTGACGAAGGCTGCTCAAAGTTTTGCAGCAGACCCAAATGCAAGAAATTACATTCGCCTGCAGAAGATTTCTGAATCCCCACGCCAAGAGCTGTTAAGACGTCTCAATCGAGCTCCTGGAGGCACCGCTGCAGTGGTTGAAATGCGTCGCGATCTTTTGACCCTGTTGAATAAGAAACCGGAGTTAATGAGCCTAGACTACGACATGCGGCATCTCTTGTCGTCTTGGTTTAATCCTGGGTTTTTGAAGATGCACCGTGTTGACTGGAAGTCACCGGCAGAGATTTTGGAGAAGATTATTGCCCATGAGGCCGTCCACGCCATTGATGGCTGGGATGATCTGCGCCGGCGTTTGCAGCCCGATCGACGTTGTTTTGCTTTTTTCCACCCCCAGCTGCCTGATGAGCCCTTGATCTTTGTGGAAGTTGCTCTGCTTCCCGAGATACCAATTGCCATCATGCCCTTGGTGGATAAGAAATCGATCCCTGTGGAACAAACCAACCAATTCAAGGTGGCCGCGTTCTACTCGATTAGCAACTGTGAGTCTGGACTCCGCGGTGTATCAATGGGCAACTTTTTAATTAAGCGGGTTGCTGAGCAACTGCATGCAGAGTTCCCGGGATTAAAAACCTTTGTGACCCTGTCCCCGATTCCGGGTCTCATGGAGTGGATTACCGACGGAGCGCATTTAGGTGACCTGCCAAGCCCTGAAAAAATGAAGCCAGCAATTCGGAAGGCCCGCGATGATGCACTAGAACTTTTGAAACTAAATGGAAGCAATTGGATGGATAAGCTCGGCAAGGCCTGGCATCCGGATCACTGCAGCGAGAAAGAAAAGGCCGCCATGATGGCCTTAGCTGCAATTTATCTGACAGTGGTCACCCCAAGCCGGGATGGCAACCCGGTAGCTAAATTCCATTTGGGTAATGGCGCCAAGCTACATCAAATTAACTGGGCGGGGGATTTGTCCAAGAACGGTTTACGCCAATCTGCAGGTTTAATGGTCAATTATCTGTATGATCTGTCGAGCGTTGAAGAAAATCATGAGCGCTTTGTCAATGGAGAAATTATTCATTCTCGCTCCGTTGGCAAGCTCATGAGTGCTTGAGTCCCGCAAGTCCTATATAAGACTTTTAGGGGTTTTGCCCGAGATTTAGAAGTTCGATTTAGAATGATGTTCGCAATCGTTTTGCCCTTTATAAGAATTGAAGAGGAGACCAATAATGGTATTAATTCAGAAGAAAAAAATAGCGAGCCTCGTGCTCAGCTTATTAGCAGTGGTGGGCTTATCAAGCACCGCTCATGCACAAGAGTGGCCAGCAAAAACCGTCACATTTTTGAACCCATTCCCAGCCGGTGGTGGAACGGACGCATTTGCCCGTCCCTTGGCCGCTCAGTTAACCGAGCAATTGGGCAAACAATTCATTATTGATAACCGCGGTGGTGCAGGCGGTACGGTCGGTGCATCGGTGGCAGCGAAAGCTGCACCAGATGGCTATACCTGGTTCATCGGCGCATCGCATCATACGATTGCTCCTTCCATGTACAAAAACTTGGACTATGACATTCAAAAGAGTTTCATTCCTGTTGCACTGCTAGCGAGTGTTCCACAGGTATTGGTGGTCAACCCTAATCGTGTGAGTGCTCGTAACTTAAAAGACTTCATTGCGCTCATGAAGAAGAACCCTGGTAAATATAACTTTGCTAGCGCAGGCAGCGGTACCGTGCATCACCTTGCTGGCGAGCTATTTAAGATACAGTCAGGCACCTTCATTGTTCATATTCCTTACCGTGGCGCAGGTCCAGCCATGAGCGATCTCCTTGCCGGTCAGGTTGATTTGGAATTCGACGGTTTGGGAACATCCGCTCCGCAAATTAATGCGGGTAAGTTGTTTGCGATCGCCGTTGCTTCCGATAAACGCAATCCAGCGATTCCAAACGTACCAACGTTTGTAGAGGCTGGCTTGCCTGACTATCGTGTATCGACTTGGTACGGCATGTTTGCTCCTGCTGGAACACCAAAACCAATCGTTGACAAGATGACTGCTGAAGTTCAAAAGGCCCTGAATTCACCAAAGTTGAAAGCGATTTGGGCTCAAAACGGTGCGGATAACCCAAATCTTTACGGCGAGGCATTTGGTAAGCAAGTTGCTTCCGACGTAACCCGTTGGGCTGAGGTTGTTAAGAAATCAGGCGCTAAGCTCGATTAATTTTGTACTTGTAGTTAAGGGTTTTGAGTGAACTTATACGCATTATTAGAGTCTGGCTTTCCTAAAAATCGCGAAGACTGTGCACTAGAAACCCATGAAGGACTGTACTACTCGTGGCGCGATCTTGATCGCGCCACGGCTATGATGGCAAATCTTCTCAAGAGCTTGAACCTACCTCAAGGCTCACGGGTTGCTGTCCAAGTTGAAAAATCCCCAGAAGCACTTTTTCTATACCTTGCTACCTTGCGTGCTGGGTATGTTTATTTGCCCCTGAACACGGCGTATCAAGAATCTGAGATTCAATATTTTCTTGAGAATGCAGAACCAGCAGTTGTTGTTTGTAGTTCCAAGAACTTCTCCTGGATCTCGAAAATTGCATTCAAGAGTGGTACCCAAAATGTATTTACTCTCGATGAGAATCGGACCGGTTCTCTTTTGGATCGCGCCGCTCAATATTCCGATCAATTTAAGACCGTTACAAAGACCGAAGACGATCTAGCCGCTATTTTGTACACCTCGGGCACAACAGGGCGTAGCAAGGGCGCCATGCTCACGCACGGTAATCTTGGTAGCAATGCCCAAGTGTTAAAAGAGTTCTGGGGCTGGAAAAAAGGTGACATCCTTTTACATGCCCTGCCCATTTTCCATGTGCACGGTTTATTTGTTGCTGCCCATGGTGCATTATTAAATGGCAGCAAAATGATTTGGCTGCCTCGTTTAGATACTGCGCAACTCATCAAGCACCTGCCGCGCTCAACGGTCATGATGGGCGTGCCGACATTCTATGTGCGCTTATTGCTCGACCCTAACTTTAACCAGAGCGTTTGTAAAAACATGCGTCTCTTTGTTTCAGGCTCCGCACCTTTGTTAACCGAGACCTTTAATAATTTCCAGAAGGTATCAGGACATACCATTCTTGAGCGCTATGGCATGAGTGAGACTGTCATGTTGGTCTCCAATCCGTACAAAGGTGCCAGAGTCGGGGGATCCGTTGGGGTGCCCTTACCAGGCGTTGAGGTCCGGGTCGTGAATGAATCTGGTTCGCTTTGTGGTGTCAATGAGATCGGCGCCATTGAAGTGCGCGGCCCAAATATATTTAAGGGCTACTGGCGCATGCCCGAGAAGACCGCTGAGGAGTTCACTAAAGACGGTTGGTTTAAAACCGGTGATGTAGGCCGCTGGGGTGGTGAAACCAGTGCTGGCAAGGTGCCTAACCACTATCTTTGCATCGTAGGTCGTAATAAGGATTTGATTATCTCTGGCGGCTACAACGTGTATCCAAAAGAGATCGAGAGTTTTATTGATGACATGGATGGGGTTGAAGAAAGTGCAGTGATTGGGATTCCGCACAAAGACTTTGGTGAGGCAGTCATGGCAGTTGTGGTTCCAAAGCCCGGAGCCAAACTTAACAATCAATCGATGATCGATGCACTCAAATCAAAGATTGCAAACTTCAAAGTTCCCAAGCGAATTGAAATTGTTGAGGACTTGCCTCGGAATGCAATGGGTAAGGTACAGAAGAACGTGTTGCGCCAGCAGTACAGTCATTAAGCGCTAAGCGCTTTATGGGCCTCATTGAACATAAAGAGCGCCAAGAACATCAGCATTACCCCAAAGACTCGCTTGAGCTGAACGACATTGAGTTTGCGAGCTAATTTTGCACCTAGTGGGGCGGTAAAAATACTGGTTGCTACGATGCAGGCCACGGCTGGTAGATAGATAAAACCAAAGGAGCCTACTGGTAAGTCAGGTCGATCAAAGCTACCAAAGACATACCCCAGGGTTGAGGCAAGTGCAATCGGAAATCCCAGCCCCGAGGAGGTTGCCATTGCAACATGAGGGCTCACGTTGCACCAAATCATGAACGGTACGGTGACAAAGGCGCCACCAGCACCCAGTAAGCTCGATAGTCCTCCAGAGAAGGCGCCATAGGAAAACAGGCCAACCTTACCAGGCAGTTCGCGTTCGGGCTTGGGCTTTTTGTTAATGAACATCTGAATCGAGGTGTACACAATAAAGACTGCAAAGAAGAGGGAAAGCCAGCCAGTATTGAATGCTTCAAACAGTTCACTACCCCCCAAAAAACTCCCAACAATAATTCCTGGGGTGAACCCTGCGACCAACTTCCAGTCAATTGAACCATGGCGATGATGCGCCCGAATGGCTGAGAGTGAGGTAAACAAAATGGTGGTCATCCCAGTCGCAATGGCCATATGAACAATGATGTCTTGGCTAAAGCCCTGGTGATTAAAGACAATGATCATGAAGGGAACCAAAATCATCCCCCCGCCGATTCCTAGCAGGCCTGCTAGGAACCCTGCACAGGCTCCGCAAACTAGCAGGATTGCGATATCAGTCAGAAACATAAAAGGATCCCCGCCTTGGTCGCTAGACCGTCATCCTGAACCCTAAAGTTCAAGGTGGCACGGTAGCAATACTTCGGGTGCATCAAATGACTCAGGGAGTATCGGACAAGCCCACACTGTAAATCGACCAGACGCTCGCGCCCATACTGCAATACCCGTTCCGTATGCTTACGCATCGGTTCAAGGAACTATTGGCCTTGGCGCACCAGGCAGGGAAAGTGTTTTGATCAGGGAATCGACTTGCTGTTCAAGTGCATTGACTTCCTGTTCAATCAAAGTCAGTTGTTCGGGATCAACCTTGGGGGCATTGGCTGCTTGTGCCAAAGATTGCTGAGCCTGAATCAGGTCACCCGCTAATTTAATAGCTGCCATCATGGCTGCCCGTTCAATACTCTTATTACCACTGGCGAGTGCCAACTTAATTTGTTCATCCACTAAGGAGCAAGCCTCACGCAGCAATGGCTCATGATCGCTTGACGTAGCAAGCATGATTTTGTGGCCAGCAAGACTTACTTCAATGCGTTGTTGGGTCATGGTCTTTATCAATGATTGCGTTATCACCCAGCAGGTTCATTTGACGAGAATCGCTTTGCTCTGGCAGGCGCTTTAGGATGTGCTCAATGCGCTTTTGGGCATCCTCAATTTTTGACTCAAGGGCAACGCGGTCGTTTCGTAATGCCTCAACGGAGGCATTCACCATTTTTAACTTCTCAGAAAGGCGTCGGAGCGTTTGCTCGATGGAATCTTGTGACATAGACAAGATCGTATCAGAACTAGGCCAATTTCTTCTTAGAGGTTCCAGTCACCAGATAGAACGCCAGCGAGGCAATCGCAACGTAGCAGAGGGTGAAGAATAAATTACCAAGGAAATAGGTTCCAAACAGTTCAGCAAATCCCGCAAGCGATGCATTGCTCTTTTGCAGATAAAAGGCCCCACTCGAGATTAGCTCGCAAATGGCAACACCACCAATTAGAGCTACAACAAACTGACCAATTTTGAAGCCTTGTTGTTCGTAGTGTTGCCGTAACCACCGACCAGCTAGCCAAAGTGCTAAATACGCAGGAATTAAAGCTGCGTAGGCAGCATTAAAGAGGTAATTACCCATCGCCAAGTAGTCGATCGCAAAAGCCTGAGCTAAAACGATCAGAAAAAGAATGGGGCTTAATAAAAAACCAAGCATGAAGGCAATAGCCCAAGTGGCATCTGGCAGGCTCATCATGGAGGCCATATGCTGCCCTCGCGTAGCCCACAAAATCAAGGAAAAAACGACTGCAATCCCTACGGTCTGTTTGGTCGAAAGATTAAACATGTTTCCTCCTTGAATAATGAGCCTATTTTAGACCTAAATTAGCACAAATCCCTTATTTCATAGCGTACCGAACCCCGATGAAAAGGTTCGAACCAGGGGTATTAAATCCATAGGACAACTGGTAATCCTTATTGAAGATATTGTTCCAACGACCAAAGACCGACCAGTCCTTCGCAAACTCGTAATTGCCATACAGGTTGAAGATGGCATAGCCGCCCATATAACCCGAGTTACCGGAGTTATAGCGACCACCTTGGAAAGTTCCCTCGGCACCCATATTCACTTTCCGATAGCGGTACTCTGCACCAAGGTTTCCAAATTGACGAGCACGTTTTGCTAGCAGAAATCCCGTAGTCTGATCAATTGGGTTTTGTTGATCATAAGATGCCTTTAAACGAAGACTTGATAACTTTGCAATGCCGCCAACCGACACACCAGAGATTTTTGCAACACCAGCGTTTCCAGCGCAACCATAGTTTGGACCATTGAGTTGTGCAATCGTGCATGGGGGAGCGGTAGTGGTGTACTGAATGAGGTTGGTGATAGTGCTATTAAAGCCAACTAAATGAAGATCTAATTTGCTGGATTCATAGTGCAGACCAATCTCGGTATTTTTACTCTTTTCCGCTTGCAAATTTGTATTACCGTAATCTGGAAAATACAAATCATTAAATGAAGGCGCCTTAAAGCCGGTGCCGTAATTAATATTGCCCCGAATTTGTTTGGAGAAAAAGTAACCATACGATGCGCTACCGGTTGTTTGTGGTCCATAGCCAGTAATGCTGTCATTGCGAAGCGCTAGGTTTGCTAAGTGAGATCCGCGCTTGAGTTGATAAGAGCCTGCCACCGTATTAGTATTTTGGTTTTGACTGACAATTCCACCATCATTCGAATACCCGTTTAAAGTTTTTCGCTCAGCAACGAGTTGCAATAAATCGCTGCCAATTTTGATATCGTTTTGCCAGGAATAAATCATCTGTTTTGTTTTATAAACAGGATTTCCGGTACTGTAGAGATTCTGTGAGTAATCATTGGATTGGGAGACTTGAAGCATGCTTTTCCAGTCTTTGTTGATTTGATTATTCGAAAACAAAGAAAAGATCCCCAAATTACTAATTTGGCTCCCAATCCCACCTCCATAAAAACTAGAGACAGGGTATTGATTGTCGAGTCGCGACGCTAAAAACTGAAATCCAAATTCTTGGCCACGATCCCATTCCTGAGCAATACGACCGGCGCCCCCACTCTTTGTATAGCCGGTTCGATTCATATTCAAACCATTGCCACAAAAATTTCCATTTAATGTCGCTCGTGACTGAGTATTGGGATTGCAAACGTTATTTGCTGCAACGGACGTAAATCCAGTAGAAATTTCTTGGGATCCACTAAGGGCATAACTTGTTGTCCTGGTATCTCCAAAGGAACCATAAAGGCTGGCATCCGTAATACTCGTGCCATAACTGCCATACCCTGTTGAGGCATTCGCCTGAAACGGCCCCGTTCCCTTTTTAGTGAATATTTGTATTACGCCACCAATAGCGTCAGAGCCGTACAGGCTACTCTGCGGTCCAAAAATGATTTCAATTCGATCAATGATGCCTAGAGGAATTGCTTGTAACGAAAATCCACCTGTTCCCGCGGCTTGACTGCGAACTCCATCAACTAATAAGAGCGCTTGATTCGAGTTTGATCCTCGCAAAAATACGCTTGCTGCTGATCCGGGGCCACCAATAGTAGAAATCTCCACCCCCCTTTGCCGCTGTAATAGCTCCACCAGACTGGTTTGTCCGGCATCAGCGATTTCTTCTGGGCCGATGTAGACGTAGTCAGCTAGCACATCGTTGGCTCGCGTGGGGGTGCGAGTTGCAGTGACAATCACCGGATCCATTGCATTATTGGCTGTGCTCACTGAGACATTGCCACTTTGAGCGAAGACAGTTTGGTTACTAAAAACGATGGTTGATGCTAGGGTAAGGATGGATAGGCGCCAACGATTGTTGACCCTCCAAGGGTTACGGCAAGGCTGCATGACAAATCCCAAGTTGTAATGCCTGCCAACCTCCCCGTTAGCGGGCGATACAGAATGCGGAATAGGGATGAGCGTCAATGAGGGCGAACAAGGACCCTTTATTGGCGCGCGAAGGTCCCCGTTCACGAAATTCCACCTGTCTTGGCCGGTATCCGGGCTGGTGAACTTTAGATTTGGCCTTCCCATGCATTGATACACAGTGGCTTATCAAACCATAGCGCTAAACAACTAGCGCATTCACTTACCGTTGCGGGGGCAGCACACGTTTGGGTAGTGTTTCCCGTTTAACCCAGATGTCATACATATGGGCACCACGACAACCTAATATTACCCTATTTGTGACTAGGAATAACCCGAATATCTGATATCGGAAGGCTTACAATGAGTGGTTCGAGTAAATATTTCAATGACCATACTAGACAGACACCCAGAGAAAAATCTAATTCGCTTACAGCTTAGCCAAAATATTGTTTTGCGCAATCTAGATCCGGGCAGCATGGCTGAATTAGAGAGCTCCTTAGAGATCTCGGATCTTAAGAAATCCGAGATCTTATTGCGCCAAGGTAACTATCAAATGGAGCAGTACTTTGTCCTTGATGGCATCTTAAAGCGTATTGTTTCTAGTGCCGATGCAAAAGAAATGATCTTGCGATTTGCCATTGAGAAAGATATTGAAACTAGTTATGCCGCTTGGCGCCTGCAGCGCGCAGCCCCATACAGCATTGCTTCAGTTACCAAGGCGAGGGTGGCACGCATGCCTCTTAAAAAATGGGCTGAGTTTTTAGAGAATCATCCAAAGTTGAAAGAGAGTTTTGAGTTTGAGGTGATGCGTCTCATGAGTGAAATCATGGCCCACACGATCACCTTGCATATGCTCGATGCCCCGGGTCGGGTCGAACGATTTTTGCGGAAGTATGAAAACTTGTTCGATGTCTTGCCCAAGAAAGAATTGGCCGCCTATCTGAATCTTTCGCCCGAAACTCTAAGTCGTCTAAAGAGCAAACACAAAGAGCTATTTATATAAAATAAAAGGGTTATTTCACGGATTGAGTAGGCTCTAACCCTAGGTTTTTATTGGATTTTAGGGGAAATTGACGAAAGTCAATGCTGAACCTATCCATGAGTCCTAAGATTTGTCTCAGTTCAACTGAAACCCTTTTATGGAGGCGATGTTGAATTCAATCAATCCCACGGAGAGAGACAACGTTATGTTGACAGCTACGAAAGAGCATTCTGCCAATGTCGCTGCAGAAGAGACCCCATTAACCGACGGTTTCCATTTGGTGATCGATGCCCTTAAGGCTAACGATATCGACACCATTTTTGGACTAGTTGGTATTCCAATTACCGATTTAGCGCGCTTGGCTCAAGCTGAAGGTATGCGCTTTATTGGATTTCGCCACGAACAGCATGCAGGGAATGCTGCAGCGATTGCCGGTTACATGACCCAAAAACCTGGTATTTGCTTAACCGTATCAGCGCCTGGATTCTTAAATGGTTTGACTGCTCTAGCAAATGCAACCACCAACTGCTTTCCCATGATCTTGATTTCTGGATCAAGCGAGCGTGAGATTGTGGACTTGCAGCAGGGTGACTATGAAGAGATGGATCAGTTAAATGCTGCTAAGCCCTATGCCAAAGCCTCCTACCGGATTAATAAGGCAGAAGACATTGCCATTGGTGTCGCGCGTGCGATTCGTGCTGCGGTATCGGGGCGTCCAGGCGGCGTGTACCTTGACCTACCTGCACAGTTGCTAGGGCAAAGTATTCCAGCTCAAAAAGGAAAAGAATCGTTATTCCGTGTGATCGACGCAGCACCAAAGCAAATTCCTGCTCCAGACGCCATCAAGCGTGCGATCGATGTTTTGAAAAACGCCAAGCGGCCTTTGATTCTGTTGGGTAAAGGCGCTGCTTATGCACAAGCTGATCAAGAGATCAAAGATTTGGTTGAGAAATCAGGCATTCCTTATTTGCCAATGTCGATGGCAAAAGGTTTATTACCCGATACCCATCCACAGTGCGCATCCGCAGCGCGTTCATTTGTATTGGCAGAAGCCGATGCCGTGATGTTGGTTGGCGCCCGCTTAAATTGGTTATTGGCTCACGGTAAAGGTAAAACCTGGGGCAATCATTTGAAGAAATTTATTCAGATTGATATTGCAGCAACTGAAATTGATAGCAACGTTCCAATTGCAGCCCCTGTCATTGGTGATGTTGGCTCCTGTGTGACCGAGATCTTGAAGCAAATTGGCAGCGTTCCCAAGCCCAGTGCTGAGTGGATGAATGCGATCAATGAGAAAAAAGATAAGAACATTGCCAAGATGGAGGAGACGCTCTCCAAGAATCCTTCCCCAATGAACTTTCACAGTGCATTGCGTGCCATTCGTGAGGTGGTGAAGGCTAATCCTGATGTCAATATCGTGAACGAAGGCGCCAATACCCTTGACTATGCTCGCAGCATCGTCAATATGTACAAGCCACGTAAGCGTTTTGATTCCGGAACTTGGGGCATCATGGGCATTGGTATGGGCTACGCCATCGGCGCAGCGGTTGTTAGCAAGCAGCCGGTGATTGCGATCGAGGGCGATAGCGCGTTTGGCTTTAGTGGCATGGAGCTCGAAACCATCTGCCGTTATAACTTGCCAATCATTACCGTGGTATTTAATAACAACGGTGTTTACCGTGGTACCGATGTGAACCCCACGGGTGGTGCCGATGTTGCTCCAACTGTGTTTGTGAAGAATGCCCGTTACGACAAGATGATGGAGGCGTTTGGTGGCGTTGGATACAACGTTACTACTCCCGAGGAGTTGACTGATGCATTGAACAAGTCACTCGCCTCTGGTAAGCCTACTGTTATTAATGCCGTGATTGACGAAACTGCCGGAACTGAGAGTGGTCGTTTAACCAATCTCAACCCAGCTTCTACTGCAACCAAGAAGTAATCATTAATTGATATAAAGAGTCCAAAGGAGATTCAAGATGAGTAAACCACTAGACGGAATTCGGATTATCGATTTCACCCACGTACAAGCAGGTCCTGCTTGCACCCAATTGCTCGGCTTTTATGGTGCCGACGTGATTAAAGTAGAGCGTCCTGGTTCAGGCGACGTGACCCGTAGTCAGTTGCGTGACATTCCGGATGCCGATGCCTTGTATTTCACGATGCTCAATGGCAATAAGCGTTCTTTAACCTTGGATACCAAAACTCCTGAGGGCAAAGAAGTGCTCGAGAAGTTGATCAAGGTTTCTGATGTGATGGTTGAGAACTTTGGCCCAGGCGCCTTAGATCGCATGGGATTCTCATGGGATCGCATTATGGAATTGAATCCCAAGATGATCTTGGCTTCCGTAAAAGGTTTCTCAGACGGTCACTCGTACGAGGATCTAAAAGTGTATGAGAACGTTGCTCAGTGCGCTGGCGGTGCAGCATCGACCACCGGTTTCTGGGATGGTCCTCCCACCGTATCTGCGGCTGCATTGGGCGACAGCAATACCGGTATGCACTTGGCAATTGGTATCTTGACCGCCCTGATGCACCGTCAAAAGACTGGCAAAGGCCAGAAAGTGGCTTGCTCGATGCAAGATGCTGTATTGAACCTCTGCCGTGTGAAGTTGCGTGATCAACAGCGTTTGGATCGTGTTGGCTACCTCGAAGAGTATCCACAGTATCCCCATGGCAAGTTTAGTGATGTCGTACCCCGTGGCGGTAACGCCGGTGGTGGTGGTCAGCCTGGCTGGGTCTTAAAGTGCAAAGGTTGGGAAACCGATCCAAATGCCTACATCTATTTCACGATTCAAGGTCACGCTTGGGAGCCAATTACCAAGGCTCTTGGCAAACCAGAGTGGGCAACTGATCCAGCCTATATGACTGCGCAAGCACGTCAAGACAAGATTTTTGACATCTTCGCAACCATCGAAGATTGGCTCAAAGACAAGACCAAGTACGAAGCCGTTGATATCTTGCGCAAGTTTGATATTCCATGTGCACCCGTACTCTCGATGAAAGAGATTGCCGAGTCACCTGATTTGCGTGCCAGCGGTTCCATCGTGGAAGTGGATCATAAAGTCCGCGGCAAGTACCTCACGATTGGTAGCCCCATTAAGTTCTCCGATCTGGAGATTGAAGTGAAGCCATCCCCAGTATTGGGTGAGCACACCGATGAAGTTCTATCGGATCTTGGCTACAGCAAAGACCAAATTGCTCAGTTGCATGCGGCAAAAGCGGTTTAATCGGATTAGCTGTTAAGCAATGGCGCCTGCGGGCGCCATTTGTTTTTCAGAGGAGGCAGAAACATGAAGTATGAAGTTGACCTTGATCAGCTGATTCAGGTGATTGGTGATGCTGTTGTGGTGTCCGATGTGGCAGGCAAAATCACGTTATGGAATCGCGCTGCCGAAGAGATGTTTGGATATACCGCCGCAGAGGTATTAGGACGAAACCTTGACATCATTACCCCTGAGCGATTCAGAGCGCGTCATTGGGATGGTTATCACCATTCCATGGAAACGGGCACTACGAAATACGGGAAGCAGACCCTGCGAGTACCGGCTATTCACAAAGATGGCCATACCTTGTCGATCGCATTTACGGTTGCCATGCTCCATGATGAAGACCGTCAAGTGAGCGGTGTCGTTGCGGTAATTCGAGATGAAACCGCTCGATTCTTGGAAGAAAAAGAGCTTAAAAAGCGCCTGCTCGAGCTGGAATCCAAGCCAGAGGCTTGATCCAACGGCTGCCTCGGATTGGGTCTGGATCATCATTTTTAGCCAATACCAGCACTGGTAAAATGGCTTTCATCATATTTTCATACTTTTTAGGACTTTTTTATGGCTAAAGCACTTGAGGGGATTAAGGTCCTCGACTTTACGCACGTTCAATCTGGGCCGACGTGCACCCAGCTACTCGCTTGGTTTGGAGCGGATGTCATCAAGGTGGAGCGCTCGGGCGAGGGCGATGCAACACGTAATCAACTCCAAGATATACCCGATGCCGATAGCTTGTATTTCACGATGCTCAATCACAACAAGCGCTCCATTACCGTGAATACCAAAACACCAGAAGGTAAAGATATTCTGGAGCGTCTGATTAAGCAGTGTGATGTCCTGGTTGAAAACTTTGCACCGGGCGCCCTCGATCGAATGGGATTTACTTGGCAACGTATTCAAGAACTCAACCCCCGCATGATCATGGCCTCGATTAAGGGATTTGGACCTGGGCCTTACGAAGATTGCAAGGTGTATGAGAACGTTGCGCAATGCGCTGGCGGGTCTGCATCAACCACAGGCTTTGATGATGGCCCCCCGATGGTAACGGGTGCACAGATTGGTGATAGCGGCACTGGTTTGCATTTGGCGCTTGGTATTGTGACCGCGCTTTATCATCGTACCCACTCTGGAAAGGGGCAAAAGGTCGATGCCGCCATGCAAGACGCGGTTCTCAATCTCTGCCGCGTCAAACTTCGTGACCAACAGCGCTTGGATCGTAATGGCACGATGCAAGAGTATCCACAGTTTCCTAACGGTAAGTTTGGTGATGCGGTTCCCCGTGCTGGTAATGCTTCTGGCGGTGGCCAGCCTGGCTGGATTCTAAAGTGCAAGGGTTGGGAAACCGATCCTAATTCCTATATCTATATTGTGGTTCAGGCTGCAGTGTGGGAAGCGATTTGTAAAGTGATTGGACGTGAAGATTGGCTTACTGACACCGATTACGCATCTCCTATGGCTCGTTTGCCGCGTCTCATGAGCATCTTTGCAGAGATTGAGAAATGGACCATGACCAAGACAAAGTTTGAGGTCATGAATACGCTCAATCAGTACGATGTGCCTTGTGGCCCAATTCTCTCCATGAAAGAGATTGCTGAAGAACCTGCCTTGCGTGCCACTGGTACGGTGGTGGAAGTCGATCACCCCATTCGTGGCAAGTATTTAACCGTTGGTAACCCGATCAAATTGTCCGATAGCCCTACCGAGGTTACCCGTTCACCACTATTGGGTGAGCACACCGATGAGATCTTGCAAGAACTTGGCTTTAATATCGATGATCTAATTGATTTACGACATAAGAAAGTCATCTAATGCGCGTTGCACTCATTGGCAGTCAGGATTTTGGTAAAGCCGCACTAGAGGCTTTTCTGGAGCGTGGAGATGAGGTGGTGGCAGTGTTCTGTCCACCCGATAATCCGAAGGCCACCAAGGCCGAGATCCTAAAAGAAACCGCTTTGGCTCGGGGCCTCAATATGCTCCAGTTTCCAAGTCTCAAAGGGCCCGAGGCTGCCAATGCGATGCGCGACAGCAAAGCGGATATTTGTGTGATGGCCTATGTATTGCAATTTGTACCGCAGGATTTAGTGAAGATCCCACGCTTTGGCACGATTCAGTATCACCCATCGCTATTGCCAAGATACCGTGGTCCTAGCGCCATCGGTTGGTCGATTGCATTGGGTGAGACCAAAACTGGATTAACCATCTTTAGGCCTTCCGATGGTTTAGATGAAGGCGAAATCATTTTGCAAAAGGAAGTACCAATTGGTCCAGATGACACCCTGGGTCAGGTGTACTTTAATCACCTCTTCCCATTGGGGATCAAGGCATTACTGGAGGCCGCTGACCTCGTAGCTGTCGGTAAGCATCAAGAAATGGTGCAAGATGAGTCGCAAGCGAACTACGAAGGGTGGTTTGATCAAGCCGCCGCTCGGATTCATTGGTCCAATCATGTGAGCCAAATCTATAACTTGATTCGGGCATGTAACCCAGCCCCAGGTGCATGGACTGCGCTCAACGGTGAGAAGGTTCAGATCTATGACGTGCGTAAGCATGTCACCCCGACCTTCGGATCGGTTAAAGGGAAACCTGGCGAAGTGGTTGAGATAAGCCCAGACTCATTTAAGGTCGCTTGCCATGGCGGGCAGATTGAGGTTCTGAAAGCCAAAGCAGGAAAAGGTTCTAAAGTTTCTGGTGCTGAGTGTGCCAGTGCGGCTGGTATTCAAGTTGGCCAGTTCTTTGACGCTTAAACCTTAGATCTCGAGATTATCAATCAGGCGGGTCTTGCCAAGTTTGGCAGCCGCCAAAATGACCAACTCTTTCTTCGCCAGTAAATCATCGTTGCTGGGCGCTAATAAATCAGTGCGCTTACGAATCGCGATGTAGTCGGGCTGCCAGCCGCGTTGTGTCAAAGTGTCTGCAGTCTTTTTCTCAAGCTCACGCAGGGATTCATCTAGAGGCTGACCGGCGCGATGAATGGCATCCAAAACATCTAGCCGAAGTTGTTGCAGACTGGCTTGCAAATGAGGGGCCTCCGCACGCTCGGTATCATTTAGATAGGCATTGCGCGAGGATAGCGCTAGCCCATCATCAGCGCGAATGGTTTCGCCTGCCACAATCTCAACGGGCAAAGCAAATTGATGGGCCATCTGCCGAATAATCATTAATTGCTGATAGTCCTTTTTCCCAAAGATCGCAACGCGTGGCTGTACGCATGAGAATAATTTCAAGACAACGGTACAAACCCCTTTAAAGAATCCCGGACGGAACTCGCCTTCCAAAATATCGCCCAATTGCTTGGGTGGATCAACCCGGTATTCCTGTGGCTCGGGATACAAGACCTTCTCAGTAGGGGCAAAGAGTACATAAACCCCTTCCTTCTCAAGCTTCTCGGCATCCGCCTCTAGAGTGCGCGGGTATTGATCAAAATCTTCATGAGGACCAAATTGCAGGCGATTCACAAAAATACTGGCAATTACTGGATCACCGTGCTGCCTTGCAATGCGCATTAAGGAGAGATGCCCTTCATGCAAATTACCCATGGTAGGCACAAAAGAGGCACGATTTTGGCCGCGCAACTGGTCGCGCAGTTCTTGAATATCGGTAACGATCTTCATGCGCTTGGGGTATAGGCCAGTCGGACGTATATGGGCGCGTAGGGCTCGGCTTGCGTGATTTCAATGAGGGATTCACGGGAGAGTTCAAGCATCGCAATGAAGTTCACCACAATCACTGGCACACCATTGCCTGACCGAATCGCATCCTCAAAGAGTTCGCTGAACTCGACAAAGCGGGTGTTTTGTAGGCGCCGCAAGATGCGCGTCATAAAGTCGCGAACCGATAACTGCTCGCGTGTAATGGTGTGGTGTTGATTGAGTTTGGCTCGATGTAATACGTCCCGCCAGGCCATTTGTAAATCCTCAAGGTTGACCTCGGGCCATGTGACTGCAACGCTGGTATCGACATAGCCATGAGCCACCTGAAAGTCACGACCCACCTGGGGTATGCGATCAAGCTCTTGAGCAGCCAATTTCATGCGCTCGTATTCCAGTAAGCGCCGCACCAGCTCGGCACGCGGATCTTCGACTTCTTCATCACTGTCTGCTTTTTTCATGGGCAAGAGCATGCGCGATTTAATCTCAATGAGCATCGCTGCCATTAGCAGATACTCGGCCGCCAGTTCAAGATTGTGATGACGGATTTGGTCGATATAACTGAGGTACTGCTGCGTGACCTCGGCCATTGGAATATCGAG
Source organism: Polynucleobacter sp. HIN5 (assembly GCF_030297555.1). Lineage (NCBI taxonomy): Bacteria > Pseudomonadati > Pseudomonadota > Betaproteobacteria > Burkholderiales > Burkholderiaceae > Polynucleobacter > Polynucleobacter sp. HIN5. The sequence goes on along the minus strand of NZ_AP028136.1, from coordinate 1,474,857 downwards.
GACATTGAAATTCTGTTTACGAATTAGATACAGCAGCAAATCCAGTGGACCCTCAAAGGCTTCTAGAAAAACCTCCAGAGCATCTGGCGGAATATATAAATCATTTGGTAACTGAAACAGCGGTTCGCCATACAGCTTGGCAAAGGCAGAGCTTAAGCCATCAATTTTTTCTTCTGATGGACCATTGGGGAGCGACTCGAGCTCCTCAGTCATTGCCATACACGTAAGCGCGTTGCTTGACTTTAGCCAGTTGGTTACGGCGGATCTCATCAGGACTCAATGCGGGCTTATCCCACAGAAGAGCACGACCTTCACGCTGCGCTTGTTCCAGTTGGGGATTTTGAGACTTGAGTTTTTCTAAAAACAAGGTCGCTTGAGATTTATATTTCTTCATAAAATCAATAACTTACATAATAAAATGAATTACAACACCCTTCATTATTAACGATTTTTAAGGGCGTCTCAGCGATTTAATTCGAGAAGCGTATCCACCTGTGTCGGCTCGACCCGGGTCATTAAATGGCGATAGGGTTGAATTGCAGAATTACTCTTTAATGATTTGCCGATATCCTGCCATTGCATTGGTGGAATGGACAAAAATTCTTCAACTTGAGTAACAAGATTTGGTAAGACAGGCTTTAAGTACAAACTCAAACGCCGAAAGGATTCTAGGATGACACTGCACACTTCATGTAGTTTGTTTGACCCTTGGGGATCCTTAGCAAGTTCCCAGGGCTTGTTTTCATCGACGTAGGCATTGACCAGGTCTGCGAGCTCCATAATTTGGCGTACCGCTTTTGCAAATTCGCGAGTTTCATATAGATCAGCAATCGAGTCACTCGCATTGGCAATCGATTCCAGTAATGGATGGGCCATCGCCGCATCGATGACTCGACCCTCAAAGCGCTTGACTAAAAATCCAGCGGTACGACTAGCAATGTTGATGTACTTTCCCAAGAGGTCGCTATTCACGCGTGCCACAAAATCGTGAAGGTTCAGATCAAGATCTTCCATAGTCGCATTTAACTTGGTCGCAAAGTAGTAGCGGAACCACTCTGGGTTCAGGCCCGCCTCAATCACACTGTTTGCAGATATGAGCGTACCGCGCGATTTACTCATCTTCTCGCCATCCACGGTTAAGAATCCGTGAGCATAAACATTGGTGGGTGTGCGATAGCCAGAAAAGTGCAAGGTCGCAGGCCAAAAGAGCGTATGAAAATACAAAATGTCTTTACCGATGAAGTGGTATTGCTCAGTCGTGCTATCAGGCTTGACCCAGTTTGCAAAATCAAGGCCTCGTTCCTTGCAATACTTTAGGAAGCTCGCGTAATAGCCAATGGGAGCATCAAGCCAGACATAAAAATATTTACCGGGCGCGTCGGGGATTTCAAAGCCAAAGTAGGGCGCGTCACGCGAGATATCCCAGTCCCCAAGTTTGCTATCACCCTCGGTACCCACCCACTCTTTCATCTTGTTCTTGGCTTCACTCTGAAGCGGGGTTTTCACCTGAGTCCAATCGCGTAAGAATGCTTCGCAGCGTGGATCCGAGAGCTTGAAAAAATAATGATCCGAGACTTTACGAACCGGCGTGGCGCCACTCACTACAGAGTATGGATTTTTGAGATCGGTGGGTGCATAGGTGGCACCACACTTTTCACACGAGTCACCATACTGATCAGCCGCTCCACATTTAGGGCAATTACCTTTAATGAAGCGATCTGGTAAAAACATTTCTTTGACAGGATCATAGGCTTGTTCAATGGACCGTTTTTCAATTAGTCCGGCATCCCGCAGCTTCAGATAAATATCCCGAGACAACTGCTCATTTTCAGGACTATCGGTGGTGTAGTAATGATCAAAGGAGATGAGAAAGTGATCGAAATCCCGCTTGTGTTCATGCCACACCTTATCGATCAGTTCTTTCGGGGTAATTCCTTCTTTTTCAGCTCGTAGCATGATCGGAGTACCGTGGGTATCGTCGGCACCGACGTAATGCACCTCATGGCCACGCATTCTTTGGAACCGAACCCAGATATCCGTTTGTACGTATTCCACGAGATGCCCAATATGGATCTGGCCATTGGCGTAGGGTAGGGCGGAGGTAACGAGCAGTTGACGCATATCAATCATTTTTATTAAACATTGATTTTAGACTGCGGTTAAAGTGTATGGTGAGATACCGCGGGGTATCGATGATGGCCAAGGATCAATCTGCTCATGAGTAGGACTTCACAATCAACTATTGCAATGACCAATGCCTCGGTACCGGTGGTTCATGAGGTAACGATTATCGATGAGTTAGGGCGTCAGAAAACAACCTTTATTCCAGGGGAGCGCTCGCTCACGATCTACTTAGATAAGCGCGAAGTAGTGACCCTCATGACCTTGGGTTCTGCCCCCGAGGCCTTGGTCTTGGGTTATTTACGCAACCAACGATTGGTGGAATCGGCTGAGGATATTGAGAGTATTCAGGTCGATTGGGACACCGATTCGGTGGCGGTCAAGACCCGCCGAAGCACCGTCGATATTGATGCGATTACCAGTAAGCGGGTGGTAACCACGGGCTGTGGTCAAGGAACCATGTTCGGTGGACTGATGGAGGACATGGCTCAAATTCGGCTGCCAGAGGGCCCCAAGCTTCACCAAGCGGCGATTGTGGATCTATTAGAGCAAATCCGGGCTCACGAAACCATTTACAAAAAAGCCGGCTCTGTACATGCCTGCGCCGTCTTTGAGCGCGCGGGAGACGATCGGGTCAGACTCTTGCATCTGATTGAGGATGTGGGGCGACACAATGCGGTTGATTCTATTTCAGGCTTACTCTGGTTGGCTAAGCGCCATGGTGAGGAACTCATCTTCTTTACGACCGGGCGCCTAACCTCTGAGATGGTGATCAAAGGGGCTCAGATGGGCATTCCCTTTCTGCTCACCCGTTCCGGAGTCACGCAGATGGGTTTGGAGTTGGCTAAAAAGACCCATTTAACCTTGCTCTCGCGCTGCTCCGGTAAGCACTTTGAGATTTACAACGCCCCGGAGCGTGTGGTTTTTCAGACACCTTAGACCTGAAAGCAGGGCTTTGTGCCCACTTGGGCGCGAAAGTCTTACAATCCCGCCATGACTATTAAATCTGACCATTGGATCCGCCGGATGGCCGAAGGGGGCATGATCAGCCCCTTTGAGCCTGGCCAAATTCGGACGAACGCCGCAGGGCAAAAAATTGTGAGTTATGGCACATCAAGTTATGGCTATGATATTCGATGCGCAAATGAGTTCAAGATCTTCACGAATATCAACAGCACGATTGTGGATCCGAAGCAATTTGATGAAAAATCATTTGTGGATTTCAAGGGTGATGTCTGTATCATCCCCCCCAATTCCTTTGCCTTGGCAAGAACGGTGGAGTATTTCAAGATCCCTCGCAATGTATTAACCATATGCGTAGGCAAGAGTACCTATGCGCGTTGCGGAATCATCGTTAACGTCACGCCATTTGAACCTGAGTGGGAAGGTTATGTCACCCTGGAGTTTTCGAATACCACTCCATTACCAGCCAAAATTTATGCTGGCGAGGGCTGTGCTCAAGTCCTTTTCTTTGAGAGCGATGAAGTATGCGGCACCTCTTACAAAGATCGTGGCGGTAAGTACCAAGGCCAACACGGCGTTACCCTACCCAAAACCTAAGCCATCATGAAATTTCGTTTCCCGATCATCATCATTGATGAAGACTTTCGCTCCGAGAACATTTCGGGTTCTGGTATTCGTGACCTTGCAGTTGCGATTGAGAAGGAGGGAATTGAGGTGATTGGTCTTACCAGTTATGGGGATCTCACTTCATTTGCGCAGCAAGCCTCACGGGCATCCTGCTTCATTTTATCGATTGACGATGAAGAATTTGATGCTGTTATCGACTCTGAAGACAGTGATCTACCAGCAATTACTAATTTGCGCTCTTTTGTCGTCGAAGTGCGTAAGCGCAATGAAGATATTCCGATCTTTTTGTATGGTGAGACCCGTACCTCGCGCCATATTCCGAACGATATTTTGCGTGAGCTGCATGGCTTCATTCATATGAATGAAGATACGCCGGAGTTCGTGGCGCGCCACATCATTCGTGAGGCGAAGGTCTATCTTGATTCTTTAGCGCCCCCATTCTTTCGGGCGCTCACCCACTATGCCTCTGAGGGTTCGTATTCATGGCATTGCCCAGGTCATTCCGGAGGCGTTGCCTTTTTGAAGAGCCCTGTTGGTCGCATGTTCCATCAATTTTTTGGTGAGAACATGCTGCGTGCCGACGTGTGCAATGCAGTGGAAGAGTTAGGCCAGCTCTTAGATCACACCGGACCCGTGGTGGCGAGTGAGCGCAATGCTGCACGTATCTTCAATGCAGACCATTTGTTTTTTGTCACCAATGGTACGTCGACCTCGAACAAAATTGTTTGGCACTCGACGGTGGCGCCAGGCGACGTAGTTCTAGTTGATCGCAATTGCCATAAATCCGTGATTCATTCGATCATGATGATGGGTGCGATCCCAGTCTTCTTGATGCCCACCCGTAATCACCTTGGCATTATTGGGCCGATTCCAAAGGAAGAGTTTGAGTGGGCCAATATCCAGAAAAAGATTGCGGCCAACCCCTTTATCAAAGATAAAAATGTTGTGCCACGGGTCTTAACGATTACTCAAAGCACCTATGACGGAATTGTCTATAACGTTGAGATGATTAAGTCGATGCTCGATGGTAAGGTCGACAGCTTGCATTTTGATGAAGCGTGGTTGCCACACGCCGCTTTCCATCCTTTTTATCAGGACATGCATGCGATTGGTCAGCATCGTAAGCGTCCGCAAAAGAGTTTATTGTTCTCAACCCAATCAACCCATAAATTACTCGCTGGCTTATCGCAAGCCTCGCAAGTCTTAGTGCAGGATGCGCAGGAGCGTAAGCTTGATCGAGATTGCTTTAACGAGGCCTACTTGATGCATACCTCGACCAGTCCGCAGTACGCGATTATTGCCTCATGCGATGTATCGGCAGCCATGATGGAGTCCCCTGGCGGTACCACCTTGGTTGAAGAGTCGATTGCGGAAGCCTTGGATTTTCGGCGTGCGATGCGTAAAGTAGATGAGGAATTTGGCTCTGACTGGTGGTTTAAGGTTTGGGGTCCAGATCATTTGGCTGAAGAAGGTATTGGAACGCGTGACGATTGGATTTTGGAGCCTAATGCGTATTGGCATGACTTTGGTCCTTTGGCCAAGAACTTTAATATGCTTGATCCGATCAAGGCAACGGTGGTGACGCCAGGTTTAGATATTGAAGGTAACTTTGGTGAGATTGGTATTCCGGCCAGTATTGTGACCAAATACTTAGCTGAGCATGGTGTGATCGTTGAAAAGACCGGGCTCTATTCCTTCTTCATCATGTTCACGATTGGTATTACCAAAGGACGTTGGAATACTCTGGTAACCGAGTTGCAACAGTTCAAGGATCACTTTGATAAGAACCAACCTCTGTGGAAGGTACTGCCTGAGTTTGTCGCCAAGCATCCCCGGTATGAACGGGTTGGGTTGCAAGAGATTTCTGCGCAAATCCATTCTTTTTATAAGAGCCGCGATGTAGCCCGGATGACTACCGAGATGTACCTCTCAAATATGGAGCCTGCGATGGTCCCTGGCGATGCCTGGAGCAAGATGGCGCATAAAGACATTGATCGAGTACCGATTGATGAGCTTGAGGGTCGCATCACCGCTATGCTGGTGACACCATATCCCCCGGGCATTCCGCTGCTGATTCCAGGCGAGCGCTTTAATAAAGCGATTGTGAATTACTTACGCTTTGCTCGTGACTTTAATCAGCAATTCCCAGGTTTTGAAACCGATATCCACGGCCTGGTTAAAAATGCCGATGGCAATAATGGTTACTACGTCGACTGCGTGCGCGCTTAAACGATTAATTACTTCTTTTTCAGAGCCGTGCGGGCGCGTTTGATCGCTGCAATGACCTGTTTGGGGGCGGTACCTCCCACATGATTGCGGGAATTGACTGAGCCTTTGGGGGTTAAGACCGCAAATACCTCCTGGGTAATTAATTTGGACTTCGGGCTTAATCCGCAAGCCTTAATGAGCTCGGCCAGGGTGAGATCGCTTAAGGCGCAATCTTTCTCGACGCAATGTTTGACCGCATGGGCAACTGCCTCATGCGCATCCCGAAAGGGTAAGCCTTGCTTAACCAAGTAATCGGCCAGATCCGTGGCAGTTGCAAAGCCCTCTTCTGCTGCATATTCCATGGCAGCCTGCTGAACCTTGATGTGCGGCACCATGTCCGCAAAAATTTGGATCGTTTGACTAACCGTATCGACGGCATCGAAGAGCGGCTCTTTATCTTCCTGATTGTCCTTGTTATAGGCAAGGGGCTGCCCTTTCATGAGTGTGAGAAGAGCAATCAAATCCCCATTCACCCGCCCGGTCTTACCACGAGCTAATTCTGGGACATCGGGATTTTTTTTCTGCGGCATGATGGAACTGCCGGTACAAAACCGGTCTGGCAAATCAATAAAACCAAAGCGGGGACTGAGCCACAAAATCAACTCCTCAGACAGTCTTGAGACATGCATCATGAGGATTGCAGCGCTTGCGCAAAACTCAATTGCAAAATCACGATCCGATACTGCGTCGAGGGAGTTTTGGCAGACTCCATCAAAACCCAGTGTTTTGGCAACGCGTGCCCGATCAATCGGGTAGCTGGTGCCAGCTAAGGCAGCAGCACCTAAGGGTAATTGGTTCACTCGCATGCGGCAATCGGCTAAGCGCTGGGAATCCCGGGTAAACATCTCATAGTAGGCCAGCAGATGATGTCCGAATGTGACGGGTTGAGCCACTTGCAGATGGGTGTGACCCGGCATGATGGTGTTGGCGTGTTGCTCCGCCAGGTTTAGGAATGCCGCGCGTAGACGTGTGAGGTCCACCAGAATCAAATCAATTTCACTTCTGAGCCATAAACGAATATCGGTGGCAACTTGATCATTACGTGAGCGGCCAGTATGCAGACGTTTACCTGCATCTCCAATCAATTTGGTAAGCCTGGCTTCAATATTGAGGTGAACATCTTCAAGGGCTAATTGCCACTCAAAGCGTCCAGACACAATTTCTTTTTCGATCTGCGCCATGCCCTTTTGGATGGCCATGAAATCAGCCTTCGAAATGATTTTCTGGGCAGCCAGCATCTCGGCGTGGGCCAATGATCCGGCAATATCCACTAGGGCTAGGCGCTGGTCGAAGGCCAGTGAGGAAGTGTAGTGCTGAACCAGGGAATCGACGGGTTCCGCAAAGCGGCCAGACCACGCTTTGGATTTGTTGGCTAAAGAATTTTTGGATGAGCTCATAAACACAGTATATTGTGTGTCGTAACAGTTTATTTTAATTCTGAAGTTGCCCTATGAGCCCAACGCGTTTAGTTATTGCCTCTCGTGAGAGTAGGCTTGCCATGTGGCAAGCCGAACATGTTCAAGCATGCCTTAAAAAGTTGTACCCCAGCTGCGAGGTCATCATTCTGGGGATGACCACCAAAGGCGATCAAATCTTAGATCGCGCCCTCTCCAAGGTGGGAGGAAAGGGCCTCTTTGTGAAGGAGCTAGAAACTGCCCTGGAGGATGGTCGCGCTGATCTTGCCGTGCACTCACTAAAAGACGTGCCGATGGTCATGCCAGAGGGCTTTGATCTGTCCTGCATCATGGTGCGCGAGGACGCGCGCGATGCTTTGGTATCCAATGACTATGCCAGCTTGGCTGAGTTGCCCGCAGGAGCAGTGGTCGGTACCTCAAGCCTGCGACGTGAAGCGATTATTCGGAGTCAATATCCTCATTTACGCGTTGAGCCATTGCGCGGTAATTTAGACACGCGCATGGCTAAACTTGACCGCGGTGAGTACCAAGCCATCATTTTGGCTGCTGCAGGCTTAAAGCGCCTGGGGATGGGTGCGCGCATTAAAGCTTTATTACCCTATGATCCCCACACCCCAGCGGCAGGCCAAGGGGCATTAGGTATTGAAACCTTGAGCGCACGCCCTGATGTGAAAGCTTGGCTAGCGCCTTTAAATGATTTACCAACTGCCCTTGCAGTAACCGCTGAGCGGGCGGTATCGCGTAAGTTGGGCGGCTCGTGTGAGGTGCCTCTGGCGGCACATGCACAATGGCAAAGTCCTCAAGAGCTCTCGATGCGTTCGTATGTAGCTAGCACTGATGGTCGGCAAATTTGTTTGGCATCTGGCTCGCGTGCGATCAGCAATTATCAAGAGGCGGAAGCGTTTGGCCTGGCGATTGCCGATGATCTGATTGCGAAGGGGGCGGCAGCCTTATTGCCGCACTAAATCCGTGAAGGCGTTTGAACCGGCGATCATCGTAACCCGACCGACCGGTCAAGCACGTCGCTTAACTGAACTAATCGAAGCAGCTACGCAGGCAGTTTATCCATCGGTGCGGATGGTGAGTCTTCCGTTACTGACGATTATTCCAAAAAATGATTTAGCGCTCTTAACGCAATTACGCACAGCCTTACACCGCGCAACACTAATCGTTTTTGTGAGCCCCAATGCGATTGAGTGCGCCATGCGAGCCGTTGATGATGCTAACTCGTCTTGGGAGCAATTAGTGAGCCCTGGGGTAAAGATTGGGGTGGTGGGGCAGAGCAGTCAAGAGGCACTGATCCGGCACGGCCTAACTAAAGAGTGCATCTTGGTTCCCGCCCAGAACGAATCGGATTCTGATGGTCTATGGAAGGTACTCCGAACCAACATCACCGACTGGTCCAAGGAATCCGTTTTGATCATTAAGGGTGAGGGAGGTCGTGAGACCCTGATCGAGCAACTTCGTTCAGTTAGCGCTGGGCTTGAGATTCTATCGATCTACTTGCGTGTTCCGTTAGATCTTGCAAGCCCAATGTGGCAGTCGTGCGCTGAACTTGATCTACGGCATACCTTATGGACCTTGACATCCTCTGAGGCGGTGCGGCATTTGGGTGAGCGCTGTAAGGAGGTCAACCGAATTCCAAGACTTGCGATTGAGAATAGCTCGGCCTTATGCAGTCATGCCAATATCGCAAACGCGGCACAGCAGATTGGTTTTAAAAATATCTCGGTTTGTGAGCCGCGGGACGAGTCGATTAGTCAGTCTGCTGCAGCTTGGCTAGCAGAGCAGGTAAAAAGATTTCCATGACTAGTAAAGGATGGCCATTGAGTTGGTAGAGTGTACGTCTGGCCCAAACGCGTTTGGGCAGATCTGCATAACGGCGCTGGCAGACTTTCCACTCTGGATGATGGTGGTCCAAACGAACAATTTGCCGAATGGGGCGAAAGCGTCCCTTGAGAACTTTGGCAAATAAAACGGCACCCAAGGGTTTATGACCCAATTTCAGAATCGTATGGTTGCTGCCAATCGAACTTGTGATGGGCAATACGCTCCGCGCCATCACAATCGGCTCACCCTGATCGCACAGCAAAATCTCACGAATCCGCGAGCGATTGATCGGGCGTCGAAAGAATTTCTTTTCGGATGCGACTAAATTTTGTTTGCAATCAGCAAGGATCTGTAATTCCAGGTGACGATCTTCGGGGTAGAGAAGCGCCTTCTCGAGTTTGCGTGTGAGCGAGCCGGTATCCCTTAACCATTCTTGTAGTGCCAATGGAGCACCTAAAGGTGCTCCATGGTTAAGTTGATGCCAGGTCGATGGGGAGCGAGACTTCCGCCACAACATACAAGGCGCTAATTAATGCTGACGTGTGCTATTTTGGAATGAGCCTGTACGGGAGCCAAAGCGCGGCCCTGAACTTTTGCGAGCCTGTCCCCCAAACTTGGGTTTACTGCGTTTAGCAGCCCCAGGGCGATGATTGGGTTTATGTGAGCTTGGTTTTTGTTGAGGCTCAAGACCTGCAATTTCTGCAGCAGCCATGGGTTGCTGGGTAAATCGCTCAATGGCTCTGATTTTCACGCGGTCACGATGCTCGGCCAATGTGATGGCAATGCCATTGCGTCCGGCACGACCCGTACGACCGATACGGTGGGTATAGTCTTCGGGTTTCATGGGAAGACCAAAATTGATCACGTGGCTAATCCGGGGCACGTCAATCCCACGCGCAGCCACATCAGTGGCGACCAAAATCCGGGTTTGACCTTTGCGTAATGAATCGAGGCGACGGTTGCGAACGGCCTGTGGCATCGCGCCATGCAAGGCGCTCGCTTGATAGCCATTGGCACGCAAGGTGTCAGCAATCTTTTCGCTTTCCACTTGGGTGCTCGCGAAGACAACTGCTTGATCGAGCTCGGGGTCGGAGAGCAGGTGCTCCAACAGACGATGTTTGTGCGCCATGTTGTCAGCCCAATGTAGTTTTTGGGCGATGTTGGCATGCGCTTCACCGGCATGGGCAAGCTCGATCCGCTTAGCATCTTTAGTTAGATTTGAGGCAAGGCTCATGATGCGTGGTGCGAACGTTGCTGAGAACATCAGGGTTTGAGAACGGCCTTTGCAACGCTCATCGATTGCCTCAAGATCTTCAGCAAAGCCAAGATCAAGCATGCGATCGGCCTCGTCGACGACCAGGCACTCAACTTGATCTAGGCGAATGGCACGCGAGTTAAATAAATCTAGCAAGCGACCCGGGGTGGCTACTACTAAGCTCGCACCCTTAATGGCTTGGATTTGTTTGCCATAGGGCATACCGCCCATGATGGTGGCAATCCGTAGGCTCTTAATACCGCGTGCCAGATTAATTGCATCGGTGGCAACTTGTTGAGCGAGTTCGCGGGTTGGGCACAAAACCAAGATCTTGGGCTGAGCGCGACCAGGCACAGGGCTACCATGGGGGTTGGCAAGAACGAGTTGATGAAGGAGTGGCAATAAAAAGGCAGCGGTTTTACCGCTTCCTGTTTGGCTGCTCACCAATAAATCACCGCCCTCGAGGGCCGCAGGAATAACCTGTGCTTGGACGGGGGTGGCTTGGGTATAGCCGAGCGCCTCAATGTTCTTGAGTAAAGGCGCCGCTAAGTTCAGTGAAGCAAATGAATGATTCGTAATTTCAGCAGAATGTGACATGCAATACCCATCCTCTTACAGGATGGTCTCCGGTTGTGCGCCATGTTTATGTAAAGGCGCGATGGTCAAGGGCATCGACCATCAGACAAGCGGCAGCGGGGTAAAAACCAAAACGCTGAAAAATGTGAATTGCTGGGGACGATGTTTCAAAAAGCCCTCCATTATGACACGTTTCCTGTTTATGATCTAGTCATGCTGGATTGGATGAATTTGACGCATGTGGGCGTCGTGCAGTTGCCGACCTATATTTTGGGCACCATTGCGATTGTTTTATTACCGGGCCCAAACTCCCTTTATGTCCTGACAGCCTCTTCCAAGCTGGGCTGGAGGGCCGGAGCGTGGGCATCATGCGGCATTGTGGTGGGCGATTCGATTCTGATGGTGGCCATTGTTTTAGGGGCCGCATCGCTCTTACAAAACTCTCCTGGCCTCTTTATGGCATTACGCTGGCTGGGGGCGATTTACTTACTATGGCTAGCTTCGGGCCTGATCCGAGCCGCTTGGAGTCGTTTGCAAAAGATTTCCCCACAAAATAGTTCGCAAACAAGCTCCATGCGACTCATGCAAATGCATCCATTTGTGGCTGCGCTTGGCTTATCCCTTACTAATCCCAAAGCCATTTTTTTCTTCATCTCCTTCTTTACCCAGTTTGTGGATCCACAGTTTGCCAATCCGGCCCTGAGTTTTTTATACCTCGCCATCATCTTGCAGGTGATTAGCATCACCTACTTAGGCGTATTGATTTGGCTTGGTGAAACTCTGGCTTATCGCATTGAGCGTCATCCACAATGGACAGCCGTGCTCTGGTTTGGGGTTGGCATCTTGTTTATCTATTTTGCGTTACGCTTACTCATGGGTAATTAAGATCACGAATGATTGGAGAGTATTTGTGGCAACGATGACGGAGAAAGCAATATTGGGTGGCGGGTGTTTCTGGTGCCTTGAGGCGGTCTATCAGCGGGTTCAGGGCGTTACGCATGTGATCTCGGGATATGCTGGTGGCCATGTTGCCAATCCAAGTTACGAGGCAGTCTGTTCAGAGTCAACGGGTCATGCCGAGGTTGTTCAAATTGAGTTTGATCCCACCATCATTTCGTATCGGCAGTTGCTAGAAATCTTTTTTGTGATTCATGATCCAACCACATTGAACTACCAGGGCAATGATGTAGGCACGCAATATCGCTCCGTGATTTATGCACTTAACGAGCAGCAATTACAAATCGCCAATGAGCTAGTTAAAGAGCTTGAGGAGCAAAGACACTTCTCTGATCCGATTGTTACCGAAGTGATCATGGCTCCTATTTTTTATCCCGCGGAGGATTATCACCAGAACTACTACCGCAATCACCCATTTCAAGGGTATTGCATGGCGGTCGTTGGACCCAAGGTCAGTAAGTTTAAAAAGACCTTCTCTTCTTTACTTAAAGATTGAGTAAATCCATTCTAAGGCGCTAGGCGACTAATGCGCCATGCCTCTTGAGCCTTGGTATACAAAATACGATCGTGCAAACGGGAGGGGCGACCTTGCCAAAATTCGATCTTCTCAGGCTTTAAACGATATCCCCCCCATTGGACTGGTCGCGGGGGGTTCTCTCCAAATTGTTCTTTAAACCGTAACTCTTCTTGTTCTAAAAAAGCACGACTTTCAATCTCTCGGCTTTGGGGTGAAGCCCAGGCGCCTATACGAGAGGCCGGGGGGCGTTGAAAAAAGTAATCATCACTCTCAGCCGCACTCAGTTTGGAGACAATCCCATTAATCCGTACTTGGCGTTCTAGCTCGTGCCAATGAAAGAGGAGTGCCGCTTGCGGGCGATCGGCGAGCTCTCGCCCTTTTTGGCTATCGTAATTCGTAAAGAAACAAAAATCGCCTTGGCTGATTCCTTTTAACAAAACCACCCTGGCAGACGGCGTACCTGATGCATCGGCTGTAGCAAGCACCATCGCATTAGGCTCTGGACACTCTGCCTGACTTGCTTGCTCAAACCAGCTTTCAAATAGGCTGATCGGATCTCCCGGCACCTCATGTTCCGAAAGTTGCCCTGCGGTATAGTTTTTCCGTAAATCGGCTAGGTTTTTACTGATTGAGCTCATGGATTGAGTATAAAGAGAGCCTATGGCAAACGAAAGAGTAGTTGACGATACCGCCTGTGAAGCTAATTCAACCGCAGATCGACGATTTGCAGGGGTTGCTCGCCTGTACGGCGAGGATGCGTTTACCGCTTTTGGTCGCACCACCGTTGTAGTGATTGGTTTGGGCGGGGTTGGCTCGTGGGCTGCTGAGGCCTTGGCGCGTTCCGCTGTTGGGCATGTGGTCTTAGTAGATTTTGATCACATTGCCCCAAGTAATATTAATCGTCAGTTGCATGCCATTGAGGGAAGTTTTGGGAAGGCCAAGGTGTTGGCCATGGCTGAGCGTCTTCAAGCAATTAATCCAAATATTTCGATCACTATGCACGATGTGTTTGCAGAGCCAGCCAATTTGGAGCAGATCGTTCCAATAGGCTCATTGGTATTAGATGCTTGCGATGATGTATCGGCGAAGGTAGCGCTTGCTAGTTTTTGTAAAAGTCAGCAGATTCCATTGGTGATGTGTGGAGCGGCAGGCGGCAAGGTTGACCCCACCCGAATTCAGATTGCCGACTTATCTAAAACTACCCAAGACCCTTTGTTAGCCAAAATCAGAGCCCAATTGCGTAAAAACCACTCATTTAGTAGGGATTTGAAGAAATCCATGGGAATTCAGGCCGTTTACTCATCCGAAGCCAGGAGGGGCGCAGCCGGTGGGGGTTTGGAATGCTCCGGATATGGCTCCGGGGTTACCGTCACTGCAGGGTTTGGATTTGCAGCCGCCGCAGCTTGCCTTGCCCAAATAGCCAACTTGCAAGCTTAATATTTTTGCTAAACTCCTGATTTACTTGAAATGATGTTCAGGTAATTGGTTTGTCAACCCTTTGTTTTTTAGAAGCGTTAATGAACTAACCTAATGAAAGCCATTCGTAGCTACATTGGTTTTCTTAGGCTGTTGTATTTCCGTAGGAGACTACGTTTATTAATTTTTACTTTGGAGTTTTACATGAAAAAGATCGTTGCTATGTTAGTTGCTGGTTTGTTCTCTGCTGGTGTTTTCGCTCAAGCTGCTCCAGCTGCTAAGAAAGATGACAAGAAAGACGCTAAGCCAGCTGCTGCTGCTCCTGCTGCTAAGCCAGCTGACAAGAAGTAATCCTTTTTGTCTCATAGAACCCCAGCTTGCTGGGGTTTTTTTTATCCAAAATTTGCCCAGATTGACTAGGGCTATCCCTGTAAGAATTTGTTGATTTTTCTGTAAGCAATTACTTTTATTATTGCAATATGCGTTGATTATTCAGCGGTTTCTCAAAATTGCTTAATTATTAATTTCATTCTTGATACTTCTATAGTTTTCAAGCACTAGTTTCAATCGTGTTCGCTCCATAGACTTTCATGCGGTGGCGTTGTGCCACCGTCATCATGAAAGGAGTTCCCTTGGAGAAGAATGAAGAAGGCCTAAAGCGCCATCTCAAAGTCAGACACATTCGCTTAATGGCTTTGGGTTCGACAATTGGTGTCGGATTATTTTTAGGATCTGCCACCGCAATTCAAATTGCAGGACCATCTATCTTGCTTGCCTATTTCTTGGCTGGCATGGTTGCATTTGTGGTTTTGCGAACCTTAGGTGAAATGGCTGTCCATGAACCGGTGACGGGATCATTTGCCACTTATGCCAATACCTATGTCAATCCCTTAGCTGGATATATGGTGGGTTGGGGATACTGGACCTACTGGGTGGTAGTGGCCATTGCAGAAGTTACGGCAGTTGGTATCTATATGGGTGTTTGGTTCCCAGACATACCGCAATGGATTTGGGCGCTATCGTCCATCATCCTCATGGGGCTCATTAATCTGATTGCTGTCAAAGTATTTGGTGAGTTTGAGTTTTGGTTTGCGCTCATCAAAATTATGGCGATTGTGCTGATGATTGCTCTGGGCTGCTCGGTCATCTTCTTTGGGTTTACCAATGATTGGGTACCGATGGGGCTAAGTAATCTTTGGCAGCATGGCGGATTCTTTCCTAACGGCTTTAGCGGATTTTTGCTCTCCTTGCATATGGTGCTGTTTGCCTATGTCGGCATTGAAATGATCGGCTTATCTGCGGGTGAGGCACAAAATCCAAAACAGACGATTCCGATGGCAATAGATTCGCTCATCTGGCGCATTCTGATTTTTTATCTGGGCGCACTGATGGTGATCTTAGCTATCTTTCCTTGGAATGAAGTCGGTCAACAAGGTAGTCCATTTGTGGCCATGTTTGAGCGCATTGGCTTGCGTGAGGCTGCAGGTATTATTAATTTCGTAGTCATTACCGCAGCCTTATCAGCCTGTAACGCTGGTGTATTTAGTGGCGGACGCTTGCTATACGCCCTGTCGGCTAATGGGTATGCACCAAAGCCTTTTGTAAAGTTATCCAACAGCGGTGTTCCGCATCGCGCTGTGATCGGAACGGTTTGCGTACCTATGGTGGGTGTCGTGTTGAACTATTTTGTCCCTGAGAAGGCATTCCATTACATGATGGCAGCCGTTACTTTTGTGGGCCTTATGGTTTGGATTTCCATTCTGTATACCCACTATCGTTTTCGGGCCAGCCTTAGCAAGGACCAACTTGCCCAACTATCGTATCGCGCTCCATGGTGGCCGTATTCCAGCTGGTTTGCCTTGGCCTTCATCGCGCTTGTCATTGTTTTGATGAGTTTTCATGAGGATGCACGTATGGCACTCATTGTGGGCCCGATCTTATTAACCATTTATTTGATCCTGTATTTCGTATTGGGGATTGATAAAAAACATGTACTTCAATTAGGAGAGCAAAAATGATTATTGGTATTCCAAAAGAAATTAAAAACAATGAGTTTCGAGTTGGCTTAACACCCAGTCTAGTCCATGGCCTTACCCGCCAGGGCCACGCGGTATTGGTCGAAAAAAATGCCGGTGCTCACATTGGGTTTATGAATGAGCAGTACCAAGCAGCGGGAGCAACGCTCATCGAAAATGCGCAAACAGTCTTTGCAGATGCTGAGTTGATTGTGAAAGTGAAAGAGCCGCAGCCACAGGAGTGTGCCATGCTTCACGAGGATCAAACCCTCTTTACCTATTTACATTTAGCCCCCGATCCAGTCCAGACACAAGCATTAATCGAGTCCAAAGCCATTTGCATTGCGTATGAGACGGTGACCTCATCGAGCGGTGCATTGCCACTGTTGGCGCCCATGAGTGAGGTGGCTGGGCGGATGTCCATTCAGGCGGGTGCGGCGCATTTGGAGAAATCCAAAGGAGGCTCTGGATTATTGTTGGGGGGCATTCCTGGGGTTGCTGCTGCAAAGATATTGATCTTGGGTGCAGGTGTTGTAGGACGTCATGCCTTACAAATTGCAGTTGGTATGGGCGCGCACGTGAGCATCATGGATCGCGACTTGGATCGATTGCGGCAGATTGATGCGCTCTACGGTAATCGGGTACAAACCTTATTCTCTGATCAACAGAGCATTGAGAATGCAGTTAGGGATAGTGATTTGGTGATTGGTGCAGTGTTGCTGCCAGGTGGCTCAGCTCCCAAATTAGTGACCAAGGACATGATCCGGCAGATGCGAGCCGGATCTGTTTTGGTCGATGTAGCGATTGACCAAGGCGGTTGCTTTGAGACCTCACGACCCACCACCCATGCAGAGCCTACTTATGTTGAGCATGGAGTGATTCATTATTGTGTGGCCAATATGCCGGGTGCTGTTGCTCGAACATCGACAATTGGTTTAACCAATGCGACCTATCCTTTCATTGAACAGATTGCCAACCTTGGGGTAATGGAGGCACTGCGCCTGAACTCACACTTGAGGAATGGGTTAAGCGTCTATCAAGGACAACTCACTTCTGCACCAGTCGCTCGGGCGCAGAAGCGGTCGTACGTCTCAGCAGATGAGGCTTTACTGCGCCCCGATTTAGTCGAGGTCTGTGACTAAGGAGGCGAGTGTTTCATGGGGGAGGGTTTCGACATGCATGGGGTATCCCTTGTGGTCGCAACCCACCATCATTTGAGCGCCGGCCTTTAGTGCCTCTTTCATGGCAGGTGTTAATGGAATGCGCAGGAAGTGCACGGCCGAGGTTTTCTCGGTCGTTGCTCGCTCTAAATCCTCGTCGGCAATCGCGTAGACCCGTGGCTGACCTTCAACTTCAATAAAGATCTGATCTTCAACGCCAACCAGCTTAGCAAGTGCTACGCGTCGATCGGCTT
Source organism: Polynucleobacter sp. HIN5 (assembly GCF_030297555.1). Lineage (NCBI taxonomy): Bacteria > Pseudomonadati > Pseudomonadota > Betaproteobacteria > Burkholderiales > Burkholderiaceae > Polynucleobacter > Polynucleobacter sp. HIN5. The sequence goes on along the minus strand of NZ_AP028136.1, from coordinate 1,457,483 downwards.
CATTAGGGTACTCAATCATCATGGTGATCTTGAAGTCTGAACCACTGGGTACCATTGGGTTGTAGGCATCTAATTCATCTTGAATGCCTTCGTCTTCAAAGGTTTTCTCAACGCGTAACATCTCTTGAATCTGGTAACGCATTAGGAACTCGTTTTCAAAAATCAGTGTGAGATGCTCGCCCAAGTGAACGGTGCGCAGTTTGCGTTCCGCAATGGCGCGCGCTCTCATTTCAGGGCGTGCTTTGTGATAAGCCTCCAGGCTTAATAAACTATTGCGAGTAATTTTTCCCATTTCAATTGATCCTGTTGTCATGATTTAGAGTCCGTATGCTTTGGCCATGAGAGTGAGTGGATGCGCCATGGCGGTCTTCGGCAAACCCAGTTCATCCATCCCTTGGGCAATATGGTGCCCAGCGAGCTGGCAGTCGGAGCTAATATAGTTCGGTGATTCTTCAGCCATGCTGCGGAACACTGGACGTCCAATCTTCATTGCCATCGCATGAAACTCTTTCTTTACCCCCCATGTTCCTGAGTGGCCTGAGCAGCGCTCAACCACATTCACTTCAGTCCCTGGAATAAGTTTCAATGCTTCAGCGGTCTTCTGGCCGACATTTTGTACGCGCGAATGGCAGGCAACGTGATAGCTGACATGGCCTAATTCTTCTTTGAAGTCTTGATTTAAGAGACCATCTTTGCTGCGAGCAATAAAGTACTCAAAAGGATCCCACATGGCATCTTTAACTACTTGCACATCGGCATCATCCGGGAACATTAATGGCAGTTCTTGTTTGAACATTAAGGTGCAGGAAGGAATTGGAGTCACGATGGCGTAGCCTTCACGCGCCAATTTGGCAAGTTTAGGAATGTTCTTTTCCTTGTTTTCCTTCACGGACTCAAGGTCACCCAATTCGAGTTTAGGCATGCCACAGCAGGCCTCTTTATCAACCAGCGCATATGGAATCTGATTGTGATTCAGAATCTTGATGAGGTCTTGACCAATACCAGGCTCGTTGTAGTTGATGTAGCAGGTTGCATAGATGGCTACCTTGCCAGGGGTCCGTTGACCATCTTTAACCGGAAATGCTGCCGATGCCTTCGCCAATTGTGGGAAGGTCTTAGCAGCATACTCAGGAACCCATGCTTTCTTATCAACGCCCAGGGCGCCTTCCATCATTAATCGAGTAACACCTAAATTATTGACGGCATTGACTGCTTGGGTCACGATTGGAATGCCTGCAAATTGACCTAGCTTGTCTGTGGATGAGAGCAGCTTGTCACGGAAAGTCGTTTTACCCTCTTTGAAGGCGACCGCTTTGGCGCGCAACATTAAGTGTGGGAAATCAATATTCCATGGGTGAGGTGGGGTATAGGGACATTTGGTCATATAACATACGTCGCACAGATAGCACTGATCAACCACCTTTTGATAATCTGCTTTCGCTACTCCCTCAACTTCACCTTCTTCGGTCGCATCGACAAGATCAAAAAGGGTGGGGAATGAGCCGCACAGGTTCACGCAGCGACGGCAACCATGGCAAAGATCGAACACCCGCTCCATCTCGGCTTCAAGCTTTTCGGTGTTGTAGAAGTCTGGATTCGTCCAGTCCAAGGGGTGTCTGGTTGGGGCTTCGAGATTACCTTCGCGTAAAGTCATGGGATTGCTTTCGAGGAAAAATTAAGATGAACGCAGTTTAGGGTTTTTTCCTATGATAGCCAAATTGTATTAATTAAAAATATTGATAGTTTTTATTTAAATTACTGATTTATATGGATTTTTATGGATTATTGATTTCCACTGGCGTCGTTGCCCTGGCGGAAATCGGGGACAAGACCCAGCTTTTATCGTTGATGCTCGCTGCGCGCTACCCTAAACATGCTTGGCCGATTATTTGGGGGATCTTGCTCGCAACCTTAGTTAATCATGCCCTGGCCGCCTATGTGGGGCATTGGGTTGCCGGGCTACTTAGCCCTGATTTACTCCGTTGGATTCTGGGAATTGGATTTTTAGCCCTTGGTGCTTGGCTACTGGTCCCCGATAAGCTCGATGAAGACCAAGCAGCAAAACCAGCAAAAGGAGCTTGGGCAATTTTTGTTTTGACCACTACTCTATTTTTCATTGCCGAGATGGGTGATAAAACCCAAATCGCCACAATTGCTCTGGGTGCGAAGTACGACAGTGTTGTGTCCGTAACTATCGGAACCACACTTGGCATGATGCTGGCAAATGCCCCGGCAGTTTGGCTTGGCAAACAATTTACTAAGCGCTTACCAATTACGTGGGTGCATCGCATTGCGGCTATGATTTTCATTCTGCTTGGAATGGTGACCCTAGTTTGGGGCGGGGATCTCGCGTAAGCGTCAAGTCAAGATCCAACTAAAATCATTTCATGCGAACTGATTCTGCAAAGCGCTTTTTGCGCCTTCATTACAAAGCCCCGGATTATCAATTTGGCCAAGTAGAACTCGATATTGAGTTAATGCCCCAACGTACCCTCGTGCATAGTCGCATTGAGGTGATCCCGAGTGAGGTAACGCAAACTACTAAAGACGAGCTTCCCCTCATCTTGGATGGCGAAGATCTTGAGTTCATTAGCCTGCGTATCAATGGCGAGACGCATCGTCATTTGGAGTTAACGCCCGGTCGCATGGTGATTCATAGCCTACCTAATCGAGGTAAGCAAAATTTTGTGATTGAAATCAAAACCGCATGCATTCCCGAGAAAAACACCTCATTGATGGGGCTATATGTTTCGCGCGGCAATTTCTTTACGCAGTGCGAAGCAGAAGGTTTTCGCAAAATCACGTATTTCCAGGATCGCCCCGATGTAATGGCACGCTACCGAGTGACCTTGCGAGCACTCAAAGCAGATTACCCAGTCTTGCTCTCGAATGGTAATTTGATTGCCAAAGAGGATTTGGCTGATGGTTGGCATAGCGCCATCTGGGAAGATCCATTTCCAAAGCCTTCCTATTTATTTGCCTTAGTGGCTGGCAAATTGGTTTGCTTAGAGGATGTCATTACGTCTTGTAGTGGTCATAAAAAACTGTTGCAAATTTGGGTTGAGTCCCGCGACCTCCATAAAACCCATCACGCGATGGACTCGCTAAAGCGATCAATTGTCTGGGATGAGAAACGCTTTGGGCTAGAGCTTGATTTAGAGCGTTTCATGATTGTGGCCGTAAGTGATTTCAATATGGGGGCGATGGAGAACAAGGGTCTCAATATCTTTAATACCAAATTTGTACTTGCGGATGCGCAAACGGCGACGGATACCGATTTTGCCAACGTAGAGAGCGTGGTAGCGCACGAGTATTTTCATAATTGGACGGGTAACCGGGTCACTTGTCGGGATTGGTTTCAGTTGTCGCTGAAAGAAGGTTTAACGGTCTTTCGGGATCAAGAGTTTTCAGCCGATCAAATGGGCACAGAGTCTGGCAGGGCCGTTAAACGCATTGATGACGTGCGTTTATTGCGCCAGTTGCAGTTTCCTGAGGATGCGGGACCCATGGCCCATCCGATTCGTCCTGACGAATATCAAGAAATCAATAATTTCTATACGGTTACTGTCTATGAGAAGGGCGCCGAAGTGGTGCGCATGTATCAAACGATGCTCGGCGTCGATGGCTTTCGTCGCGGTATGGATTTGTATTTCAGGCGTCATGACGGTATGGCGGTCACCTGCGATGAGTTCATCGCCGCGATGGCAGACGCCAATGGGCGCGATCTCAGTCAGTTTAAAAATTGGTACAGCCAATCGGGCACCCCACGGGTTCAAGTCAAGGAGCAATTTGATTCGCGCAAGCACGAGTACCGCTTGACCCTCAAGCAATCTTGCCCGCCGACTCCCGGGCAAAAGACAAAAAAGCCATTTCATATTCCATTGAAAGCCAGTTTGTTATTTGAACCAGGTACATCCATCAGTTCAAAAGAAGCTCAGTATTTTGGTCAAGAGGTATTGCTGGAGCTGACCCAGCCAGAGCAAACCTGGGCGGTAAAGCATATTCCTGCTAAACCCGTGCTGTCGATCAATCGGGATTTCTCGGCACCGATTGTGCTGGAGCATGAGCAAAGTGAGGCGGAGTTGCTTGCTCTCATGGCCAATGAAACAGATTCCTTTAACCGCTGGGAGGCTGTGCAAAAGTTAGCCCAGCAATTGATCTTGACAGACCGAGAGCCAGATCAGCGATTGCAAGAGGGCTACCGTGGATTGCTGGTTGATCCGCAACTGGACCCAGCATTTAAGCAACTTCTCTTTACTCTGCCAGCTGAAACTTATTTGTATGAGCAGGTTCAATCGGTTGATCCTCAGAAATTACATTGGGCGCGTAGAGGTTTTAAGTCAACTCTAGCAAATGCGCTGAAATCCGATTGGGAAAGAATCTATCGATCACTTCAAACCTCGGTCAAATACAGTCCAGATGCGAGGAGTATGGGTCGGCGCGCTCTCAAAAATGATGCGCTCACGATGCTTTTGGAAACCAAGGACGCTCAGTGGTATGAGGTGGCTGAAGAACAGTACGAGCTAGCGAACAACATGACCGATCGCTTTGCAGCATTACAGGCCCTTGTATTCGCTCACGCACCGCAGGCTGAGAATGCCTTAGCGGATTTTTATCAGCGCTTTGCCGATGATCCGCTCGTAGTTGATAAGTGGTTTGCTTTGCAAGCCACTCGACCTCCACAAACCAAGAGTCAGTCGGTGCTTGATCACATTCAGGCGCTTATGCGTCATTCTGCATTCCAGATGAATAACCCCAATCGGGTGCGTAGCCTCATTCATGCCTTTTGTTTGAGTAACCCAGGTGGATTTCATGGAGCCGAGGGCGTGACGTATGCCTTTTGGGCACAGCAGGTCATTGCACTTGATGAGATCAATCCTCAGGTAGCGGCACGACTCGCCCGCGGTTTGGACCGCTGGCGGCAGTTTGCACCGCGTTATCAAAGACCGATGAAAGTGGCACTGGAGACCGTAGCAGCAGCTAACCGCCTTTCTCCTGATGTTCGCGAGGTTGTCACCAAAGCATTGGTAATGCATACATCCTAGCTCCCGATCAAGGCATTGATTTTGCTAGGATAAAATTACAGGCTTCATGTAACCTTTTTCTCAAGGTTTATGCCGGAATAGCTCAGTTGGTAGAGCAGCGCATTCGTAATGCGAAGGTCGTAGGTTCGATTCCTATTTCCGGCACCAAGTTGCCCCTCAAATAAATGCCTAAAGTACGGGTTTTCACTAGTCAGTACGGGTTTTACTTATGTGAAAATTTTCGTTTGTTGATGTCTGTCAATTTTTGTCTAAAACTTTTATTGAAGAATTAGTCATCAAAGTTGCTACATGACAAAACTAATACTTTGAAAAACTTTTTGGAGGAGCAGCCATGCGTTTGAAATTCAAGTCAACAGTACTAAGTGTTGCCCTAATTGCCGGTTTTGCAGCTGCAACTACTGCACAAGCTCAGGCGAAATGGGAGCCAACTAAGCCAGTAGAATTTATTATCCCAGCAGGTCCCGGAGGCGGCGCCGATCAAATGGCACGGATGATTCAGGGAATTATTTCTAAAAATAATCTGATGAAGCAGTCGGTTATTCCTGTAAACAAGGGTGCGGGAGCTGGTGCGGAAGGTTTCTTGGCAATTAAAGAGGCTAAAGGTGACCCAAATAAAATTATCATCACCCTCTCCAATTTATTTACTACCCCCCTTGCAACTGGTGTGCCATTTAGCTGGAAAGAAATGACCCCAGTTGCCATGTTGGCACTTGACCAGTTCGTATTGTGGACTAACGCTGAAAAGCCATATAAATCTGCTAAGGAATATATTGATGCAGCAAAAGCAGCTGGTGCTGGCAAGTTCAAGATGGGTGGAACTGGTTCTAAGCAAGAGGACCAGATTATCACCGTAGCGCTTGAGAAAGCAACCGGCGCGAAGTTCACGTATGTTCCATTCGCAGGCGGTGGCGCAGTAGCAGTTCAGTTGGTTGGTAATCATATTGATTCATCGGTTAATAATCCAATTGAAGCTGTTGCTCAGTGGCGTGCTGGTAAGTTACGCGCTCAATGTGTGTTTGATACTGAGCGCATGCCATACAAGGAAAAAATCACCCCTACCCAATCGTGGAATGATGTTCCAACCTGTAAAGAGGTTGGTGTGAACACGGATTACGTCATGTTGCGCGGTATTTTTATGCCACCTGGTGTGACGCAAGCACAAGTCGATTTTTACATCGACCTGTTCAATAAAGTGCGTGCAACACCTGAGTGGAAGAAGTTTATGGCTGATGGAGCCTTTAATCAGACATTTATGACCGGTAAAGACTTTAATTCTTGGTTGGAAAAAAATGCCGCTCTCCATGCTCAGCTGATGAAGGAAGCTGGATTCCTGGCTAAGTAATTTGTTTGTTACTAAATAAGACCTCTGAACGGGGTCTTATTTTTTTAAGTTTGAATTAATTTTTATATAGAGCAAAGTATGTCTGATCACTCAAATCAAAATTCTGTAATTAGTATGCGATCGATGGAAATCATCATTGCCCTTTTATTTTTAGTCATCGGCTTTGTGGTGATGACTGGAAGTCTTAAATTGGGGGCAAAGTGGGGAAGTGATGGCCCAGAGTCCGGCTATTTTCCCTTCTATATCAGTCTAATTATTTTGGTTTCAAGTTCGATCACGTTATTCCAAGCATTTAAAAATAAAGAGCAGGCTGAAGAGGCTTTCGTTGATAAAGAGCCTTTACGCCAAGTTCTCTCAGTTTTAATTCCTGCAGCTTTATACGTCCTTGGCGTTCAATTAATTGGTATTTATGTAGCTTCAGCCCTTTACATCGCTATTTTTATGGTTTGGCTCGGCAAATACGCGCTCTGGAAAGCTGCTGCAGTTGGTTTGGGAGTCAGTGTCGCCTTATTCATGATGTTTGAATATTGGTTCCAAATACCATTGCCCCATGGATCCTTAATTAATCCACTGGCTATATTCGGATTGCAGTAATACAAGACAAAAATCAATAACGATAAAGATTTAATACTAAGGAGCTGACGTTGGAAGAAATTAACGCCCTATTTGGAGGCTTTGCTGTTGCGATGTCGCCATTCAATATTTTGTTGATGCTTGTTGGCGTCACCCTAGGCGTCATCATTGGCGTATTACCAGGGCTTGGCGGAGCAAATGGAATCGCAATTTTGTTACCTCTCACCTTCACGATGCCCCCAACTTCAGCGATTATTATGCTCTCCTGTATTTATTGGGGAGCTCTATTTGGTGGCGCAATCACGTCCGTCCTTTTTAATATTCCGGGTGAGCCCTGGTCCGTAGCAACCACCTTTGATGGCTACCCTATGGCCCAAGATGGCAAAGCTGGTGAGGCCTTAACCGGCGCATTCACCTCCTCTTTCGTTGGCGCATTCTTCGCAATCATTATGATTACCTTCTTGGCCCCACTAGTTGCCAAGTTCGCATTGCAGTTCGGACCCCCTGAGTTTTTTGCTGTCTATTTATTAACTTTCTGCAGCTTTGTGGGCATGAACAAGGGCTCACCCTTCAAAGTCATTTCTGCCATGATGCTTGGTTTTGCATTAGCTTCTGTCGGTATGGACACCGTTACTGGACAGCTAAGGCTAACATTTGGCTCAACTGAACTAATGCGCGGTTTTGATTTCTTGATTGCAGTAATTGGTTTATTCGGAATTGGTGAGATTTTGCAGTCCATGGAGGAGGGGCTTTCATTTTCCGGTAAGAGTGCCAAGATTCGTGCAAAAGTTGTTTTTGAAACATGGGCAAAGTTGCCAAAATATTGGGCAACATCCCTGCGTAGCTGTTTAATTGGTTGCTGGATGGGTATTACCCCTGGTGGAGCGACACCTGCCTCATTTATGAGTTATGGGGTAGCGAAGCAAATGTCTAAGAACAAAGACAAGTTTGGTAAGGGCGAGATGGAAGGTATTGTTGCCCCCGAAACAGCGGCGCATGCCGCTGGAACAGCGGCCCTTCTGCCCATGCTCTCTCTGGGTATCCCGGGTTCACCTACTGCCGCAGTTCTGTTGGGCGGTCTCCTCATTTGGGGTTTACAACCAGGCCCACTTTTATTTGTAGAGAAGCCAGATTTTGTTTGGGGCTTAATTGCTAGTATGTATTTGGGTAATATTGCCGGTTTGTTTGTAGTATTAACCTGTGTACCAATTTTCGCCTCAATTTTAAGAATCCCATTCTCAATCATCGCTCCAGTGATCATTGTGGTTTGTGCAGTTGGTGCATTTACAGTTCATAACGCGATGTTTGATGTATGGCTCATGTTAGGTTTTGGTGTACTGGGTTATCTCTTTAAGAAACTTGACTATCCGATGGCGCCGATGGTTCTCGCCTTAGTGTTGGGTGATCGCGCCGAAGACTCTTTCCGTCAAGCGATGCTAATCTCTCAAGGTAATTTGAACGTGTTCTTCTCAAACTACCTGGTTGGTAGCATCACCTTACTTGCAATCATCCTCTTGTTCTGGCCTTTAATTTCAAAATTAAGGCAGAAGAAAGCTTAAATTTTGAGCTTGATTCAAATAAAAAGGGGGCGCAAGCCCCCTTTCTTTATCCAAAGGTATTCTGGATAAAATAGCGATATGCATTTTCCCCATCAAAAATTGATTCACTGGCTATGCGCTATTGCCTTTTCATGGAGCGTTATTACTCCGTCGATGGCGCAAGCCTTTTTCCATTCGGCCAATACAAATTTTCTGACCATGGAACTGTGTGTGGTGGATGGTTCCAAGCAAACCGTTAATTTAGATACCGAAGCGCCGACTACGATGGCCAGCGACTGTCCCTACTGTGTCGTGCAATCAATGGCGCCACTGAACCTACTAACCAATCTTGGATTTGCAAGCCCTGCAATACCTATTTTGACTCCCAGTCTCTATTTGGAGTCTCCCAAAACTCTCTTTGCGTGGGTCAAACTCCCCTCTCAGGGGCCGCCTTCAAACTATTGCATCTGATTTCATCGGCAGGGGTTTGATTCGCCCCCTCATGTAATGCAGTTTTCATTTGAAGGATTCAGTATGAGCATCAACTTTTTACAAGCAGTGACAGCAAGCGCCTTGATCGCATTCTCAGGCTACTCTTTGGCACATAACGATATGAAGAATCCTGAGTATCGACTTGGACAACTCAAGATTGAGTACCCTTATGCGCGTGCGACGGCCCCTGGGCAAAAAGCTGCTGGCGGATTTATGAAGATTGAAAACAAAGGGGCTGCCGATCAATTGATTGCAGCAAGCTCTCCTGTGGCTGGCGAGATGCAATTGCATACTATGGCAATGGATGGCAACGTCATGAAAATGCGCGAGGTGAAGGCGATTGATGTACCGGCTAATGGCTCCGTGGACCTTAAGCCAGGTGGTTTGCATCTGATGTTTATGGATATCAAGACCCCATTAAAAGCAGGCGAAGCGGTCCCCGTTAAATTGAAGTTCCAGAAGGCCGGTGAAGTTGAAATCAAAGTCCCCGTGCGTGATATGAGCTCGGGTTCGGGCCACCTGAAGCACTAGTCAGACTCCCGGTCATACAGCCTGTCTCGCCGTGAGCGGTTCAGGCTGTATCGAGCGAAGTTCATTAATCTAGATTTCGGTCGGTAACAGCCCCTTTGCTGGCAGAGCTCGCTAAACGGGCATATTTGGCCAATAAACCGCGCGTATAACGGGATTTTGGCTGTTTCCAGGCGGCGCGCCGTTTGGCAATCACCTCGTCTGGCACATTGAGCTGGATTAGTAGCTTGTGCGCATCGATTGTGACCGAGTCACCCTCTTCAATGAGGGCAATCGTGCCGCCCACAAAGGCTTCAGGAGCTACGTGACCGACGACCATTCCCCAGGTACCGCCTGAGAAGCGCCCATCGGTAATCAGTCCGACGGTCTCACCAAGCCCCTGACCGACGAGAGCGGAAGTGGGAGCTAACATTTCTCGCATGCCGGGACCGCCTTTGGGGCCCTCATACCGAATCACGACCACATCACCATGTTTAATTTCCTGGGCCATGATGGCGGCCATCGCCTCGTCTTCGGAGTTAAATACTCGCGCAGGACCAGTAATCGATGGATTCTTGAGGCCGGTAATTTTTGCAACGCAACCCTCGGGCGAGATGTTGCCTTTGAGGATGGCGAGGTGACCTTGAGCATAAATCGGGTTATCTAAGGTCCGAATGACCTTCTGATCAGTTCGAGGTTTAGATGGAACATCCTTTAGAGTCTCTGCAATCGTTTTGCCAGTGATAGTCATGCAATCACCGTGGAGTAAGCCGCCATCTAGCAAAATCTTCATGACCTGAGGAATGCCCCCCGCTAAATGCAGATCGGGTGCCAAATAGGTACCCGAGGGTTTCATATCAGCAATCACAGGGACGCGTTTACGGATTCGCTCAAAGTCATCGATGGTCCAATCAATTTCCGCTGCGCTTGCAATTGCCAAGAAGTGCAAGACGGCATTGGTCGAACCACCCACAGCCATGATGACGCTCACCGCATTCTCAAGAGATTTTTTGGTAATGATGTCGCGCGGCCGAATATTATTTTTGATCGCTTGAACCAATACGCGAGCTGATTCGGCGGCGCTATCGACCTTTTCTTGATCAACATTGGACATGGTTGAGGAGTGGGGCAGACTCATCCCTAGGGCTTCAAACGAGGAGCTCATGGTATTGGCGGTATACATGCCACCACAGGAACCACTGCTTGGACAAGCATTTTGCTCAACGCCCTTGAGGTCCTCCTCGGTTAAGCGTCCGGAGGTAAATTCACCAACGGCCTCAAAGGCAGAAACGATATTGAGTTCTTTACCTTTGTAATGACCTGCTTTGATCGTGCCGCCGTATACATAGATTCCAGGGACGTTGGTGCGCGCTAGCGCAATCATGCCGCCTGGCATGTTTTTGTCACAGCCGCCAATGACCACCACGCCGTCTTGCCAAAGACCGTTGACACAAACCTCAATACTGTCCGCAATCACCTCGCGTGAAACAAGGGAGTATTTCATGCCCTCGGTGCCCATGCCGATGCCGTCAGAAACCGTGGGCGTACCAAATACTTGGGCCTTAGCGCCTGCTTTCTCTAAGGCATCGATTGCGGCATCGGCTAACTTTTGGAGACCGCTATTGCACGGTGTAATGGTGGAATGGCCATTGGCCACGCCCACCATCGGTTTCACAAAATCTTCCTCTTTGTAGCCCATCGCGTAGTACATCGATCGATTGGGTGCACGCGCAACCCCTTCGGTCACCATGCGGGAACGCTCATTCATACGTTTTGGGGCTTGTTTTTGGTCTGCCATTGATTCGATCTCCGCGATTAAATTGCCATCATTTCAAAGCTATCTTTTCCTGCGCCACAATCGGGGCAGGCCCAGTCGGCAGGGACATCGTCCCATTTAGTGCCAGGTGCAATGCCGTCCTCGGGCCGACCCGCTGATTCGTCATAAATAAAACCGCAAACAATGCAAAGATAGGTTCTCATAGAATTGTGATTCACTGATTGGGATAGAAAGGATATTTTAGGGATCTCCGGCAAAATTAGCCTCATGGCTAATAGCCAGCTCGGTTACGGGGCGTTACATTGTTGATCTATAAGTAATTTCAAGGTAATGATAAGCGATGACGCGATTAACCGGCACCATCTATCTCATCGATGATGACAACTCGATGAGGGATTCATTGGCGCGGATGCTGCGCGATGTTGGCTACATCGTTCAAGATTTTGAGAGTGCCACCTCGTTTTTACAAAATTCATTACCGGTTGCGCCCGCTGTGATTGTGCTTGATATGCAAATGCCGGATCTTAATGGTCTGGATCTGATGGAGCGATTGGAGAAGTTGGGTCGTAAAACCCCTATCGTATTCTTAAGTGGCCAAAGCCATCCCCAGCAGATCGTCAAAGGTCTTAAAAAGGGTGCGCTGGATTTTCTGTTTAAGCCCTTCAATATTGATGAGCTCTTGCAGGCTATCGATCAAGCCCTTGATTACGACCAGAAACAGCTCAAGCGTAATTTAAAAGATGGGGAAATTAAGCGTAACTTTAATACGCTGACTCCTCGAGAAAAAGAGGTGTGCACTTTGCTCGTGGAAGGCCTCAGGAATAAAGAAATTGCCGAACGCCTGGGTACGACCGATGCCACGATCAAGGTTCACAAAGCCAGGGTCATGGAAAAGATGCAAGCCCACTCCCTGCAGGATTTGGTGAAATTCTATTTGGAGGCTAATCTGGCCAAGTAAATATTAGCCTTGAAGTAAATAGCCAAATATGGGAATTTATGTAATATTTGCTATATAAATAGAATTTACGCTAAAAATATAAGGTATTGATTCTAATAAAAATAATAATAAAAATTAAATAAAAAGCGAGACGCATTTGGTGATGAATAAACGTGTTCCAGATGTTCGGGGAGGAGTACTCAAAAAGGCTCGCGAAGCCAAGGGACTCACTGTCTCTGAATTGGCGAGCAAGGTCTGCTTTTCTGTTAAACAAATTGAGCAGCTTGAAAATGGTGAGAAGAGCCATTTCTATTCACTAGCGATTAAAGCCAATGCCGCAAAACGTGTCGCCGATGAGCTAGGCATCAGTCATGAAGAGGTATTTGATTTTGGACCTGACTTGGTTGAGGCAGCAAAGGCTTCCCAAGAAAGCGTGATTGAAGCTGCAAAGGCATCTTCAAGACCTGAAGCGAAACCAAATGCTACTGAGGTTGTAGAGAAAAAAGAATCCCAGCAGAAACCTGCAGCAGTAAAAAAGAATGCCGAACAAAGAGTAGAGCAACTGGAGCGATTTGAAGAAACTCCTCCACCGGTCATTCAAAAAAATCGCAGTCTTTATTACTTTGGTGGCGCTGCCGTAGTTGCTGCGATTGCAATCGTGATTCTCAATATGAATGAGCCGCAGCCTATCAAGCCAACTGAGATTGCCAAGCTGCCATCGGAAACAATTTCAGCAGAGCCAAAAAAGGAGGAGGCGGCAAAACCCAACCCGACCGCTATTGCGCTCGCTCCTCAGCTTAATACTTCACAGGCAATCGATAGTTGCCCATCTGAAGATCCCGCCTCTAAAAGTTACCGCACGTCTTCTGCATCAAAGCCTGGCAATATGGTTCATGTGCAAAGCCGAAGTGCGCAAACAATCTGCGTAAAAGATGCAAGTGGCAAACTTGAGAAAAAGAGCTTAGAAGCAGGAGGCTCGTATTCCTTTTATGGAAAAGCCCCCTTTGTGGTCATGACCTCTAGCTTAGGTCAAACAGATCTATTTTTTCAGGGGTACAAAGTCAAAATTGATAATCTCAACTCCAAGAGCATTATCTTAGAGGAAGTGTCGTTTTAAACCGCAGCGTCGTCTACTTCGCCAGTCCGAATCCGAATGGCTTGCTCAACTGGGCTGACAAAAATTTTGCCATCACCAATTTTGCCAGTGCGCGCTGCTTTGATGATGGACTCGGTGACAGTTTCAACCAGGTTATCCGCCACGACCACTTCAACTTTTACCTTGGGTAAAAAATCGACCACGTATTCAGCGCCACGATAGAGTTCGGTATGACCCTTTTGACGACCAAAGCCTTTCACTTCGGTAACGGTGAGGCCTGTTACACCAACTTCGGCAAGTGCCTCGCGAACTTCATCAAGTTTGAAGGGTTTAATGATGGATGTGATTAGTTTCATAGTGTCTCCTTAGACTCAATCATACTCAAGGACGATGACTTACTCATTTCCCCATCTTTTTTAGGGCTAGAGTTTGGCGCCTGATGTAATCGGGTAGCGCCAATCACGTCCGAAAGCGCGTGCAGTGATGCGCACGCCTGGGGGTGCCTGACGACGCTTGTATTCATTGATTTGAATGAGGCGTGTAATTTTTTGCACTGCCGCAGAATCGTAGCCTGCTGCAATGATCTGCGCGCTGGATTGGTTCTGCTCCATATAACGCGCCAAGATCGCATCCAGAATTTCGTAAGGGGGGAGACTATCTTGATCGGTTTGATTGGGGCGTAATTCTGCGGATGGTGCGCGCGTCAGAATCCGCTCAGGGATCACTGGCCTGATTTGATTGCGATAGCGACACAATTGATAGACCAAAGTCTTGGCAATATCTTTAATCACCGCAAAGCCGCCGGCCATATCGCCGTAGAGGGTGCAATAGCCAACGGCCATCTCACTCTTATTGCCCGTGGTGAGAACCAAGCGACCGGTTTTATTAGAGAGGGCCATCAAGATGGTGCCGCGCACCCGTGCCTGAATATTTTCTTCCGTGGTGTCGCTCGGTAAATTGGCAAACTGGACTCGTAATGCATCTTCAAAAGCCTTTACCGGCTCCTGAATTGAAATCTCATCGTATTGCACGCCTAGATTGGATGCCAACTCACGGGCATCCAGCCAGGAAATTTCAGCGGTGTAAGGCGATGGCATCATAACTGCGCGCACTTGATCTGACCCGAGTGCGTCAACCGCAATGGCTAGCACTAAAGCAGAATCTACGCCACCCGACAAACCAAGAATGACTCCTGGAAAACGGTTTTTGCGAACATAATCACGCGTTCCCATCACGAGTGCGGCATACACTTGTGCTTCGAGCGTTAATGCAGGAGCAATCGCACCTCGTTGTGGTTCGCTTCCTACAGGCTCAATAAATCCGACTCCCTCCTGAAACTGCGACATGGCAAAAACCAGCTCGCCGTGAGAGTTCACAGCACAGGATCCACCATCAAAAACGAGTTCGTCTTGCCCGCCCACCATATTGAGATAGAGGATGGGTAAACCGCAGGTCTGACTTTGCTGTTTCAGTAGTTCGTAGCGTGTATGTTCTTTTTGCAGATGATAGGGCGAGGCATTGAGTACCACCAGCATTTGCGCCCCCGCATCCTTGGCTAGACGCGCTGGTTTTGAATGCCAAATGTCTTCACATAACAAAACGCCCAGTTTTAAACCATGATGCTCAAAAACGCAGGCATTTTCACCTGCCACAAAATAACGCTTCTCATCAAACACTTCGTGATTGGGTAATTCGTGTTTGAAGTAAGTAGTAATCACTTTGCCATTCGTAATTACTGATGCTGCATTACGCAGGCCGGCATCGGATTCGCAGGGGTGACCCACAATTACCGTTAATCCACGCAACTCTTGAAGTTGTTCGCACAGAGACTGAAGGACAGTCCGCGTTTCTTGAATAAATCCGGGGCGCAGTAATAGATCTTCTGGAGGGTAGCCAGTTAAAGAGAGCTCAGGTGTTAAAAGGAGACTGGCTCCATGTTGATGGGCAACGTGCGCCGCCTGAAAAATTGCCTGTGCATTAGCAGCGCAATCCCCTAAAAGAGGATTGAGTTGCGCCATTGCAATCCGCATGGGGGAATGAGTGCGCTGACTCATAACCTACACCATGCACGATTCATGCTTATGCCTTCTCTTTCTGATAGCGGGCCATGCCATCGGTAATCTCTTTGTGGGCATCGGCAATCGAGCCCCAACCTTTGACCTTGACCCACTTCCCTTTTTCCAGGTCTTTGTAATGCTCAAAAAAATGCTGAATCTGATTCAAACGCATTTGGTTGATGTCCTCGGAGCTCTCCCAATGGCTATAGATCGACAAAATGCGATCCTCGGGAACGGCTAATAACTTGGCGTCATCACCAGCTTCATCGTTCATCTGTAAAACACCCAGCGCACGGCAGCTGACCACCACGCCAGGGATCAACGGAAAGGGTGTAATCACCAAGACATCGACTGGATCGCCGTCCCCTGCAATGGTCTTGGGGATGTAGCCATAATTGCAGGGATAGTGCATCGCAGTACCCATAAAGCGGTCCACAAAGATCGCCCCGGTTTCCTTATCGACCTCGTATTTGATGGGGTCGGCGTTCATGGGGATTTCAATAATGACGTTAAAGTTCTCGGGAACCCGTTTTCCTGGGGTAACGTTATCAAGACTCATACATGCTCCAAATTAAATAAAAAACGGTCTGCTTAGTAGATACCCTGATCTTAGCAAAGTGGCAAATCACTAAATCTGTTGGATACTTTTGAAAGCGATTAAGTTGCTATTTTAAGCCTGCAAACAAATCGCTAGATTGTCGTATCAAAATTACATTGAATCCTCAACCAAGTAGGAGTGATTTAGCATGAGTGATGTGACTGTAGGTCTGTATTTTGCCTTAGCATGTGGTGTGATTGCCGTGGTCTACGGCTTTGTGATGCGCACCTGGATCTTGAAGCAAGACACGGGTAATGCCCGCATGGTCGAGATTGCGGAAGCGATTCAGCAGGGTGCGGCTGCTTATCTGGCGCGCCAATATAAAACGATTGCGATTGTGGGTGTGGTGTTGACCATCCTGATGGCGGTCTTCCTCGATTTGGCAACCGCGATCGGATTTGTGATCGGCGCTGTGTTATCGGGCGCCTGCGGATTCATTGGCATGAACGTCTCGGTGCGCGCGAATGTGCGTACTGCGCAAGCAGCCACTCAAGGCATGAACCAAGCATTGAATGTCGCTTTCAAAGGCGGCGCCATTACCGGCATGCTTGTAGTCGGTTTGGGTCTTCTTGGGGTCGGAGTGTTTTTCATGCTACTGGTTTCAATGGGTGGTGGTCAGGATCTCTCGGATGTGTTGCATCCCTTAATTGGTTTAGCCTTTGGCTCTTCCTTAATTTCGATCTTTGCGCGTCTCGGTGGCGGCATCTTTACCAAGGGCGCAGACGTCGGTGCTGACTTGGTGGGTAAAGTCGAAGCCGGTATTCCAGAAGATGACCCACGCAATCCCGCAGTGATTGCCGATAACGTGGGTGATAACGTAGGCGATTGTGCTGGAATGGCAGCCGACTTATTTGAGACCTATGCAGTGACCTTAATTGCAACCATGGTCTTGGGTGCACTCATGGTGATGAATGCCCCAGTTGCAGCGGTGGTATACCCATTGGTCCTTGGCGGCATTTCGATCATTGCCTCGATCATTGGCTGCTCGTTTGTTAAAGCAAGCCCTGGTATGAAAAATGTCATGCCTGCTTTGTACAAAGGCTTAATCATCTCAGGCGTCATCTCATTAGTGGGTTTCTACTTTGTCACAAAGTGGATTATTCCTGACGATGCCTTAGGGATTCCAGGTAGTCAGTGGCGCTTATTTGGTTCGTCGATTGTTGGTCTATTGCTCACCGCTGGCTTGGTCTGGATTACGGAGTACTACACCGGTACCGATTACAAACCGGTCAAACACATTGCCGAAGCCTCCACCAAGGGTCATGGCACCAACATCATTGCGGGCTTGGGTGTATCGATGCGCTCGACTGCATACCCAGTCATCTTTGTTTGCATTGCGATCTTTGCTGCGTATTACCTAGCAGGTCTTTACGGTATTGCAGTAGCCGCAACCGCTATGCTCTCACTTGCAGGGATTGTGGTGGCCCTCGATGCCTATGGTCCAATTACCGACAATGCTGGTGGCATTGCTGAGATGGCAGGTTTACCCGACTCGGTACGTGATATTACTGACCCATTAGATGCGGTGGGTAACACCACCAAAGCGGTGACCAAAGGTTACGCGATTGGCTCAGCGGGTCTCGCATCCTTGGTGCTATTCGCGGACTACACCCATGCCCTAGAGGAGATTGGTCAGCAAGTGACCTTTGATCTCTCCAATCACATGGTGATCATTGGCCTCTTTATTGGCGGCTTGATTCCTTACCTCTTCGGTGCCATGGCCATGGAGGCAGTAGGCCGTTGCGCCGGTGCTGTGGTTGAGGAAGTGCGTCGTCAGTTCAGAGACATCCCCGGCATTATGGAAGGAACTTCAAAGCCAGAGTACGGCAAGGCGGTGGACATGCTCACCTCGGCAGCGATTAAGGAAATGATTATTCCTTCGCTCTTACCAGTAGTGGTCCCCATTCTGGTGGGCCTCTTCTTAGGACCTGCCGCATTGGGTGGCCTCTTGATGGGTACGATTATTACGGGACTCTTTGTGGCAATCTCCATGTGTACCGGAGGTGGCGCTTGGGATAACGCCAAGAAATACATTGAAGAGGGTAACTATGGCGGCAAAGGTTCGGAAGCCCACAAGGCTGCCGTGACGGGCGATACCGTAGGTGACCCCTACAAAGATACTGCGGGCCCAGCAGTCAACCCACTTATTAAGATCATTAATATCGTGGCACTATTGATCGTACCGCTCTTACCGGTGGTTCGTTAATAGGAGCTCACCAAGACGAAGAACCCAGATTCATTCTGGGTTTTTTGTTTGACAATAGTAGTTCATTGAACTACCATAGGCAATGGACTTCGAATGGGATCAATTAAAAAGCGATGATTGTTATATTCAAAGAGGATTTGATTTTGAGGCTGTTATAGATGTCTTTCGGGATCCCTGTCGACTGGTAGAAACAGATGATAGGTGGGATTACGGTGAGGACCGTTTTCGATTAATCGGAAAGTTAGATGAAAAGTGTTTTGTTGTTATATTCACTCATCGATTGAATGTTATTCGAATCATTTCTGCCCGAAGAGCAAATGCTAGAGAGGTAAGAAAGTATGAAAAAAGTTCGAGTTAGTATTGATCTTAATGCGCCACGAAAAAAGGTTCGAGGGCGAATTAATCGAAAATTAATTGATGCAACAACCGAGATTGATATTGCGCGGCATAAAAAAAGTGATGATGCCATGGCAATGCGTGATGCTGGAAAATATGCGGCACGCGTTAGAAAGAAAATGGGCTTGTCCCAGCTAGAGTTTTCTCAAAAAATTGGGGTGCCACTCGAAACAATCCGCAATTGGGAGCAAGGCAAGCGCGCGCCTACGGGAGCTGCTCGAGCACTTTTGCGGATACTGGATCGCTCCCCCGAGTTGGCTTTAATTGCTTTAACGGCTTAACTGTCAAGGCCCTCTAAATAACGCTGCGCATCGAGCGCTGCCATACACCCCGTGCCTGCACTGGTAATGGCTTGACGATAGATGTGATCTTGGACATCACCAGCTGCAAAGACACCGGGGATATTGGTTGCCGTGGCATTGCCCTCTAAGCCCGAGTGCGTTTTGATGTAGCCATTGCTCATGTCAAGCTGACCTACAAATAAGTCAGTATTGGGTTTATGACCAATCGCAATGAAGGCGCCCGATACCGCAATTTCTTCCATGCTGCCATCCTGTTTTTTGATACGCACGCCCGTAACCCCTTTTTCATCACCCAAGACTTCATCGAGGGTGGCGTTGAGTTTGAGTTCGACCTTACCTTCAGCCACTTTCGCCATCAAGCGATCGTTCAGAATCGGCTCAGCACGGAACTTATCGCGGCGATGAATGACTGTCACTTTTCGGGCAATACCGGTGAGGTAAAGCGCTTCCTCAACGGCCGTATTACCGCCACCGACTACGCACACATCTTGACCCTTGTAAAAGAAGCCATCACAGGTTGCACAACCCGATACACCCCGACCCATGAACGCCTCCTCACTGGGGAGCCCAAGATATTGAGCAGAGGCACCAGTGGAGATAATGAGCGCATCACAGGTGTAAGTGCCT
Organism: Polynucleobacter sp. HIN5; assembly: GCF_030297555.1. Taxonomy (NCBI): domain Bacteria; kingdom Pseudomonadati; phylum Pseudomonadota; class Betaproteobacteria; order Burkholderiales; family Burkholderiaceae; genus Polynucleobacter; species Polynucleobacter sp. HIN5. Next base: position 1,437,990 of record NZ_AP028136.1, on the reverse strand, counting down.
GAGTCGCCAACTAACCGAATCGGCTTTTCGGTGAGAGCCGCCGTATGAATATGATCAAAAATGATCTCGGTATTAAAGTGCTCGGCATGCTTTAAGAAACGATCCATGAGTTCAGGTCCCTGAACGCCATTGGGGTCTGCTGGCCAGTTTTCCACATCGGTGGTGGTCATGAGCTGGCCACCTTGGGCGAGCCCAGTAATTAAGGTGGGCTTGAGGTTGGCGCGGGCGGCATAGACCGCTGCGGTGTAGCCAGCTGGGCCGGAACCCAGGATCAGAACTTTGGAGTGTTTGGTCGTTGTCGTCATCCCTAAATTATAGAGTTCGAAGGCCAAGGCTTGTTTACAATCGGATGAACATGGCCCGTAGCTCGCTTCCACCCATTAAAACCCCGCTGCCTCCTGAGGGCGGCACTGGCAAGATGTCTCGCTTAATCGCTGAAGTGCGCTGGATGTTGATGCTTGCTATCTGCCTTGGCTTATTTGCGGTTCTGATCACCTACACCAAATCCGATCCGGCCTGGTCGCACGCTAGTTTTGAGGTTCCTAAAAATATTGGTGGGCGTATTGGGGCTTGGACCGCTGATTTGATGCTCTACATTTTTGGCGTCTCGGCATTTTGGTGGGTCGTATTATTTGGTCGGCGCGTGTATCAGGGTTGGCGTGAGCTGTGGAGCGTGCCATTACCGGTTGATCCAGAGGCTAGGCCAGAGTCCTTTTGGTCCCGTTGGTTCGGCTTTGCCTTGACCCTCACCTGCAGCATGGGACTTGAGTCGATTCGGATGCATTCCTTGCAATGGGAGCTGCCTAGACCCCCCGGCGGCATCTTGGGTGAGGTGATTGGGGACCCACTGCAAATGGCTTTTGGCTTTACGGGCGCCACTCTGATTCTGATCTTTGGCTTAGCAGCCGGACTTTCCCTCTTTTTGCATTTCTCGTGGCTCACGCTTTCTGAGCAAGTGGGACGATTTATTGAACTAAGTATTCGTCGTTTGCGCGAGAAGCGCGAAGAGCAAGAGGATCAAAAGATTGGCGAGCAAGCTGCGGTTGAGCGTGAAGAGCACGTCGAGGAAGTGCGGATTCGGGAAGAGGTCGCACCCAAGGTACAAATCTTTAATCAACCCTTAAAGATTGTGAAGAGCGAGCGAGTTGAGCGCGAGAAGCAACAACCGCTCTTTGTAGAAATCCCGGACTCGGAGTTGCCGCCACTCTCACTCTTAGATCCTGTTCCTGAGGCAAAAGAAACGATTTCGGCAGAGACCTTGGAGTTCACCTCCCGCTTGATTGAGCGTAAGCTCGATGATTTTGGGGTGCAAGCCAAGGTGATTGCCGCCTACCCAGGACCAGTAGTGACGCGTTATGAGATCGAGCCTGCTGTGGGTGTGAAGGGTAGTCAAATCGTAAACCTTTCACGTGATCTATCACGCTCACTCGGCGTGGTCAGTTTGCGGGTCGTCGAAACCATTCCCGGCAAGACCTGCATGGCGCTTGAGCTACCAAATCCGACGCGACAGTCAGTCTATCTATCGGAGATTTTGACCTCCCAAGTCTATAACGATAACCACTCCTTACTGACCTTGGCATTAGGCAAGGATATTTCGGGTAGCCCGATGGTTGCTGATTTGGTGAAGATGCCACATTGCTTGGTGGCAGGTACTACAGGCGCTGGTAAGTCGGTCGGAATCAACGCCATGATTTTGTCGATTCTCTTTAAAGCCAAACCGGATGAAGTGCGACTCATCATGATCGATCCGAAGATGCTGGAGATGTCGGTCTATGAGAAAGTGCCTCATCTATTGTGTCCCGTGGTGACCGACATGAAGCAAGCCTATAACGCCCTTAATTGGGCAGTTAATGAGATGGAGCGGCGCTACAAACTCATGAGTAAGTTTGGTGTACGTAACTTGGCAGGCTTTAATAAGAAGATCATGGAGGCCGAAGCCAAGGGCGAGAAGCTGACCAATCCATTTAGTCTTACCCCTGAGGATCCAGAGCCACTCTATAAGGCACCAATTATTGTGGTGATCATTGATGAGTTAGCAGATCTCATGATGGTCTCGGGTAAGAAGATTGAAGAGTTGATTGCGCGGATTGCGCAAAAGGCCCGTGCTGCCGGTATTCATTTGGTGTTGGCAACCCAACGCCCGAGCGTGGATGTCATCACGGGTCTAATTAAAGCAAATATTCCAACGCGGATTTCCTTCCAGGTAAGCAGCAAGGTTGATAGTCGCACCATCCTAGACCAACAAGGCGCCGAGACCTTATTGGGCATGGGTGATATGTTGTACATGCCACCGGGGACTGGATTACCGATCCGGGTGCACGGCGCATTCGTATCCGACGATGAAGTGCATCGTGTGGTTTCGTGGCTCAAAGAGAAGGGCGAAGCCAATTACATCGAGGGCGTCCTCGAGGGGGCCGATGAGTCCACCATGGACGCCTTAAATGGTGGCGGTAATGGCGGTGGCGAAGCCGACCCTCTCTACGATCAAGCTGTTGCTATCGTCCTTGAGAACAAGCGTGCTTCGATCTCTCTAGTGCAGCGGCATTTGCGCATTGGTTATAACCGCGCCGCGCGTCTCTTGGAGGATATGGAAAAAGCGGGCCTAGTCTCGAAGATGGGCGGCAATGGTAATCGTGAGATTCTGGTTCGCCCCAGCGAATAAGTCATCAAATCCTAAACAATGAAGCGTTTTATTTTCTGTTTCGCCGTCGCAGCATTGGCTATTCCAAATGCGATTCATGCACAACCGGCCGTACCATCTGGTATTGAACAACTGAAGCAGTTTGTAAAGACCGTGCGCTCTGCCCAAGGTGAGTTTGTGCAGCAACAAATGCGCATCCCTAAGCCGAATGAGCCACAAGATAAACCGAAAATGATTCGGCAAACCTCAGGGCAATTTATTTTTCAGCGTCCGGGGCGCTTTGTATGGGATACCCAAAAGCCGTATGAGCAAAAACTCATCATGGATGGTAAGCAACTCTTAATGTGGGATAAAGACCTCAACCAATTAACCATCCGATCAGCCAATCAGGCCTTAGCCGCCTCGCCTGCCGCCATCCTGTTTGGGGATGCCGCTCTTGATCAGCAGTTTGATTTAGAGGAAGCAGGCACCAAAACCAATTTGCAGTGGGTGAATCTCAAGCCCAAATCCAAACCTGGGCAGGGCGATCTACCCTATACTCAAATCGCGATTGGTATGGGCTCTGGATTACCCAAGGCCTTGGAGTTGACCGACGGATTTGGCAGTATGGTGCTCGTGATTTTTAATCAGATGCAAATCAATCCCGGTGTGGATGCTAGCCGCTTTCAATTTAAGCCTCCGCAGGGCGCCGAGGTCTTGCGACTAAACTAATGGCTTGAACCCGAAGGAATCGTATGCTGGACCCCCAACTGCTTCGTAAAGATTTAGAGAGCGTCAAGGCACGCTTGGCCACCCGCAAGTTCGAGTTGGATACCAACTTGTTTACCCAGCTTGAGAATGAGCGCAAACAGCTTCAAGCAGGTACTGAAGAGTTGCAAGCCAAACGCAATCAATTAGCCAAAGCGATTGGTATGAAAAAAGGTAAGGGCGAGAATGCGGATGCGGAACTTGCTGAGTCGGCGAGTGTTAACCAAGCTCTTGAGAAAAACTCTACTCGTTTATCGACCTTACAAGATCAAATCAAAGACTTGATGCTCAACATCCCGAACTTACCGGATGAGAGCGTGCCGGTTGGCATGACGGCCGAAGAAAATAAAGAGATGAAGGTTTGGGGAAAACCAACAGAATTTGATTTCACCCCCAAGGATCACGTCGATCTAGGCGCTCCTATTGGGCTAGATTTTGATGCGGCATCCAAAATTAGTGGCGCGCGTTTTGTGGTTCTCAAAGGCAACGCGGCGAAGTTGCATCGGGCGCTCGCGCAGTTCATGCTGGATGTACACACCGAGCAACATGGCTATCAAGAGGTTTATGCGCCGTATATGGTGAGCGCGCAAGCGATGCAGGGAACTGGACAGTTACCCAAGTTTGAAGCCGATCTATTTAAAGTACCGCGCAAGATGGGCGGTGAGCATCCGGATGATGGTGGCGAGCGGACTGAAAACTTTTATCTGATTCCGACTGCAGAAGTGCCGGTGACTAACTTAGTGCGTGACGCGATTATTAACGCGGATCAGCTACCACTCAAATATGTGGCCCATACCCCATGCTTTCGCTCGGAAGCAGGCAGTTATGGGCGCGATGTGCGCGGGATGATTCGGCAGCATCAATTTGACAAGGTCGAGTTAGTTCACATCAGCCATCCCGAGAAATCGATGCAGGCTTTGGAAGATTTGACTGCGCATGCGGAAAAAATTCTGGAGCTCTTGGAATTGCCATACCGACGCATGCTCTTATGCACTGGTGATATGGGCTTTGGAAGCACCAAGACCTATGATCTTGAAGTCTGGATCCCATCACAAAATGCGTATCGGGAAATTAGCTCGTGCTCCAACATGGGCGACTTTCAAGCTAGGCGCATGCAAGCACGCTATAAAGTCGGTCAGAGCAAACCCGAGCTACTTCACACTCTAAACGGCTCGGGTCTTGCAGTAGGCCGAACTGGCGTAGCACTGCTGGAAAACTATCAGCAAGCCGATGGCAGTATTCGGATCCCGAAGGTATTACAACCCTATATGGGCGGTTTAGAGGTGATTCGCTCGCTATAATTGAGCCATCGAGTATCGGAGAGGTGGCAGAGTGGTTGAATGTACCTGACTCGAAATCAGGCGTAGGTGCAAGCCTACCGTGGGTTCGAATCCCACCCTCTCCGCCAGTATCCTGAAAGCCTCGCATGCTTCTATTGATTACCTTCATATTCAATACACTAATTGCACTGTTGGCGATCGTATTTCATTATGAGATTTTGTACAAACTAAACAGAGCCATGCCGGCGATTAAGCATATTCATGCTCGCTATAAGGTATTAATTGCAGTTGGTGTGATTTTTATTGCACACATCATTGAGATTTGGATTTTTGCACTCGCTTATTACCTCATGCTGAAATTCCCCAATCTTGGAAGTGTGATTGGGGCCGCCTCTGATCATGGCTTGCTACTCGATAGTGCGTATTTATCGTTTGTCACATATACCACTGTGGGGTACGGTGACATTGTGGTGGACGGTTATCTTCGCTATCTAACCGGAATTGAAGCGCTCACCGGCCTGATCCTGATTACCTGGTCCGCATCTTTTCTATTTATAGAAATGCAAAAGTATTGGGGCTCACGCGAGCCAAAGTAATTTCAGTGCACTGCCTTCGAAATCACCTTCCCAAAAACCGAATAAAATAACGACATAGGGAGATTACTATGACTATTTTCTGGAGCTTACTGGGTATTTTTGCCACCATTGGCGGCATCATTGCGTATGTGACCACTCAAAATGTGATGTTCTTTGCGATTGGCTTTCTGATTCTGTTTTATCAAGCTTGGTTTCGTTCTAAAGATGAGGACGATATTAAAAAATACTTTTAAGTTGGTTCAAGTATCATTTTGATATGGTCAATACCGGCCTCGTTAAATACGGGGCCGATTGCCTTAAAGCCGTGGCGTTGATAAAAGTCAAGAGCAGTTGTCTGAGCGTGCAAAAAGAATTGCTTTATTCCTTCTTGACGGCCATAAGACACTAAAGTCTTTAGTAGTTCACTTCCAAGACCCAGACCGCGATACTCTTTCAGTATCGCTAAACGCCCAATCTTGCCATTCCTCAGTAAGCGACCGGTTGCAATCGCTTTGCTATGATCGAGTACAACAGCATGCCAGGCAGTTGGATCATCTTCATCGAGTTCCAGCTCCTCAGGAACCTGTTGTTCATTCACAAATACAGTAAGTCGAATCGGATAGGCTAAATGCCTTGCTTCCTCCCAGCGCATGATCATCATTTCTTGCATGAATAAATCATAAACTGCTATCGTTATGGCCTATGATTCGTATTACTGAGCTCCGCCTGCCAATTGATCATGCGCCAGAAACGCTTGAGGCAGAAATTCTGAAGAAGCTTGCCATTGCACCCAAAGATCTCGTGCGGTTTGAGGTCTTTAAGCGCAGTTACGATGCCCGTAAAAATAGTGCGCTGACCTTTAGCTACACCCTCGATGCATCGGTTCGGGATGAGGTCAGCGTTCTTAAAAAACATGCACATGACCCCCATGTGCGACCCAGCCCTGATACGTCGTATCACTTTGTTGTTCAGCAAAGTCATAACCAGTCAACAAAATCCCCATTGCGACCCGTTGTGATCGGCTTTGGCCCCTGTGGGATTTTTGCGGCACTCCTTTTGGCGCAAATGGGATTTAAACCGATTGTGCTTGAGCGTGGTAAAGCGGTGCGCGAGCGTACGCAAGATACCTGGGGGTTGTGGCGTAAAAAGATTTTGAACCCAGAATCCAATGTGCAGTTTGGTGAGGGTGGGGCAGGCACCTTTTCGGATGGTAAGTTGTGGAGCCAAGTGAAGGATCCCAAGTTCTATGGCCGTAAAGTTTTACAGGAGTTTGTGACAGCTGGCGCTCCCGAAGAAATTCTGTATGTCTCCAAACCCCACATTGGTACCTTTCGACTGGTGGGCATGGTGGAGAAGATCCGCCAAGAGATTATTGATCTGGGTGGTGAAGTGCGCTTTGGTCAAAAGGTGGTGGGCTTTGATATTAATGATCACGTCCTCAGAGGTTTGAAGTTGGAAAGCGGTGAGTATCTGGCGGCCGATCACGTCGTCCTCGCCCTGGGTCATAGTGCCCGCGATACCTTCCAAGAGCTCTTTGATGCAGGCGTCTATATGGAAGCCAAACCGTTCTCGGTGGGTTTTCGGATTGAGCATCCACAATCCGTGATTGATCGAGCGCGCTTAGGACCGCATGCTGGTCATCCACTCATTGGCGCAGCGGATTACAAGCTAGTGCATCACGCCAAGAACGGACGCTCGGTTTATAGCTTTTGCATGTGCCCAGGAGGAACGGTAGTGGCGGCAACCTCGGAACCTAATCGGGTGGTCACCAACGGCATGAGTCAGTATTCGCGCAATGAGCGCAATGCCAATGCGGGGATTGTGGTGGGGATCGATCCGAGTGATTATCCCGGTGGGCCGCTCGCCGGAATTGATTTTCAGCGGGAGTTGGAGTCCAGAGCTTTTATTCTCGGTGGATCCACCTATGAAGCGCCCGGACAGTTAGTGGGTGATTTCTTAAAAGGCAAGTCATCCACGGAATTTGGAAGCGTAATTCCATCCTATAAGCCCGGCGTGCATCTCACCGACCTCGCTACAAGCCTACCGAGCTATGCAATCGAGGCGATTCGGGAGGCGATTCCAGCGTTTGAGAAAAAGATCAAAGGTTTTGCGATGGCCGATGCAGTTCTTACCGGTGTAGAGACACGCACCTCATCACCCTTACAAATTAAACGTGGGCCTAACTATCAAAGTATTAATACTAAAGGCCTCTATCCAGCCGGTGAGGGTGCTGGGTATGCCGGTGGAATTATGTCCGCCGGAATTGATGGCATTAAAGTCGCTGAAGCCATTGCGCTCGATCTCGTGAGCGCCTGATTAGATTTCAATATTATCGAGTACGGAATCCGTGAGGTGACTGGTATCGCCCCAGCGCTCAATCGACCAGCTATTACCATCATGGACGATCCAATTGAGTGAGGTATTGGGAACCACGGCGACACGCTCCGCATCTAAGGTTTGCCCTGTGACGATGCGGTAGATCATATCGAGTGAGCCACCATGACTCACTGCCAAAATTTGTTCGCACGTATGTTTCATTAATAAATGATCGAGCATACGCTTCATCCGATCATGAAACTGCACAATGCTCTCACCGCCACCAAGATCAAAGTCTAAATCACGTGCTAGATGACGCTGCCACAATTCAGGTTCGAGCTGGGGTGCATCAGTAAGGAGCAGTCCTTGTAGTTTCCCCACATGGCGCTCGCGCAAATCAGCATGCATAGTAATTTCCATAGAGTGCGGCTGTGCAATTGTCTTAGCAGTATGAAAAGCGCGCTCTAAATCACTTGAGTAGATGTAATCAAAGCGATGACCGGTTCGTAGGAGGGCTTTGGCTAAGCGCTCAGCCTGCATGACACCGTGGGCATTGAGGGGGATGTCAGTATGACCTTGCATGCGTTTCTCAACATTCCAGTCGGTTTCCCCATGACGAACAAAACAGATTTTGGTCAGTTGCCTCATATGGTCAATTGTATTGCTCTCACCGTTTAGGTAGAAAAATCAGTATTGAGGAGGGTAAATTCAACTAATATAGTAAAAATATCTAAATCAACATTAGAGGCGATGATTTCGTGATCTGGCTACGACTAATCCTAAGCACGGTTTTATTGAATGCCGGTATTTGTTGGGCCCAGCCAAATACAACAGCATCCATTCGTTTGCAATTAGCATGGTCGCATCAAAGCCAGTTTGCTGGCGTCTATGTAGCCCAAATTCGTAAGCACTTTGAAAACGAAGGACTAGATGTGATTACATTTCCTGGGGGATCAGGCATTAATCCCCTACTAGAGCTTCAAAATGGTAATGCTGATGTGGCGATCTCCTGGTTTAACAACGCCTTTGAGCTCTCCAAGCCCGGTCAGCGCATTACTAATATTGCACAGTTGTTTTCAGGATCGGCGCTCAATATTATTTGCCGAATCAGTGCGGGCGTTTATGTGCCGAAGGACGTTCAGGGTAAACGTATTGGAGTCTGGGGTGTAGGGGATCAAGAGATCCTCTATGAACTTCTAGATCAACTCAGTATTCCAAGAAATTCAGTCGAAGTCGTAATGCAACGCTCCAATGGCGAGGATTTAATTGATGGGAATGTGGCGTGTGCGACTGCCATGTCCTACAACGAGTATTGGAAAATTTTGCACTCTGGCATACCAAGTGCAGATTTGGTGGTGGTGGATCCTCAAAAATATGGCACCACTAATATTGAAGACGGTTTATATGTGATGAGCGACCGCCTCGAAGACCCCATCTTTCGAGAGCAAATGGTTCGTCTAATTCGGGCACTACGCAAGGGGTGGTCTGAAGCCCGCATCGCCCCAACGCTTGCCGCCCAATCGGTGCAAAAAATTGCTCCCCATTTGGATCCTGCCCAACAGTTGCACATGTTACAAGTGGTATTAGATTTAATTCCCAAAGAGAACAAACAGTTTGGCTTATTTAACCTCGCCTATTTTGATAAGAGTGTGCGTCGCTTAAGTGCTGTGTCTAAAAATTCGGATTTAGATCCTCGTTCACTGTGGACGCATCAAATATGGAATCAAGTACAAAAAGAAGACGGCCGAAAACTACCGCTCACGGAGGCGACTCGCTTTTATGTCACAGAGATTGTGAAGTCCACTTGGTTTAAGTTACTCATTTATTTATCCGCATTTACTTTTGCCCTATCGGGAACCTTAGAAGGTATGAACCGCAACTACGATCTGTGGGGGCGGTTGGTGTTGGCCTTCCTTTCGGGCCTTGGCGGTGGAACCTTAAGAGACATCATTATTGGGGGTGAGCGCTTAGATTTCTTTTACGTGCGAGACGTCGTCTTCCCCACCGGTATTTTACTGATTGTTCTTACTGCTAGTCTCATTGGATTGCGTTATCGTGATTTTCATCATACCGAGACATTCAAGACTGTTAAAAAATACACCGACGTGATTGGCTTTGCCGGTTTAGCCACCTTGGGTGCGATGCTGGCTCTTGCTGCAGGAATGGCTTGGTTTTGGGCACCGATTTGTGCAGCGCTCTCCTGCGCTGGCGGGGGAGTCTTGCGAGATGTGTTGGTCAATCAAGAGCCGCATACCTTTAAAGGAGTGATTTATGAGGAAGCGGCAGTAGTAGGTGGTTTGGTACTCACTGGGGGACTCTTTATCGCCAATTACTATGAATCAAGCCCAATACCGGTTGTGCTGACTGTGGGGTTGACATTTATCTTCTTGGTTAGTCTACGACTAGCCATTTATCGTTATAAGCTACAGTACCCAGAGATCCTTGGGGGACCCAAAAAAACCAACTAAGCCTAGACTAAGCCAAAACTAAGCCTACTGAACGACTGACGGATTGTTTTAATGCGTAGATTTAATGCTTACATCTCAGTCTGATAAATGAGTCCTGCATGCTCACGAAGAGCATGAAACTCAATTTGTTCCCAGCGTTGCTGCGCAACATCGAGTTCGGACTTGTGAGCCGCTAAGAAGACCGAGGCGCCCACCACATCTTCAGCCATACGGTGACTGTTCTCGGTAATGAACTTCTTGAGCGCGACCGGATCCTCGGAAGTTACCCACCTTGCCATGGTGTAGCGCGCGGGTAATAGCCTCACCTCAGCGCCATATTCGGATTGCAAGCGATGTGCCACTACCTCGAACTGCAATTGCCCAAAAGCGCCCAAGAGCATCGTGCCGCCACTCATGGGGCGAAACACTTGAATCGCACCTTCCTCGCCGAGTTGTAAGAGTCCTGTGCGTAGTTGTTTATTTCGCATGGGATCCGCTGCCTCAACCATGCGAAAGATCTCCGGGGCAAAAAACGGTAGACCTGTAAATTGCAGCTCCTCGCCTTCGGTGAGCGTATCACCTAAATGCAAGAGTCCATGATTGGGTAAACCAATAATGTCACCGGGAAACGCTTCATCCAAGATATCGCGCCGCTGCGATAAAAACGAGAGGGCATTGTTCGTCCGAATCTCTTTACCATTGCGCACAATCTTGAGTTTCATGCCACGCTCAAAGTGACCCGAGCAAATGCGTAAAAATGCGACGCGATCGCGGTGTGCGGGATCCATATTGGCTTGGATCTTAAACACCACGGCCGTAAATTTTTTCTCATGCGGATCGACTTGGCGCTGCACGGCCTTGCGTGAACCAGGCCCAGGAGCTAAATCCACCAAGGTGTTCAAGATCTCACGCACACCAAAGTTATTAATCGCAGATCCAAAGAAGACCGGGGATTGCTTACCTGCCAAAAATGCCTCACGATCAAAAGCGGGCATAGCATTTTTGACAAGATCTACTTCAGCCAATGCTTCCTCTAGATCGGTACCAAAGCGCTCTTTAAGCATGGGATCATCTAAAGACACGATGAGGTTCGAGTCTTCGGTAATGCGATCCTCACCGGCTTTAAAGAGGCGCATTTGATTATTGATGATATCGATCACACCGGCAAACGATTTACCCATACCGACGGGCCAAGTAAAGGGGACTACCGCCATACCGAGTGCCGCTTCAATCTCATCCATCAGATCGAGTGGCTTTTTGACCTCACGATCGAGCTTATTGATAAAGGTTACTAAAGGGGTGTTCCGGGCGCGACACACATCAATTAGACGTCTGGTTTGCGGTTCCACACCGTTGGCTGCATCAATCACCATGAGGGCCGAGTCGACGGCCGTTAAGACCCGATAGGTATCTTCGGAGAAGTCTTGGTGACCTGGGGTATCTAAGAGATTAATGATGGCATTGCGGTATTCCATCTGCATCACCGAGCTTGCAACCGAGATACCACGTTGCTTCTCAATTTCCATCCAGTCGGAGGTCGCATGACGACTGGCTTTGCGGGCCTTCACGCTGCCCGCGATTTGAATCGCACCTGCATAAAGGAGTAATTTTTCAGTGAGTGTGGTCTTACCCGCATCGGGGTGCGAGATGATGGCAAAGCTTCGGCGGCGTGCAACCTCATCCAAGGTGGATAAGGTCGATGATGAATCGGGGGAGTTAATGGAAACACCTCAGGAAAAGCATCATTATAAGACGCTTAGACGAATAAACCGTTGATAATGATGGGTTATGGCACTGATTACTCTGACGGACGCCAAGCTAGCGTTTGGTCATCACCCCCTTCTAGACCGCACCAACTTTGCACTCGAAGAAAGTGAGCGTGTGGGTCTCATTGGGCGCAATGGCACCGGCAAATCCTCCTTACTAAAGATCCTTGCTGGAATTGAAAAGCTCGATGACGGTCTCATTCAAGTACAACAGGAACTACGCATTGCCTATGTGGCCCAAGAACCAATCTTAAATACGAAGAGCACAATTTTTGAGGCAGCTTCCGAAGGTTTGGCCAACATCAAGCAAATCCGATCTGAGTATGAAACGCTTGCGCAAGCGGATTGGAATGAAGCCAATCAAGAGCGCTTAGATGCCCTGCAATCCCAGCTCGATGCCACGCATGGCTGGAACTGGGAGCAGCGCGTCTCTGAAATCCTCAACCGTTTGCATCTCAATGCTGATCAAACCATTGGCACTCTCTCAGGGGGCACCAAAAAACGGGTAGCGCTCGCACAAGCCTTAGTTACTCAACCGGATGTGCTGTTACTGGATGAGCCCACCAATCACTTGGACTTGGATTCGATTACGTGGCTTGAAGGGCTTCTGAACGAGTACGCTGGGTCGATTGTCTTTATTACCCATGACCGCAGCTTCTTAGATCAAGTTGCAACCCGCATTGTGGAGCTCGATCGCGGGGTGCTACGCAGTTACCCCGGAAACTACAGTCGCTATGAGTTTGTCAAAGACGAAGAACTTAATGCCGAGGCACTTGCCAACGCACGAGCCGATAAATTACTAGCCCAAGAAGAGGTTTGGGTGCGCAAAGGGGTGGAAGCCAGACGCACTCGCAGTGTCGGGCGCGTGGCGCGTCTTGAGAAACTTCGAGAGATGCGAGCAGAGCGGCGCAATGCCATGGGCCAGGTGAAGCTCTCGATTGCCTCTGGTGAGCGTAGTGGAAAAATTGTTGCTGATTTAGTTACCATCTCCAAGTCCTACGAAAAACTGATTGTCAGAAACTTCACCGCCACCATTTTGCGCGGCGATAAGGTGGGCATCTTGGGGCCGAACGGCGCGGGTAAAACGACCCTACTGAAATTAATCCTCGGTGAGATTGCCCCCGATACCGGAGTCGCTAAATTAGGTACGCGTATTGAGGTGGCGTACTTTGATCAGATGCGCGAGAGCCTCAATTTAGAGGCGACGCTCGAAGACTTCATTAGCCCTGGCAGTGAATGGGTGGAGATTGGCAATCAGCGCAAGCACGTGAAGAGCTATTTAGGAGACTTCCTCTTTGCACCCGAGCGCACCAACTCACCCATCAAAACCCTCTCGGGTGGTGAGCGCAATCGCTTGTTACTCGCAAGACTCTTTGCCAGACCTGCGAATGTCTTGGTGCTTGATGAACCTACTAATGATCTCGATATTGATACGCTCGATCTCTTAGAACAACTCTTGCAAGACTATCAAGGCACTGTCTTTTTGGTCAGTCATGATCGAACCTTCTTAGACAATGTGGTCACCAGCATGATTGCCTACGAACGCGATGCGATGTGGCGTGAGTACGAGGGCGGATACGAAGATTACAAGGTGCAGAAAGAACGATCTAATACTTCAACTGTAAATAATCAAACAAAAGTGATTGAAAATAAGCCAAGCGTCAAATCATCAAATGCAATCAACGCACCTAAATCAAAGTTGAGTAGCAAAGAAAAAATCGAGTTAGAAAAACTACCCACTCAAATCGAGATTCTTGAACAAGAGCAAATGGGGTTAAGCGAGCAAATGGCAAATCCAGCGCTCTACAAGGGGGATCCAAGTATAAGCATTGCACTCAAGGAGCAAGCTCTCGCGATTGATACCCAGCTTAAAGTGTTGATGGCGCGCTGGGAGCAGTTATTGGAGCGGGAATTAGGCTAAACCGTTTCTGAGCGACTAATTAGGAACAAACTTCGTATCCTATTGAAAAAATTGAACTTTTTAAATTAGAATCCGAAGAATTTAAGGACTTTGAATGTTTGATCAGTCGCACCAATTGAGGGATGGATACGTTTCGAAAATACCCAAAAAGGCTTTAGAATCAACGCTTCACTACGGCGAACTATGACCATTTACCATCGCATTCTTTCCATTGTTGTTCTCGGTTGTGGGCTCCTGGGGTCAAGCCTCGTGATGGCACAACCCAATCAGCCCCCCGTTGATGCTGGCGCCTTGCAGCAGGGCCTTGAGCGGCAGTTACCCATGCCTTCTCCATTGCAGCTTCCCCAGCCTGCACCAGAGCCTGTAAAGCCAAGGGATCCTAAGGCTCAAGAAGTACGGGTCGATGTAAAACGTTTTGTGCTTGAAGGTATCAAAACCATTCCTGAAGAAAAAGTGCAGGCCATTCTGAAACCGTACCTCAACAAATCATTAACATTTGATGAGCTGCAAAAGGTATGTGACGTAATCGTGGATTTCTACCGACAAAACGGATTACTCGTGCAAGCCACCTTGCCACCGCAGCGCATTGCCGATGGTGTGGTTCGTATTGCCATTACTGAAGCGAAGTTAAGTGATGTGATTGTTGATACCACTAAGGGCACTACGCGTTTTAGTAAAGATAGCGTGCGTGCCTATATTACTGATGCGAATCCAATTGGTTCGCCACTCAATACCCAAGCGATTGAGCGAGCCTCTTTGATTCTGAATGAAACACCCGGTGTGATCGTCGAGAGCAAATTAGAGCCTGGTCAAAACCCGGGAGATACCGCCTTGCGCATGGACTTGGCCGATGGCCCACTCATACAGGGAAAGGCCGAGGCGAACAACTACGGTAGCCGCAGCACTGGCCAGAACCAAGGGATTGTGGCCTTTAACCTGAACAACCCCACGGGGATTGGTGATCAGGCTTCGGTCAATGGCATTTATTCCGAGGGCTCGCAATACATTCAGGGTGCATATTCATTACCAGTGACGCACACTGGTTTGCGTCTTGGTGCATCGGGCACTTACCTAAATTATAAAAACGTCAGTAATTACGGCTATCCCAATGGTGGATATGGTGATGCCTGGACCGCGGGTGTGAATTTAGCCTATCCACTGATTAGACGCCAAGGCACCAATGTGAACACGACCTTAGGTTATGACATCAAAAGTTACATGAACAAAAGTTTTCTGACCAATGCCGTGATTAGTGCGTATGACATCAAAAACATTACTTTTGGAATTTCTGGTAACCACTACGATGGGTTTGGTGGTGGGGCTATTAGTGCCGGCTCACTTGGTTTCGTGATTGGTAATTTAGCGATCTCACCCACCAGTGGCCAAGGCTATGGCTCCAATACGCCCACATCCTTTACGAAGATCACATTTTCCGCAAACCGGAATCAGCAACTCGGTAGCGCAACTGGAACTACTTTGTATGTTGGCATCTCTGGGCAAGTGGCATCGGTCAATCTGAACTCTGCAGAGCAATTTTATTTGGGTGGTCCTTATGGGGTACGCGCCTATCCGGTCGCCCAAGGGGGTGGCTCACAAGGGGGCTTGGGCACGATTGAGCTACGCCAGCAATTACCGTACAACGTATTGGGATCCGTTTTTTTTGATGCGGGCGTCGTCCAGCAATACAAAAATACCCCAGCCGGCAATTGGCAGGGGGCCACCAACGCGAATAACACCTATTGGCTAAAAGGCGCTGGATTTGGCGCCAAATGGAACTATGAGGGCTGGAACCTGGGCGCCATGGTGGCTTGGCAGGTCGGCCAGAACCCCCTCTATACCTATACCGGCCAAAAAGTGGCGGTCGATGGCACCACCACCAACCCCCGTGGCTGGGTCACCGCCAGCTACCAGTTCTAAAGTCCCCAAATGCGGTCAATCCGGACCTTTTTTCTGGTCTTTTTAGGCTGGTTTTTACCCGGTTTTGCACTCGCTCAAACCGCCTTCGAGCGCTGGACCCTGGAGTCAAAAGAAACCATCACCGAGGCATACACCACGAGTGAATCGAACACAACATTCGGAATTTTTTGCTCAGCGAATCAATGCATGTTTTATCTGCATCAACCCACAGCATGCTTACCGAATCAACGCTATCCCGCACTGGTTCGCAATCAAATTCAAGCGCAAGCTATCACCATGAAGTGCACACTTGTGGGTAATAAATTGTTCCTGATTTTGGAGCCATTTAATACGCTTTTGCAAGCAACGCAAATTGGCGAACAAATTAGTTTTGCTGTTTCGCTACAGTCAAGTGAATTCATCACGGCGCGTTTTAGTTTGTCAGGAGCTCGTCAAGCAGTGACGCAAGCCTTGCAAATTTCATCCCAAAAAGCGGTGCCAAAATTAGCGCCTCCTGTTCAACCTGCACCACCAAAAATACCGCAGCCGGTTCGACCCAATGCGAAAGATTCGGTTACATAAAACAACTCGTTTCTTCACAAAAAATAGCGTCAATTTTTGCCAATAATGAGGAGTAAAAATCGGTGCTTTTGATGCTTAATTTGCTTAAATTTTAAGCAGCTTTGATGGACTCGTTTTTACCCCTTTTTACAGAAATCAGTCTCATCTAAAAATCTCATAAATTCGCCCAAACCTGATATTGTAAGGCTTGGCGCTTACCCTCCTACTGGGATGGCTTTTTTCGTCGTATTTCTGTTAACCTGGTGGCCTAGTCCTAGAAGCTAGCAAGCCATATCCAGCTTAGTTTTACGGACAAAATTCACTGAGTTTTTTTAATCAAATTAATGATCAAAAAGTACGAATTATTTGAAGATAAATGTTGTAACTTTTCTGATGGAGACGTATCACTTTTCTCTGCGTAACGCGAGAGAGGCCTTCCTCTTTTTTTCTTCAAATAGTAGTCATTCATTCTCAGTAACAAATTTCACTTCATCGATTTCGATTTCCAAAAAACTCCAAAAAGAAATTTTTGTTGTTTTCTTAATCGGCTCACAAACGCATTTTGCGATCGCGCAAAATAATCCAAATACACTTCCCACCGGCGGAAAAGTTGTCGCTGGATCGGCAACGATTTCGCAAACATCGAATGCTACTTCGGCAACGATGAACATCAATCAAACTTCGCAACGCGCAGTGGTGAATTGGGACTCGTTTAATGTCGGCAGCAATGCGCAGGTGAACTTTAATCAACCGAACAGTAGTGCAGTTATTCTCAATCGCGTCAGCACTGGTGCGAGCCCATCCGTGATCGATGGTGCACTTAAAGCCAACGGTCAAGTGGTCTTGGTCAACCCCAACGGCGTAACCTTTGGTAAGGGTGCTCAAATCAATGCGGCCGGAGTGGTCGCCACCACCATGGATATGGCCAATAAGGACTTTATGGAGGGTAAATCCACCTATGCTGGCAATGGCAAGGGAAAAGTCCATAACCAAGGCACCATTAGTACCAATGACCCCAATGGCTATATAGCTCTCCTGGCGCCCGAGGTCCGTAACGAAGGCTATTTATTGGCCCAAAAAGGTCCCAATAACGCCATTGCCATGGCCGCGGGCGAGCAAATTACCCTGGATTTTCGGGGGGATCGCTTAATGCGGGTGTCCGTGGACATCCCTACCTATAACGCCTTGATCGAGAACAGGCGGGTGGTCGAGACGAAGGGCGGCTTAATCATTGTTGCCGCCGGATCTGCCAGAAACCTGATGAATTCGGTTATAAACAATAAAGGAGTCATTACTTCTAGTAATATGGTTGATAACGGCGGTGTGATCGAACTCGTCGCCGCCAACGTCACGCAAGCGGGCAGAGTCAGCGCTAATGGCAAGGGCGAGAACAGCACCGGTGGTCAGATCAATATCGTGGGTGAAAACATCACGCTTGCCGCTAATTCAGTAACCTCGGCAACCGGCAAAGCCGGTGGTGGTCAAATTGAAATCGGTGTAGGCAAAACGATTGCCACAAACACCACGAGCGCACCACAAGTACAAATCCAAACACAGTTAGCGAGTGCCGCTGCGAATAATGCAACAAACAATATTGCAAGCAACACTGCGAACACCACTGCAGTTGCATCTTCCTCTGTAACTGCAACTACAGCAGTAACACAATCACAAACACAAACACAAACATCACGCTTAGATCAACTCCAAGCAGCAGCGCTTGCAAAAGCACAAGCGAGTAGTGATGCCAAGCAAATTGCCAAGACCGTGACGATTGAAAGCGGTGCACGTGTTAATGCATCGGCAACCAACACCGGCAATGGTGGCTCGATTGTGATTTGGAGTGAAACCAAAACTGCCGTGGCTGGACTCTTACAAGCACTCGGTGGTAAGAATGGTGGTAACGGTGGCTTTATTGAAACCAGTTCTAAAGGTGAAGTGCTCTTAGGTAAAACCTTTACTGTTCAAACCAATGCAGCCAAAGGTCAAGCTGGTCGTTGGCTCTTAGACCCGATTGATCTCACGATTGATCGCACGGCCGCGAATGTCATTTCTGCCGCACTTACCAACAACAACGTGAGCATTGCCGTGAACGGCAATACCTGCCCAAGCTTAGGCAGCTGTACCCAAAACGGCTCTGGTAGCTTAACGCTCGCCAGTGGCGCAGACATTCTCAAAGAAGGTACAACACTCACGACATTAACGCTTACTGCATCCGGTATCTTTAATCTCAATGCCAACATCAGTGGTGCAAACCTAAACGTCATCATCAATAGCTCGATTGCATACCTGAACGTAGGCACAAGTATTGATGTCAATCAAGTGACCGTACAAGCACAAACGATTTATGCCAATGGCAATATCACTGCACGAGGTGCAAGTAATAGCAGCAACAGCATTCGTGCGGCGATTGAGCTCTTAGCGCAAGCGCTGTATATCTCGGGGCGTTTATCTACTACACAAACGAACACCAATACATCAAGCAATACCACATCGACTGCACTCACCATCAATGGTACTGTCGTGCGGCGTGAAGATCTACCGCAATACCTCACCCAACAAAACAACACATTCGATCTCAATGAGATTGTGTATGCCACGATTGCTGCGAATGATGCGAATATCACCAACACACACAGCAATGTGATTGATTTGTTCGCAACACAACACATTACTGTGACAAGTAGTGCAGAGATTCGTGCGAATGGCACAACTGGTGGTGCAATTAATTTTTCTGCACCACAAATTAACACCCAAAATGGGTCTTTAATACAGGCGCATGGCAATAATGGGCCGGGTGGCGTGATTGCATTTACCGGAAATCAAATCAACTTAGCGGGAACCACAACTGCCAATGGAAGCAGTGGAGGTTCTGTTGCCATTTCTGCCGATAGTGCAACACTTGATACTGCAACATTGATCCAAACCAATGGGGGTGCGGGTCCCGGCGGCACGATTAATGTCGATATTGAGAATCATTTGCAAATCAACAGTGCCCAATTACAAGCCAATGGCACCACCGATGGTGGATCTATTCGTGTTTTGAGTCGTGCGGGCAATATTAATCTCTACGACTCACTCATCCAAACGAATGGCGGCAGTGGTCGTGGAGGCACGATTGAAATTTCTGCAAATTCAAGCCATCTAAATTTTGATAGCACCATTTACTCAATCGGTGCAACTGTTGGCGGAACAGTTCAATTAACCGCAAAACATATTCTTCTTGATTCGAATTCAATTATTGATGCCACTGGTGACTTTGGCGGCGGCTCTGTATTAGTAGGCGGTGATTGGCAGGGCGCTGGTAGTGTATTTCAAGCGACAACAGTCACCATGAATCGCGGCGCATTGATTGATGCGAGTGCTGTTATTGATGGCAATGGCGGTAAAGTAGTTTTGTGGAGCGATATCCACAATCAAAACGCACTAACAAAAGTTGATGGCAGCATTTTTGCTAAGGGCGGTACAACTGGTGGTAATGGTGGTCAAGTTGAAACCTCCAGCCGATTCTTACAACTTGGTAATCATGTTTTAGTATCCACCAAAGCAGTAAATGGTATTAATGGTGAGTGGCTGCTTGATCCTGAACATTTATGGATTAGAGACCCAAGTTGGTCTGGTTATAACTATACGACTTCCGGAACCACGACGTATACAGCCCTGACAGCAAATCCACTAGCACCAATAATTGTTTCTGGGGCAGATACTAGAGATCGGGGTCCAACGGTCGACGGCGTTTTCTATCCAGGCGTTACCGTCCTTAGAACGGATACCATCGTTACTGCACTCAGTTCAGGAAACGTAAGAGTGGTTGCGACAGGACTTATTGATGTAGGGGCTTGGCAAGGGTCTGGGATTAGTAACTATTACATCAACTCCACTACGACTAATAAACTGACGCTTGAAGCGGGCACATCAATTTACTTTTATGGTACTGGAAATAAGTCAATCAACTTACCGAATGGAACCCTTGAGTTACTAGCAGGAACTACCATTGGGCAAGCTACAGCAGCTGATGGCAGCATTAATGCTAAAAATCTAATTTTAGGCAAATGCGGTACTTGTTCAGGTAATCCCTCTGCAACGCTTAACAATTCAAGTAATGAGATTGTCAACCTTACTTTAACTAATGCGTCGGGGACTATTGTTACTAACCAGTCTTTGACACTAAATGCAAGTTCGATCAGCGGCGATACATTGATTCGTACCTATGCTGCTGCTAAAGACATTACAGTGAATGGCGCTCTGACCTCCAGTGGAAATGGCACCACCCTATCTCTCTTTGCCTCACGGAATGTATTAATCAAAAACACGATTAGTGGTTCAAGTGGTAATGCTTTAAACGTCAATTTGTATTCGAATGTTGACAAAACAAGTCTTGGAGCTGTCAATATTGAGAGCGGGGATCACATCACCACCTTTGGCGGTAACATCACGATTCGAGGTGGCGCTGACGATCCGAGTGGTACTTGCGCGGCGACCTATTCCTGCGCGAATGGTTATGCCATCGGAAACAATAATCCACTAGCCTCAATGGGAATTTCTATTGCTTCTGCAACATTGAATGCCGGCGGTGGAAATATTAC
Source organism: Polynucleobacter sp. HIN5 (assembly GCF_030297555.1). Lineage (NCBI taxonomy): Bacteria > Pseudomonadati > Pseudomonadota > Betaproteobacteria > Burkholderiales > Burkholderiaceae > Polynucleobacter > Polynucleobacter sp. HIN5. Next base: position 1,417,257 of record NZ_AP028136.1, on the reverse strand, counting down.
TTTGTTCGGTCGCGGTAACTCCACGGCGGGCACCGCCGGCGATGGGATTAAAACCTTTGGCGCGACCATATCAACTTCAGGCACGGGAACAATTTCAATTACGGGTCTTGGAACCGGTGGCTGGAATGGCGTTATTTTTGTACCAAGCGGAACAACGGGTACAACTATTTCGGGCGGTACTGGTGCCATTACGATTTCAGGCACTCCTGCATCTGGGAACACTACATTATTTTCGGGAATTCGTTTTGATGCCTATTCCACGTTAACTACGAGTGGTGACTTAACCCTTACAGGAACCAATAATGCGGTAAGCGGCAACTATCCGGCTGTATCAATTGGTTACGATTTATACGATGGCGCTGTTCTTGCAACAGCGGCAAGGCGCGTATTACTGACAGTGGGTGGTAATTTAACCGTCAATGCGACGGGTGGCACGCGGGGTTTTGTGATTGCCGGTAATTCGACCCGAGTGACGGTGACGGGCAATATCACGATTACTGCCACCTCGACTTTAGGAGCAACGATGTGGCTCATTGGTACGCCCCAACTAACCACATCAGCTGGTACCGTGAGCATTACTGCAACGGCAAGCAGTTCGGGTACTTATGGTCTTTATCAAGATGCCAGCAGTGTTATTTCCAGTTCCGGAAATGCTACGCTCAACGTCACCGGTAACTCCTATGAGGGTCTTTATCTTGAATCGAATGCTATTTTGCGCTCGACCAATGGAACCCTAAGCGTTACCGCCACATCAAGCTCGCAAAAGGGTATTTATCTTGGCACAAGCAGCACTTTATCGGGGTATGGCAATTCCACCATTAGCTCCACGGGAGCGGCTTACGGAATGTATCTCGATACCAGCAGTATTTTGCGCTCCACCAACGGCACATTAACGGTGACTTCCACCGCTTCGGTGACCGGAGGTTATGGCCTGGAGACAAGAAACAGCAGTCAAATCACTGCGAGCGGTAATTTATCGATTACCGCAATAGCCTATGACAGCTGGGCATTTGTGTTGCGTGCCAGTAATTTAATTGAGTCAACGGGAGGGACTCTCTCGATTACTGCGCGATCATCTACTTCCAGTGGTGGTGGTTTGTATATGGAGGGCAGCACAATCTTGCGCTCCTCAGGCGATTTGTCGATCTATGCCAATCAAGCCCCGTCGCAAGCCAATGGCGCTCTTTACTTCAATGGTAGTTCGTCGATCATTCGCTCGACTGCGGGGAATGTGAATCTAAATGTGATTGGTTCACGAGCAATGTGGTTTATCAATTCCACACCGTTAATTCAGGCGTACAACGATTTAGTGATCAATGGGGTGGGTACTGGCGGGACCTATGTTCATACTGCGGGTAGCTGTAGCGCCTCATGCGGTTGGATATCGGATACCGGAAATATCATAGCAAACTTCATTAGTGATAATGCCAGTGGCTGGAATCATTATGCGCTCTATGTGCGCGCCCCGATTATTGCTAATGGTACGGGTGCTGGTAAGGGGAATGTGACACTGGTTGGTGTCGGTCCTTGGGGTGGAATTAGTTTTGATAACAACAATGGTTACATCAGCGCCCAGGGTAATGCAAATGTGATTGGCTATGGCGGAGCTTCAGGAGGCCAGGGGATTTATGTCACTTCGGCTGGACCGACATTAACAAATGCAAGCGGTGGCACGATTCGCTCAGTCACTGGAAATGTAACCTTATCAGGCTATAGCGCCAATGAGGTCGGAGTGTATTTAGATAGCGACAGTATTAATATTGTTGCGACAGCGGGTAATATTGTTCTACAGGGCGCCTCACTGTCTACGAATTCTGGGGACGCATATACAAGTGCCAATACGGCTATTAGCACGGCGCGCACAAATATTTCTTCGGCGATTACGGGAGCGGCTAATCCGCTGACTGCATCGCCCAGTGGTTATGCTACAGCGAATGCGGCTATGGAAGCTTCTGGGAAGTTGTGGGGGATTTACTTTACTGGCGGTAATCTCTTGGCGGTCAATAATCCATCGACCGTTTTAACTGAAACGGCGCCAACTAGCGGTGGTAGTGTCAGTATGAGCGGTGCCGTCCTGTACGCGGGCTATGGCAGTACCAGTGCTTCGGATTCGGGGGCTGGAGTGGCCATTTTTGATGGCGCCAATATTCACTCATACGGTGCTGTGAGCATCACGGGGGACGCTGCACCCGCTGGTCTAAATTCAAGCTTTGGCGCTAATCATGGAATTAATATTTGGTCAACTACCACGACGATTCGCAGCTACAACAGCTCGGTGAGCCTCACCGGATATGCCAATGGACGGTATACAGCTGCAAACTTTACGACGAATTTAATTGCTGCTGGTATTTACGTTTACAGTGATCACAACACAATTCGCGCCAGAACCAACGTCACCTTAAGCGGAATTAATTTACCGGGAATTGGCGTCTGGCTCGATTCTGCGGGCAGCGGTTCAAATGGAATGACGGCAGATACTGGTGATATTACGATTCAAGGGATTAATAACAATACAACTTGGTTTGCCGTTTATGCTCGTCAATCTTTAACGGCCACTACAGGAAATATTACTGTTAGTGGTGCGGGAATTAACGGCATTAGTTTTGATACTTCGCAAAGTGGCGTACTAGCAGCTGGTAATGTTAATTTAATTGGTTATGCAACAACCCAGCATGGCGTTTACCTCAGTGCTGGGGTGACCGACACCATTCGTTCGACTGCTGGAAGTATTGTAGTTTCTGCTTATACCGGTGCAAGTAGTACGAGTTACTACGGTTACTATCAAAATTCAACGACAACCATTCGTGCGAGTCAAAATATTACTTTCCAGGGCGCCGCACTAGATGCCGCATCTTCTGGTTCCGGAATCATTATTAATGCCGCTACCGCAGCAACTCCTGTTTATGCCGCTGCAAATTCTTCGACCGGTGTGACTGGGCCAAGCGCAACCCGCGCTATTTATTCGGATGGCGCTATTACAGCCACGAGTGGCTATGTGCAATTTGCCGGGAATACCTCGGTGGCTGGTTTGGTTACTACGGGAGCGGGCGTGGCATTTAATGGTAATGCCACCTATAGCTTGACTAATGCTTCAAATGTGATTGGAACCATTGCGGCTAGTGTTGGTTCTGGATCATTTAGTCTAAGTTACTCCAATAATTTAAGCATCGGCACGGTCGGTTCAATTTCAGGAATCACCGCGGGAACTGTGACCTTGACACAAAATGCTGCTGATGGATCTGCCAATGTCACCACCATTAACGCAGCGATTAGTGCTAATTCTGGAGTTACCGTGAGTGGCGGTCAAATTGTGATTGGTGCTTTGGGCAGTGTTGCCACAACCACCGGAACGTTGACCTTACAGCCAGGGGCGAATAACGCGCTAGAAATTTTTGCACCAGGAACCGTGATTTCAACTACGTCGGGGGCAATTAGACTGGGTGGAAATGGCACCACCAACTCAAAGGGAACCTACTTTGCGGCCGCAGGGGCATCGCAAACAGTCTCCTCGACGGGCGGTAATATTAATTTTTATGGCGATATCTTAATTGCTAATGCTTCTGGCTTGACAGTCTCAACCACAGGATCGGGAACGATTACTTTTGGTGGGCGGGTTGACTCCGGTGACACCTATACCGCTATGGGAGTAGCGAGTTCGTGGAGCAATGCAATTAATGGTGCAACTTCAGCAGATCTGGGAACCAGCGTTGGCGGTACATTTTTAGCCACCCCAACTTCAGCACTTCAAAATGCATTATTAACCTATGGAACGGCTTCTCGAGGCGTTTCTGCCATGTATTGGATTGGCGCTAGAAAGTTGTGCAGTACGGCTGCTCAATGCACTGGCTCATTAACCAACGTGGTTGCAACGCCAGGTTCCACCACCGGAAATATTTGGGCTTGGGTGGTTGGACCTGCCGCTAATAATTCCAACGGGTATACCCATTTTTTCACACAGGGCACCGGCGCCGTATCCGGTTTCTATACCAATTGGTTCCCAGGCGAGCCCAATGGTACTAATTACGGAGAATACGTCGCCCAGATTCGGTCTGATGCTACTGGAACTTGGAACGACTTACCCAATGCCTATAGTAATGTTTATTACATTCAACAGACCAATAAAGCACTCGCATCTCTAAGCGTAACCACTGGCAGTGGATTGATTCAAATGAATGGTGCTGTGGGCAGTTTAAAACCGCTGTCTGGTTTAACTGTTAACGGCTCACTCACTCTTGGTAGCAGCGCCGATCGGATCGTAACGGCTGGCAATCAAACGGTGACAGGCACGCTAACGACCGGGGCAACTACTACGATTTTGGATTCACAAGGTAATGCAGCTAATGGCAGCACCATTGGTATTCCGGCTACTGCAGGAAATGGCACGATTAGTCTTGGAACGCTAAGTTCTAGCGCCCGTAATGTAACGATTTACACCGGTACAGCGACACTCGCTCTACCTAGCGTCACTGCGGCAGCACTTACGATTAATAGTGCAAATACCACCAGCTCTGCAGTGACGCAGACTGCCGCTTGGACCGTGAGCGGCACCCTAACTTTTGCCGGTAATGCCGCGGGTGTTTTAACTCTTTCAAATACTTCGAATGCCATTACGGGAACGGTAGCGGTGAATTCCGGTACCTTAGCCATTAGTGCCGATGCCAACTTAAGCGCAGCCCCTGCATCTGCTACGGCTGGTCTTCTTACGCTTAATGGTGGCACTTTAAAAACGACAACCAGCTTTACGCTTCACGCCAATCGCGGCATCAGCATTGGATCCTCAGGGGGGACCATTTCGACCGATAGCGACACCACCCTAACCTATGGCGGCATCATGGCAGGGTCGGGCAACTTTACAAAATCTGGTGCCGGCACCTTGACGCTTTCTGGCAATAGCACCTATAGCGGTGCCGCAACCATTAGTACCGGCACCCTACGGTTTGCTCCCTCGTCTGGATTTACCATGATTTTGAGTGGTAATTTTGCAAATAACGCAAACGTTGAGTACGAGGGAGCCAATACTTCTTCGCTATTTTTAGATGGCGCAATCTCTGGATCGGGAACATGGTTAATTAACAGCGCTAGTAGCAGTACGACAACATTTACTAATCGGTTTATTTTTAGAGGCAGCACCACAACATCAGGCCAAGTCACTGTCACCAATTATGGCAATTTCTGGCTTGAGGGTTCTTCAATTAATAGCACTTCGGCGATTTACCTAAACGGTACAGATACCTACCTGCGTCTCTATGGAGCAGCCGGAGTGACGATTCGAGCGGGCACTGTTACCGGAAACGGCACGATTGATTTTGCATCCGGCGGAGGTGGTAAAGCTCTTAGTCTGTCCTTGGGTAATGACAATGGCACTGGTTCTTTTAGTGGCGCAATTGCTAATTCAGCTACCACTGACGGCCCAACGGTACTGAGCCTAATAAAGGAGGGCTCTGGCACCTTAACGCTCTCCGGTACCAATACCTATACAGGTAGCACCACCGTTAATGCCGGAACCTTAGCGATTACCAATGCATCCGCTTTGGGAACAACTGCTGCTGGCACTACCATTGCAAGTGGTGCCACACTCGATATCCGTAATATCAGTGTAGGCGCTGAAGCATTCACCATTAATGGTGGCACCTTACTCACAAGTACGGGCACCAGTAGTCTTTCTGGAACTGTAGCTTTAGGTGGAAACAGCACCGTTACTGTGGATGGTACGCAACTCACATTGAGCGGAGTGATCTCCGGTAGTAACAACTTGACGAAATCCGGAACTGGTCTTTTGATCCTTAGTAACACCAATACTTACAGTGGTAGCACCACCGTTAATGCCGGAACCTTAGCGATTACCAATGCATCCGCTCTAGGAACAACTGCCGCTGGTACTACGATTGCGAGTGGCGCCACACTCGATATCCGTAATGTCAGTGTAGGGGCTGAAGCGTTCACCATTAATGGTGGCACTTTACTCACAAGCACTGGCACCAGTAGTCTTTCTGGAACTGTAGCTTTAGGTGGAAACAGCACCGTTACTGTGGATGGTACGCAACTCACGTTGAGCGGAGTGATCTCCGGTAGCAATAATCTGACCAAATCCGGAACTGGTCTTTTGGTCCTCTCTGGTACCAATTCCTATAGTGGCAACACAGTGATCAGTGCGGGCACTCTTCAAATTAGCGGCTCTGGTCAACTGGGGTCCGGAGCTTACTCCGGCTTAATCACAAATAATGGCACACTTTTGTATTCATCAAGTGCTGATCAGATTCTGTCGGGCGCCATCAGTGGGACGGGCGCCTTAACCAAAGACACAGATTCAAGTTCAACGCTGACACTATCGGGCCTCAATACCTATAGTGGTACAACGACGATTTCTACGGGGTATTTAGCATTAGGTGCGAACAACGCACTTTCTTCCGCGAGTGATTTGGTGCTCAATGGCACCCTCAATCTTGCTGGTTATTCGGCAACAGTTGGATCGCTATCAGGCACTGGGACCATCACCAACGCTCTAAATATTTCTATGAGCAGTTTGATTTGGTATTTTGACGCTGGTAATCAGCAATCATATTCAGGCTCTGGCAGTACATGGACTAATTTGAGTAGTGCTGGATCCAATGGCACGATTTCTGGTACCCCTCTCTATAACGCTTCGAATAAGACGATCACTTTCTCGGGCGATGATTTTGTAACGGTAGGCGGAACTGGTCTTTCAAATTTTGCCAATGGTATGACGGTATTTGCAAAAGCTAATCTGGGGGCTGTAAACGATTGGGAACGAATTATTGATATTGGCAATGCCAATCAAAGTAACAATATTCTCTTGGCACGCGCTGGTACATCAGATAATTTAGCGTTCCAGGTGTATAACGGTGTTAATCAGCCGCCGAGCATGAACTACTACATTAATAATGGAGTAGTTAATGATTCGCTTGCAACTTATGCTGCCACACTAACCTCTGCTGGAGCGCCTGCCGCGTTCGTGAACGGTACATCAGGCGGATCGATTGTAGGTGGGGCTAATACAGTACCGACTAATATTGCCAGAAGCTCAAACTTTATTGGAAAAAGTAATTGGTCGGCCGATTCTCTATTAATAGGTGAGGTCGGAGCCGTCTTACTCTATGCTAGACCGTTATCCGCTGCACAAATTTCTGCGTTGAATACCGAAGTCAATCGTACGATTTCAGCATCTACGCTGACAGTTGGTACTTCGTCGAGCACCACTTTTTCAGGCGTCATTAATCATGCGGTCGCTGAAATTGCAATTGTTAAGCAAGGCTCTGGCACCTTAACGCTCTCCGGTACCAATACCTATACAGGTAGCACCACCGTTAATGCCGGAACCTTAGCGATTACCAATGCATCCGCTTTGGGAACAACTGCTGCTGGCACTACCATTGCAAGTGGTGCCACACTCGATATCCGTAATATCAGTGTAGGCGCTGAAGCATTCACCATTAATGGTGGCACCTTACTCACAAGTACGGGCACCAGTAGTCTTTCTGGAACTGTAGCTTTAGGTGGAAACAGCACCGTTACTGTGGATGGTACGCAACTCACATTGAGCGGAGTGATCTCCGGTAGTAACAACTTGACGAAATCCGGAACTGGTCTTTTGATCCTTAGTAACACCAATACTTACAGTGGCGGCACCACCATCAGCGCCGGTACTCTCAGAATAAACTCGGCTACCGCGCTTGGTAATTCCAGTGGCGCCGTATCGATTACTGCAGGCGCAGCACTGGATCTCAATGGTCAAACCATGACCAATACCAATGCGTTAACTGTTAATGGCACTGGTATTAGTGATGCTGGAGCAATTACCAACTCAAGTTCTTCAACTGGAACGTATGCTGGCGCAGTTAGCTTAGGAAGCGCATCAGTAATCGGAAGTACTACTGGAGCAATCACAATCGCAGGCGCAATTTCTGATAGTAGTAATTTCGGCTTGGGTTTCGTTGGTAATCAAGCGATTACGCTTAGCAATACAAGCAATACTCTTGCCACGATTGCATCGGGATCCTCCCTGGGCGCCTTAACGATTGTGAACGCTGCAAACCTAAGTATCGGATCAGTCACTGCAAATAGTGTTACCTACAATGGAATTAATTCTACGGGCATAATTTCAATTCAAACAACGCGTGATTTAACTATTTCTCAGAATGTAGTAACAACGAGCACATCAGCAGTTGCAGCCACCCCAGCATTATTGCTAGCAGCCGGAAGTGCCGATGGTGTTGGTAATGTCACATACAACATCAAATTGAGTGGTTCACCAATCCTCACGGTTGGTTCTGGCGGCATCGCCAACCTGTATTCAGGTGGTACAGATGAAAGCACTGGCTTATCAACCTACATCGATACCAGGACACCTAAGTCATATACCTATAGTGCGACCTTATCAACACAACCAAGTAGTGCTGGATACAACGTGATTTACCGTGGTAGCCCGCCTGTGATTTACCTCACGATTGTGGATGGGCAAAGCGGTACCTACGGAACGGCCAGCGCTCTAAGTTTCTGGTACTCCTCAAGCCCAACCCTTTATGGTGAGAGCTATGTACCAAGCTCTCTTTCTGCCTACAATACTGTTCAAACCTTTACAGCAGGGCAAAGCTCTATTTCGCTCACTGGCAGTTTAAGTGGCACGATTGCCATTAGTACTGCGCTGACAGCGACCACGAGTGCGAATACCTATAGCCTGACCTTAACACCAACACTTGCTCTTTCAGGTTCAACTACATCATTCCAGGCTGGCACAGCAAAGAACTTTACTGTCAATCCTAAAGCCTTGAACATTAGCATCACCAAGGCGTACGATGGAACCAATAGTTATACCAATGCCCATTCCTACACCTTAACGGGAATGGCCAATAGTGAGAGTGCGCCTACGATTAGTTCGGGATCAGCCACCATTAATACGGTCAATGTAACGAATACACCCGTTACCTCGTTTGATAGCAATACGTTTGCGTTAAGTAATAGTAACTACACCTTAACAGGTGGTTCGGTCAGCGCTGCCATTACCCAACTTGCCTCGGTAACGTACACGGGCGCAAGCGGTGGACTCTGGTCCTCGGGTGCGAACTGGACGGTGACCGGCGGTGTAGCGACCGGGGCTAGACCGACCTTGGGTAACGTCGCCACGGTAGTCATTCCCAGTGGTGCATCGGTGACTTACAGTGATGCAATGGCTGGCTTGGCACCAACCAGTGCAACTGCGATTACCAATAATGGATTAGTTACCTTCACAAACACCAGTGCGGTCACCTTGCCCAGCGCGATTTCTGGGACTGGGCAAGTCACACTATCTAATAGCGCACCTTTAATTTTGAGTGGTAGCAATTCGTATAGCGGCGCTACCACGATTAATGCTGGCTCGACCTTAAGGGCAGGAAGCGCCGATGCACTCTCTAGTAGTTCCGCGTATGTGGTCGACGGTACCTTAGATCTAGCAGGCTACTCTGTATCTGCTGGATCAATTGCAGGGGCGAGTGGTGGCGTGATTACTAGTTCTGCTGCCGGCACGCCAACCTTAACCGCAGGTGGTGATAATTCCAGTACCATCTTCTCGGGAGTCATTCAAGATGGATCGGCAAGCAGTGTGGCGCTCACCAAAGCAGGAACTGGTGTTTTCACACTTGCTAATGCGAATACCTACAGTGGCCTTACCACCATTAACGCGGGTACGCTAAAAATTACCGATGCTGCTGGCCTGGGCTCTACGACTGGTGCCACGACCATTAACTCAAGTGGTGTGTTGGATTTACATAATGTGGCGGTGGGCGCCGAGGCCGTTACACTGGCGGGCGGCACGCTCAAGGATGTCACGAGTAGCCTCGCGGGAAACATTACCCTAACTGCTAACAGCACTATTAGCGCGACCAATGCCGATGACACACTCACCCTAAGCGGGGTTATTTCCGGTGATTTTGGGATTACCAAATCCGGTTTGGGTCTCGTGGTTCTTACCAATGCAAATACCTACACGGGTGCCACCACCATTAGCACGGGCACATTGAGTCTTTCGGGTAGTGGCTCCATTACCGACTCTTCAGTGGTGACCGCAACAGGCACCTTCGATATCAGCGGTACAACTACTGGCGCAAGTATTAAGAGCTTAGCTGGTGCTGGCTTAGTTACTCTCGGTGCTAAATCATTATCACTTACAGCAGCTAACAGCGATAGCTTTAGCGGTTCGGTGAGTGGCTCGGGCGGTAGTCTCACTTTAGTATCCGGTACCCAAACCCTCTCTGGTACTAGCACCTACACAGGGGGCACCACCATTAATGGCGGTACCCTGATTGTGACCGGTGCTTCTGCGTTAGGGTCTTCCGCTGCAGCACTTACCATGAGCGCAAGTGGTGTTTTGGATCTTCGTGCAGCACTCACTGTCGGTAGCTTGACCATGGCCTCAGGCAATACTGTGATTAATACCTCCGGCGCCTCGAGTCTCATAGTAAGTGGTGCGGCGACTCTGGGAAGCGCAATCACAACGTCGGGATCGCAAACCTACAGTGGCGCTGTGACCTTGATTACAAACTCCAGTCTCAATACAACAGCGAGCTTGATTAGTTTTGGCTTAACGCTCGATGGCGCCTATACATTGAATACTAGCAATGGCAGTGGGTCAATAACGCTTGGTGCAGTAGGGGCGACAACGCCACTGACTGGACTCAGTCTTGCTGGAACCGGGGCCAATACCCTCAATGGGGATCTGGTGGTTGCAGGCAATGTGGATTTGAGAGGCACTTCACGGTCTTCGACTTTCTCGGCGGACCGCACCATCACTACGAGTTCTGCTAACGGAAACCTCACGCTTGGACTTGTCAATAGCGCATTTGGCCTTACCATTGCTTCGGGAAGTGGAGCGATTAACAGTTTGGCAATTGGTACCTCTACACCACTTGCGTATGTCACATTCACTGGAACGGGCTCCAACACAATTGGCGGCAATATCAGCAGTACGGGAGCCATTGATTTAGGTAGTGTCCGAACCAGTAACGTGGGTGCAAGTTACACAATTAGTGCTGGCGGAGACTTAACTGCAGGACTAATGAATCTGACAGCAGGCTCAACTCTGACCTTAGATGCAAGTGCTGGCAATATTGCTGTAACTAGCATTACGGGACCGGGCTCAGGAAGTAATGCCAATGTAACCTTTAGTAACAGCGGTAACGTGACCGTGAGTGGTGACATCACCACGCGCATTGGTACTTTATGGCTTAATAAAACTGCGGGTAGTGTGAGCTTTGCTGGATCCTTGCAAATCTCGCAACTAAAGACCGATGCAAGTTCAAGCTACAACATTAGTATCACCGGTTCGACAAACTCCATTACGAGTTTCTCTACAAGCACGCCCTTTGAAACCAGTGGTACGCTCACCATTGGTGACTCAGCCAGCGACACCTTTACATATGCCGGTGGTTCATTTGCACTAACATCGCCTTCGTCCTTGAGTTTGGGCGGTACCATCACAACCAGCACGAGTTCAGCGGGAGCAGGTAGCATCACTCTAGGAAGTTCTACCCCCGTTACCCTGAATGCAGATTTAACGCTTAATAGCAGCGCTAGTAATGGCGCAATCACTATTGCAAGGGTAATTGCCGGTGGCGGAAAAGGACTTACTTTAAATTCTGGAACTGGCACCATCTCAATTACCGCAGCTTTATCTGGAATGGGTGACCTGACTTTTATTGGTAATGAGATAAATTGGAGCGCCTCGATTGCGGGAACGGGCAGCTTAAGCCTAAAGCCAACTACGGCTACTTATGTTATCAATGTCGGCGATGTAAGTGATGCTGGCGCAAGTACATTAGATATTCTGACTAGTGAGATTGCGCTGTTAGGCAGTACTTTCAGCAGTGTGACGATTGGTGGCAGCTCTCAAGTTGGCGATATTGCAATAGTCGGTAATTCAACTTTTGTTAACACCACTACACTACAAACCTCTGGCGGAACGTATCTCTCTGCAAATATTTCTGCTACTGGATCTGCCAACATAACTATATCTGGAGCACTCTATATTTCTGGAGGCGATCGCTCAATTACAACAGATACTGGAAATCTTTCTCTTTCAACTGTAGATAGTTATGGCACGAGTGCTGGTGGAAATACTACGGCAACCATCACATCTACCGGTACATGGACTGTACCAACTGGTGTAACTAGTGTCACTATGTATGCTCTTGGGGGCGGGGGCGGTGGCTCAGGTGATGCTGCGGGTGGCGGCGGTGGTGGTGGGGCCGCAATTAGAACAATAACGGTTAGTGCAGGTCAGGTTGCAACCGTTACTATTGGTTCGGGTGGCTCGGGAACTACTGGCGGCAGTGCTAATAACGGCGGTAATACATCCATAGTGCTTAATGGAACAACCATCACTGGCGGCGGAGGCAGGGGTGCGGTTGGCGGAACCGGTGGTGCTGGTGGTATAGGATCGGGAGGAACCACGAACTTATCTGGCGGTACTGGTTCTAACTTTAGTGGTGGTAGCAGTGTGAATGGCAATCCAGGGGCTAGCTCTGGAGCTTATGGTTCTGCCGGTGGTGGCGGGGGTATGAAAGATGGCGGAACATCAAGTAACTTTACCCTTGGCGGCGCGAGTGGCGGTGGCATTGCTGGAGCAGGTGGTAATGGCGCACCACAGTATCCAACGAGCTCAGTCGGTCAAAATGGCGCAAATTATGGCGGCGGCGGCGGCGGCGGCGGTAACTATTCTGGTAGGGGTGGAAATGGTGCAGCAGGCGTAGCCACCATAACGTATTCAAGCAGTACTTTGGCTAATTACGGTTTGACCCTCACTACTGGCAGCGGTGTAATTAGTGTTGGTAACGTTGGCACCTCTCAGGCACTTAGTACTTTTATTACATCATCTGGTGGAACCACGAGTCTCGCTGGCAGTACTGTAACTACAGTAGGAGCGCAAACCTTTAACAACGCTGTGACTCTAGCTGCTAATACTAGCTTTGCTACCACTAATAGCGCTATTGTATTTGGTGGAACAGTTAATAGCGCTACAGCAACACCACGCAATTTAAGTGCTAACGTAGGTAGCTCAAACATTACCTTCACTGGTGCTATTGGTGGTGCTCAAGGCCTGGGAAATATCGATTTAACTAGTACGGGTATTACAACGATTAGTAGCACAATCAATTCAAGTGCGCTCACCCAGAATTCTTCTACGGGCACAACAAAAATAAACGGCGGCAGCATTACAACATCTGGCGCACAAGCCTTTGGCAATGCGGTTACCCTTGGCGCTGCAACAACACTATCAACTACAAATAGCAATATTACATTTAGTAGCACTCTAAATAGTGATACTTCCTCTAAAGACTTAACAATAAACGCTGGCTCTGGAGCAATTAGCTTTGGCGGTGTAGTAGGGGGCTCCATTGCTCTATCCTCACTAAACCTGACTACTAGTCATACCACTGGGATTACGCTAAGTAGTAGCATCACTACTTCAGGCGCTCAGGCTTATAACGGTAATGTAGTTCTGACTGCAAACACAACTTTAGCAACGACTAATAGTGACATAAGCTTTAGTGGCACACTTAATGGCAATACTGCTGGTAGAGCGCTGACGATTACTGCCGGTACTGGTGAGATAAGCTTCACTGGAGCAGTCGGCGGTACTCATGCCCTAGGCGCAACTGCAATTACAGCGGCAAGCGCAAGAAATAGCTCAACCTGGGTAGGTAACAACACTTTAGCCATTACTGCTAATGCCGTAGTTAATGGTGCTATTTCGGGCATCACAACATTTAGTGCCTCTGGAACTACGAGTCTTGCGGCCGACATCACCACCACCGGTACCCAAACCTATACCGGTGCAGTAACCTTAGCCGCTAATGCAACGTTGGCAACCACCAATAGCGCGATATCGTTTAGTAGTACGGTCAATAGCGATAGCAGTACCCCACGTAATCTCACCGCCAATGTCGGCTCTAGCAACATCACCTTCACCGGTGCGGTGGGCGGTGCACAAGGCCTAGGAAACATCTCCTTAACCAGCACCGGCACCACCACCTTTAGTTCCACCGTCGCCGCTAGTACGGTGGTACAAAACTCCAGCAGTGGTACCACTGCGCTTAATGGTGGCTCGATTAGTACCAGTGGCGTACAAACTTTTGGAAATGCCGTCACTTTAGGTGCAGCCACCACGCTAACTAGCTCGGCTTCGGGCAACATCACCTTCTCCTCGACTGTCAATGGCGCTTACGCCTTAACCGTGAACACCTCCGGTGCCACCGTATTTGCCAGCACCGTAGGAGCCACCACCAATCTCACCTCGATTACCACCGATGCGGGTGGTACGGTCTCCTTCGGTGGCAACATCACCACCAGTGGGGCACAAACCTATAACGATGCCGCATCACTCACAGCGGCTACTACCTTATCGGCTTCTGCGATCACCACCGGCTCGACTCTGGCCGCAAGTACTTTTGCTCTTACGCTCACTACCGATGCGGTTGCTCTGGGAGGCAATGTCAGTGGTAGTGGCGCTTTGGTCATTCAACCGAAGACAGCAACGACCACGATTGGCTTGGGTACCTCCGCCAGTGGTAGCTTGCACCTCAGTGATACCGAGCTTGCTTATTTGCAAGACGGCTTCTCGTCCATCACCTTGGGTAGTGCAAGTGGTACCGGTGCAATGGCTTATACCCTCGCAGGCAGTTACACCTTTACCGATCCGCTCACCATCCGTAGTAGCTCAGGCACCATCACTGCCACGAGCACGCTTAACACCGGCACTAACAGCTTAACAATTAGCAGTGGTGGAGCAGTCACCTTAGCGGCCATTACCTCCGGCACCTTAGCGGTCACCGGCACGGGTATTACCCTCAATGGTGATATCACCACGAGTGGTACGCAAACCTATACCGGCGCAGTGACCTTAGGCGCTTCGATTACTGCCGCATCCACGGGCGCATCTTCTACTGGAAACAATATCTCGTTTAGTAGTACGGTCAATGGCGCTAGAGCACTTACCATTACCGCCGGCACCGGCAGCATCACCTTGAGTAGCACGGTGGGTAATAGCACTGCACTAACTAGCCTTGAAACTACCTCAACGCATGCTTCTGGTACGACCATCAACGGCAATATCACTACTACGGGTACGCAAACGTATACGGGTAATTTAACGCTAGGTGCGAATGCTACTTTGACAACAACCAATAATGATGTGCTATTTGGTAGCACGATTAATGGCGCACGCGCACTTACGATCACTGCGGGTGCAGGCAGTATCACCTTCAGTAGTACAGTCGGTAATAGCACTGCATTAACTAGCATAGCCACCACCTCCACCCACGCCGCGGGCACTACCATCACTGGCAACATCACCACCACCGGTACCCAAACCTATACCGGTGCAGTAACCTTAGCCGCTAATGCAACGTTGGCAACCACCAATAGCGCGATATCGTTTAGTAGTACGGTCAATAGCGATAGCAGTACCCCACGTAATCTCACCGCCAATGTCGGCTCTAGCAACATCACCTTCACCGGTGCGGTGGGCGGTGCACAAGGCCTAGGAAACATCTCCTTAACCAGCACCGGCACCACCACCTTTAGTTCCACCGTCGCCGCTAGTACGGTGGTACAAAACTCCAGCAGTGGTACCACTGCGCTTAATGGTGGCTCGATTAGTACCAGTGGCGTACAAACTTTTGGAAATGCCGTCACTTTAGGTGCAGCCACCACGCTAACTAGCTCGGCTTCGGGCAACATCACCTTCTCCTCGACTGTCAATGGCGCTTACGCCTTAACCGTGAACACCTCCGGTGCCACCGTATTTGCCAGCACCGTAGGAGCCACCACCAATCTCACCTCGATTACCACCGATGCGGGTGGTACGGTCTCCTTCGGTGGCAACATCACCACCAGTGGGGCACAAACCTATAACGATGCCGCATCACTCACAGCGGCTACTACCTTATCGGCTTCTGCGATCACCACCGGCTCGACTCTGGCCGCAAGTACTTTTGCTCTTACGCTCACTACCGATGCGGTTGCTCTGGGAGGCAATGTCAGTGGTAGTGGCGCTTTGGTCATTCAACCGAAGACAGCAACGACCACGATTGGCTTGGGTACCTCCGCCAGTGGTAGCTTGCACCTCAGTGATACCGAGCTTGCTTATTTGCAAGACGGCTTCTCGTCCATCACCTTGGGTAGTGCAAGTGGTACCGGTGCAATGGCTTATACCCTCGCAGGCAGTTACACCTTTACCGATCCGCTCACCATCCGTAGTAGCTCAGGCACCATCACTGCCACGAGCACGCTTAACACCGGCACTAACAGCTTAACAATTAGCAGTGGTGGAGCAGTCACCTTAGCGGCCATTACCTCCGGCACCTTAGCGGTCACCGGCACGGGTATTACCCTCAATGGTGATATCACCACGAGTGGTACGCAAACCTATACCGGCGCAGTGACCTTAGGCGCTTCGATTACTGCCGCATCCACGGGCGCATCTTCTACTGGAAACAATATCTCGTTTAGTAGTACGGTCAATGGCGCTAGAGCACTTACCATTACCGCCGGCACCGGCAGCATCACCTTGAGTAGCACGGTGGGTAATAGCACTGCACTAACTAGCCTTGAAACTACCTCAACGCATGCTTCTGGTACGACCATCAACGGCAATATCACTACTACGGGTACGCAAACGTATACGGGTAATTTAACTATTAGCAATGCAGTGACTCTATCGGCCACTAACTCAAGCATTCAGATTACTGGTACTGTTAATGCAGATACTTCCGTATCGGGTGATCCTACTGCCACTTTCTATACTGGATTAAGTGGTACTGGTACCGCTAATACGTATACCGGTCAAAAACCAGCGGGTACTTATGTGAGTGGTAATAGTTGCGATATGTGCGCATGGGGGGTTAATGATGCAGTTCAGTCCGTAAGCGTTGGTGCTGGATCGGTAATGACGATGTATCAGCATGGTGGTTTGGGTGGCTGGTCCCAAGTTTTTGATAATTCAGCAGGTGCTAGCGCAACCTTATACAACTTACCATACGGCAGTGCTCGTGCAAACGATGCAAGTAGTTTTACATTATCGGGTGGCGGCACAGCTAAATCCTTAACAGTTACGGCTGGCTCTGGACAAATTATTTTTGGTAGTACCATCGGGGCGACAAATGCTTTTGCTACTTTAGCCACCACCTCCACCCACGCCGCGGGCACTACCATCACTGGCAACATCACCACCACCGGTACCCAAACCTATACCGGTGCAGTAACCTTAGCCGCTAATGCAACGTTGGCAACCACCAATAGCGCGATATCGTTTAGTAGTACGGTCAATAGCGATAGCAGTACCCCACGTAATCTCACCGCCAATGTCGGCTCTAGCAACATCACCTTCACCGGTGCGGTGGGCGGTGCACAAGGCCTAGGAAACATCTCCTTAACCAGCACCGGCACCACCACCTTTAGTTCCACCGTCGCCGCTAGTACGGTGGTACAAAACTCCAGCAGTGGTACCACTGCGCTTAATGGTGGCTCGATTAGTACCAGTGGCGTACAAACTTTTGGAAATGCCGTCACTTTAGGTGCAGCCACCACGCTAACTAGCTCGGCTTCGGGCAACATCACCTTCTCCTCGACTGTCAATGGCGCTTACGCCTTAACCGTGAACACCTCCGGTGCCACCGTATTTGCCAGCACCGTAGGAGCCACCACCAATCTCACCTCGATTACCACCGATGCGGGTGGTACGGTCTCCTTCGGTGGCAACATCACCACCAGTGGGGCACAAACCTATAACGATGCCGCATCACTCACAGCGGCTACTACCTTATCGGCTTCTGCGATCACCACCGGCTCGACTCTGGCCGCAAGTACTTTTGCTCTTACGCTCACTACCGATGCGGTTGCTCTGGGAGGCAATGTCAGTGGTAGTGGCGCTTTGGTCATTCAACCGAAGACAGCAACGACCACGATTGGCTTGGGTACCTCCGCCAGTGGTAGCTTGCACCTCAGTGATACCGAGCTTGCTTATTTGCAAGACGGCTTCTCGTCCATCACCTTGGGTAGTGCAAGTGGTACCGGTGCAATGGCTTATACCCTCGCAGGCAGTTACACCTTTACCGATCCGCTCACCATCCGTAGTAGCTCAGGCACCATCACTGCCACGAGCACGCTTAACACCGGCACTAACAGCTTAACAATTAGCAGTGGTGGAGCAGTCACCTTAGCGGCCATTACCTCCGGCACCTTAGCGGTCACCGGCACGGGTATTACCCTCAATGGTGATATCACCACGAGTGGTACGCAAACCTATACCGGCGCAGTGACCTTAGGCGCTTCGATTACTGCCGCATCCACGGGCGCATCTTCTACTGGAAACAATATCTCGTTTAGTAGTACGGTGAATGGGACGAGTGCCAACACCCAGGGACTTACTCTTAATAGCGGCTCTTCTGGAACGATCGCCATCAGCAGTAGTGTTGGAGCCAGCACATCCTTATCGTCCTTAACGATCACGAATTCTGGTGGCACCACGTTTACTGGAAGTGTTACCACGGGGACGAGCGTTGTGATTACAAACAGCTCGTCGGCTACCTTAGTCACGTTTAATGACAACCTCACAACCGCGACATTCACCGTGAGTGGTACTGCTAACACCTACAACGTTCGTCTCATTGGCGCTACGAATACAGTTACCAACGCTGTTACTTTTGCCAATACTGGAACCTTGGTTTTGGGTGATGCGGCAAGCGACAGTTTCACCTTTAGCGGTGGTATTACTGCCACGGCGCCAAGCAGCATTACCTTAGCCGGAAGCTTTACCAGCGGTAATACCTGGAGTGTTGGTGATAGCAATACAGGCGTGACCTTAGCAGCTAATACGTCGATTACTACCGCTGCAGCAAATGCAAATTTAACCTTAGGCGGTGCGGTGACGGGCGCCACTTACACACTGACCCTCAATGCTGGTACAGCCACTATCACATTTGGTAGTTCGGCCTCAGGCTTAGGCAATACCTCGTTAACAGCGAATGAAATTAATCTCTCCGGCAGCTTTGCAGGTAGCGGAACACTCACGATCGTGCCTGCCACACTATCGCGGGATATTTATTTAGGTTCTGCCGATAACACAACCAATACCTCCGTTCTAAACTTAACCACAACCGAACTGGGGTATTTAGCAGACGGATTCTTGGCGATTACGATTGGTGGTGCTAGCTATACAGGTAATTACAGCTCACAAGCCAACTTAAGCTTTAAAGATCCGGTTACGTTCACCTCATCAGGAACCTTTACCTTAAGTCATAACCTTGCTGCTGCCTCTTCAACCAACGCAGCATTTACGATCAATGGACCGCTGACTTGGAACGGCGGGGACATTACAACCAGTTCTGGCTTGATTAGCCTCAACGGTAATATTACTTTGGGTGGTTCGGGTACCCGGACAGTTTCAAGTACCAGTGGGGTTGTAACTGTCGGAGATTCCATAAGCGATACAGTCACAGGAAACACTACTAATCTGACGATTAATAGTGGGAGTGCAGTCACCACAATAAATGCTGCTTTGAATGATATTGGCGCATTGGGATTGGGCACCAGCTCACAAACGGGAGCGATTACAAGTAATGGAGTCATTAGCGCACAAAGCCTAACAACCGGTAGCACAGCTTATAACTTAGTCTTTAATACAGGAACGGGTGGAACAACGACCATTGGAACCTCAGGATCTAATTCCTACAGTTTGGTCTTTAATAATACGGGCACCGTGACACTTAATGATGCAGCGGCAGATAGTTTTGTAGTTTTAGGTTCCCTGACAATATCAGCACCAAGTGCTGTTAATCTCAGCGGTACTATTTTGACAGCCAACGCCATTACTATTGGCAGTGCGATAACATTAGTTTCAAACACAACGCTCAATACGACAGCGAGCAATACCGGCATCAGTGGTGATGGAGTGGGCGCCAACATCACAGTCTCTGCTACTGTGGCCACCTCTAATAGTAGTACCTTAACCGTTTCTGCCAAAGCTGGAGCAATTTCATTTACCAACACCGTTGGTGGTAGTGGTGTGAATGGCGGCTTTGTCCTAGATGGTAATCAATATTTATATCTGGATTATGCAGAGCCAACAACAGCCATTACCCGAGAAATTACTTTCTCATCTACTACGCCAGGTAATTACATTATTTTTGTAGTTCAAAATGGTGTTAATTGTGGTGGCGGTTGCGATCGTCAAATCGGTATTAATAGTTCAGATAGCACTATTTACACTCGGGTTTGGAGCAATCAAGTAAGTTATTTCTCCTATGCCTCTAGCGGTATTAATCCATTTGACGGCAATACACATCGCCTGGTCTTTACCTTGGGCACCAATGGAGGGACCAAAATTTACCTAGATGGTGTCTTAATTGGTACTAATACGTTTACAAGCTCTGCATTTAATTGGAATAACAAAGTCTTTATTGGTGGAGGTCAAGTAGAGGACAGGGCAAGTTCTTCTTTTGTTGGCACGATTAGTGGCTATAAAATGTGGAATAGTGAGGCTAGTGCAGTATCAATTCTTTCCTCAGGTGTAACTCTTGCAAGCCCAATCTTAAATATTGCTTCCAGTGCAGGGTCGGCCGTTAATACCGGATCTAATTCTGCAGCAGTTAATTTATCGTCTGGGGTGACTCAAACGGCTGGTACCAGTGGTGCAATCTCGAGCCTGACTGTAAGCAATACACAATCTGGAGCCGTTTCATTTTCGGGTAATACAACTATTACAAGTTTTAACTCAGGATCGGGTTCTTACAACTTGTCATTGGTGGGCGCTAACACCACGATTACAAATGCCACAACCTTTAGCAATACTGGTACCTTAACGCTTGGAAATTTAGCCACCAATACATTGACATTCTCAGGCGGCTTTACTGCAACAGTTCCTAGCTCAATTAATATTGCTGGAACCATTACCAGTAATGGAACAACGTCAATTGGTGATGGCGATAGCGCAATTACCTTAACTGCGGCCACCACGATTAATACTTCGGGTGGTGCGGTCGGTTCGCGTAACCTTACTTTGGGCGGCGCGGTCTCGGGTGGGACCCAATCCTTAACACTCACCTCAGGTACTGGGGTCTTGAGTACTGCAGCGATAGGGGACGCCTTCGCAGGATTAGGCACAATCACCATCACCGCAGATGAATTTAATCCGACCGCATCTATTTACGGACGTGATGCGGCAATGATTGTGCGCCCTTATACCGCTGGTAATACGATGGTACTTGGAGATTTGGATAGTACCAACAACAATTCCGATAGCAAGCTCGATCTTACGGTGACTGAATTGGGTTACCTCAATACGTTTGGGTATCTCAATGGAACATTTAGTGGGGTCACCTTCGGCTCATCGACGACGGGAGCAATTAGTACCGTATCGAACCTTTCTTTTAGAAGTCCCGTGACCTTTGATACCAATGGCACTGCAGCTGTATATTTGGGCGGCAATCTAACAGGTACCGATACATCATCGTTTGCATTTAGTGATAAGGTAGTCATCACCGCTACAACTGTTACAGTACAAACAGCTGATCAGGCAGTTACTTTTAATAGTACCCTTGACGGCACAACCCAATATGGTCAGAGCTTAACCCTAAGTGTTGGTTCGGGAAGCGTCACCTTTAATGGTGCAATTGGCAGTACATACGATTTGAATATCTTTACCTTAGAGGGTACCGGAACATATACGATTAATGCCCCAGTGAATACGGCATCGATCAATACTGGAGTTGGCGGTACGACGGTAATTGATACGCCAACGGTTGCAACGGTTGGCTCTCAAAGCTATAACAATGCCTTATTAATTAAGCAAAATACTACAATTTCAACAACCGATTCGGCCATCACTTTCGGTTCTACAGTTAACACACACTCGCTCGCCACCACGCCAACGCTCACGATTAATTCTGGTTCAGCGACTACGACCTTTAATGGCGCTGTTGGTGGCGTGAAAGTACTGGGTACGACCTCAGTAACCGCCAGCTCCGTAGTAACCGGGGCGGGTGGCACGATTGCGATGGGCGCAAGTGCACTCTCAATTACCACTGATGCAATTAGTCTCGGTGCCAATATTTCAGGTAGCAATACGCTCACGATTGCGCCGAAAACGGCTGCCACGACTATTGGTTTAGCGGGTGCTGCGGGAACCCTAAATCTCACCACCACCGAACTGGACTTTATTCAAAATGGCTTCTCGGCCATCACGATTGGTAGTGCGAGCGTGACGGGCAAGCTCACCGTTGGTGCCTACACCTTTAATGATTCACTTACACTAATTAATGGCGGCGCCACTTCAAACGGTGGCATGCAATTTACAGGCGCTATTTCCGTGCAAGGTGGGGTTGGCGGTACCACAAATACCTTGACCCTTCATTCGCGCGGTACCGTCACCCAAGATAGCGGTGCCAGTATCACGGCGTATGGCTTAGAACTCTTGGGCGCTGGCGCTATCTACACCTTAACGGATAGTGCGAACGCCATTACCACCTTGGCCGGTAGCACCGGTACCGTATCGTTTACCGAGAACTCGGGCTTTGCGATTGGCACCGTCAATACCGTAGGTCTTACCACCAGCGGCAATCTGACATTGAGTAGCACTGGCACCGTCACACAAAGTCAAGCCATTAGTGCGAACGGTCTCGAACTCCTAGGTACGGGCGGAACTTACACCCTCACCAACACCAGTAACGCAATTACTACCTTAGCAGGTAATACGGGAGTGATCTCCTTTACCGAGAACTCGGGCTTTGCGATTGGCACCGTCAACACCGTAGGTCTCACCACTACTGGTAACTTGACTTTAAGCAGCACGGGTAGCGTCACACAAAGCCAAGCCATTAGTGCTGCGGGTCTCGAACTCTTAGGTACCGGTGGAACTTACACACTGACCAATACTAGTAACGCCATTACCACCTTGGCCGGAAGCACCGGTACCGTATCGTTTACCGAGAACTCGGGCTTTGCGATTGGCACCGTCAATACCCCAGGACTGACCACCACTGGTAACCTGACCCTAAATAGCACTGGTACCGTCACACAAAGCCAAGCTATTGGTGCGAGTGGTCTCGAACTCTTAGGTACGGGCGGAACTTACACACTGACCAACACCAGTAACGCCATTACCACCTTAGCAGCCAACACCGGCGAAATAACGTTTACCGAAAACTCAGGCTATACGGTAGGGGTTGTCAATACCACTGGCATAACCACTGCTGGTAATGTGAGCTTGAGCAGTACCGGTGGCATCACGATTAGCAAGAACATCACCTCCGGTGTAGGTACTCAGACTTATACCGGCCCCATCACGCTATCGACTGGAAGCATCACACTCACTGCGACCAATGCGAACATTACCTTGAGTGGCTCGACCACTACCATCAATGGGGCACAGGCTCTCACGATTAATGCCGGATCGGGGACGGTTCAAATTGATGGGGTGATAGGCGCAACTACACGACCACTATCGTTAAGTATTCCCGGTAGTGGCTCGATTATTTTGAACGCCAACATTTCAACGACTGGCGATCAAACTTATAACGGACCTGTTCAGTTAAATAGCAATGTAACGTTAACCACCAGTGGCGCAACCTCTACGACCTATGACTATTCATCCTCGGTGCAAGAAATCACCATTAGTGGCAGTTCATTTACCGTGACTTTAGTCGGTGCCGCCGGGGGTAAGGGTGGCAATGATGGCAATGTTGGAATGAATACGGGCGTTGCTGGTTCTTACACAGCCACGGTCACGGTTGATCCAGGAACCGTAATTCAGATTGCACCCGGTGCTGGTGGCAGCAGCGGTGGTTCATGCTCCAGTTCCTCGTGTGCTGGTGCTGGTGGAACCAATGCGCTGGGAATTGGTAGCGGCGGTTCAGGCGGTGGTGCAGGACCCTCTGGCTCCTCGGGTGGCGGTGGTGGTGGTGGTGCAGCCTCAGTGGTTCGAATTGGCAATACGGGAACGAAATATATTTTTGCCGGTGGTGCAGGTGGTGGTGCTGGGGCGAATAATACAGGAGGCGACGGTGAAACCGCCGGAGCAGATGCCGGAAATTATTTAAGTGCTGGAACCTATAACGGTCAAATTGGCCCAGGCGCGGGACAAACTTCCTCCTACACTATTACTAGTTGCTGTTACGACGGTGGTGGAAGTGGTGGTGGTGGTGGTGGATTACAAGGTGGTGCAACCTCATTTGGTTCTAGACCCTCTGGTGAATGGCGAGGCTTAGGGGGTAATCGAGGCAGTAATGGTGTTACGACTGGAGTTGTCGTGAGCGGTATCACCGATACAACCACCACGGTAACGAATGGTGCACCGGGCACGATCATTATTTCATTGCCCAATGGAAATATTACGTTCAATAGCACGGTCAATAGTGATAGTGGACAGACTCGAAATCTAACCGTGAACTCCAGTTCCTCGAACATCACCTTTACGGGCGCAGTCGGTGGTGCTCAAGGACTTGGCAATATCTCCCTAACTAGTACCGGAACTACTACGTTCACCAGCACGGTCAATGCGGCGAGCGTTGTACAAAATGGCGCATCGGGAACCACCGTCCTCAATGGAGGAAGTGTTAGCACCACGGGAGGCGTACAAACCTATGGCAACAATGTCACCTTGGGTGCGGATACAGCGATCGCAGCGAGCACCGCCACGTTTAATGGCACGGTCTCCGGGGCTTATGCCTTAGCGATTACTGGTAATGCGGTATTCGGGAATGCGGATGCGGATACGGTATCCCTCACAGGTACGGCTAAAAATCTCTCCATCAGTGGCACGACCACGATTAACACCAATGCAATCACGACTTCGGGTTCACAAACCTATAGCGGTGCTCTGACCATTGGTACCAACACCACGCTCACGGCGAGTAATGCCGATATTACTTTTAGCTCAACCGTCAATAGCGCAACAAGCACTGCCAAAACCTTCACAGTAGATGCGGGTTCAGGAACAGTCAGCATGAACGGCGCCGTTGGTGGTACGAATATTTTGAGCACCACCTCCATTACCGCCAGCTCCGTAGTAACCGGGTCGGGTGGCACGATTGCGATGGGAGCGAGTGCACTCTCAATCACCGCTGATGCAATTAGTGTGGGCGCCAATATATCGGGAACTAACACTCTTACCATTGCTCCAAGAACCGCATCAACCACCATCGGTTTGGCGGGCGGAGCAGGTGATCTAAATCTCGATACAACCGAGCTCAACTTGATTCAAGATGGCTTCTCAGCCATCACCATTGGTAGTGCTGCTGCCACTGGCAAGATCACAGTGGGTGCTTATACCTTTAAAGATTCCTTAACCCTGATAAATGGTGGCGCGACTTCCAATGGCGGTATGCAATTTACCGGAGCAGTTTCTGTCCTGGGGGGCACTAGTGGCACTACTAATAACTTAACTCTCAATACCCGCGGCAGTGTTACCCAAGATAGCGGGGCGAACTTGACCGCCGCTAGCCTCGAACTCTTAGGCACTGGTGGAACCTACACCCTCACCAATACTGGTAATGCAATTACCACTTTAGCGGGCAATACCGGCACCGTATCGTTTACTGAGAATGGTGATTTTGCGATTGGCACCGTCAATACCGTAGGTCTTACCACCAGCGGCAATCTGACATTAAGTACTGCCGGAACAATTACGCAGAGTCAAAATATTTCTGCGAATGGGTTACGCTTACTAGGAACGGGAACGCATACTCTAAGCCGAACAAGTAATTCTATTAGTACCTTAGCGGCCGATACTGGTGTCTTAACGTTTGCCCAAAATACAGCGTACACCGTGGGCACCGTGACTACCGTGGGTATCACCACTACCGGTAATTTAACTCTGAGTGGTACGGCTGGCTACACCATCGCACAAAACATCGCATCGGGCGGCACGCAAACCTACACCGGCCCGATTACCCTGTCTACAGGAGCCATTACTCTGACGGCGAGCGATACCACCATTACCTTTAGCGGTTCGACCACCACCATTAATGGCGCACAAGCGCTCACCATTAATCCTGGTTCTGGAGCGATTAGTTTTGGTGGTGTTGTGGGCGGTACCACTGCCATTAGTTCCCTTACCTTACAGGGAACGGGGGTCAATACCTTACCGAGCGCAATCACCGCAACTGGTGCGATTAATCTGAAAGGTACATCACGAACCAATACCCTGGTTGCGGCCACAACGCTAACCAGTAATTCGGCTGGAACCATTACATTGGGTGATACCAATGGCGCCTTTGCGTTTAGCATTTCTAACGGGGCAGGTATCATTGATTTGGCGAATGTGGGTAACAGTACAAGCCTTGCTAGCCTGACCTTATTGGGTACCGGTATTAATCAGTTGCGTGGCAGTCTGACTACCACCGGCGCGATTGACTTAAAGGGCGCATCACGCTCCACCCAACTGTTCTTTAGCCCAACGATTACCACCACCAATGCCAATGTCACGACGGGCACGATTGATGGTGGTACCGGAACAGCGGCTGGTACTTACTCATTAACCATTGCCAACGGTTCTGGCACCATTACGCTTGGAAATGTTGGTGGCACGATCGCGCTCTATGAATTAACCCTTACCGGCACAGGCAACACGGTGGTGGGAAGTATCGATACCACCTATCGCTATAACTTGGGTGCTAGCCGTGGCTTGACACTTAGCGCTGATACCACCTACATCAATCCATCGGATGCCGTTGTTCTTGGAAACATTACTCTGGCCGATGGTGTGACGATCACCCTGGGGAATGGTGGACCCGCAACCATTACGATTAATTCGATTGCAGGTACTGCTGGCGGTACCGCATCGTACGTCGTGATTAATTCAATAAGCACGGTTGGAATCACCACCACGATCGGGACTGACATTGGGTCGATCACGATTACCAATTCAGGTGGTACGACCTTTAGTGGGGCAGTGAGTGCCGCCTCCTTCATTATTACGAGTACTACGGCCGGTAATGCAGTCACCTTCTCGGGCAACCTAACTCTAAGCACTGGCATGACCGTCGGTGCTGGCTCTGCTGCATATAACGTTGTACTCAATGGTTCAAGTAATAGCATCGCCGGTGCAACCACACTTGCTAATACCGGTACGGTGACCCTAGGCAATGGTGGTGATACGACTGCGTTTACTGGCGGTGTTACCGCAACGGCACCAAGTCGTATTTTCCTTGGCGGCACGGTCAGTGCTGCTGGCACCAGTGTGATTAACCTAGACGTACCGATTACTGCTAATTCAAACACGACGGTGGGTGGAACCTCCACCGGCACCATCACCCTAGGCGCCACTACGCTCGCTGATGGTGTGACCCTCACCATTGGTACGGGCATTGCCAACGCGATTAGCCTCTCCTCAATTGCGGGTACTGCAGATGGTACGAGTTCGAACCTGACGATTAATACCACCGGTGCTGTCACCGTCTCGAGCACGATTGGCACCGATATTGGTACGCTTACCATTACCAACTCGGGTGGCACTTCGTTGAGTGGTTCGGTAAGTGTCGCAACACTTACCATCACTAGTACTTCCGCTACAAACACCATCACCTTCAGTGACAACCTCACCGTTGGCACCGGCATGACCGTCGGTGCTGGCTCTGCGGCTTACAACATCGCACTCAATGGTTCAAGTAATAGCATCGCCGGTGCAACCACCTTTGCCAATACCGGTACAGTGACCTTGGGTAATGGCGGTGATACCACTGCGTTTACTGGCGGCGTCACCGCCACGGCTCCTAGTGCAATTACTGTGAACGGTACAGTGAGTGCAGCCGGTACTGGCGTCATTACCTTGGGTGATAGCAATACGGCACTGACCATCGGTGGTACCTCCACCATTGGCGGTACTTCGACCGGTCAAATTACCACCGGTGCGATTAATCTCAATAACAATCTGACGATCGGCGCTGGTGCTGCCACGCCGATTAGCCTCACCACGGTCACTGGACCATCGAGTGGTAGTGCAAACCTCACCATTAACACTACGGGCGCAGTCACTGTCAGTGGTGCCGTTGGTACCAACATCGGCACACTCACCATTACCAACTCGGGTGGCACCACCTTTAGTAGTACTGTTGGCGCCACCACCGTCACCTTGACCGACACCACCGGTGCGATCACCTTCAATGGTGCACTCACCGCGACCACCCTGAACACCAATAGTGCAGGGTACAACCTGGCGCTCAACGCTACCACCGGCACGATCACCAATGCGGTGACCTTCAGTAACACCGGCACCTTAACCTTAGGTGCGAGTGGTGGCACCTTAGCCTTCACCGGTGGTTTAACAGCGACCGCACCAAGTTCAAGAACACTCAAAGGAACCATTAGTAGCACCAATGGGGCCATGAGCTTTGGTTCCATTACCTTAGGTGCTGCGACGACGCTCAATACGAATGCCACCACCAACGTCGCCGATCTCACCATCGGTGCAGTGACTGGTGCAACATATAACCTCACCTTAGTAACTGGCGGTGTAGCTGGCGCAGAAATTAGTGGCTCGTCGGTCTCTGATGTGGGAACGCTCACCATCACCAACTCGGGTGGTACGACTTTTAGCAGTACGGTGAGTGCCACCACCGTCACGCTCACCAACACTGTTGGTACGATTGCGTTCAATGGTGCATTGACTGCCACCACACTCAATACTGCTGCTCAAGCGTATAACGTAGCGCTCAATGCCACGAGCGGTACGATCACCAATGCGGTGACCTTTAGTAATACCGGCACCTTAACCTTAGGTGCGAGTGGGGGAACCTTAGTCTTTAGTTACGGCGTCACGGCCATCGCACCAAGTACCAAGTATTTATCGGGAACGATTTCGATTACCTACGGTACCAGCGCGCTCAATTTGGGCACGACCCCAGTGAGTGTTTTGGCCAATACGGCATTGGGAGGGGGATCCACCGGCACCATCACCCTAGGCGCCACTACGCTCGCTGATGGTGTGACCCTCACCATTGGTACGGGCATTGCCAACGCGATTAGCCTCTCCTCAATTGCGGGTACTGCAGATGGTACGAGTTCGAACCTGACGATTAATACCACCGGTGCTGTCACCGTCTCGAGCACGATTGGCACCGATATTGGTACGCTTACCATTACCAACTCGGGTGGCACTTCGTTGAGTGGTTCGGTAAGTGTCGCAACACTTACCATCACTAGTACTTCCGCTACAAACACCATCACCTTCAGTGACAACCTCACCGTTGGCACCGGCATGACCGTCGGTGCTGGCTCTGCGGCTTACAACATCGCACTCAATGGTTCAAGTAATAGCATCGCCGGTGCAACCACCTTTGCCAATACCGGTACAGTGACCTTGGGTAATGGCGGTGATACCACTGCGTTTACTGGCGGCGTCACCGCCACGGCTCCTAGTGCAATTACTGTGAACGGTACAGTGAGTGCAGCCGGTACTGGCGTCATTACCTTGGGTGATAGCAATACGGCACTGACCATCGGTGGTACCTCCACCATTGGCGGTACTTCGACCGGTCAAATTACCACCGGTGCGATTAATCTCAATAACAATCTGACGATCGGCGCTGGTGCTGCCACGCCGATTAGCCTCACCACGGTCACTGGACCATCGAGTGGTAGTGCAAACCTCACCATTAACACTACGGGCGCAGTCACTGTCAGTGGTGCCGTTGGTACCAACATCGGCACACTCACCATTACCAACTCGGGCGGCACCACCTTCAGTAGTACTGTTGGTGCCACTACCGTGACCCTGACCGACACCACCGGTGCGATCACCTTCAATGGTGCACTCACCGCGACCACCCTGAACACCAATAGTGCAGGGTACAACCTCGCACTCAACGCTACCACCGGCACGATCACCAATGCGGTGACCTTCAGCAACACTGGTACGTTGACGCTCGGCGCGAGTGGGGGCACCTTAGCCTTCACTGGTGGTTTAACAGCGACCGCACCAAGTGCACGCACCATTAGTGGCACTATTAGTAGTAGCAATGCGGCGATGAGCTTCGGTGCGATTACCTTAGGTGCTGCGACGACGCTCAATACCAATGCCACTACCAACGTCGCTGATCTCACCATCGGTGCAATTACAGGTGCCACCAATAACCTGACACTCGTCACTGGTGGCGTAGCGGGCGCAGAAATTACTGGCTCATCGGTCTCTGGTGTGGGTACGCTCACCATTACCCACTCCGGTGGCACAACCTTTAGCGGTGCCGTAAATGCAACGACGGTAACGCTTACTAATACTGTTGGCACGATCGCATTTAATGGTGCGTTGACTGCATCCACACTCAATACCGCAGCCCAAGCGTATAACGTAGCGCTCAATGGCACGA
The DNA here is from genome assembly GCF_030297555.1 of Polynucleobacter sp. HIN5. Lineage (NCBI taxonomy): Bacteria > Pseudomonadati > Pseudomonadota > Betaproteobacteria > Burkholderiales > Burkholderiaceae > Polynucleobacter > Polynucleobacter sp. HIN5. Next base: position 1,386,907 of record NZ_AP028136.1, on the reverse strand, counting down.
GTGGCACGATCACCAATGCGGTCACCTTTAGCAACACCGGTACCTTAACGCTGGGTGCGAGTGGGGGGACGCTCAGTTTTGGTGCTGCTTTAATTGCTACTGCACCATCGGCTATCACGCTGGCCGGAACCATCAATACCGATAGTGCGGCAGTTTCCATTGGTGCAACGGCGGTCACCACGACCTTAGCAGCGAACACCATGATCAATACCTATGCCAACTCAGGGGCTGGTGCAGCGATTACGATCCATGGACCTATTCAAGGAACTACCGCTGGGGTTGAGACGCTTACCCTTAAATCCAAAGGTGGAGTGATCACGCTCTCTGGTGTGATCGGGTCTTCCACCCGAATTGGTGCTCTTACAGTGGGAGACGGTAGTCAGACTGGAACCATTACGGTCAATGGCACCATCGTTGCGCAAGCCTTGATCGTTGGTGCAAGTAGCGGTTCCAATGCTTTTGCCATTACGCTAAACAATATTGCCTCAGCAGTTGGTGCTACAACTATTACAACAACTGCCACGTTCTACAACACGGGCACGATTCGTTTGGGTGACTTTGCGACAGATACCTTTAGTTTTGTGGGTGGCCTATCGATCGCCAATGCCTCTGCGGTCACGATTAAGGCCCAGACAATTTCAGCTACTGCCAGTGAGTTGTTTATCAATGTGCCAGTACGCTTTGAGGTAAGCACAACACTAAGCCCCACCACGGGCCGAATTACCTTAGGGGCGGTGACCTTGGATGATGGCGCCACCTTGACGCTTGGCGCTGGCGCGGCCACACCCATGACCTTAAGCTCGATTTCTGGAACCGCCGCTGGTGCTAAATCGCACATCACGATCAATACGAGCGATGTGGTTACTTTGAGTGGCAGCATTGGCACGGATATTGGTACCCTCACCATCACTAACTCTGGCGGCATTACCTTTGGTGGTTCGGTCGGCGGGGCTGGTGATCGCATCTCAACGCTTGCATTGACCACGAGCTCCGGCACTATTGAATTTAGCAATAACCTCTATGCCGGCGCTATGAGTAACGCTGGCGGCACGGCTAATATTAAGTTCTTTGGTTCGGTGACCGATGTGACGAGTGCTGTGACTCTGAGTACCACCGGTGATGTGTACTTTGGCGATAGCACGAGCGATACCTTAACCTTCTCACGCGGTATTACACATACCACGGGGAATAATATTCTTGCGGGTACCTTCACTGCGGGCGATCCCACACAATGTACTAGTAGCGTGAACTGCTCGTTCAATATGGGCGGAACAACAAGCTTCCTCAATCAAACCAGCACCTTTGATTTTGGTACCTCATCGATCACGCTCAATAATGTGATCTTGGGTGACGGTGTCACACTCAATTTAGGCGGTGGTAATTCGGGGGCGATTACGGTGGCCTCGATTACGGGCACAGCGGGTGGATTGCCTTCAAATGTTGTAATTAATACGACAGGTGCAGTAAGCATTACCGGGGCGATTGGCACCGATATTGGCACTCTCACTCTGACCAATTCCGGTGGCGGAACCTTCGGTGGCAATGTCACCGTCACGAGTGGCGTCGTGATCAGCGCAACCACTGGAACGGTTGCCTTTAATGGTGTATTAAGTACACCATCCTTAAGCGTTGCTGCGGGAAGCTACAACCTTGCATTAAATGCAAGTGATACAAGCGTAACCAACGCGGTGGTATTTAACAATACCGGGACACTCGCCTTGGGCGCATCCGGTGGCACACAAACCTATGCCGGTGGAATAACTGCAACGAGTCCATCGGCCACGACCTTAAAGGGAACGATTAACAGCACCAATAGCCCGATGACCTTCGGTGCTGTTACCTTGGGCGCAAATACCGTTCTTAACACCAATGCAAGCGCTGATACAGCCGGCATTACCTTGGGTGCAGTCACTGGCTCATCCTATAACTTAACCCTGTCAACTGGAAGTAGTGCGGCAGGCGCAAGTGTGACTGGTACCAGCTTCTCGGGCACTGGAGCCTTAGCCCTTGAGAACATTGGTGGTACAACGAGCTTTACAGGAGGCATCACTGCACAAGCTCTGACTGTGGCAAGTAGCGTTAATAATCTTGAGTTATTAGGAGCTACTGGCACGATTACGGATACGGTGACCTTTGGTAACACTGGTGCGCTGACATTGGGAGCAAGCGGTGGTTCGCAAACTTACAGCAATGGTTTGACAGCAGTCGCACCTTCGGGCATCACCGTCAATGGCAGTCTCGTACTGGGCGGAACCAGTTCGCTGGGTGATAGTAATACCGCGATCACCTTGGGTAGTGCTGCGACTCTCAGTGTGAACACTGGCGGCACACTCACCATTGCAGGCGCAGTGGGTGGCAGTGACAAAAATCTGACCATCGGTGGTGCGGGCAACACCACGATTAGTTCAAGTATTGCCACCGGCAGCGGTACCTTGACTAAGTCGGGTGACGGTACCTTAACCTTGAGTGCGAACAACAGCTTTACCGGAGCAACCACCATTAATGGCGGTATCGTGGTGATTCATGCTGATGCTGCACTCGGTACGATTAGTACGTTGAATGCGGCTGCGATCACACTCAACAATGGCGCTTTACAAGCCAGCGAAACATTTACCTTAGATAGCAATCGTGGCATTACGCTGGGAACTTCTGGTGGCGGACTCGCGGCAAGTGCGACAAAGACCTTAACCTACGGCGGCGTGATTACTGGTAACAATCCGCTCACGATCAATGGCGCCGGTCAAACGGGCACCGTGATCTTAACGGGCACCAATGGCGCGAGTACGATCACCATTGGTGGCGGTACTTTACAAGTAGGCAATGGTGGCAGTACCAACTCCTTGGGCACGGGTGCGATTACGAATAATGGCAACCTCGTCTTTAATTTAGCGGGCGCACAAACCATTAGTCGCGCGATTTCTGGAACGGGTACGGTGGAGTTTGCTGGATCTGGAACCTATACCCTGTCGGGTACGAACTCCTATCAAGGCTTAACGACGCTCACATCGGGCACGCTCATCGTAACCAATGCTTCTGCCTTAGGTTCCAGCGGCCAAGGCATTACCGTGAATGGTGGCATCTTGGATCTGCAGGCGGATGTTGGTGCAGAGCCGATTATTCTCAATGGCGGATCGCTTGCGACCTCCTCGGGGTCGGGCGCATTCTCGGGAGCCTTAACGCTTTCAACGAATACCACCTTTGATGTGGCGAGCGGTACCTTGACAATCTCTGGCGTGATTAGTGAAACGGGTGGTAGTCGCTCCGTCACCAAAACGGGTAGTGGTATCTTAGTGCTAACGAACGCCAACACCTACTCGGGCGGCACCATCGTATCCGCGGGTACTTTGCAAGCGGGCGATAACTCAACGGGATCGCCTGTCACCAGCGGTCCATTTGGAACGGGCCTCATTACCGTTTCCGGTGGCGGTGCAATTGATCTCTATGGCAAGACGATTGGTAATGCACTCAACTTATCGGGTAGTTATGGTGCCATTGGTGCGCTTACCAATTCCGTAACGAGCGCAGAGGGTGTGGCTAGTGGCACGGTGACCTTAGCCGCCAACGCCTCAGTCGGTGGCGCTGGCAACATTCTCATGAGTGGCGCGTTAACGGGTTCGGCTAACTTGACGCTCATCGGCTCTGCCACTGTGACCCTGAGCGCTGCAAACGATAGCTCTTTCTCGGGTGCAATCACAGTCGATAGCGGAGTGCTCTCGGTGGGCGCTGATACCAACCTCGGTGCTAGTGCCGGTCGCCTTACCTTAAACGGTGGCGCACTTTTAGCGAATGCAAGTTTCACCTTGCATGCCAATCGTGCACTCACGTTGACCGCTGCGAGTGGCTTGCAAGCGGCTTCTGGAGAGACGCTCACCTACTTAGGTGATATTACGGGTGGTACTTATGCCCTCACTATCAACGGCAACAGTCAAACTGGCACCGTAGTGCTTGGGGGCAATAACACCTATGGCAACACCATCTTAAGTAGTGGCACAGTACGCATCGCTGCAAACACCGCACTAGGTAGCACCGGTACGATCTCATTTGCTGGCGGTACCTTGCAATACACCGCAAGCTACACCGCTGATCACTCGGCACGCTTTAGTAATGCGGCCAATCAAGCCTATGCGATTGATACCAATGGTGAGACTGTGACCTTAGCTACTGCGCTCACCAGTTCCGGCGGCACCTTGGTGAAAACCGGTACCGGCAACTTAATCTTTGCCGCCGATCAAACCTATACCGGCAGCACCACCATTAGTGCTGGAACGCTCACATTGGGTGCGGGCGGTACTGTTGGCTCTGTGGCCGGTCATATTGTGAACAATTCAGTGTTGCAATTGAACCGCTCGGATAGCCAAACGTATACAGGCAATATCAGTGGCACCGGTTCTGTGAGCAAACTCGGTAGCAATACGCTCACCTTAACCGGTAGCCAAACCTATTCAGGAGCCACGACAATTAGTGGTGGTGCACTCATTATTCGTAACAATGCCCCAAGCTTATCCACCAGTACGTATTCGGGTTCAGGTAGTCTCACAATTGAACCAGTCGGTACCAGCTTCAGTGGCACCCTGACCGTCAGTGGCATCACCTTTGATAGTACCTTGGCGGGCGTAACCCTCGGTAAGAGTTCGAATACCTCGAACCTGACCCTCTCGAGCGCCATCAATATTACCGGTCCAGTGACGCTCTATGGCGACACCATTACCGTTAACAGTGCCATTAGCACTCAGAGTTCGAATGCCATTAATGTAGTGGCTGCCACAACCGTTGATTTGACCTCCGGTGCAAGTCTCACTAGTAGCAGTGGAGCGATTAACGTCACGGGTGGCACGGGATACATCTATATTCGCAGTGGCTCTGGCGATATAGCAAGTTCGACCAACGGCACGATTACCTTCACAGCTGCGCCCAATGGTAATTTATCGAACGACCATCTGAAGTTTGCTAATCGCGGTGTGACCGCCCCCAACATCACAGTTTCAGTAGGACCCTGGAACGTTCTCTTGGGACTTAAATACGACGATACAGTCGGTTTGTACTTGAGCGATCTGCGTAATTTACGTGCGAGCAATACCTTGACCTACGGTTGCCTAAGCGATTGTGGTGAAAACAGTTTTATGCAAGTCACTCATAACATCGCGATTGCGGCGACCGACGTGCTTGGCAACTTGACCCTCGCACACTCGACGATCTATATGTACAGTGGCACATCGATTACCTTGGGTACGGGTAAGGTACTGACCTTCCAAACGAATAAGGCGACATCAACCAGTACGATGGAAGGTAGCATTGGCGGTGCGACTTCACTCGCAAAAACAGGCCCAGGTACTTTACGTATCGACACCAATAACGCCTACACTGGAACCACAACCATTAGTGCTGGCACCTTGCAAATCAGTAACGCCAGCACCACCGGCACCTTAGGCAGTGGCGCTGTTACCAATAACGGTACCTTGACCTTCAATCGCAGCAATGCGATGACGGTAGCCAATGCGATTAGTGGTAGCGGTAGTGTGGTGCAGGCTGGTACCGACACCGTGACCTTGACCGCAGATAACAGTTACGGTACCACCACGATTAACAGTGGCGCTACCCTCCAAATCGGCAACGCCAGTACCACCGGTACCTTAGGCAGTGGCGCCGTTACCAATAACGGTACCTTGACCTTCAATCGCAGCAATGCCATGACGGTAGCGAACGCGATCGGTGGTACAGGTGCCGTCAATCAAACCGGTAGTGGTAGCACCACCTTCTCGGTCGCCAATACCTATACGGGACTCACCACCGTGAGCGCGGGTACTTTAGTCGTTACCCATGACAACGCCTTGGGTGGTACGGGAACCGGTACCACCGTGAGTGGCGGTATCTTGGATCTCCAAGCCAACATCGGGTCTGAGCCGATTACCCTCAGTGGCGGTGCCTTACAAACCACCGCCGGTACGGGTGCGATTGCTGGCACCATCACCCTCAGTAGTGATAGCACCATCACTGCTGATGGTACCTTAACCCTCTCGGGTGCCATCGGTGGTGCGTATAGCCTCACCAAAGCCGGTAGCGGTACTTTGAACCTCACCGGTGCCAATACCTACAGCGGTGGCAGCACCACCATCAATGCCGGTACGGTGGTTGTGAGTGGTTCCGGTAGCTTAGGTGCCAGCACGAACAATCTCACCTTGAGTGGCACGGCATCGCTGGATCTACAAAAGAGCCTCACGGTGGCGAATCTGGTGCTCGCTAGTGGCAACACCATCACCAATAGCACTGGTACATCAAGCCTCACGGTCAATGGCACATCGAGCCTAGCCGGCACGATCACCACGAGTGGTGATCAAACCTATACCGGTGCAAGCACCTTACTGGCGAACACCAGCCTCATCTCCAATAGTGGTGCTGGCAATGGCACGATTACCTTTAGTAGTACGGTCAACAGTAATAGTGGCAACAACTACAGCCTCACTACCACTACCGGTACTGGTAGCACCACCTTCAGTAGTACGGTAGGTGCTACCCAAGCTCTAGCAAGCCTCACCACCAGTGGTGCGACATCGCTCGCTGGTAATGTGACCACCACGGGTGTTCAAAACTACGGCGGCAATCTCACACTCACTGGAGCAGACATCAACCTTAACACCACCAATAGTGCGGTGACGGTGGGGGGTAATGTGATTGCCACACTTGCTTCATCTGGAACGGTTTCAGTGACTTTGTATGATGGTTTAAATCAAACCGGTAATACCTATGTCTTTACTGGTGCTGGCAGTTACGACTACAACCCATACTTTGATCGTCCTGTATCTGGAATTGTTTGGAATGATCGCGCTCAGTCCATCAGGGTATCGAATGGCTCAGCAACCGTGTGGGAGCATCAAGTTACCGTAGGTCGTAGTGAAACCTTTACGAGCGGTTCATTTAATATCTCTTCGGGTATTGGTGGGGTGAGCTCAATCGTGTTAACGGGTGGCTCAGCGACATATGGCAATTTAGGTATCCAAACAGGTTCTGGTGCGATCACCATGAGCGGTACGGTTGCGAATGTTGCAACACTTACCATGAACTCGTCGAGCACCTCTAACCAAATCGTTGGGGCAATTAGTGGCAGCACCAATGTGGTCAACAATGGTACTGGTACCGTAACCCTCACAGGCGTGAACACCTATACCGGCACTACCACCATTAACGCCGGTAGAGTCGTTCTCTCGGGCAGCGGTGTCTTGCCCACGGGTGGTAATGTCACGATTGCGGGTGGTGAATTGGATTTGGGTACAACCAACCTCAACGCGGGTAACCTCACGATTAGTGCCGGTGAAATCCTAAGCACCTCGGGCGTATTAACGGGTACCGCCTTCACCATTAACAACAACGTAGCTAATCCAATCACAATTGGCGCCATCTTGGCAGGCACATCCGCAACCCTCACAAAATCGGGAGCAGGCACGCTCACGCTTACCAATATCAATACTTTTGATGGCGCCACCACCATCAGTGATGGTACTTTAGCGCTGTCGGGATCGGGAAGTATTGCAAGCTCGAGTGGCCTCACCAATAACGCCAACTTTGACATTAGTGCGAGCACATCCGGCGCCACTGTGACGAGTATTGCGGGATCCGGTACCACTACGCTCGGTAGCAAGGTTCTGACTATTGCTAGTGCAAGTGGATCACTCAGCGGTGTGGTCAGTGGTAGTGGCGGCATCGTGCTTACTGCTGGAACACAAACCTTGGCGGCTAACAATACCTATACCGGTGGTACCACTGTTAATGGCGGAACGCTCAAGGCTGGAGTTAGCAGTGTGATGAGTGGTGGCTCGATTAGCACCAGCGCGTTTGGTACCGGTGCAATTACGATTGCTAGTGACGCCACTTTAGATTTAGCAGGGTATACCGTTGCGAATAATCTCAACTTGATTGGTACTGGCACCAGTGCCACGGTTGGCGCACTCACCAGCACCAGCGGCACGACCGGTGTGGCAAGCGGTAGCCTCACATTCACGGGGCATACGTCCTTGGGCGGTACCCACGACTTCACGATTAGTGGCGCAATTGGTGATGGTGGCAATGCGTACAACTTGAATAAAGTGGGCGCAAATACTGTAACTCTCACGAATACCAATACGTATACCGGTAGCACTACGATTACTGCAGGTACTCTGAGCATCAGTGGCAGTGGCTCGATCACCAACAGTACGGTCAATAACAATGCAAACTTCGATATCAGTGGTGCGAGTGGCTCGGGCATTACGGTGATTAGTCTGACTGGCAATAGCGCAGGCACTGTTGCCTTGGGCGCAAAAACCTTAACCCTGAGCAATGCTGCCGGAACATTTGCTGGCGCAATTGACGGTACTGGTGGTGCTCTCGTGATTACTTCAGGCACTGAATTATTTACTGGAACCAATACCTACACCGGTACCACCACCATCAATAGTGGCGCTACATTACAAATCGGCAACGCCAGCACCACCGGCACCTTAGGCAGTGGCGCCGTTACCAATAACGGTACCTTGACCTTTAATCGTAGCAATGCCATGACGGTAGCGAACGCGATTAGCGGTAGCGGTAGTGTGGTGCAGGCTGGTACTAATACCGTGACTCTGACCGCAGATAATAGCTATGGCACCACCACGATTAATAGTGGCGCTACCTTGCAAATCAGTAACGCCAGCACCACCGGCACCTTAGGCAGTGGCGCTGTTACCAATAACGGTACCTTGACCTTCAATCGCAGCAATGCGATGACGGTAGCCAATGCGATTAGTGGTAGCGGTAGTGTGGTGCAGGCTGGTACCGACACCGTGACCTTGACCGCAGATAACAGTTACGGTACCACCACGATTAACAGTGGCGCTACCCTCCAAATCGGCAACGCCAGTACCACCGGTACCTTAGGCAGTGGCGCCGTTACCAATAACGGTACCTTGACCTTCAATCGCAGCAATGCCATGACGGTAGCGAACGCGATCGGTGGTACAGGTGCCGTCAATCAAACCGGTAGTGGTAGCACCACCTTCTCGGTCGCCAATACCTATACGGGACTCACCACCGTGAGCGCGGGTACTTTAGTCGTTACCCATGACAACGCCTTGGGTGGTACGGGAACCGGTACCACCGTGAGTGGCGGTATCTTGGATCTCCAAGCCAACATCGGGTCTGAGCCGATTACCCTCAGTGGCGGTGCCTTACAAACCACCGCCGGTACGGGTGCGATTGCTGGCACCATCACCCTCAGTAGTGATAGCACCATCACTGCTGATGGTACCTTAACCCTCTCGGGTGCCATCGGTGGTGCGTATAGCCTCACCAAAGCCGGTAGCGGTACTTTGAACCTCACCGGTGCCAATACCTACAGCGGTGGCAGCACCACCATCAATGCCGGTACGGTGGTTGTGAGTGGTTCCGGTAGCTTAGGTGCCAGCACGAACAATCTCACCTTGAGTGGCACGGCATCGCTGGATCTACAAAAGAGCCTCACGGTGGCGAATCTGGTGCTCGCTAGTGGCAACACCATCACCAATAGCACTGGTACATCAAGCCTCACGGTCAATGGCACATCGAGCCTAGCCGGCACGATCACCACGAGTGGTGATCAAACCTATACCGGTGCAAGCACCTTACTGGCGAACACCAGCCTCATCTCCAATAGTGGTGCTGGCAATGGCACGATTACCTTTAGTAGTACGGTCAACAGTAATAGTGGCAACAACTACAGCCTCACTACCACTACCGGTACTGGTAGCACCACCTTCAGTAGTACGGTAGGTGCTACCCAAGCTCTAGCAAGCCTCACCACCAGTGGTGCGACATCGCTCGCTGGTAATGTGACCACGACGGGAGTACAGAGTTATGGGGGCGAAGTTTCTGTGACGGGTGACGCTAGCTTGCAAACCTCGAATTCCGACATTAACTTTAATAGCAATTTAGTTTTGAGTGCGAGTCTCACAGTCAACGCTGGAACAGCTAATGTAAATGTTTTAGGTAATATTTCTAAGGGAAGTGGTGTGGTGGCCAGCCAGGCTTCATACGAGGCTGAGGTATTAAGCAGTAATCCGTTAGTGTTCATACCGCTCACCGATGCAATTAATTCGAGCACAGCAACCAACTTAGGAACTTTAGGCGGCAACGGTACTTATTTCATTGAGAGTTCCGCAGGTGGCCCAGGAAGAACAGCCGGATTGTTTGCTGATACCACTGCGATGTATGTGCCTGGATCGAGTTACTTAACTTATCCGAATCAGGCGACATTAAATCCGGGTTCAGGCTCATTCACGATGGTTGCCTGGGTGAAGAACAATGCCGGCGGTAATGGCATGATCATGAATAAAGAAAATCAATACGAGATTGCAATCCAAGGTAATCGTATTGAGTGGGCTATTGCAAACTCCAGCCCAGGCTGGGCTTGGATTAACGCCAATAACTATTTACCGGCCACTGGTTCATGGACACAGATCGTCTTGACGAGCAATGGTTCGCAACTTAATGTGTATGCCAATGGATCGGCGATCCAAACAAACTATCCAATATCTGGAGCGGTATCCACAGGGGCTGGTGCAGCACTGATGGTGGGTAATAGGACCTATGGCCCACAATACTTTAATGGCGGTATTAGTAATGTGGCTTACTACAATACAGTTCTCACGCCAGCGACAATATTGAGTCAGTATCAGGCTGCAACCAGTGGCGTTAATGTGAGTGCAAGTTTATCCGTGACTAGCGCAACACTAAATATCAGCGGATCGGTTTCGAATCTGGCAACACTGTCGGTCACCACTACCAGCGCCTCCAGTAGCGTAGCTGGTGTAATTTCAGGAACGGGTGGTGTTGCCAAAACCGGTACCGGCACCTTAATCCTCTCCGGCAACAACACCTACACCGGTACTACCACCATTGATGCGGGTACCTTAAGTGTCACCGGTACCTTATCGGATAGCACGGCCGTGACAGTCGCCAGTGGCGCCACGTATAACGTCGCCGCCAATGACACCATCGCTTCCTTGGCTGGCGCTGGTGCTGTTAACCTCAATACCTCCTTCACCCTCACCACCGGTGATAGTAATAGCACTACCTATAGCGGTGTGATGAGTGGGGCGGGTAACCTCGTGAAGGTCGGTAGCGGTACCTTGACCCTCTCGGGCAACAACACCTACACCGGTACAACGACGATTAATGCCGGTACGGTCGTAGTGACCCACAACAATGGTTTAGGTAGCACCGCTGGCGGTACCACCATTGCCAGTGGTGCAACACTCGATCTGCAGAATGTAGCCGTCGGTGCGGAAGCAATAACCTTAAGTGGTGGCACTCTCAAAGATGTCACTAGCTCCCTAGCTGGTAATGTCACCTTAACCGCCGATAGTACGATTAGTGCTACTAATGTTGGTGATCAGTTCACCTTAAGTGGCGTAATCTCAGGACCTTACAGCATCACCAAGGGTGGTTTAGGAACCGTGATCTTCAGCGGCAACAACACCTACACCGGTACTACCACCATTGATGCGGGTACCTTAAGTGTCACCGGTACCTTATCGGATAGCACGGCCGTGACAGTCGCCAGTGGCGCCACGTATAACGTCGCCGCCAATGACACCATCGCTTCCTTGGCTGGCGCTGGTGCTGTTAACCTCAATACCTCCTTCACCCTCACCACCGGTGATAGTAATAGCACTACCTATAGCGGTGTGATGAGTGGGGCGGGTAACCTCGTGAAAGTCGGTAACGGCACCTTCACCTTGAGTGGCACCAACACCTACACCGGTACCACCACCATTAATGCCGGTACTTTAGTGGTTGGTGCAGATACCAACCTAGGTACCGCACCTGGATCGGCGACCACGGGTCAACTAGTTCTCAATGGCGGTACCTTAAATACCACCGCTAGCTTTACGCTCAATGCCAACCGCGGTATTACCCTTGGTAGCTCGGGCGGCACCATCGACACCAATAGTGCCACCACCTTAACGTATGGCGGCATCATGGCCGGTACTGGAGCCCTCACTAAAGCAGGCACCGGCACCTTAATCCTATCCGGCAACAACACCTACACCGGTACTACCACCATTGATGCGGGTACCTTAAGTGTCACCGGTACCTTATCGGATAGCACGGCCGTGACAGTCGCCAGTGGCGCCACGTATAACGTCGCCGCCAATGACACCATCGCTTCCTTGGCTGGCGCTGGTGCTGTTAACCTCAATACCTCCTTCACCCTCACCACCGGTGATAGTAATAGCACTACCTATAGCGGTGTGATGAGTGGGGCGGGTAACCTCGTGAAAGTCGGTAACGGCACCTTCACCTTGAGTGGCACCAACACCTACACCGGTACCACCACCATTAATGCCGGTACTTTAGTCATTACCAGCACTGGCACCCTTGGTGCGGCGACAAGCAACCTCACCATGAGTGGTAATTCGATCTTAGATTTGCAAACGGCAGTAACAATCAATAATCTTGTGATGGCCTCTGGCAACACGATTACCAATAGCGCCGGCAGCTCAAGCTTAACCGTCAATGGCACCTCCACCTTAGCTGGTGCGGTTATCACGAGCGGTAATCAAACCTACACTGGTGCAACAACCTTGGGGGCTAACACCACGCTCAACTCCAGTGCTGGAAATGGCACGATTACCTTTAGTGGTACAGTCAATAGCAACAGTGGTAATAACTATAGCCTGACCACCACCACTGGCACTGGCAGTACTACCTTCAGCAGCACTGTAGGTGCCACCCAAGCCCTCTTGAGTCTTACCACCAGTGGTGATGCTTCCTTAGATGGCAATATCACCACCATCAGTACACAGAATTATGGCGGCAATCTCACCCTTACTGGAACAGATATCAATCTCAATACCACTAATAGTGCAGTCACAATCAGTGGTGGGGTGAGTGCTAGCAATGGTACAACCACGACTTATTTAACTGGCGGTACCACATGGACAACCACTCAAAATGGTAGCAATCCATACACTATTAATAGTATTAACTTAGGCCAAAGTTGGACGTATCAAGCCGATTATCTCGTTGGCGCTATGTCTGGTGATGGATTGAATACGATCCTCTCGTATGGTGATTACAGAGACGGTGTCTTAGTTCGTACGCAAGGAAGGGGTGACAGCCTCTATCTAAAGGGTACTAACTATGGTGCGATCGATTTATTTGGTAATGGCAACAGCGGAACTGCTGGTATCTATCGAACAGTAAAAGTCACATATACAAACCCGAGCGGTATTGGAACACTAAGCGTCTTTACCGATAATGTTCTCAAAGCCAGCATGAGCGTTGCTGGAAACTTATCGCCCGCAAATCAAACTTTGTATATTGGCCGCGCAATTCACGCCTGGGGTGAAGGATTAAATGCCACCATTAAAAATATTAGTATTACTGGTGGCGCAACTGGCTCTGCACTCACCATTAATAGCGGAACTGGTATAGCCCTTATAAATGGTGCCGTCTCAAATCTCACCACCTTATCTGTGAATTCAGCATCCGCAACCAATGAGGTTGTTGGTGTGATTAGTGGCTCTACTAATCTTGTGAAAGCAGGCACCGGCACCTTAATCCTATCCGGCAACAACACCTACACCGGTACTACCACCATTGATGCGGGTACCTTAAGTGTCACCGGTACCTTATCGGATAGCACGGCCGTGACAGTCGCCAGTGGCGCCACGTATAACGTCGCCGCCAATGACACCATCGCTTCCTTGGCTGGCGCTGGAAATGTCAACCTCAATAGCTTCACCCTCACCACCGGTGATAGTAATAGCACTACCTATAGCGGTGTGATGAGTGGGGCGGGTAACCTCGTGAAAGTCGGTAACGGCACCTTCACCTTGAGTGGCAACAACACCTACACCGGTACTACCACCATTGATGCGGGTACCTTAAGTGTCACCGGTACCTTATCGGATAGCACGGCCGTGACAGTCGCCAGTGGCGCCACGTATAACGTCGCCGCCAATGACACCATCGCTTCCTTGGCTGGCGCTGGTGCTGTTAACCTCAATACCTCCTTCACCCTCACCACCGGTGATAGTAATAGCACTACCTATAGCGGTGTGATGAGTGGGGCGGGTAACCTCGTGAAAGTCGGTAACGGCACCTTCACCTTGAGTGGCACCAACACCTACACCGGTACCACCACCATTAATGCCGGTACTTTAGTGGTTGGTGCAGATACCAACCTAGGTACCGCACCTGGATCGGCGACCACGGGTCAACTAGTTCTCAATGGCGGTACCTTAAATACCACCGCTAGCTTTACGCTCAATGCCAACCGCGGTATTACCCTTGGTAGCTCGGGCGGCACCATCGACACCAATAGTGCCACCACCTTAACGTATGGCGGCATCATGGCCGGTACTGGAGCCCTCACTAAAGCAGGCACCGGCACCTTAATCCTATCCGGCAACAACACCTACACCGGTACTACCACCATTGATGCGGGTACCTTAAGTGTCACCGGTACCTTATCGGATAGCACGGCCGTGACAGTCGCCAGTGGCGCCACGTATAACGTCGCCGCCAATGACACCATCGCTTCCTTGGCTGGCGCTGGTGCTGTTAACCTCAATACCTCCTTCACCCTCACCACCGGTGATAGTAATAGCACTACCTATAGCGGTGTGATGAGTGGGGCGGGTAACCTCGTGAAAGTCGGTAACGGCACCTTCACCTTGAGTGGCACCAACACCTACACCGGTACCACCACCATTAATGCCGGTACTTTAGTGGTTGGTGCAGATACCAACCTAGGTACCGCACCTGGATCGGCGACCACGGGTCAACTAGTTCTCAATGGCGGTACCTTAAATACCACCGCTAGCTTTACGCTCAATGCCAACCGCGGTATTACCCTTGGTAGCTCGGGCGGCACCATCGACACCAATAGTGCCACCACCTTAACGTATGGCGGCATCATGGCCGGTACTGGAGCCCTCACTAAAGCAGGCACCGGCACCTTAATCCTATCCGGCAACAACACCTACACCGGTACTACCACCATTGATGCGGGTACCTTAAGTGTCACCGGTACCTTATCGGATAGCACGGCCGTGACAGTTGCGAGTGGTGCAACGTATAACGTCAATACTGCTGACAGTATCGCTGCTTTGTTGGGCGCTGGAACGGTAGCACTTAATGCCAACTTAACGATTGGTGGTACCAATTTAGATAGCAATTTCACAGGACCCTTGGGCGGCACTGGATCACTCATTAAGACAGGCTCCGGTGAGTTGACCTTGTCGGGTGCGAATACCTATTCGGGTAATACCGTGATCAATAATTCTGTCTTGAATCTTGGTAATGCCGATGCCTTAGGTAGTGGACTCTTGGTAATCGATGCTGGTCAGCTCAAACTGGCGGATGGCGTAACGCTCACCTCATTGCGGGTGAGTGGTTCGATCCGTATTCGCAAGGATATCCGCACCACTGGAGCCCAACTCTATGACGGCAATGTAGTAATTGATCCGGAGACTGGTTCGACGATTTCGCTCACGAGCTCGAATGCCAACATTACTTTTAATGGATTATTAGACGGCACTGCGAAAGTAACGTCTAGTAACTTGACGGTGAGTGCGGGTACCGGAACCGTCACGCTGGGCGATAGCGTGGGTTCGATTAATCCTTTAGGTCGATTGGAGGTGCGTGCTGGTCAAATTATCATCAAGGGCGATGTGCTTACGCTCTTGCAGCAACTTTATTTTGGTGATGTCACGATTAGTGATAATGGTCGTGAAGGATTCTTGTACGACTCGTTTACAAGAAATACGAAGCCGGTTGAACAGTTCCGTATGATTTCACGGGTGAAGACACGCACCTTTATGTCGATGGATCCTCTTGTTGAATTTAATAATAAGGTCGATGGCGATGCCAAAGATGTTTACTCGCTCTTAGTAGCCTCGATCT
The DNA here is from genome assembly GCF_030297555.1 of Polynucleobacter sp. HIN5. Classification (NCBI taxonomy): domain Bacteria; kingdom Pseudomonadati; phylum Pseudomonadota; class Betaproteobacteria; order Burkholderiales; family Burkholderiaceae; genus Polynucleobacter; species Polynucleobacter sp. HIN5. Next base: position 1,371,004 of record NZ_AP028136.1, on the reverse strand, counting down.
TTAATGGTTTTGCAGAAACTGATGCGGATCCAAATTACCCAATTGTCAGCTTTAATGGGGCTGTAGGATCGATTAATCCCTTCTACTCGGCTAACATTCAGACTTTGCAATTTAGAGATCGCTTAAGCACCAGCTTGGACATTGGCGGCATTATTAATGTCACCAGCGGTGTACAAACCGCTACTGATCAAAACTACAGTACCGATCGCATGAATATTGTGGCTGATTCCACAACGCTCGCAACCACCTTTAAATCATCGCAAACGGGAATGATTAACTTTGATATATCGCAGGTTGGCGGACAATTTAATGTGAATGGCACGGGTCGCATGATCATTGATGGCGAAACAAACTTTACAGGCTCTGGCATTGGATTAACCGGAGTGAGCTTCCCGGTACAAGAGGCTCGTGCCGCTGCCGCTGCCGCAGCAGCCGCTAATAAGAGTGCCTTAACAACCACCTTAAAGGTTAATAAACTGTTCAGACTCAATGAGGATACTGGGACAACAGGCGAAGTGGTAGTTGCCATGGATGAATCTGTTCAAGTGAGAGATCAGCTGGCCAATGGTGAAGAGTGCGAAGAAGGGTCGACACAACTCGCTTGTGCGCGATAATCGATCTCATACAATTGAGAGATTTCTAGATGAAACAATTCATACGCTTGCTTTGCTTTGTGGGCCTTACTAGCTATTCCTTTTTAATAAACGCTCAGAATAAGAGTGAATTAGCCTTTGTTGCTTCTGTTAATAGCACCCCGATTTCACAACAACTCTTTGACATGGCACTTAAAAATGCCATCGAACGGGGTGCTAAAGATTCGCCCGAACTGCGGCAAGCTATTAAGGAGGAGCTCATTAATCGCGAGCTCCTAGTCCAAGAAGCCAAGAAAGAGGGTCTTGAGAAATCCCCTGAATTCATTACACAGGTCGATCAATTTGAGCAAACTCTCTTATTGCAACTCTATATTGATCAACACTTTCAAAAAAATCCCATCACGGACGAGCAATTAAAAACTGAGTATGAGCGCCAAAAGAAATTAATTGGGGATACGGGGGGCGAAGTGCAGTACCGCTTTAGCCAGATTGTGACTGCTAAAGAGAGCGAAGCGATGCTACTCATGAGTCGCTTACAAAAGGGCGATTCCTTTGCCCAGTTGGCGCGCGAGTTCTCAGCCGATGCAGCCACAAAAAAAGAGGGGGGTAGTGTGGGGTGGGTTAATGCTTCGCAGATGAATGCGAATGTTTTACAAACTCTGCGCCTTCTCAATAAAAACGAGTTTGCCAAAAAGCCCATTCAGATTGGGAGCGCCTGGGTGATTGTGCGCTTGGATGATAAGCGTGCCATGAAGATCCCGACCCTTGAAGAATCCAAACCCCAATTGCGTCAAGCGATTGTGCAGCAGTATTTGACGGAGACCGTGCGGCGCTTGCGTCAAAACGCCAAAATTGTGATGTAAGGGTGGTATGAGTTTTCAGTTTCAGACTCGCCTTGGACTGGGCACCTGGCAAATGGGTGAGGGCGCTCGCTCTGAAGCCCAAGAAATTGCCGCAATTGCATCAGCCATTGAGATGGGCTATCAACTCATTGATACTGCCGAGATGTATGGTTCCGGTCAAGCCGAAATCCTCATTGGCAAAGCCTTGCAACGCGTCGGTAAAAGCGTACGCGACCATCTCCAAATCGTGAGTAAGGTTTTGCCTAGCAATGCGAGTACCAAAGGCACCATCACCGCTTGCGAACGTTCGATCCAGCGCATGGACTGCGAGTATCTGGACTGCTATCTCTTGCATTGGCAAGGCTCTTATCCCTATGAGGCGACACTCGAGGGATTCATCAAACTTCAAGAGCGAGGCCTGATTCGTAGTTATGGCATCAGTAATTTTGATACGCCTGATCTACGTGATTGGCTCGCAGCGGAACGTAATGTGGGCAGTTCCTACCAAACCGTATGTAACCAAGTCTATTACGCCTTGAATGCCCGAGGGGTTGAATACGACCTCATTCCACTCATGCAGGAAAAGAATATTGCATTAATGGCCTATTCGCCCTTGGGTGCTGGAGCTCTGATGCGCCATCCCAAATTGATCGTACTGGCAACAGAAGTGGGTTTGACCCCAGCCCAAGTTGCGCTTGCGTGGATCTTGCGCCAACCCCATGCGGTGGCGATTCCGAAAACGATACACCCCGAACGCCTGAAAGAAAATTTAGCAGCTTCTAAATTGGTGCTCGATGCTGCTGTATTGCAAGCACTTGATCAAATTTTTGCCCCACCCATTCAGAAAAAACCGCTAATGGTAATTTAAGGGGTAGTGGGATTACCCAGCGCGCTGCATGGCAGGATTTTCGAAGACGCCTTCCAGGCGATCTTCGAGTTCTTCGCTGGCTTGCTTCATCGCAGCGCGCATCTCATCATCAGGCTGCCAGTAATTGCGATTGGATGCTTCCATGAGACGATTGGCCATGCGGGCAGACGCGGTGGGATTGAGTTGCGCTAAGCGCTCACGCATCTTCGGATCCAGAATAAACGTCTGGGTGAGTTGCTTATAGACCCAGGGTTGCACTTGCCCCGTTGTCGCGGACCAACCCATGGTATTGGTGATGTGAACCTCAATCTGCCGCACACCCTCGTAGCCGTGTTTCAACATCCCCTCAAACCACTTAGGATTGAGCATGCGCGTGCGGGTCTCGAGCGACACTTGCTCGGAGAGCGTTCTCACCACCCCTTCGCCTTGGGTTTGATCCCCGATATACACTGGGATCTCTTCACCGCCCTTAGCGCGTTTCACGGCCTTGGTAATACCGCCTAAGGTATCAAAGTAGTTATCGATGGTAGTCACCCCGAGTTCCATCGACTCCAAGTTCTGATAACTCATGCTGACATCGGCTAAGACGCTCTTCAGAAGTGCGTTATTGCAAACCGGTTTACCGGATTTGCCATAGGCAAAGCCCTTGCGGCGCATATAGGTCTCGGCAAGTTCATCGTCCTCTTCCCACACGCTGTGCTCCACCAAGTGGTTCACATTTGCCCCATAGGTACCATCGGCATTGCCATAGACCCGCAGTGATGCAGTTTCAAGATCGCAGCCGTGTTCTTGCATATAAGCGAGCGCGTGTTTGCGAACAAAGTTTTGTTCGATCGGCTCATCCGCAGCAGCTGCGAGATATGCTGCTTCAGCCAAGAGCTTAATTTGTAAGGGCATCAGATCGCGAAAGATCCCTGAGAGAGTAATGACCACATCAATACGTGGGCGTCCGAGTTCTGCGAGTGGAATGAGGGTAGCGCCCGCAAGTCGTCCATAACCATCAAAGCGCGGTAGTGCTCCTAAGAGGGCTAAGGCCTGACCAATTTGCCCACCTTCGGATTTGAGGTTGTCGCTGCCCCACAGCACTAAGGCGATGGATTCAGGGAGGGCTTGGGCATCATCGATATGCCGTTGCAAAATTTTCTGGGCTTGCTTGGCGCCATCTTTGACTGCAAAGGCACTTGGAATGCGGAAGGGATCAAAGCCGTGTAGATTGCGCCCTGAGGGGAGAACCTCGGGGTTACGCATTACATCGCCACCGGGTGCAGGACGAATAAAGCGACCATCAAGCGCTTTGAGAATACTTGGGATCTCGGTCTCTTCTTGGATCTGCTGATCCCAGTGTTGGAGTTTCTCCAAGATCGCAATTGCTTCTTCCCGAGCGAGCTCTTGAAGATCTTTATTTTTATTCACGATGGTTTGAATGGGCTTGCCTTGCACCAATTGCGTAATCGCTGAATTGGGTAAGGTTTGACTAAACGAACCAATTGCCATGGCACTCAGTAAATCGACACGCTCGGATTCACTGGGGGTGGAGCCAACCACATGCATGCCATGCGGGATTAAGGTGTACTCTAATTCCAAAATCTGCTCATAGAGCTTAGTAATATGCTGTTGGGTAAAGTCGGCGTTTTGCACATCCCATAGCGGTTCCGCCTGACACAAATCCATCTGTGCTGCCTGCGCCTGAATGAGAGCCGCTAAGTCATGATCCTCTTCTTCGCCACGTTGCTCGGGCGAGAGACCTCGCCAGCGCTCAATCGAGGTTTTGAGATCGGCAAGTCCTGCATAAATCCCTGCCTGGGTCACCGGTGGTGTGAGGTAACTAATGAGTGTGGCACCTGCGCGGCGTTTGGCCAGTGCGCCTTCGGAAGGATTGTTTGATGCATAGAGATAAAAGTTGGGCAGATCGCTAATCAAGCGATCGGGCCAGCACGAACCACTCATACCTGCTTGCTTGCCCGGCATAAACTCAAGCGCACCGTGGGTGCCAAAATGCAGAACCGCATTCGCCGCAAAGTCTTCCCGCAAGTAACGATAAAACGCAGAGAACGCATGCGTTGGCGCAAAGCCTTTTTCAAAGAGAAGGCGCATCGGATCACCCTCAAACCCAAAGCCCGGTTGCACGGTCACTAAGACATTGCCGTATTGTTTACCCAAAATAAAAATCCCCGAGCCATTACTCCATTGCTTACCGGGAGCCGGTCCCCACTGCGCTTCAATCTCGCCAAGCCAACGCTCACGTTTGACATGATCATCCGCGCTAATGATGGTGTGCACATTGGCTTCGGCCCCATATTGCTGAGCGTTGCCTTCAATAATTTCTTTACGTAAGGCTTCTGGAGTTTCTGGTACGGTCAGTGTGTAACCATCGGCTTTGAGTCCCAACATGGTTTGGTGCAAAGATTCAAAAACGTTGAGGTAAGCGGCGGTACCGGTATGCCCTGCATTCGGTGGGAAGTTAAAAATGACGAGACCCACTTTGCGATTGGCTTTGTCCGAGTTGCGCAGATCCACCAGCTTGGCAGTACGTGCAGCTAACATCGCAGTGCGCTCAACACAGGTGAACATGTCTTGCGGGTTATGGTCTTCGGTAAAGGTGCAGCGTTGATGGCAACCCGTGCAGGTCGTGCCTGCCGCACCAGGTCGACCGCCATACACCATCGGCTGGGTTGCACCATCCAACTCTGGAATCGCCACCATGATGGTGCTCTCGACTGGCATCAAACCACGATCGGAGCCGCCCCATTGGGTAAGTGTTTGGAACTCCACGGGGTGGGCTGCGATGTAAGGCACATCAAGCGTAGCAAGCACTTCCTCAGCTGCTTTGGCATCGTTGTACGCTGGGCCACCAACTAAGGAGAAGCCGGTCAGTGAGATCACCGCATCGACCGTCACCTGATTGTTTTTCATGAAATAGGTATCAATGGCAGGGCGCGCATCAAGACCCGCAGCAAAAGCGGGCACCACTTGCAAGCCATGGGCTTCTAATGCAGCAATCACGGGATCGTAGTGACCACTGTTGCCAGAAACTAAATAGGAGCGCAGTAATAAAAGACCAACCCGACCACGACGTTTGTTATCGGAGATTACTTTAGGAAGGTCAGAGAGTTTTTCACTCAGACGATTTTTCATGCGCGGGTGATAGACACCCAGATCGGGATACTCCACGGGATCGGTGGGCTTTGCCAAACCACGCAGGACTTCCCGCGGACCGGAGGCGTAACGGTTGATGAGGTAACTAAAGAGATTGAATAAGTTTTCTTCCGAACCACCCAACCAATACTGCAGGGTTAAAAAATACACCCGCACGTCTTGTGCCGTCCCCGGAATCCATTTGAGGATTTGCGGAATGAGTCGCAATACCTTCATTTGTTTGGCGCCCGAACTGGTTTGCTTCTCGCCCTCGGTCTTGGGTTTGGGGCGCAGTTTCTTGAGGATTGCCATCGGCCCACTGGCGGGCTTACTCATATCAAGCTTACCAATCTTGGTGAGCTTCACCACATCCCCAGCTGACATAGCGCAGACCAGCGCATCGCAATCGTCGCGCCTCGCTTTTAAAGCTTCAAACACTGGAAGGTAGTGATCTTCCATGAATAACATGGTGGCGAGCACAATATCGCCATGGGCAATGTCGTGCACTGCCTTCTCAATTAACTCAGGATTGCCGGTAAATTCACTAGCGGCATGAATCTGTAATGACAGACCTGGAATGACTCGTTGAAGCTGAAATTGGGCGCGTCGTGCCGCACTATTTAAGTGCGTGTCCATGGTCACCAATACCAAACGAATGGGAACGGCTTCCTTCTTGGACTTGGATTGAACGGCCATAGCTGCCTAACTCGGGTGGGACTCCTCTTTTTATATTGAATTGTGCTAAATGTGTCAACTTATATTGACACTTAGTTCTGTATTACCCATTAAAACTAGGGTTAACCCTTAAAAGTAAACATTCATGGCTTGATACCCCTGAAGGATCTATAAAGAAACTGTACGCAACGACGCAAAAAATAGGCCTGATTTTCAGTGCAGCTTGGCTAGCCTAAATGGAAGCGCCACAGATAGAAAATCGGAGAACGCATGCCTCTAAGGCGATATGCAGGCCTCATTAAGGAAAAATTATTTTCCAAAAGTGAGGAGCAACAAAAGGTCAACCCCCAAAGGGCTGAATGGGATGCCTGTGCAGAAGATAACCTAAGTCATTCTCACGATCAGCGCGTCAAGCAATTAGCGGTCGATATTGGAAATCAGCCATTAAGTCTCAAAGCAGGTCCGCAGGAACATCTGGATTGGTTGATGCAAACCATTGAGACCAATGTGATCCCACGTCTATTGGTGGCTCACAGCAGTGCGATTGAGGCCAATCGTTCACCGCTGATGAATGTTCGACTCAATGATCCCCTACGGGTTGATGAGCTTACGCAGTTAGTATTGCGTGACGATGCAACGAAAGCCGCTGAGTTCGTGCAAGCTCTCTACGAACAAGGTGTGCCCCTTGATGAAATCTACCTTCGTTTATTAGCTCCAGTCGCGAGACGTTTAGGCGTGATGTGGGTGGAGGACAGCGCTAGCTTTACTCAAGTGACTACTGGTATTTGGCGTATCAAGCAATTGATTTATGACTTTAGTCCGCTCTTTCAGGAGTTCGCGCGCACCGACGATCAAGCACCACATGCGGTATTGGTTCCATTGCCCGGATCGCAGCATACCTTAGGACTCTTTATGGTTTCAGAGTTTTTTCGAAGAGCCGGATGGAAGGTGTGGGGTGAGTTAGCGGCAACGCAAGCCGATATCGTTGTTGCCGTGAAGACGCAGCATGTCGATTTAGTTGGGCTCTCAGTCAGTACCGAGGATCAACTACCGGCCTTACATCGGTTTATCAACTTACTCAAAGCCGAATCGCTGAATCCAACGATTGGGGTGATGGTAGGCGGCCCCATTTTTAATGCAAGACCCGAGCTCAAACAGGAAGTGCAGGCCGATATTGTGGGCTTGGATGCGGAGGAAGCCCTAGCGCAAGCCGAGTTTTTCTTGCAGAAATCAAAGCACTAATTAATCCGCATCACACCATAACTTACCACCGGTCGCCCAGTCTTCTTTCTTCACATCGGTGATGATGATGTCGACCGATCCAGGGCTGCATCCTAAGGTCTCACAGGTGACGCGGGTTACTTCGGCAACAAAGTTGCGCTTTTGCTCGACCGTTCGTCCTTCAAACATTTGCACATTAAATGTGGGCATATAGGTTCCTTATTCGTTATTTAGTTAATTAATCTTTATAGCTCTCATCAAAGCGATCGAGCATTCGCAGTAGCGCAGGCCATTCGAGTATTCCTTCTTCAGCACCGCTGTCATGTAATTCATCGGCAGCTTTTTGGATCACACTTTGCTTGGGTAGATGCAATTGTGGACTCGATAGAGCAGCAATTTGAATCTCGCAGGCTTTAATTAGAGTGGCCATCACCATATAGGCCTCACCGATCGTACGACCTACGGTGAGTGTTCCGTGGTTACGCAATAGCATGGCAGGGTGTTTACCGAGGGATTGAGTAAGGCGTTTTCCTTCCGATTCGGTGAGTGCAACCCCTTCGTACTCATGGTAACCAAGATGCCCCATAAAGCGCATGGCATGCTGCGAGAGTGGTAATAAACCATTCTCCTGGGCTGATACTGCAATCCCAGCGGTGTTATGCAGATGCATCACACAGTTCGCATTAGGACGGGCGCGATGCACTGCTCCATGGATTGCAAAGCCCGTAGGATTGACGCGGTAAGGTGAGTTAGGATCCACAATCTCGCCCTTAGTATTGACCTTGACCAAATTAGATGCGGTGATTTCATCAAACTGGTAGCCAAAGGGATTGATGAGGTAATGATTGGGCTCGCCGGGAACGGTCGCTGAGATGTGGGTATAAATGAGATCATCCCAGCCCTCAAATGCACATAAGCGGTAACAGGCCGCTAAATCAATCCGCGTTAGCCGCTCGGCAGGACTCACATTTATTCTCCGCCGTGTTGATCGGGCTTACTCGGAAATTTATTAGAGGCATAGCGAACGAGTGCATTGGCGAGCGCTAAGACCAAAATGGTTAAGCCCATTAGCAAGATGCCCATATCCGCCTCATGCTTCGTACCAACCAGATCAATAATGAGGCGCGTGACTGCGGTAATGGCAATGTAGATCAAGAAACGTACAGGCATGTGATTGGTCTTAAAGTAAATTCCGACCATCGCACCAATTTCTAAATAAATAAAGAGAAGGAGTAAATCTTGGACCGAAGCATAGGGCTTTTGCATCATTTCAAAGAAACTCATCCCAGCTGCCCAAACCGTAGCCGCCCCGATTGCAAATAAGGCAATTCGATGAAATAAAGAAACAAAGAGATTGCCCGTGGGAATGAGCCAAGACTCAATCCGATGCTCCACGTTTTTAATGTCTTTTGGCTTGTTATCGCTCATCGTTTTCCTCAATTGGACTCATTGCCCGTTAGATGCCTTATATTTAACCTTAATTTAGCAATAAATCGTTAAAGTTTATTGAAGGAGCGGTTGCATGACCCGTAATTACCCATTCTCAGCCATTGTGGGCCAAGAGGATATGAAACTCGCCATTTTGGTGGCCGCACTCGAACCGAGCGTGGGGGGTGTCTTGGTGATGGGTGATCGAGGGACTGGTAAATCGACGGCAGTTCGTGGACTGGCAGCATTGCTACCAATGATGACCGTTGTCAAAGACTGTGCGTATGGCTGTGACCCCAAAGCCATGGCAGGTCTCTGTCCTATTTGTGGTGCGGGAGCAAAAGCTAAGCCCAAAACGGAGCAGCGCCCCGTCCCGGTCATTGATCTTCCTTTGGGCGCGACCGAGGACCGGGTGCTGGGTGCGTTGGATATTGAAAAAGCCCTAACACTTGGTGAGAAGGCCTTTGAGCCCGGCTTGTTGGCAAAAGCCAATCGTGGATTTTTGTATATCGATGAGGTTAATCTGTTAGACGATCACTTGGTTGATCTACTCATTGATGTCGCAGCCTCGGGACAGAATGTGGTGGAGCGTGAGGGTTTAAGTGTGCGCCATCCCGCCCGATTTGTATTGGTGGGCAGCGGCAATCCCGAGGAGGGCGAGTTGCGCCCCCAACTCTTAGATCGCTTTGGTCTAGCCGTTGAAGTCAAAACTCCAACGGATATGCCCAGCCGTGTCGAGATCATTAAACGACGCGATGCCTTTGAGCGTAACCCCGAGGCCTTCATGAAGATCTGGGATCAAGAAGATGCGAAGATTCGGGTGATGATGGCAAGTGCGCGTAAGAAACTCGCGAGTGTGAAAGTTGATGACAAATTACTACACGATGCGAGTACGCTCTGCGCCCATCTGGGTACCGATGGCCTACGCGGCGAGCTCACGCTCTTGCGCGCCTCGCGTGCAGTTGCTGCGCTCGATGGAAAGAATAAAGTCACGCGCGATCATCTCAAGCGCATTGCAGTACCCGCACTCCAGCATCGCTTACGTCGCAATCCTCTCGACGAATCGAGCTCAGCAACGCGTGTGCAACGGGCACTTGATGAGTTGTTTTCCTAAAGCATGAACCCTTACTGGTTGACCTGTTTACAGGTTGCACAGTTAATCACACTTGCGCCCCATGTGTTTGGTGGGGTGATCGTACACGCACGCTCAGGATCTGTCCGAGAGCGGTGGTTACAAACACTTGAGCAACTTGCACGCCATCATGGTTTAGTAACACCCATACGAAAGATCCCCAGCGGTATCTCGGACGAGAACTTACTCGGTGGCTTGGATATTGAGGCTACCATCATTTCTGGTAAGCCAATCTTTCGACCGGGGCTCTTAAGTCACTGCGATCAAAGTCTCGTGATTCTGCCAATGGCTGAACGCCTCGAAGCAGGAACAGTAGCCCGTATTGCGACTGCCCTCGATCATGGCGCCATTCAGGTTGAGCGTGATGGACATGGAGAACGCATCGCATGCGCCATGGGTGTAGTTGCCCTTGATGAAAGTATTGAAGAGGACGAGAGTGTGAATCCAAAATTGATCGAGCGCTGCGCGTTTTATATTAATTTAGATTCAATCGCATGGCATGACCTACCAGACGTCAAACTCGATGCGGAGTTCATTGATCTCGATCGCACATCGATTCAAGAGCGGGCTGAACAAATCATGCTCAGTGATGAGCAATACGCCGCCCTCGTCGGAATTGCGGCGCAGTTAGGCATTATTTCCTTGCGTGCGGTGCAATTTACAGTCAGAACTGCGCGGTACTTGGCAGCCATGGATCTCGAGTGGCATGAGAGAGAGCCCAGCCAAGAACATCTTGAGCGCGCGGTGACCCTGGTGTTATTGCCAAGAGCAACCCAATTACCCAATGCGACCGACGAGACTCAAGCTGAGGATGAGCCCAATCCTGAACCAACTCCTGAACAAAACGAGGAAGCGAATTCAGAAGAGACTCAATCTCAGAATCAAGAGACTGAAGTTCTTGAAGATCAAGTATTAGATGCGGCGCAAGCAGCGATCCCTCGTGAGCTGCTTGATCGACTCACTCAACTCGCGTTGGTACGACAAAAAAATCATTCTGCTGGCAAGGCAGGTACCAGCCAATTAAGCAGTCAACGCGGTCGACCAATGGGTTCAAAGCCTGGTATGCCCTCTGGCAATCAACGACTGAGTTTGATGGACACCCTGCGCGCCGCAGTACCCTGGCAGCGGATTCGTCAAGCCCAACTTAAGAGTAGTCAGAATCCGTATCAGCCAAAAATTCTCATTCGCAAGGATGATCTACGCGTCAAGCGCTATCGACAACGCAATCAAACACTCACAACCTTTGTGGTTGATGCTTCTGGGTCTTCGGCGATTAATCGACTAGCCGAAGCAAAGGGTGCGGTTGAGTTGTTGTTAGCGGAGTGCTATGTGCGACGCGATCAGGTGGCACTGATTAGTTTTCGGGGAAGCGAAGCAGAACTTTTGCTAAGCCCAACTCGTTCCTTGGTCAGAGCGAAGCGCTCTTTAGCATCACTACCCGGTGGTGGCGGCACACCACTAGCCCTTGCGATTGATACGGCCTTTGCACTGGCGAAGGGATCGCTCAAAAAAGGGATGACCCCCACTTTGGTATTCCTAACCGATGGCCGCGCCAATATTGCACGTGATGGCACACCGGGGCGAACTCAAGCGCAAATCGATGCGGAGCAATCCGCTAAATTAGCATCGCAGATGAAGGTACGCAGTTTATGGATTGATACCTCGCCGCAAGCGCGCGAGGAGGGTCAACAGATTGCCCGACTGATTGGTTCGTACTATTTACCTCTACCGCATGCGCGCGCACACGAACTCTCGCAAGCGGTTTTAGGTGTCCTGCACACCTGAATCCAATTACTTCTTAAGCGCTCTTAGTTCACTCAAGATTAAATCAGCGGTCTTGGTCGTTTCCACTTCGTGCATGATATGACCGCCTGACCAATGGATCACGGTTGATTTCGGAAAGTATTGCTTGATGATTTTCTTCAAGCCATTTTCTGGAACCCACTGATCGCTCTCACCAATCACCCAAATTAACTTGCTTGGAAGGTTTGCACCTGCTTTGAGTACTTGATCAATATTGGCTGAAGCCATAAAGTTCATGGCGCCGCGCACATGCTCAGGGGATTGAAACAGGCGTCGATAGTAGTTGCGATTTGTTTCAGGCAAATTGGTATTGGTGGAATCTAGTAATCGATCGGTCATGCCTGAGAGCGGTGCAAGCTTTGCCAGAATCGATGCCAGAGTAGCCGATTTAGTGACTGGTCCCAACATGGGTCCAAAAAATTGGGTGTAGCTCGGCGGCGGCGGAATCAGTGAGGGATTGAGACCAATAATGACTTGTGGTTTAGTGGGTGCCAGATTAGCAAAGGCGAGTGCTAGGGGAGCGCCAGCAGAATGACCAACGACCATGGTTGGCCATGCCATTTTGAGTTCGCCAATCAATGCAATCAAATTACTTGCGATCTGCTCGAGTCGTAAGGAATCCACTGAAGCTCCCAGAGTAAAGGCGTGCCCTGGTAAATCGACGCTAAGAACTTGCGCCTCTTGATTGAGTAAAGGCGTGAGCTCGCCCCAAGAGTGTGTGGAGGAACCGGTGCCATGCAGTAACAAAATTACCGGCCCTTTGCCTGAGATTTGGGCATGCCAGGTGAGATCGCCCACGGTGACGGAGCGGCTAATTTGGCGGTTTGGCCAGTCGTAGGGAATGCGATTAATGGAGCTCATTAGGGTTTTCCCTAGATATGATTGATTGACCCTCTTGCATTAGCTGACTATATTCATCATCATGATAAGTGTAAAAAAATATTTACACTTTTTTACCCGTATTGCGACCCGATTAACTCTGAAAGCCGGTCATGAGCTCAAAAATCAGCCCCAGTCACGCGATGCAGCAGCGTATTGAAAAGGGCTTGCATCAAGCGCTTGCCATCGCAGAGTCTAAGACAGCCCCACAAAATTTACAAAGGGCTTTGCATCATGCGGTATTCCCAGGTGGAGCACGGATTCGGCCGCAACTATGTTTAGCGGTCGCCGCCGCCTGCGGGGATGATGATCCGGATTTATCGATTGCGGCCGCAGGCGCGATTGAACTTTTGCATTGCGCATCACTAGTGCACGATGACTTACCCTGTTTTGATAATGCGATGGTGCGTCGTGGGCAGCCATCCGTACACGCTGCATTTGGTGAACGCATTGCCGTGCTTACGGGTGATGCGCTGATTGTGTTGGCATTTCAGTACATGGCTTCGTGCAGCATGCGCTCACCACTGCGCTTAGCACCACTTCTAAAAACGATCGCTGCCTCGGTGGGTGCGCCGCACGGGATTGTGTCGGGTCAAGCCTGGGAGTGCGAATCCAAAGTCCAACTGTCGCAATACCAAAAAGAAAAAACCGGTTCACTCTTTGAGGCTGCAACCGCAGCAGGCGCGCAAGCCGCAGGAGCGGATGCTGATACTTGGAAACCACTCGGTGAGTGGTTGGGTGAAGCCTATCAAGTGGCCGATGACATTCGCGATGTATTAGCTGATCAAGCAACGATGGGTAAACCACAAGGCCAAGATTTAGCCCATGATCGACCAAGCTCTGCGCGAGATCTTGGATTGGTGGGCGCAGTTCAGCATTTTGATGAGTTGGTATACAAAGCAATTCATTCGATACCGTCGTGTAAAGGCGAGAAGATGCTACGCGCTCTGGTCGCAAAAGAGGCAGAACGCTTGATTCCCGAAGCATGGTTTATCAATACGAGTCGACCGCTGCATCACCATGCCACTGTCTGAGCGTGTGTCCGAAGACACGCAAACCCATCACCGCTCATTGAAAGACACCTTCGCCGATTGGCGAAATAGTGTCATTGCCTCACCCCGATTTCAGCGCTGGGCTGCGCGCTTTCCATTGACACGCTGGGTCGTGCGGCGTCAAGCCTCTGCACTCTTTGATGTAATGGCGGGCTTTGTGTACTCCCAAATTTTATTGGCCTGTGTGAAAGTCAATCTTTTTGAATTGCTCGCAAACGGCTCTTTGTCTAAAGCACAATTGCAAGAGCGCATTGCGTTACCGCCCGCAGGCCTCAATCGTTTACTCGACGCAGCAGTTGCCATTCGTCTTTTAACAAAACGCGACAACGAGCACTATGCACTTGGCATGCTAGGAGCGCCTTTAGTTGGTAATCGTGCACTCGTCGATATGATCATTCATCACGGCGATTTCTATCGTGATCTGCAAGATCCGTTAGCACTCTTGCGCGGTGATATTTCTGGGAAAGCGGCGATGGCCGAGTATTGGCCCTATATCGATCACGCCCACGATCCCAAACCAGAATCATTATCGGCCGAGCGCGTTGCGAACTATTCAAAGCTGATGGCGCACACCCAACCTTTGGTCACTGCCGAAGTGATCGATGCCTACTCATTTACTAAGCACCGTCATTTACTGGACATTGGTGGTGGACAGGGCGCGTTTGCGACTCAACTTGCAAGACTTTACCCGCAGTTGCGGTGCACGATTTTTGATCTTCCTGGCGTTGCTGAGTTAGCGAGTACTCAGATTGCCAAAACAGATCTAACGAATCGCATCGAAGCGATTGGTGGAAATTTTTTCGATGGGGCGTTACCCAAGGGTGCGGATGTTGCTACGCTCATCCGAGTCATTTTTGATCACGATGACTCCCGGGTCAAAATCCTATTACGTAATGTTTTCAATGCTTTAGAGCCGGGAGCAAGTCTAATTCTGGCTGAGCCGATGGCCGATACCCCAGGCCAAGAGGCAATGGGGGATGCGTATTTTGGCTTCTATCTGCTGGCGATGGGGCGGGGAAGGCCCCGTTCGCAAGCCGAAATTACCCAAATGCTGATCGAGGCCGGCTTTGAGGCTGTTCGCCTATTGCCATCCGCTATCCCCTTGAATGCACAGATCTTGCATTGTAAAAAGCCAATGATTTCAGTGGCTTAGAGTCTAAAAGTCGATTTTTGCCCAAAAAGCCTTGTAAATACTAGGGGTCATCAGTAGAAACCCCTAGATAAATTATCCCCAAAGTGGTGAAGAATGAGTCATGTAAATAAATATTTACACATAAAATATGTAAATAAGAAATGACACTATGAACACAATCTATCAAGCAAAGGCCATCGTGCTCGAGAAGCCCGAGAGCGTTGTCTTGAGTGAGCTGAAGTTATCACCCGTCACAGAGACGGATGTTGTGGTTGATATTGAATGGAGCGGTATTAGTACAGGTACTGAAAAACTTCTATGGAGTGGGCGCATGCCCCACTTCCCGGGCATGGGTTATCCACTGGTACCGGGCTATGAGTCGGTCGGCAAAATTTATCAAGCAGGAATTCGGTCTGGGTATCAGCCTGGCCAACGCGTATTTGTTCCAGGGGCGCGGTGCTTCGGTGATGTGAAAGGCCTCTTCGGCGGCGCGGCATCACGCGTGGTTGTGCCAGCAAGTCGAGTGATTGGTGTGGACAACAAGTTAGGCGCAGAAGCCGTTTTGTTTGCCTTAGCAGCGACAGCGCATCACGTCACATCGGCTGAATGGAGTCAACAGCCTGATTTGATTATTGGTCACGGTGTTTTAGGTCGTCTCATTGCGCGCATTGCGGTGCTTGCCGGCAAAACACCAGTGGTTTGGGAAACCGATGCCGATCGCCGCACTGGAGCAATTGGCTACGAGGTAATTGACCCAAAAGCAGATCAAAAGCGCTATTACAAAACGATTGTCGATGTGAGTGGTGACGCAGCGCTACTCGATACCTTGATTTCATGTTTGGCTCCTGGCGGTGAGATTGTCTTGGCGGGTTTTTATGACGCGCCAATGACATTCTCATTTCCGCAGGCGTTTATGCGTGAAGCACGGATTCGGGTGGCAGCGCAATGGCAGCCTAAAGATTTATTGGCTGTGAAACACTTAGCCGAGTCGGGTCGGCTCTCATTAGATGGATTGATTACGCATCATGCCTCACCAGCACATGCGGATAAAGCCTATCGCCAAGCGTTTAGCGATAAAGATTGTTTAAAGATGGTCCTTGATTGGAGAACCTTGCAATGAGTCCAGCAACCGCAAAATTAGAAGGTGTGCCAGCCGAAGCAACGGTGCAATTTGTCAATCTCAAAAAAGAGGCTGACATGGAACCGGATCCAGTCCACAAAGGACCCGTCACCAAAGAAACACAAATTATTGCCATTTATGGCAAGGGCGGAATTGGGAAAAGTTTTACCCTCGCTAATCTTTCATACATGATGGCCCAGCAAGGTAAGAAGGTATTGCTGATTGGTTGCGATCCAAAGAGCGATACCACCTCCTTATTGTTTGGAGGTAAAGCATGCCCCACTATTATTGAAACCTCCTCGAAGAAAAAGTTATCGGGTGATGCAGTTTCGATTGGTGATGTGTGCTTCAAACGCGATGGTGTATTTGCGATGGAGCTCGGTGGCCCCGAAGTAGGGCGCGGTTGCGGAGGGCGCGGCATCATCCACGGTTTTGAAACCCTTGAGAAGTTGGGATTTCATGACTGGGGTTTTGATTACGTCTTGTTGGATTTCTTAGGCGATGTGGTGTGTGGTGGATTTGGATTGCCGATTGCACGGGACATGTGCCAAAAAGTGATTGTGGTGGGTAGCAATGATTTGCAATCCCTCTATGTAGCAAACAATGTTTGCTCCGCCGTGGAGTATTTCCGTAAGTTGGGCGGCAATGTCGGTGTGGCTGGAATGGTGATCAATAAGGATGACAGCACCGGCGAAGCTCAAGCCTTTGCAGAAAAAGTTGGCATCCCAGTCTTGGCTGCCATTCCTGCGCACGAAGATATTCGTCGTAAAAGTGCTAGCTATGAAATCATCGGCCGCCCTGGTACGCAGTGGGGCCCACTCTTTGAAGAGCTGGCGACCAATGTTGCAGATGCACCGCCGGTGCGACCCAAGCCACTGAGCCAAGACGATCTCTTAGGACTTTTCTCATCGGACATTACCGGTCGCGACTACGTTCTTGAGCCCGCTACCGAAGTCGACATGATGGGCAAAGACGCGGTGGTGAAGAAAACCCTTGAAGTGGTGTACGACAAAGTTTAAGTTCATGAGTAAGCCCATCATTCCCATCGTGCCAGAGCAGTTGGTCAACGATCCGTCCAAAGGCGATGGATTGGGATGTCATGCGGGTGAAAAGCAAATGATGGATGCGGCGAAATCATCGGGCAAGGGCGAGGTATTGCAACGTTATGCCCAGGACTATCCCAAGGGTCCGCACGATCAACCACAGAGTATGTGCCCAGCCTTTGGATCATTGCGTGTTGGTTTGCGCATGCGCCGCACCGCTACGATTTTGTCAGGCTCTGCCTGCTGTGTTTACGGCTTAACGTTTACATCGCATTTTTATGGGGCACGACGCAGCGTTGGTTATGTGCCATTTAATTCTGAGACCTTGGTCACTGGAAAACTGTTTGAAGATATTCGGGATTCGGTGCACGAACAGGCGGATCCCAGTAAGTACGATGCGATTGTCATTATTAATTTATGTGTCCCCACTGCCAGTGGTGTACCACTGCAATTACTTCCTAAAGAAATTAATGGCGTACGCATTATCGGTATCGATGTACCTGGATTTGGTGTGCCAACCCATGCCGAGGCAAAAGATGTCTTAGCCGGCGCCATGTTGCAATACGCTCGCCACGAAATTATGGCGGGTCCCGTGCAAGCACCTCGCACTGGTGTGCAAACCAAACCCACCATCACCCTTTTGGGTGAGATGTTCCCAGCCGATCCCGCAGTGATTGGTGCGATGTTGGAGCCCATGGATCTTGCAGTAGGCGCCACAGTACCAACCCGCGAATGGCGTGAGCTGTATCAAGCGCTCGATTGCAAAGCAGTGGCTGCGATTCATCCGTTTTATACAGCCAGCATTCGGGAGTTTGAAGCCGCAGGTCGTCCGATTGTTGGATCTGCCCCGGTTGGATATGAAGGCACTGCGGCATGGTTGGAAGCAATTGGTAAAGCAACCAACACACCGCAAGACCGAATCAATGCCGCCAAACACAAAATCTTGCCAGCAATTAAAGCCGTCCTTGGCGCAACCCCGATTAAAGGTCGCATTACCTTAAGCGGTTACGAAGGGTCCGAACTCCTAGTCGCACGCTTACTAATTGAGAGCGGTGCGGATGTTCGCTATGTTGGATCCGCCTGTCCACGTACTGTGTGGAGTGATGCGGATCGGGAATGGTTAGAAGCAAAAGGTGTACAGGTGCAGTTTCGTGCGTCGCTCGAACAGGATTTGGCGGCGATGGCCGAGTACCAACCCGATTTGGCGATTGGCACAACGCCGGTGGTACAAGCTGCCAAGCAAGCATCGATTCCCAGTCTGTATTTCACAAACCTCATTTCTGCGCGCCCCTTGATGGGTCCTGCAGGCGCTGGATCACTCGCTCAAGTGATTAATGCCGCCATTGGAAATCAAGCGCGCTTTGATGAGATGAAAGCCTTCTTCGGTGAGGTTGGTGCTAGTCACAATGCGGGTGTTTGGGAAAGCGTTCCCAAAGATCGCCCTGAGTTCAAAGCCGAGACCCGTCGCAAGCTTGAGAAGGCAATCAAAAAACGCAAAGCCGAGGAGATGATCTGATGTACGTCATTGATCACGATCGTGCCGGCGGCTATTGGGGAGCCGTATATGTGTTTACGGCTATCAAGGGATTGCAAGTGGTGATCGATGGACCGGTGGGTTGTGAGAACTTACCCGTTACCTCAGTCTTGCACTACACCGATGCTCTGCCACCGCATGAGTTACCGATCGTGGTCACCGGATTGGCTGAAGAACAATTGGGACGTGAGGGCACCGAAGGTTCCATGAAACGTGCCCACGCTACTTTGGATCCCGATTTGCCAGCAGTGGTGGTGACCGGATCAATTGCTGAGATGATTGGTGGGGGTGTTACTCCCGAAGGAACCGCAATTGCTCGCTTCTTACCACGCACCATTGATGAAGACCAATGGCAGTGCGCTAATCGCGCCATGTATTGGTTGTGGTCGGAGTATGGCATTAAGAATGTGCCGGCACGTAAACCTCGTAAAGAAGGGGAGAAGCCCCGCGTCAATATTATTGGACCAGCGTATGGCACGTTTAATATGCCAAGCGATTTGGCGGAGATCCGCCGCTTGGTCCAAGGAATTGGTGCTGAGATTAATATGGTGTTCCCACTCGGTAGCCACTTAGCCGATGTATCGCGCTTGGTCGAAGCCGATGTCAACATTTGTATGTACCGTGAGTTTGGTCGCATGCTCTGCGAAGCTTTAGATCGCCCTTATTTACAGGCGCCCATTGGTCTGCATAGCACGACTAAGTTTTTGCGTAAATTGGGTGAGTTATTGGATCTTGATCCCGAGCCATTTATTGAGCGTGAAAAGCACACCACGATTAAACCGATTTGGGATCTATGGCGCTCGGTGACTCAAGACTTTTTTGGTACCGCAAACTTTGCGATCGTTGCAAACGAGACCTACACGCGCGGGATTTCGCATTTCTTCAGTGAAGAGATGGGATTGCCCTGCAGCTTCGCCATTTCCCGTAAGCCTGGTCAGAAAACGGATAGCGAGGAAATTCGAAGGTTAGTCAAAGAAAAGGCACCTCTTGTCCTCTTTGGAAGTTACAACGAGCGGATGTATCTAGCCGAAGCGGGTGGCAAGGGAATGTATATCCCCGCATCGTTCCCTGGCGCAATCATTCGGCGTCACACCGGTACGCCATTTATGGGATACGCCGGTGCAACCTATTTAATCCAAGAGTTTTGCAATGGACTCTTTGATGCTTTATTCCATATCTTGCCTCTGGGTACGGAGATGGATAAGGTCGACTCCACTTTGGCACGCGGTCAAGCGGCGAATGCCTTTATGTGGGACAGCGACGCGCAAACCATGGTCGCCAATTATGTTCAGAAGCAACCTGTACTGGTACAAATCTCGGCTGCTAAGCAATTGCGTGATCGTGTCGAGCGCGATACCGAATCCTCTGGAGAGGCGCGCGTAACCGCAGAGCGCGTTCGTCTTTCCTGTCCAGAGATTATGCAAGAGAAAGTACCTAACCCGATATCGGAGAAAGTATGAATATGACTACTTTCATCCATCCCCAATGTGGCAGTTCACTGCCATATGCCCTTGTCGCGCGGGCTTTGCGCGGTGCTAGCCGAAAGGCTAATTTTGAAGGAGGGATCTCGAATGAGTGATCACAGAGGCTCTATTTCTGGTCTTACCGACGACGAGGCGAAAGAATTTCACCAGTTTTATGTCCAAGGTTTGGTCGGGTTTACTGCAATAGCGGTCATTGCTCACATTTTGGTGTGGGCTTGGCGTCCTTGGTTCTACTGAAATCGGAAGTAACAACGTAAAGGTAACGATATGAAAGATATCCATTTAAACCACTCGGTACAAGAGATCGCTAAGAACGATTCAATCACGTTCAAGACGATTTTTGTCTTGTGTTTTGTGGTGTGTTTTGTACTCGCACTCTTTACTGTGTTCCTACCGGGTCAGTGGAGATCCTGGTTACCAGGATCCGAAGAGAAGTCAATGATCGACGGCGTAAGGTCTGCAGTTTATAGCTTTATGTCGTATTTAACTTAGGAGAAATACCATGTGGAGAATTTGGAAACTATATGACCCATTACGGGCTATGGCTATTCAAGGAATCTTCCTGTTCGGTTTAGCAGCAATGATTCATTTGATTTTGCTGAGCACCGTGCGCTTTAACTGGTTAGATGGTTTAAGTCAAACCCAGTACAAAGCAAAAACAGGTACGGGTTCTGCAACCCCACCAGCAGCACCAGCAGCAAAGTAGTACGCATCATGAAAACCGTGGTGGATAAGACTTGACCACGCATCGAGTCTTATCTACCAATTTAAGGAAGGACTAAAAAATGGCCATGCTCAGCTTTGAACGAAAGTACCGAGTACGAGGGGGAACCCTGGTTGGCGGAGATTTATTCGACTTTTGGGTAGGCCCTTTTTATGTCGGATTTTTTGGTATCACCACGATCTTCTTTGCCTTTTTAGGTACTGCGCTCATTTTGTGGGGCGCATCGCAAGGGCCAACATGGAACTTGTGGCAAATTAATATTGCCCCACCCGATTTAAAGTATGGCCTGGCACCCGCTCCACTCATGGAAGGCGGGCTGTGGCAACTCATTACGATTTGTGCCTTAGGCGCATTTGGGTCTTGGGCGCTGCGTGAAGTGGAGATCTGTCGCAAATTGGGTATGGGTTTTCATGTACCGTTTGCCTTCTCCGTCGCGGTCTTTGGTTATTTCACACTGGTTGTGATTCGCCCCGTATTGATGGGCGCTTGGGGTCATGGGTTCCCATACGGCATCTTGAGTCACCTTGATTGGGTCTCAAACGTTGGTTATCAATACCTACATTTTCATTACAACCCCGCGCACATGATTGCGATCACCTTATTTTTCACGACAACCCTCGCGCTTGCCATGCATGGCGCCCTGGTGTTGTCGTCAACGAATCCGCAAAAGGGCGAGTTTGTGAAAACCCCCGAACATGAAGACACCTTCTTTCGGGATTTGATTGGCTACTCCGTCGGCACTTTGGGTATTCACCGACTCGGCTTGTTCTTAGCCTTAGCTGCAGTATTTTGGAGCGCAGTTTGCATTGTCATTAGTGGACCATTTTGGACTCGTGGTTGGCCAGAGTGGTGGGGTTGGTGGCTAAACCTCCCCATTTGGTCATAAGAAGAATCGAGGGATAACGATATGGACTATCAAAATTTATTCACTCAGGTTCAGGTTGTCGCTGAACCGCATCATGGCTCACCGCTTAATCCCAGAAAGGATGAGCGTGAGCGTATTGGCAAACCATTTTTAGTCCATTTATTTGGGCGTTTAGGGAATGCCCAGATCGGCCCGATTTATTTAGGAACGATTGGGATTGCTTCCTTATTCTTTGGCATGATTGGCTTTCAGATTATTGGCTGGAACATGTTGGCCTCGGTCAACTGGGATCCTATCCAGTTCATTCGCCAACTGTTTTGGTTATCGCTCGATCCTCCGTTACCTAAGCACGGCTTGAGTTTAAATATGCCACTTGCTGAGGGTGGTTGGTGGATGATGGCTGGTGCATTCTTAACCGCATCGGTCTTGTTGTGGTGGTGGCGCACCTACCGACGCGCAGTTGCGCTTGGTATGGGTACGCATATCGCATGGGCATTCCTTTCTGCCATTTGGTTGTTCCTAGTCTTGGGATTCTTAAGACCGCTATTGGTTGGTAGCTGGAGCGAAGGCGTACCTTTTGGTATCTTCTCGCACCTCGATTGGACCGCTGCATTCTCTTTGCGTTACGGTAATTTGTTTTACAACCCATTTCATATGCTCTCCATTGCCTTCCTTTATGGATCAGCGTTGTTATTTGCCATGCACGGCGCCACTATCTTAGCGGTTGGTCGCTATGGTGGTGAGCGCGAGATTGAGCAAATTGTCGATCGCGGTACTGCATCGGAGCGTGCCGGACTGTTTTGGAGATGGACCATGGGCTTTAATGCCACGATGGAGTCCATCCACCGTTGGGCCTGGTGGTTTGCCGTATTGGTACCACTGACAGGTGGCATCGGAATTTTATTAACGGGTACGGTGGTGGATAACTGGTACTTGTGGGCAGTCAAGCATGGGGTTGCACCCGCATACCCTGATGTGTATAGCATCCCCACGGTTGATCCAGCAGCGACATTCGTGCCACCTCCACCCGTCGCCAAATAAGGAGCCATCATGAACTCAATTCAACGCATATTGAGCATTGCTGCTCTGATTGGCACCACATTATTATTGACCGCGTGTGAGCGCCCACCCATCGAATCGGTGCAGAATGGATTCCGGGGTACGGGTATGGCAATGGTTTATAACCCACGGACGCTAGAGGCGCAGGCCGAAAAGAATGAGGTCCCCGCAGGGATTCCTGCTGACCCTAATGGCCCCAAAGCAGGAGCCGTTTATAAGAACGTCAAAGTCTTAGGAAACTTGAGTGTTGCCCAGTTTACGAACTTTATGGTGGCAATGACCAGTTGGGTCGCGCCTGAGCAGGGCTGTGCGTACTGCCATAACGTCGCAAATTTTGCAGAGGACGCCAATTACACAAAAATTGTCTCGCGCAAGATGATCCAGATGACCCAACGCATTAACGTTGAATGGAAATCACACGTCGCAGAGACTGGAGTCACCTGTTATACCTGCCACCGCGGTAACAATATTCCACAAAACGTTTGGTTTACCGATCCAGCCAAGCCGCAGGGTAGTGGATTCTTGAGCGGTAAGAATGGTCAAAATACGCCTTCCGCATCGGTTGGTGGGAGTGATTTACCCTATGACCCATTTACCCCATACTTATTAAAAGCGGAAAACATTCGTATGAATGGGCCCACCGCTTTACCGACAGGCAATAAGAACAGTATTCAGGATACCGAAAAGGTATTTGGCTTGATGGTGCATATGTCGACCTCGTTGGGAGTGAACTGCGCTTATTGCCACAATACCCGCTCGATGCCCGAGTGGTCACAAAGTCCACCGCAGCGGATGACCGCATGGTATGGCATTCGCATGGCACGTGATATCAATAACAATTACATGGTGCCCATCACCAATGTATTTCCGGCCCATCGATTGGGGCCTGAAGGGGATGTAGCGAAGGCGAATTGCGCAACCTGCCATCAGGGAGCTTATAAACCTCTCTATGGAGTTTCGATGCTTAAAGATTATCCATTCTTGACAGGCACGCCAGCACCACGCGTCGCTCCAAAGCCTGCCGAGAAGAGCAATACTGTCGCGATGAAGTAAGGAATGATGTAACCGGTACTTATGGCGTCCTTCGTGGCGCCATTTTTTTCTAAATTAGGAAGTCATGCTCAAACGAACCTATCTGCCCAGTGATGACCGCCCGATTGCGGTGGTGATTGGGAGTGGTTTTGGTGGCTTAGCCGCAGCCATTCGACTTTCTCATAAAGGGTATCGGGTTAAGGTATTCGAGAAGCTCGATAAGCCGGGTGGTCGCGCTTATGTGTATGAGCGTGATGGCTATACCTTTGATGCCGGGCCCACCATCATTACCGCTCCCTTTCTTCTCGAGGAGTTATGGGAGCTATGCGGTGAAAAACTCGAAAATGATGTGGATCTACGACTGATGGATCCGTTTTATCGGATTCGGTTTGACGATGGCAGTCATTTTGATTACACCGGTGATCTTAAGCGCATGCGTGATGAGGTTGCTAAGTTCAGTCCAGCCGACTTACCGGGCTACGATCGCTTTCTAGCGGAGGCCGAGAAATGCTATCAACTGGGCTTTGAAGAACTTAGCAATGTCGCCTTTGACTCCCTAAGTGATTTATTCGAGGCCTTTCCATCCATGGTGAAAATGAAAGCTTGGGAGAGCATCTACACACTGGTTGCAAGGCATTTAAAGAATGACAAGTTACGCCAGGTGATGAGTTTTCATCCACTGCTGATTGGTGGTAATCCGTTCTCGGTAACCGCAGTGTATTCACTGATTAATTCCTTGGAACGTAAACACGGCGTGTTCTCAGCCATGGGCGGAACTGGATCATTAATTAAGGGCTTAGTTCGTCTATTGGCTGATTTAGGGGTGGATGTGCAATGCAATCAGGAAGTAAAGCGCATCGAGGTGCGTGATGGTAAAGCCGTTGGAATCACGCTAGAAGATGGTAATTTTGTACCAGCGGATATCGTCGTTTCAAATGCCGATGCCGCCTGGACCTATCAGAAACTGATTGAACCACAGCATCGCAAAGTATGGACTGATAAAAAAGTAGCACGTAGCAAATATTCAATGAGTTTATTTGTTTGGTACTTCGGAACGAATCAGCAATACCCGGATGTACCACACCATATGATTTTGCTGGGCAAGCGTTACCGCGAGTTGCTGGAAGATATCTTCAAGCGCAAAGTGCTCGCCAAGGATTTCAGTCTCTATTTGCACCGACCCACCGCGACCGATCCGAGTCTTGCACCTGCTGGCCATGACACCTTTTATGTCTTGTCACCTGTGCCGAATTTAGACAGTGGCACGAACTGGCAAGAGACTGCCGAGCCATATCGACAAGCCATTGCAGAGTATCTCGATCAATCGGTATTACCTGGCTTTCAAAAGCATCTCACCACCTCGTTTTGCACCACCCCACAGGATTTTCAGGATCGGTTGTTATCGGTCAAAGGGGCGGCCTTTGGCTTTGAGCCACTCTTGTTACAAAGTGCGTGGTTTAGACCCCATAACCGCAGCGAGGATGTCAAAGGACTTTATATGGTGGGAGCCGGCACCCATCCTGGGGCCGGAATTCCGGGTGTTTTGTCGTCGGCGAAGGCCTTAATGTCAGTAGTTCCGCATCCAATTAATGTGGCCAAGGGGTATGCACAATGAATCGCAGCTCCAAGCGCTTTGATGAGGATCTCAATGAATGCGTAGAAACCATGCGCGATGGCTCCAAATCTTTCTTTGCTGCCTCGCGCGTATTACCAAGTCGAGTACGCGATCCCGCTACGGCTCTCTACGCATTTTGTCGGATCACGGATGATATTGCTGATGCAGCAGACGCAACTGAGCAATCCATCATCACGCTTCAAGAGCGATTAGATGCTATCTACCTAGGTCAACCCATTGATGAAGCGGCAGATCGGGCTTTGGCAGAGGTGGTGCGCGCCTTTGATATTCCCAAAGAATTACCACTCGCATTGATTGAGGGGTACGCCTGGGATACGCAATACCGAACTTACGAGACCTTTGATGAGTTACTCGATTACTGCTCACGCGTTGCAGGTACGGTTGGCGCCATGATGTGTTTGATCATGGGAAAACGTGAGCCAGAGACCGTGGCGCGCGCCTGTGAGCTCGGACTCGCGATGCAATTAACCAATATTGCTCGTGATGTCGGTGAAGATGCGATGAACGGCCGGATCTATTTACCCATCGAGTGGATGCGCGAAGAGGGACTCGATCCCAGCAAGTGGTTGGCAAACCCGCAATTTAATGAGGCAATCTCGCGCGTCGTGGCGCGGCTTCTCAAAGAGGCCGATAAACTCTATACCCAAGCAGAGATCGGGATCAGTGACTTGCCGTGGGACTGTCGCCCAGCGATTGCTGCAGCACGTCTCATTTATGCAGAGATTGGTCGTGAAGTCGAGCGTCTCAACCTTGACTCGGTGTCGGTCCGTGCAGTGGTCTCCAAGCAGCGCAAACTGGTCTTATTAACCCATGCCACTTCAGCCATCATTGCGAAGTTCTCGATCCGACGCTTTAACCCACAAGCACATCCCTCGGTTCAGTTCTTAATTGAGGCGGTGAATAAAACGCCGCACATCCGTCATTACGGTGGAACGATCCACGAGAGACTTACCTGGGTTGTTGACCTGCTCGAGCGTGTGGAAGAGCGAAAGCGAGAGGCAGAAATGACCGTGGCCGATCGTTTTATTCAACCACTTCGTTAATCACGAATTAATTACCTAACCCTCGGCATCCGCCACGGCAACATAAACTGCACGGCCCAGGATGAGAGCCGGGGTACATCAAGCGTCTCATGAAATGAAGTCACGCGCTCACCGAATAGTTCACTACTGAGAACTGAGCGTGCATAAAAGGGCGTATCTTCTAGAGTTTCCAATATCTTTAGTTGGGCATCCTTGGGGTTGCGCATTTGCCTCTGAATCCGCCAACCAGTTTTGGGTAAGGCTTGGCGAGGAGGGGGTTCAAAATGTTCAATGCGACCATCGGGAGTAAAAATCAACCCCAGCACCCGCTCCACCCCATTACGTTGGCGAACATCATAAATGACTGCAGTACGCTCTCCACTTAACTGAGCGCGCGACCAATCCCAATCCTTAAACGGAATTGCAATCGGTTCGTCCCCCTCATTGGAATCAAAATATGCATTCCCCTGCCACTTGATGTTGGGAGATTCCAGTTCAACCTCAATCCGAGCAGCAGGAGCCAAGGGTCCCCAACGATGCTTGTGCTGATCATCCAGATGGGTCGAGAAATTAAATAATTGTTTTGGGTATAGTTTGAAGTGCCCAACGACGCGTTGACCAAAGGGAACAGCGCGTTCCACAAAATCAACCCGCAAATGGTCACCATTCCAATGGAGGCTGCTAGGTCCAATCACAAACTCAGTTTGATTGCGAGAAATACTCGCTGCGCTACGCTCGGTCATGGTCCAGCGTTTATTACCCGGACTGTAGATCGCTAAATTAATCGCGCAATGATTTTCTGGATTGACTTGGGTGTGGCGACGGCGTGCTAAGGCATAGTAGGGAGAGAACACGCTCCCTACAAACGCAATCATCACCAGACCATGCTGGCCATCATCACTTAAAGCGTCGACGTACCACCAGAGATAAGCACCCGACCCGACCGCTTGGTCAAACCGAGGTGACCCATCAGGGTTGCGGCCGCCATACGACCTGATAGGGCTGCCATGGGTACTCCCGCTCCCGGATGCGCGCTGCCCCCCGCTAGATAAAGACCCGGTATTGCTGTTTGGGCTGCTGGCCGTCGAAAGGTATCCATCCAGCCGTGATTGGCTTGGCCATAAAGAGCCCCACCCGTTGCTGGAAAGAGGCGATGAAACTCCTGAGGCGAAGTGCGTGTCACCGTTGCATCCGCCAAGGAGAGATTGAGGCCACAATGTTCGAGTAGGGAAAGGGATTTTTCTTGACATGATTCAATCTCAGATAAAGTGGGTTGTTGGTGATCGCCAGTGGCTGGTGCATTGACTAAACACAAGAGTCGCTCTCCATCCGGATGCGAAAGATGACGATCGGTTTGATCTTGGGCGCAAATGTAAACCGTTGGCTTTTGTGGCAAACGCTTGCGGTAGAAAATATCCGTGAACTCGCTATCGTAGTCTGAGTCAAAGAATACGTTGTGCCGAATTAGAGGAAAACCGTGTGGCTTTGCGTACATTGACCAGGTAATCGCAGAGAGTGATCGAGTGGTTTGGGTAATTGGGGAAGCGTGACGATTGGCCTTACCCAATAAGCCAGTTTGCAGGGCCATCGCATCACCATTAAAGATAACCGCTTGCGTTTGAATCGTCTCACCATTGCTTAAGCGCACTCCTGAGACCTTCCGGTTTCGTTGCAAAATCTCATCGCAGTTAACACCGCAGATAAAGCGCACACCTTTGGCGCGTGCTAGATCAGTGAGTGCTTGCGTAATAGCAATCATGCCGCCTTGCACAGCCCACACTCCTTGCATTTCTACATCTGCGATGAGCATCAGGGTTGCAGGTGCTTGAAACGGTGAGGAACCGCAATAGGTGGCGTAGCGACCAAAGAGTTGATGTAAGCGCGGGTCTTTAAAGTAACGACCTAAACTTTTCCAAAGATCATTAAATAGACCAATCTCATAAAGAGCCTTCGAGCCAGTCGGCCCTAAATCGCTCATCATGCCCATCATAGAGGGGCGTTGCGACAACATATACGGCTTTTCCAGGGCGCGATAGAGTTTGCGGGTTTGCTCACAAAAATCAAGGAAGCGTCGTGCCTCTGCAACACCAGCAAAATCCTCAATCGCTTTGGCCGATTGCTCGCGATCTGCAAAGAGATCCAAGTGCTCGGATTTGCTCCAGGCATGGCGGGCTAAAATTTTGAGAGGCTCTATTCGTAGCACATCTTCTAGTCGTGTGCCTGCATTGGCAAAGATGCCATCAAAGACCCAGCGCATAGTAAATACCGTAGGCCCGGAATCCACTCCATGACCGGCACAGTCAATTTGCCGAATCTTCCCCCCGAGCTGCTGCTCTTTCTCAACCACGATGACCTCAAGACCCGCACAAGCAAGCTCAAGAGCACTTACTAAGCCACCGATGCCGCCACCGATCACCACAATGGGTTGATTACCAAGGGATTTAGGCAAGCGTTCTTCCTTTCCATGAACCGGTTGCGTCAAATGGTTGAAAGCGCACAAACATGGATTCAGAAAAGTATTGGCCTTGCATGGCCGATTTGATCGCAGCTAAATGAGCACCAGAGCGGGCATAGGCGTCCATAGCGGCTTGCGATTCCCAGATCGTAAAAGTCGCTTGCCGCAAGATCGGTGCCTCACCTACACCTGCAGAAATCAAGCAGCCATCGGTATGCAATAAATCGACTTCGGCAGGTGGTGCTTTCGTCCAAAACGAGACCGCTTTTGAGGGTTTAATCGATGCGCGCGTGAGCGAAGCAATCGGTCCCGAGCTTGGTGGCGCAATGGATTCACTTAATTGATGGCCAGACCATTGGCCTTTAACTGAATAAGCACGCAGTTTGACGGTAAATAGTTCATGGGCATGGTCTTGATACCACTTGAGCAAAGGCGATTCGCAAATAAATACATTCGCATGCTCTAAAGAATCAAAGAGGCTGAATAGACCCTGATGAGTCCCACTGGGGCTCACGGAGAACCCTGCATTTTTGCCAGACCCCATGTGCTTTTGTAGGACTAAGCCTTTGGGTCGATAGGTGCTAAATCGATTAAACATGAGCCGGGCAATACCAGCGAGTTTGGCTTGCGGTTGGATGCTGACCAAGCTCATGACCGCTACCTGTGATGACATCTTATTCCTCGATGTCGCTATCTTTGCTTTGATCGCTCAGATTGTATTTACGTAATTTGATGTAGAGACTTTGCCGTGACAAGCCCAGCATCTCTGAGGCTGAGACGCGATTACCACGTGTGAGCTCCAATGCAGCTTTAATGCAAAGCTGCTCAATCAAATCAGTGGTCTCATTAATAATTTCTTTTAAGGGTAAACGCCCAACCAGTTGCGTGAGTTCCTCGCTCGAACGGGTAATGGATTCTTCGGGTTGGATCTTCGAGCGAATCCGTGATCCAACCTCGCGAATCGTAAATCCTAAGCAGGAATGTGGGTAAGAGACTGATACAGCGGAGATCTCAACCGGATGCAGGGTACCAAAGGAATCGCGAATCGATGTTGCAAATAACTTAATCGATCCTTTTTCTTGAAGATTGGAGAGCATGACACGCAAATCGACGCTCGAACGCTCGAGCCAGCGCTCGAGGGGCTCATTTAAGATTTGGTCGAGCTTATCCGCCATGATCAAGCGTAAAAAGGCTTGATTAGCTGTTAGTATTTTTCCTGCTGAGTTTGTCACGATAAAGCCATCGGGTGCATTCTCAAGCGCTTGGATGACTAATGATTGTGCGCTAGCGTCTTGACGGTCAATGAATTCACCAGAGCGCTTAATCGTAATTAATAGCAAAGATTGATTTTCATTGCGAAATGGTGCAGCCGATAAAAATGCCTCTTGGCCATTCAGTAATTTAGTATTTAAATCAGCGGCGGTATTGGTATAGGCAACCTTGCTCAACAAAGACTGCGCCTGAATCCGATCACCTTTGGCTAAATAATCAATTAGAGAACGACCATTGAGTTTTTTAATGGATTCGCTCAATAAATCAGCAGCTCGTGGATTCGCCTCAACAATCTTGAAGGTGTTCGCATCAAGAACGAGTACGGCCTCTGAGGCCATTTCGAATAAAACTCGATAGCGGGTTTCGAGTTGACGTAGGCGAGTGTAATCACGTTCAATCGCTTGCTGAGCGTCGACTAGACGTTGTTGTAACAGAGAGATTTCTCGTAAATCCCTAGCGAGCGCAATGATTTGACCTGAACTACCGATTTTTAGTGTTGCGCAGAGTAGGGGCAAATCACTCGCCCCAGGCATTGGAACATTAATTTGCCGAAAACGTGAGAGCGAGGATTCATTGGCATCTGTTAAGAGCGCCTGAATCTTCGGACGGCTCTCTACCGTGACCATATCAATCCAGGATTTACCAACCCAGTTTTCTAAATTCGGACTTCGTAGATCTGGGTTACCAAAGGCAATACTCTGAATCACGCCCGCTGAATTGAGTGTCAGTGAGATGTCTGCCGAGGCCTCGACGAGATTGGCAATCTCCTCGGGGTTTAACTGCCCAAAAGTGTGGGCGGTGCTGGCAATATTGGTCACGGACTTAGTCTTTTAATGGTTTTTCTCAAACACGCGATTTTAAGATATTCTCAGCGGCAATTACTGCATCTGGGGCACTCAAGGTACAGATATCAGCGTTGCACTGATTTATTAAATCTGGCTTTGCATTAAAGAGCGCACCCCCGGCCATAATCCCAATTTGCGAATTAGCCGAACATTGCCGGATTGCTTTGACTAATTCCTGCATGGCATCCCATTGCAGCTCATATGAAATCGAGATTCCAACAATATCAAATGCTTGCTCGCGGCATAGCGACAGGATTTCTTCGCTGGAGGGGTTGGCTACTGTTGTGACATCCCAACCTGCTTGGATAAAGAACTCGCTCAACATCAATACACCCATGGTGTGTTGAGAGTGGGGCATTGCAAATAACAAGGCCTTCCCTGAGTGGGTCTTGTATTCACTTTCATTATTTCGAAAGTCCGGACTAAGTTCTTGCATGATTCGCTGAACCCGACCGAGGGCGAGGGTCACGGTTGTAAAACTTTGCTCATCGAGCTCCCAATAGCAACCTAGGCGTCTTGCCGCAGGTGCAATTAAGTCGAGATAGATCTCATTTAAGCCCCGACCTTCAAGACGCAAGACTTGAATATATCCAAGGCAAATATCGTTTGAGCTATGGATGAGCAATTCGGCAAAGTGTTTAACCTCATCGCTGGATATTGGCATCCCAGCTTTCTTAGAATCAGCCTCAGGACGATTCAGACCATGTTGCATGAGGAGGCGGGGAATGATTTGTGCCTCTATGGTTTTGTTGAGTAGATTGGTGAGCTCATGGGTGCTGGGCGAATCCATTTTTTTGGAAATCTCGGTATTGAAGCGTGGTTTTCTGTGCCATGTTTGGCCTTCCTTGCCTTCTGCTGCCTGATTACCGTTTCTCGGTAGATTAAATTGATCCACTCTTAACCCCTAAGCCATTTACATATGTTGCGATGCAATATTTATTGCACTCCAAGCACCTTTTTTTAGGTAATTCTTTCTAGAAATCCAACTAAAAATAGGCTAGTGCAGGCCAAAAACCTTCCTTTTTTGACCAATTTCCATAAGGTTTACCACTAGGATCCTAAACTGTCAAAATAATTTGACACTAATAAGGGTTTATTCCTAGATTTGTCTACATAAAAAAGCGTAAACTTAGGTTTACATATTTATATAGGAGCCAGGCTGCGTAAGGAAAAAAGCACATGGCAAGTCAATTTCACCCCCTTTATACACCTGAAGAGCGAGTGCGTCGTGATCGTTCGAAATGGACATTGGTTCAGGGAATCTTGGCGCCTGTGCAATTTGTCATTTTCTTGGTGAGTCTGTATTTGGTGATTCGATTTTTAACTACGGGGCAGGGTGAGTTTGCCGCCAATGTCTCGATCGTGATCAAGACCTTGATTCTTTACACGATCATGATCACTGGCAGCATTTGGGAGAAAGAGGTATTCGGTAAGTATCTTTTTGCACCCGCTTTTTATTGGGAAGACGTGTTTAGCATGCTGGTTTTGGCATTGCACACCGCTTATTTAATTGCATTAACGTTTGGGTTTTTAGAGCCTCGCGCACTGATGGCATTGGCCTTATCGGCGTATTTGGCGTATGTGATTAATGCCGCCCAGTTTCTATGGAAGCTGCGCCAAGCTCGCTTGCAAGAGTCAAGTCAACGCTCCGATCAGGTGATGGCATGAACCGCGTGATTCCTTTGCAGCCCACAACCGATACGTGTGACTCGGCTGATCGCGCGATCCTCAAAGAGCGTGGTCAACGCGAGGTGTTTTGTGGTCTGACCGGCATCATTTGGCTACACCGCAAAATCCAGGATGCATTTTTCTTGGTAGTTGGTTCTCGCACCTGCGCTCACTTGGTGCAATCCGCTGCGGGCGTGATGATTTTTGCAGAACCACGTTTTGCCACAGCGATTATTGACGATCATGATTTAGCTGGACTAGCCGATGCCAATGAGGAACTTGATCGGGTAGTTAATCAACTCCTCACTCGCAGACCCGATATCAAAATGCTCTTCTTGGTGGGTTCGTGCCCGTCCGAAGTGATCAAACTAGATCTCTCACGCGCAGCTGAGCGTTTAAGTAAAACGTATACACCCCGCGTGCGCATTCTCAACTACTCGGGTAGTGGAATTGAAACCACCTTCACACAAGGTGAAGACGCTTGCCTTGCCGCGCTTGCCAAAGAAATTCCGCAACATGCAAAGCTGCATCCGACAGAGAGGGAGGTAGACCTCTTGATCGTTGGTTGCTTGGCCGATATTGTCGAGGATCAGTTCTCCCGTATCTTCAATGATCTGGGAATTGAATCCTATGCATTCTTCCCACCAAGACGATCGGGCGATATTCCGCGCCTAGGACCGAATACCCGGTACTTGCTGGTGCAACCATTCTTAACCGATACCGCGCGCGTCCTCGATGATTTGGGCGCAAAGCGGATTCCGGCTCCATTCCCACTTGGTGTTGAGGGGACAGAGGCGTGGTTTGCTGCCGCAGCTAAGGCATTTGGAATCGATCCGAATCGCGTTGAGTCAGTCATTGCGCCGAAGCGTCAACGTGCAAACTTGGCGCTTGAGCGCCAACGGCAAGTACTCAACGGCCGCTCAATCTTTTTCTTTCCAGACTCGCAATTGGAAATCCCACTGGCGAGATTCTTGCACCGCGAACTGGGCATGCAGCTGACCGAAATTGGGATGCCCTATATCCATCGCCAACATCTGGCGGAGGAACTGGCGTTATTGCCAACCGAAGTGAGCCTATCCGAAGGGCAGGATGTGGAGAAGCAATTGGATCGCTGCCGTACTTATCGCCCCGACATGGTGGTTTGTGGCTTAGGTTTAGCAAATCCACTCGAGGCTGAAGGGCTGACCACGAAGTGGTCGATTGAATTGGTGTTCACACCGATTCAAGGATTTGATCAAGCAGCGGATCTGGCCGAACTCTTTGCGCGGCCATTGGTGCGCAGAACTAAATTGGCGGCTTAGGGGAGCTCATGAAATTAACGCTCTGGACCTACGAAGGACCTCCGCACATTGGCGCGATGCGCATTGCTACTGCGATGGAGGGAGTGCATTACGTCTTGCATGCACCGCAAGGTGATACCTATGCGGACTTGCTCTTTACCATGATCGAGCGCATGAACAAGCGCCCACCGGTGACCTACACCACCTTTCAGGCTCGAGACCTTGGTGGGGATACCGCTGAGTTGTTCAAAGATGCGGCACGTTCTGCATATGCACGCTTTAAGCCAGACCTACTTATGGTTGGTGCATCGTGTACCGCTGAATTGATTCAGGATGATCCGGGTGGATTAGCAGCTGCACTGCAGTTATCGGTTCCTGTATTGCCATTGGAATTGCCTGCCTACCAAAAGAAAGAGAACTGGGGCGCAGCGGAAACTTTCTATCAAATGGTGCGCTTGTTAGGTAAAGATTACGTTTTACCTCCAGGAGAGAAGCGCAAACCACGAGCCCCTGGATTGCCACCGAGTTGCAATATCTTGGGGCCAACTGCTTTGGGATTTCGGCATCGCGATGATTTGGTGGAAATTCGGAAGCTACTACGACAGATTGGTGTGAGAGTCAATGTTGTCGCACCCTTGGGTGCTAAACCTGAAGACATTTCACGCTTGCATGAGGCAGACTTTAACGTGGTGCTCTATCCCGAGGTGGCTAATAGTGCAGCCCAGTGGTTAAGTAAAAACTTCGGGCAACCCAGTACGAAAACCATCCCAATCGGATTTAATGCAACACGAGCTTTCATTGAGGAAGTGTGTACGCTTGCACAAATCCATTGTGATATCGAGGAGCTGACTAAACGTTCGCGTGCTCGCTGGTACGCCTTGTCGGTTGACTCAACCTATTTAACCAATAAACGCGTCTTTATTTTTGGTGATGCAACCCATGCAATTGCAGCTGCAAAAGTCGCGTCGCAGGAAATGGGCTTCCAAGTCGTTGGTCTTGGTACCTATAGTCGAGAGTTAGCTAGGGAAGTACGAGAGGCTGCAAGTCAGTACGGTATTGAAGCCTTGATTACAGATGATTACCTAGAGGTCGAGCAGCGTATTACCGAATTACAGCCCGAGTTGATTTTGGGTAGTCAGATGGAGCGCCACATTGCAAAACGTCTGAAGATTCCGTGTGCCGTCATCTCAGCACCAATTCATGTGCAGGACTTCCCGGCACGTTATTCGCCACAAATGGGGTTTGAGGGGGCCAATGTTCTCTTTGATACCTGGGTCCATCCATTAATGATGGGCTTAGAGGAGCACTTGATTGGTATGTTCCGTGAGGACTTTGAGTTTCATGATGGCGCAGCCCCGTCACACTTGGGCCATGGACATCAGCGCACTCCTGCGAATGAAGCGAATGTCGCGTCTGAACCCACACCGGTTCCTGAGGTAGCGGTTGCTAATGGCGCACCAGTCACAGAGAGTGTGTGGGAGCCAGAGGCACAGAGAGAATTAAATAAGATCCCATTTTTTGTGCGCGGTAAGGCAAAACGCAATACCGAGCGCTTTGCGATTGAGCGCGGTTTACCAACGATTTCTTTAGAAACTTTGTACGACGCAAAAGCCCATTTTGGACGCTAAGCGCACTGGAGCCATGTTATGAACGTAGTCAATATTCCCGTAAGTGAGATGAAACCACGGCGAGCGGACGGAGAGGGTAGTGTTCAAGTCCAACTTGACCCCAATTTAAAGATTGGGAAAGCAAAAGTTTTTGCGGTTTATGGGAAAGGCGGAATTGGCAAGAGCACTACTTCCTCGAATCTCTCGGTAGCCTTCTCCAAATTAGGTAAGCGTGTGATTCAGATCGGCTGCGATCCAAAGCACGATTCCACCTTCACGCTCACCAAAAAATTGATGCCTACCGTGATTGATGTCTTAGAGAAGGTCGATTTTCATTCGGAAGAGTTACGCGTCGAGGACTTTGTCTACGAAGGCTATAACGGTGTCATGTGCGTTGAAGCCGGTGGCCCTCCAGCAGGAACTGGCTGCGGTGGATATGTGGTGGGACAGACTGTCAAATTACTCAAAGAACATCACTTACTTGACGATACCGATGTGGTCATTTTTGATGTACTGGGCGATGTAGTATGCGGTGGTTTTGCAGCACCCTTACAGCATGCGGATCGTGCCCTGATCGTTACGGCTAATGATTTTGATTCAATCTTTGCGATGAATCGTATTGTGCAAGCGATTGGTGCTAAAGCTAAAAACTATAACGTGCGCTTAGGCGGTGTGATTGCTAATCGCAGTGCCGGTACCGATCAGATTGATAAGTTCAATGAAAAAGTGGGCCTCAAAACGATGGCCCATTTTCCAGATTTGGATGTGATTCGTCGAAGCCGCTTAAAGAAATCAACGCTCTTTGAGATGGAGCAATCGCCAGAGCTCGACAAAGTACAGCAAGAGTACCTGCGTTTAGCAGCAGCCCTCTGGGCTGGCGCAGATCCTCTGCCAGCAGTACCTATGAAGGATCGTGACATTTTCGATCTCTTGGGATTTGATTAATTAGGGGCTCGCCATGCAGGAGCATTCGTATCTTGAAAAACGCAGTCAGTTGCAGCAGTACTTTGACCGTACTGCGTTTGATGCCTGGGCAAAATTAACCTCCACTGCACCAGTCAGTGGTATTCGTAAAACCGTACGGGCAGGGCGCGATGAGATGCGCAATGTCCTTCTAAGTTACTTGCCTAATGACCTCCATGGACAGCGGGTTTTGGATGCGGGTTGTGGGACCGGTGCACTCGCGGTCGAATTGGCCAAGCGCGGTGCGCAAGTGATGGCCACCGATATCTCGCCAACCTTGATTGACTTGGCACGCGAGCGCTTACCGACGGACTTGGGTCAGGGCTCAATTGAGTTCTTTGCTGGGGACATGTTAGACCCGTCCTTGGGTGATTTTGATCACGTGGTTTGTATGGATTCCATGATTCATTACCATCGCCGCGATATTACGACGGCGCTTGCAGGACTCGCGCAACGGACTCGGCAACGTATTGCATTCACGTTTGCACCTAAGAACCCATTTTTATCCACCATGATTGCCGTAGGACGTTTATTTCCACGCGGTGATCGTGCACCTTTTATTGAGCCAGTTGCTGAGCAAACGCTGGCGAAGTTAATTACACGCGAGCCTGATCTGAGTACCTGGAAGATTGATGCGACCCAAAAGATTGCACGCGGGTTTTATATTTCGCAGGCGATGGTACTAAGTCGATGATGCGAGTGATGAACCTTAATCTTTTCTCGGCCTGGCGACGAATCTCGCCACGGTTCATGCCTTTTTCTGATGTGGCAACCAAGGATTTACCTTTAAGTAAATGGCTTCGTTTGGCATTGTTCCAAGTATCAGTAGGGATGGCGACTGTAATGCTGATCGGTACTCTCAATCGCGTCATGATCGTCGAGATGGGCGTGCCCGCAAGTCTCGTCGCGTTGATGGTGGCACTCCCTTTATTGTTTTCACCATTTCGCGCACTAGTGGGATTTAAGAGCGATCACCACCGCTCCTTTTTGGGTTGGAAGCGCGTTCCGTATATTTGGCTAGGGAGTTGGTTACAGTTCGGCGGTCTTGCCATCATGCCATTCTCTTTGATCTTATTGTCTGGCGATTCTAATTGGCCCCACTGGTTTAGTTACATTGCTGCAGCACTGGCGTTCCTATTGGTTGGTGCGGGTATGCAAATTACCCAAACGGCAGGCTTAGCGCTGGCCTCCGATTTAGCAACGACGGAATCCCGTCCTCGAGTTGTGGCCCTGATGTATGTGATGTTCCTAGTCGGTATGGTCTTCAGTAGCGTGATATTTGGACTATTGCTAACGAACTTCTCACCACTGCGTTTGATTCAAGTGGTGCAGGGCGCCGCAGCCCTGACGATGGTACTAAATCTGATGGCGCTGTGGAAGCAAGAGGCGCGCCAGCCGAAGACGAAGGAGCAGCTCCGTCAAGAGCCAATCACTTGTTTTAAAGAATCTTGGAATCAATTTGCCAAGCAAGACAAGGTCATTCGTTTCTTGATTGCTTTAGGGATGGGAACCGCAGCCTTTAGCATGCAAGACATCATCTTAGAGCCTTATGGGGCCGAAGTGCTTCATCTGTCGGTGAGTGCTACCACCTTGTTAACCGGCTTGACCTCAATCGGGGCCTTATTGGCATTTATGTTGGCAGCCAAGGTCCTAAATCGTCAAATTGATTCGCACCGCTTGGCTGCGATTGGCGCTCTGTGTGGGATCTTTGCTTTTACCTGTGTCATCTTCTCTGAGCCACTACTCGCACCTAATTTATTTCGAGTTGGCGCATTCTTGATTGGTTTTGGTGGCGGATTATTTGCTGTTAGCACCTTAGCAACCGCGATGAGTTTTGATTCCTTAGGAATGAATGGTCTAGTTATTGGTGCCTGGGGTGCAGTGAGTGCTACTGCAGCAGGTTTAGCGATTGGTTTGGGTGGAGTGATTCGGGATGTGGTTTCCAGCTTAGCTGTATCGGGATCGCTTGGATCCGTTTTAGTTTCACCAGGAACGGGTTATAGCTTTGTGTATCACATTGAACTATTTTTGTTGTTTGCAACTTTAGTTGCGATTGGTCCTTTGGTCATGATGAAACGTTCAAAGCCAACGCTATCGGATTCGAAGTTTGGATTAGCGGAGTTTCCAAGCTAATTCATTGTTAAAGAGGGGAGTACGTTATGGGAACTGGAGCAATTACACAATACGTGGATGTCGCGCAATTAGCCCTGTATGCATTTTGGGTTTTCTTCGCTATCCTCATTTATTACCTCACCATTGAGAGTAAACGCGAGGGATTTCCGCTTGAGTACGATCAGGCGGGTAAGGTGCGTCGTGCCGAAGGCATTGCGGCGATGCCTAAGCCAAAAACCTTTAAGACCCAATTCGGTGGCGATGTCACGGTACCCCGTGATGAACCCTTAGAGCGTTTGGCTGCTAGACCAGCGAATGGGATGAATGGCGCTCCGATTGAGCCAACTGGTAACCCAATGCTCGATGGCATTGGCCCAGGCGCATACGCCAATCGTGCTGATGTACCCGATCATATGCCAGAAGGTGGTCCTCGCATTCTTCCAATGCGCTTGTTGAGTGACTTTAGTGTGGCCAGACAGGATATTGATCCGCGTGGTCTCAATGTAGTGGGCGCCGATGGTGTCCGCGGTGGAACCATTAAAGAGATTTGGGTTGATCGTCTGGAGATGATGATTCGGTATCTTGAGCTCGAGACCACCCCAGAAGCAGGTGCTCGTCGCGTACTGTTGCCCATGAACTTTGCTCGGGTCGGTCGCAATCAGGTATCTGTGAAAGCGGTCTTAGGTAAGCACTTTGCCAATGTACCCGCGACCAAGAGCATGGAGCAAATCACCCTGCTCGAAGAGGAGAAAATCATGGCGTACTTTGGGGCGGGTACTTTATATGCCACCCCTGAGCGCAGTGAGCCATTGGTGTAATTGGAATGAGTACGATCTACCAATCCCCGGAGCACGAGTTCGAGGCACAGCCCGGATTACCTGAGCCTTTACCTCAGAACGAGCGTATTCTGTGGCAAGGAAAGCCAGACCTCAAATCATTTGCACTTCATGCGGCGCATTTGCAATGGTTTGCGCTTTACTTTTCTGCCATGGTGGTTCTCAAGATCATTGCGATTAGTCGCTCTACGGGTGGCTGGGCTGAGGAATGGCCTGGCTTTGCTTGGGCCTTGGGATTGTCGCTTTGCGCATTGACTTTATTAGCCTTGCTTACTTATTGGTCAGTGAATGCAACGATGTATACCTTAACCAATCGGCGTTTGGTGATGCGCATTGGGATTGTGCTGACGATTACATTTAATTTACCCCTCAAACGTTTGGCCCAAGCGGGTGTTCATATTTATCCTGATGGTAGTGCGGATATCCCCATCAAGCTCAATGCCGATGACAAAATCCCGTTCTTGCATCTGTGGCCACATGCCCGCGCCTGGAAGTTAGCCCACCCCGAGCCGATGTTGCGCTGCGTACCAGAGGGTGCCAAGGTGGCTAAGTTATTTGCAGATACTTGGGCGACGATGAATCAAGTTGAACTCCGCCCCCAGCCCATCGGTCAGTCCGAGTCACCAGTTAGTTCGTATGGGCAGGGTATGGCGATTGCAAAGGTTTCTCAATCACGCACATGAGTCGTTCATCATCGTCCTTAATGACTAAAACGAGTGTTCTCGCACTCGCACTTGGAGCGCTTGTTGTATTCGCTACTTGGGTAACGCAGCAGTCCCAACAGATGGTGCGGTATCCCGATGCGCCCGCAGCACTCATCAAACAATTACGGTTTGAAGATCGCGCTGATGGCTCAATTACAGTAGTGGATTATCAAACGAAGCAGCAAGTCGATGTCATTACTGGAGAGGCAGGCTTTGTGCGTGGGGCTTTAAGAACCCTAGCGCAAGAGCGCAAGCGTCGTGAGATCGGAAGCGAACCTCCATTTGAGCTAATTGCCCGTCAAGATGGGCGCTTGACCCTTTCCGACCCCAGTACAGGACGCATGATTGATTTGGAGTCCTTTGGGGTGATTAATTCGCAGCATTTTGCACGCCTTCTTCGGACGGATGCAAATCAAATCCAACAACGTTGATATTGGAGAAATACATGGAGTCCGCAGAAAGCCTATTACGAGATCAAATTCCAGTGGCCCCGCAAATTAATGATTCAACCAAGAGGGCATTGCAAGATGCCATGTTGAGTCCACGGTTTTACACCACCGACTTTGCCGAAGTGGATCGCACCAACATTGATGCATTGCGCTCGGAATGGAATGTTCTGATGGCTGAGTTTGCAGCCGATATTAATTCAGATCATTTTCAGCGACCTGCTGATATGAGTAAGAACTATTCCAATGTGGATCCCGAACTCTATGACGAGTTTGTTGATTTCTTAATTAGCTCCATTACCTCGGAGTTTTCAGGATGTATTTTGTATGCCGAGATTAAGCGTAAGGTCAAAAATGAGGATATGAAGTTGCTCTATGGCTATATGGCTCGTGACGAGTCGCGCCATGCGGGTTTTATTAATCAATGGCTCAAGGATTTTGATATTGGGATTGATCTCGGATTTTTGGCAAAGGCAAAAAAATACACATATTTCAAGCCAAAATTTATTTACTATGCAACCTATCTCTCCGAGAAGATTGGATACGCCAGGTACATCACGATCTTTCGGGAGCTTGAGAAAAAACCAGAGCTCCGTTTTCATCCGATCTTTTTGTGGTTTGAGAGGTGGTGCAATGATGAGTTTCGTCACGGCGAAGCCTTTGCATTAATCATGCGTGCTAATCCCCATTTATTAACGGGGCTTAATAAATATTGGATTCGGTTCTTTTGCTTAGCGGTCTATAGCACGATGTATGTCCGCGATCATTCACGACCACAGTTATATAAAGCAATGCAAATCTCACCTACTGACTATGACAAAAAGGTCTTGCGGATTACCAATGAGATTACCAAACAGGTATTCCCCGTCACCTTGAACTTAGATGACCCTCGGTTTTACGAGTGCATGAACCGTATGCTGGCTTTATTCCAAAAAATGGATGTGTATAAAGCCCGTGGTGGTCTCTTGGCAAAAGTCATGGTACCGCTCTTAGGAGTGCGGGCCGGTTTGGTCTTTGCACGCGCTTATTTCTTACCCGTGCACAACCATGAGTTACCCCGTAATGTTCGCTTGGTCCCCAGCTGGTAACAAACGATGAGCGTGAGTAGCTTTCTCTTTCCGATGCTCTACACCATCTTTTTATGGTGGTTTGGTACGGGAATCATTTTGTTACTTAATCAACGTCCACGCTCGACCCATCAGGCAACTTTTTGGATGAGCGGCATGGTTTTGCTCTTTGCCTTGGTTGGTCTAAAGACCAGTTCTAATCTCAATACAGTGGCTGGAGCGTATTGCGGATTTACTTGCGCTTTATTGGTTTGGGCTTGGCAAGAGATTGGATTTTTATTGGGGTACGTCACTGGCTCCAGACGCACCCCATGCCCAGCTGAGTGCAGGGGTGTGCGTAAGGCTTTTTATGCGTTTCAGACCATCTCGCATCATGAATTGGCTCTAATTGTTCTCGGAGTTGCCGTAGCAATCGCAACGTGGGGTGGCAGTAATTTAGTGGGCTTATGGACCTTCCTCATCCTCTGGGCAATGCGGCAAAGCGCTAAGCTCAATGTGTTTTTAGGGGTGTTGAATCTAAACGAGAAGTTCTTACCCGTGCATCTTCAATACATGCATAGTTACTTCACCAAGCGAGCGATGAACCCCTTATTACCAATTTCGATTCTTTTGGCGTGTTTGGCGGCATTACCTCTTTGGCAACACGCATTTGCTGCGAATGCCAATGCATATCAAATTGCGTCGTCGACCATTTTGGCGACTTTACTATCGCTTGCAATTCTCGAGCACATCATGATGGTCTTACCATTTTCAACGGATGGATTATGGAAATGGGGACTTCGGTCTTAAACCAATCTTCTCAACGGTCCTGGCCAACTCCATTGGCAATCTTGGAGTTGCTCAAGCCCATTACGTGGTTTCCACCCATGTGGGCATTTGCCTGTGGAGTCATTGCAACCGGTGTGGCAATGACAGAGCGTTGGCAGATCTTACTCGCCGGTGTTCTGTTAGCCGGCCCGATGGTATGCGCCACTAGCCAGGCAATTAATGATTGGTTTGATCGACATGTTGATGCGATTAATGAGCCCAATCGTCCGATTCCGTCAGGACGCATGCCGGGACGCTGGGGCCTATACATTGCCATTCTTTGGACCAGTTTATCGCTGCTCGTGGGATGGTGGATTAGCCCCTGGGCATTTGTTGCTACCTTGATTGGCCTGCTCTTAGCTTGGGCATATAGTGCACCACCGTTGCGCCTCAAACAAAATGGCTGGTGGGGGAATGCAGCTTGCGGATTATCGTACGAAGGCCTTGCATGGTTTACTGGTTCTGCAGTGATGTTGGGGGATGTATTTCCATCAACTGCATCGATAACCTTAGCACTGCTTTATAGCATTGGCGCGCACGGCATTATGACCTTGAACGACTTTAAGTCGATTGAGGGCGATCGCCAAATGGGCGTGCGTTCATTGCCCGTGCAATTGGGTATTAACGGAGCAGCATGGAATGCCTGCTTGATGATGATCGTCCCGCAATATTTGGTGGTTGGATTCTTATACTGGCATGGCAGCTCATTTCATGCATTGGCTATCTTAGTCTTAATCATTGCGCAATTGCTCATGATGAAGTATTTCCTAGAAGACCCGGTCAAGAGGGCCTTATTCCTCAGCGGCTTTGGGGTCCCATTATTTGTGAGTGGCATGATGATTAGTGCCTTTGCGGTGGGTCGATCAGTATGACTCAACATTCGACCACCCTCAATTGGTTTGGGATTGCTCGTTTAGGGCTTGTACAAGCCTCCTTAGGCGCAGTCGTGGTTCTGACCACATCGGTTTTGAACCGAGTGATGGTGATTGAGCTCGCGCTTCCTGCCTTACTGCCTGGATTACTAGTAGCAATGCATTATCTAGTGCAATTTATTCGACCCCGCATGGGTTTTGGATCGGATCGCAGTGGCCGTTCAACGCCCTGGATTCAGGGTGGGATGTTAGTACTGGCGAGCGGTGGAGTGTTAGCGGCAAGTGCAGTAGCTCTAATGAGTCGTGATGTCAGTTGGGGTATTAGCCTTGCTTTCATTGCCTTCATGATGATTGGTTTAGGAGTAAGCGCAAGTGGTACGGCTTTACTGGTACTCCTAGCAAAACGCGTGGACGAAAAGCGCAAAGCCGCCGCCGCAAGCTGTGTTTGGCTCATGATGATCTTTGGCTTTGCCATGACAGCGGGGATTAGCGGAAAACTACTCGACCCATTTTCCTTTGAACGCCTCATTATGGTTTCGCTTGGGGTGTCGTGCTTAGCCTTAGTCGTCAGCTTCATTGCCCTGCATGGGCTTGAGCCTAAATCGTTGGCGCAAGCAGCACAAAACGCCAATGAACCTAAACTGCGCTTTAAAGAGGCCTTAGCGGAAGTATGGCAAGAGTCCCGGGTACGGCGCTTTACCGTATTTGTCTTTATCTCAATGTTGGCATATAGCTCGCAAGATCTGATCTTGGAGCCATTTGCAGGTACCGCATTTGGTTTAATGCCTGGAGAAACGACGAGCCTATCGGGCCTTCAACACGCGGGCGTACTTTGTGGAATGCTTTTGTGTGGATTTGTTACGAGTAGAAGTAAGAATCCCAATTTATCGTCCCTGCGGATGTGGACGGTGGGCGGTTGTATTGCCTCATCGCTCGCCATGTTGAGTTTGGTGATGTCTGGATTAGTGGGCCCCGGTTGGCCATTTTTTAGCACGGTAT
The DNA here is from genome assembly GCF_030297555.1 of Polynucleobacter sp. HIN5. Lineage (NCBI taxonomy): Bacteria > Pseudomonadati > Pseudomonadota > Betaproteobacteria > Burkholderiales > Burkholderiaceae > Polynucleobacter > Polynucleobacter sp. HIN5. The sequence continues at coordinate 1,326,792 of NZ_AP028136.1, read as the reverse complement.
TTATATTGGGTTTATCCAACGGCGCGTTTTCAATCGCAGCGATTGGCTCCATGATGCAGTTTGCCGGCATGGGCAGGGAGCGTCGCGAGGGTGTTCGCATGGGCGTTTGGGGCGCAGCGCAAGCGATTGCCTTTGGTCTCGGTGGTATTTTAGGGACCGGAGCAAGCGATCTTGCGCGCTATTTATTGGGTGACCCAGTGACAGCCTATGCAAGTGTGTTCTTCATTGAAGCTATTTTATTTATGGCTGCTGCCATCCTGTCGTTTTATATCCGACCCATTGAACGTATTTCCAAATCCCAGTCGCTTGAATCATCAATCCCTTGTCAGCTTATTTCCCGTGGAGGATCATCATGAGTACCCTAGAAACCTTTGATGCAGTGGTCGTTGGTGGTGGGCCCGCAGGGGCCACTGCCGCAGGCGATCTTGCCAAAATGGGACACACCGTCTTATTGCTTGATCGTGCAGGGCGAATCAAACCCTGTGGTGGCGCAATTCCTCCGCGTCTGATTAAAGACTTTGGGATTCCTGATGAGTTATTGGTGGCTAAAGCCCGTTCAGCCCGTATGATCTCACCAAAAAATAACCAAGTAGATATCCCGATTGATGGCGGCTTTGTGGGAATGGTCGATCGTGATCAATTTGATGAATGGTTACGCGTTCGTGCGGCCAATGATGGCGCCACACGTCGTACTGGTATTTTTGAGAAGATCACACGCGATACCGATGGTACTGCCATTGTTCACTATCGAATTCACTCAGCCAATCGATCGGAGCCAGAGAAGACTGGGGCGGTTCGTGCCAAGACCATTATTGGCGCTGACGGCGCGAAATCGGGTGTAGGTCGCCAAGCAATCCCAGGGGCTAAAGACGTCGATTACGTATTTGCTTATCACGAGATTGTTCGAGTACCTGAGGCACCGCCTCAGGGTTATGACGGATCACGGTGCGATGTGTTTTATCAAGGAACGCTATCCCCCGACTTCTATGGCTGGATCTTTCCTCATGGCAATACCATGAGCATTGGCACTGGCAGTGCGGACAAAGGGTTTTCATTACGCAGTGCCGTTGGCCAACTCAAGAAATTGACTAATTTAGAAAATACTGAGTTACTCCGTCATGAAGGTGCACCGTTGCCCATGAAGCCTCTTAAAAAATGGGATAACAATCGGGATGTGATTTTGGCTGGCGATGCCGCCGGAGTTGTTGCTCCCGCATCTGGAGAGGGGATTTATTACGCCATGGTGGGCGGTCGATTAGCGGCTGAGTCGGTGCATGAGTTATTGGTGACCGGGAATGTCAAAGCCTTAGCCCAAGCACGCAAGCGCTTCATGAAAGAGCACGGTACAGTATTTCTGGTTCTGGGGATCATGCAACGCTTTTGGTACGGCAACGATAAGCGGCGTGAGCGTTTTGTCAAAATGTGCGAAGATAAAGACGTTCAACGTTTAACCTTTGAGTCGTATATGTATAAGAAATTAGTTCGCAAAGACCCCATGGCCCACATCAAAATCTTCTTTAAAGACATGGCCCACCTTTTGGGTATGGCGAAGGTATGAGTGCAGAATGGTTTGCGCACTATAAGCCAATCATTTTTGCTGTTGTTTGGGGTTTAGTACTTGCATTAGCTGGAGCATGGGCAACCGATATTGGTGAGTGGTACAAAAGCCTCCAGCAGCCGGCCTGGAAACCGCCCGATTGGGTATTTGGTCCCATGTGGTCCACCATTTTTATTCTTGCAGGTGCTGCATTCGTGATGGCGTATCATCGCGCGCCCAATCAAGAAACTATTCGCATGTTGGTCATTCTCTTCATCGTGAATGGCCTATTCAATTTCATCTGGAGCGTGCTTTATTTTCGGATGCAGCGACCAGATTGGGCTTTGATTGAAGCGGTTGGGCTATGGCTCTCGGTATTAGCGATTGTGCTCGCTACCCGCTCATACTCACCCATCTCAAGCCTCTTGATGCTGCCATACCTCGCCTGGGTGTCGGTGGCTATGCTTCTTAACTGGACCACGATTCAATTAAATGGCCCATTCGGTCGGGGCTAATAAAAAAGCCAAGCAGAATTGCTTGGCTTTTCCAAAGGCAGGTGGTTGATTAACCCAGGCTGTCTGCCCAAATGTTGCGAGCCCAACCCCAGGCATAGACTCCCTCGAGCTTAGTCGGGGCTGGTGATAGACCGCCGGAGCCGGGAACGGTCTTGAAGGTCTTATCTTTGGCATCGTACTGATGGACGCTAGCAACGTGAACCACCTCATCGGCATTAACGAAGCTATAACAGGTATTGGTGAGCACAGGCGCTTGATTAATTTCAAAGCCACCGAGCTCAGCAACCACAGCCGCTGCCGCAACCTTTGCATGCGAGTTCGCCATATGGCCTGATTTAGGCATGAGTGGCGCAACCTGAATCGAGTCACCAAGAACATGAATGTCTTTGGCGGCAGTGGATTCAAAATTGATGTAATTGACATTCACCCACCGGGCATTCGAGTTGGCTATGCCAGTCTTTATGGCAATGTCACCAGCGCGCATGAGAGGAAGTACGTTTAGAACGTCAGCCTTGACATCATCCTGAACATCAAATTTCAGTGTTTTAGTCTTGGAATCAATTGCAATCACGTTGTGCTTGGGACGGTATTCAATCATGCCGGGGTACATCGACGCCCAGGCTTTCTTAAATAGGCCACCTTTGGAGGTCACGTCATCGTTGGCATCCAAGATTAATACCTTGGATTTTGGCTTAAATTGCTTAAAGTAACTGGCGACTTGGCAGGCCCGCTCATAAGGTCCGGGAGGGCAGCGATACGGTGCCATCGGAATGGAGATGGCATAAACGCCACCATCTTTCATGGACTCCAGTTGTTTGCGAAGCAAGACGGTTTCAGCGCCCGCTTTCCATGCTTGGACCGTAACCCCTTCTTGGTTAGCCTTATCCAAGCCTTTGATGGTATCCATCATGAGACCAATACCAGGTGATAGGATGAGCTTGTCATACTTCATTGAGCCGCCAGAGGCAAGACGAATAGTCTTTTGCTTCGGATCAATGGAGGCCACCATATCCTTCACAATCTTAATGCCGTGACGCTTTGTTAAGTTGTCATAGGGGGTCGAGATATTGGCAATGGTGGTGTGGCCACCAACGACTAGGTTCGACAATGGGCAAGAAATGAACTCAGGATTGGGTTCAATTAAGGTAACTTGAGCAGTATTGTTTGAGAACATCCGCACATACTTAGCGGCTGTTGCTCCACCATAACCACCGCCAACGACCACCACATTGGCTTTGCTGATATTGACAGGAGGACTGCTTGCGCAACCAGCTAACACACCGAGAGAAGCAGCTGAACTAACACCTAGAAAGTGACGACGATCCATTTTTTTATCCTCAATTATTTTTTGCCAAGCACATTGGCAATGGTTTGGAGTTGCTCATCGGTATAGCCTTTAGTTAATTGGTGCATGATCGTTCCCGAACGAGCACCGCTCTTAAAGGCTTTGAGTTGAGTCAACATCGCATCGGGCGTTAAATGATTAATTTGTGGCATCCCTGCATTTGGAACGCCAACCCCATTCGTGCCATGGCAATTGGCGCAGGTAGCCGCCAAGGAAAGTTGATTGATATTGGCTGGACTGGTTTGGCTAACCGCCAAGCTACTAAGAGATAGTAGACCTAAGGTGCCGATGCTAAGCCCCATGACTTTGAGCTTATGTGCAGATGGAAAGTGCATTTTGATAATCTCCATTGGTTTTCATGCGAACAACAAAAAGCTTTTGTGATATTAAATGATGGATAGGCAATTTTTTGGGGAATGTCTCATCTATTTAATACCTATTAGTCATAATGATATAACCCAGAGGATGTCCTGGGATTAAGGTTTTCCCTAGTTTTAATGCAAATATATTCAGGAATTCAAGAGTCCTAAATGGTAGGCTAATAAACTATCGGCTATGCAAGCGCCCATCTCCATTCCTTCGATTCTGTTTGGACTTGTTTTGGCGTGCGTTACCTATTTTTATGGGGTCGATAGTCGTTTCGCGCCCAAGAATGGCGATGAGTACCCCTACGCCCATATTGTCCGTATGACCAATGCATCCGATGCATGGTTGCCGCTGCAGTCAGACATGGTCGGTATCAAAAATACTAAGCCACCATTGTTGTTCTGGCAGGGGATGCTCTCAACCGATCATGGCAAGGCATGGTCGCTCTTCAATTTGCGTTGGCCAAGTTTGTTGTACACCGCACTTACTGCCCTCCTAATTGTGTTGAGTGCAGTCGCAATGAGTAAAAATCTCTCGGCTGGAGTATTGGCAGGGGTTATTTGGCTTGCCTTCTTTAATACCTATCGTTATGGGCGTCCTTATCTAGCCGAACCCCCAGAGATTTTTTGGCTTTCTCTCCCATTTTTTCTGCTACTGATTAATGGTAAGCGGCTCACTGAGTCTAAATTGGTATTTCCTTTCATTACAGGGTTTGCCTTTGGTTGCGCACTACTCTATAAGTCGGTGGCGTATATTGTTCCTGCCTGCCTGGTATTAACTCTCTGGTATTGGCAATGGCGCGATCGTCGGGTGATAGAATGCATCCAGCGCGACCTTCTCAAAGTGATTTCGATCAGCCTGATTGCATTGGGTTTATTTGCTCTGTGGTTTGTATTCGATCCCGATCCCTTGGCGATCTGGAATGAATTCGTGATTGGTGAGAATGCAGGTAAGTTTGCTGCCAGGAATACGAGTTACCTGAAAGACTTTGCCTGGGGTGGGGATAGCGTGGGCATGCTCTTAGTGACTGGGGTAGCAAATGCCGGATTTTTAGCATTCGCCGTATTTAATCTTTTTTATCTGGCAATCCGTGATCGCAAGCCAATCAGCACTGAAGAAAAGTTGCTGTGGATTTGGATCGCGGTGTTCTTCATTATCTTTTCTCTACCAAGTCAACGTTCTGGTCGATATTTGTTGCCGATCATGCCAGCGATTGCCATCTTATTGGCTATACATTGGCAGCAACTTAATCGCTGGACCTTCTGGATTGGCTTGCTATTGCAGGGTATTGTCTTGGTGGCTCTAGCATGGCTCTCTTGGAATATCCATCTTTGGTCCTATCCAATATGGCATTGGTTCTTGCTTCTCGGTGCAATTGCCATTGTTTTGCTTGGGCTATTTCAGATTCGTTTTACCAAAACAGCAACGCTGCTAGCTTGTTTTCTTACCGTTCTATCTTTAAGTAGTAGCATCATGCCACTCGATGGAGCCGCAGGGCGCTTTGATACGAAAACCATTGCCGCACTTCAAGGTAAAACGGTATGGTTCCCTTGTGACTTTCGGGCCAAGGATGAGGAGTACCGCTTTTTGATTCCAGGTGCTGAAATCAAGGGCTATCCTGCAAGTGAAGCTAAAAACCTCACCCAGCTAGCCAATCGCTATGCCTATTTTGCAGTCCAGGCTCCGGTGAATGCTAAGTTTGTCCCTTGCCCCGATTGCGAGGTGATTGGTGAGCGCCTTGAGATGCGTGCCCGACACTCATCCGATGAGATCAAGGCGATGCTATTGGGTCAAGTGAGCGACAATCTCTTCGTGAAAGAGTACATCTTATTTGCCCCGTTTAATATCGGTAAGGATACCGGCACAGAGAAAGATGCATGCCGATGATGCGGGTACTTGCATTTGTATTCCTAATCGTGGCAACCGCAATGGCGTATTTTCAGTTGGATGAGCATCCGGCCTGGGCGGATTTTCAGGTGCCGGTTGAAGAAACTAGCAAAGACGTAACTAGTGTTGCTAGCCCATCGACACTTAAAACGAAGCCGGCCTCAACCCCCCTTATATTGCATGGATTGACGGAGTGGTTGCCTGACACGACTAGACCATCGGTGCATGCGGCGAGCGTCATTCCGTTAAAGGATGGAAACTGGCGCGCGTTTTGGTTTGCAGGTTCCCGAGAGGGTGCGGCCGATGTGGTGATTCTGAGTGCGGTGTGGGATTCGATAACCAAGCAATGGGGGCCAGCGAGCGTGGTCCTTGATCGAGAGGGCGCGCAAGCAAGTCTCGGACGATACATTGCCAAACTTGGTAATCCTGTGCCCATGCGTAATATCAACGGCCAACTGCAGCTTTATGTGGTGGCAGTATCGATCGGTGGTTGGGCCGGTAGCTCCATCAGTGTGATGCATTCTGATGATGATGGATTGACTTGGACTGGACCCAAACGACTCATTACCACACCCTTAGTCAACCTCAGTACTTTAGTGAAGGGTTCTGGGTTTTTGTTTGCGGACGGCACCATGGGAATCCCGGTCTATCACGAGTGGATCGGTAAATATGGTGAGTTATTGCGGCTTAATCCGTCCGGTCAGATGCTGGACAAACGACGGATGACCTCGGGTCGCGGTACTTTACAGCCCATTGTCTTTATCGATGATGGCAAGCATGCGAGCGCTTATTTTCGTCAAGCCCGCCGCACGGGGGCTAAGCAAATACCCGTGAGCTACACCGCTAGCGCTGGTGAGCGCTGGGAGTTGGCGCCTGATTTAAGTCTACCCAATCCCAATGCAGCTATCACCGGCGTGGAGCTATCGGATCGAACCCGTTTGATGGTCTTTAACGATTTGGAACATGGACGTCATCGCTTGGTCCTTGCGGCATCATGGCCCAGCCAGACTCAAATGGATAGCAGTCAGCCGGCAAAGAGCAATTACTCGCCCTGGAAGACGATTGCGGTGCTTGAGGATGAGACCGCCTCAACGACCAATCCCAAGGAGGAGTTTTCATATCCCTATATGAGTTTGAATCAACAAGGTCAAGTCCTACTGGTCTATACCTGGAATCGCAAGCGAATCAAGTCAATTCTTTGGGATGTTGGTAATTTACAGTCGTATCTCCAGCATATAAAAGTAGAAACGGATCAGACCCCATGACCTTCTCCACCTTGATTCATCAACTACCGCTTATTGAGATTAGTCTCATTACCAGCATTATTTTTTTGCATCTGATTCGAGCCACTCTCAATATCGGCCATGGGTTTATTTCAGGACTTCTCTTGGTGAGCATTGCATCACTCGTTTTACTTGCCCCGTTTGCAGCAATTGGCGCCCCATGGAGTTTGCCATTTGCTGCCTATATTCGGGGAGTAACCGGTGATTTGAGTATTTTGAGTCTACTACTAATCGTATTGACATGGACCGGGTGGAATGCATTTCGAATTACAAGCATTACTCCAATTCTGATTGCAGTGGTAGCTATCCTCTTTTATCCCTTTGCTTTGGGATTTACTATGTTTGATCCCTATGCGTGGGGCTATCACTCCAGCGTTTTCGTAGGAACAGTTTTGTTAGTTGCTGCAATTTATTTCTTTGCCAAGCACTCTTGGGAGGCCCTGATGTTATCGATTGCCGTGATTGCCTGGTCCATTCACTGGCATGAGTCGATGAATTTATGGGATTACCTCTTGGATCCATTTCTTGCAGTCTGGGCAATTGGACTGAGTATTCGATGGGTGATTTGGGGCAGACCTCAAGCAGAGGATGCAGATGGATGGGGTATTGATGCAAGTTTGATGGCACGTCGCAAACGCGGTCGGATGTTTGACTAATTCCCAAATAAAAAGGCCGGTTTGCACCGGCCTTGGATTCATTGAAAGCGCAACAAATTAATCAGGAATGTTGGCTTTACGAATGATTGGACCCCAACGGTTGATTTCAGCATCCAAGTGAGATTTGAGTGACTCACCATTTTGCTTAGCAACTGGAACGATATCAATGTTCGAAGAATCCAAGCGAGCCTTCAGATCAGGATCGGTCAATGCCTTCTTGAGGGCAGCATTGAGTTTCTCGAGAACAGGTTTTGGTGTGCCAAGGGGTGCATAAATACCATGCCATACCTTCACATCAAAGCCTTTCATGCCTTGCTCATCCAAGGTTGGAACATTGGGGAGGGCAGAAAGACGCTTGGGAGTAGTTACGCCATAGACCTTAACCTTGCCGTCTTTGATGAACGGAATGGTTTGGGTAGTTTGGTCGCACAAAATGTTCACTTGACCGCCAACTAGGTCAGTCAATGCAGGACCAGTACCTTTATAAGGAACGGTTGTCACACGCACACCTAAACGGCTCTGGAAAATCAGTCCGCACAGTTGGGACACGGCACCTGGACCTGCATTGGCCATCGTTACCTTGTCTTTGTTAGCACGAATGTATGCCTCAAGTTCTTTGAAGTTATTCGGTGGGAAGTTTTTGCTACCCAAGAGCACCATTGGCACATCAGCTACTTGACCGATGTACTCAAAATCTTTGAGTGGATCGTAGGGCAACTTGTCATATAAAGCTTGAGCGGTGGCCATACCCATGTGGTGGATGTAAATGGTGTAACCATCGGGTTTGGATTTAGCAACTTTCGCAGAAGCAACGGTACCACCAGCACCGGGAACGTTTTCAACGATCACGGATTGACCCAAGGATTTACTCATTTGGGTTGCCAGTAGACGAGCAATCGTATCGGTTGGACCACCAGCAGCAAACGGAACCACTAAGCTAATTGGCTTATCAGGGTATTTTTGTGCGTTTGCAGTGCCGGTCAATAGCAAGCCAGCACCCATCACTGCAGCAAGTAATGTGTTTAAAGGTTTTTTCAAGTTCATTCAAAAGTCTCCGTAAGGGATAAAGCAAACGCCATTTTGCCACGGATTTTTAGCGAAAAACTTAGGGATTACCAGCCAAACTTTGGATACGGCGCGCCAGCATGACAACCGGCCGATCGATCATTTTCCCATCCACTTTGGCGGCTTGCCCTCCAGAGGCCCTATCTGCAGCAATCACCCGCTGGGCCCAGTCAATCTCTTGGGGAGTGGGAGTAAACGCTTGTTTTACAACGGGTATTTGCTTTGGATGAATGCATAACTTAGCGCCAAAGCCAAAGCGCTTGGCTTTTTGTGCATGTGCAAAAATTTTCACTCCATCGTCCATTGCGGGGGTAACCCCATCGATGGGCGGGGCTATTTGCGCTAATTTGGAGGCCAAAGTCATCATGAATCGGGCGGTATCCAATTCAGTTTCATGCTCATCGCAGCTAATTCCAAGCTCAACTTGCATGTCAAAGTTACCCAGCGCAAGTCGTAAGACCTGTTGCGAACTCGCGATTTCATTTAGATGATGCAGTCCAAGCGGGGTCTCGATCATGGGAATGAATGCAGTATTAGCTAGCTCTTCAGCAGCGCCATTGATATGATCGCGCGTCTCCGTTTTGGGAATCATGAGACAGGGCACTTGCAGCTCTTTAATTAATATCAAATCCGCCGCATACAATGGTGAGCCTGGCGCATTGCAGCGAACTACAAGCCGTTGTTTATCAGAGTCTGAAATTGATGACCAATGCTGTTTGAGTAAATCACGTGCCTTCGGTTTGTCATCTAGACCAACGGCATCCTCTAAATCAATAATCACGCCCTGTGTTCCACTTGCGAATGCTTTGCTGTAACGCTCGGGTTGATTTGCTGGAACAAACAAAAAGCAACATGCATCACTTAGTGGTAAGTGGGGAAGGTTCATGGCAGCAATCCTTATTTAGAAAAGATAAACGGGACAGCACTTGCCCGACGAATATCAAATAGCAATGCAATGGCTTTGCGCATTTCAGGTTCGGTAGCGCCACCACTAAACGCAGCTAATCGCAGGGCTTTCTCTTCGATTTCAGCGCGCGATAGCGTATTGCCTGGATCACCTTTGGGCTCATCGACGCGGCCTTCATAAACGCGACCATTTTTAAGGTACACCTTGACCTTGCCAATCCAGCGCTGCGGGTAAGCCTGATCAACCTCGGGATCCAAAACCATGCTCACCCGATTGCGCAGCGCGCAAATCTCGGGATCATTAAAGTGTTTGGCGAACTCATCGAGACCAGCAAATTCAAATTTGCAGATCAATGCAAGAACCGTGCCCATTGAAAATTTGGATTGGTGCAAGGTCGTCGCATCACTAGCGGGCCCAAGAACATCGATGGCGCCTTGATGCACTAGGGTCTCAATGCGGTCAATCTCATCCATCTTCACAGCGTGTTTCTGAATCACCTGCAATAAGGCATCGGCTGCAGGATGAGTATGACGACACGAGGCGTGATACTTAAAGGAGGTCTCCGCCAAACACCAACGTGAACCCAAGCGATCAATTAATTTTTCTGGGTTGGCATCGGTCGATGTTCCTGCCGCGAGGCCTTGTGCGCCCTCGAGTATTTTCTGGGCACCAGTAAATCCGGCTTGTGCCAAGTAGGCAGACATCAGGCCAGTGGCGCTGGCGTGTGCAGTATGCAGTTGCTTGGAATCCGCTGCATCACGCAAGAACTCCCAAAGGCCAGCTGATTGTGTACCAGCCGAACCAAAGGCATGCAGCATTTGCTCCGGACTCAATTTGAGTAAACGACCAACGGTTGCTGCAGCCGATAGGGTGCCAGCGGTCCCCGTGGTGTGAAAAATCTTGTAGTGGGAGCGGCCCAAGAACTCACCAACACGAATGCCGACCTCATAGCCAACCACTGCAGCAGTTAAGAACTCGCGACCACTGAGTTGCTTGGCTTGGGCAAGTGCCAATGCTGCTGGAAAGACGATGGTTCCTGGATGAAATACCGAACCATTATGAACATCATCTTGTTCAACCACGTGCGATGCCGCAGCATTGGCTAAGCACGCCAGAAATGGACTTGACATGGAGCGCGACACAATGATTTCAGCAGACCCGGCAATTGCAGGTTGCGATACCGGTCCCATCGATTGCGCAAATTGCGTGATGATTTCAACCGGTTTTGCACCTTTGCCACCAATGGCAGAGGCAAACCAATCAACCAATAAATCTTCTGCCCGTGCAATGACATCTTCCGGAATATCCTCAAATTGCAATTGGCTTGCGAAGCGCGCTAGCTCAGCAGAGTAATGAATGCCCATCGTCATGGACTCAATATTGCTTTGGCTTGCATGGTTAGCCAGCCTTCATGATCTTCTGCCCAGACCCGCAAGGTTTGGCCGCTAGGATCATTACCATCTAACGCGGCGTTGACTTTCATGCGATGGATATCAAAGGTCGGACGAATTGCTCTGAACTCAAAGGATTGCAGTTTTCTGCCGGGATGATGTTCTCTAACCAGATCCACTAAGAGTGTGGCGATCAGGGGACCGTGCACGATCAAGCCTGGGTAACCTTCCTCTTGCGTGACGTAACTGCGGTCGTAATGAATGCGGTGCCCATTAAAGGTGAGTGCTGAGTAGCGAAATAAAAGAACCGGACCAGGGTTAATCACTTTAGTCCACTGCGCATCGCGAGGAGCGGGTGTTGGAGCCGGCGGTTTCTCATCAGGACTTGGGGCTGCGCGGTACACAATGTCATGCTCTTCGGTTAAAGCAAGCCCCTTTTGATTGGAGATTTGATGCTCAACCAAGACAAACAGTAAATCACCGGTGCGCCCTGATTTGTGAGTGACCGACTTGATCGTGGATACGCGTTCGATCGCATCACCAATTTGCAGTTCACCCACCCAACGCAGTCGACCACCGGCCCACATGCGACGTGGAAGTGGAACAGGCGGCAAGAAGCCACCTCGTTTTGCATGACCATCCGAACCGATTTCGGATTGCTGGGGATGCGGCAAGAAATACAACCAGTGCCATAACTCTGGCAGAAAGACCCCCGGTTTGGGCTCGGGACCATTACGGTCAAGGGTTGCGGAAAGAGCACGGTAAGGTGCAGCGGTCACTTGATCTGGATAACGCTCGGATTTACCAATCCACTCTTGAAGGTGGGATAGTGTGGCTTCGTCAATTCTCATGACGTCATTATGCCAAGTTTGGCACAAGGCTTATCGATCAAACCTTAGGAAAACAACACACCATTAGTTGCAAAAAGAATGCCCAAAAGTCCTGCTAGACCTAAGATACGAATCACACCCCACTGGAATCGAAGCATGAGAACTAAGGACCCCAAACAGATGAGAAGTGCAAATACCGATAAGCCGCCTGAGAAACCCTTGGGAAAAAATACCTGATATGCAAAGAACACACCCAGGTTGGCAATCACACCAACCACTGCTGCGCTGATTGCGGTCAGTGGTGCGGTAAACCGTAAATTACCGTGGGTTGATTCAATCAAAGGGGCACCCAGAAAAATAAATAGGAAGGATGGCAAAAAAGTAAACCACGTTGCCACCAAGGCACCGAGTGCGCCACCCCAAAATCCCAAACCACCGAGAACCGTGTCATTGGCAAATCCTGCTAGAAAGCCCACAAAGGCGACCACCATGATGAGGGGTCCTGGTTTGGTCTCGCCCAAGGCCAAGCCGTCCATCATTTGTGGGGCAGTTAACCATTGGTAATGTTCGACAGCGCCCTGAAAGACGTAAGGTAAAACTGCATACGCACCCCCAAAGGTCAGGAATGCTGCTTTAGTAAAAAACCACGCTATCTGTGGATAGAGGGACTTCCAACCCTCAATCAGAATCAAGACCACGATTGGGATTAGCCATGACAGAGCGCCAATACTCAGGTGTCGATAAAGGCGTGTCGCGTCATGACGAGCATGCTCTGGTGTCGGAGTGTGATCATCGATGAGCGCTTTGATCGAGGAGTCACCGTGATGCGATGGCATATGGGCCGGTTGCACAAACAGGGTTGGATGGCGCTGACCCAACCAAAATCCAATCAATCCAGCACTCACAATAATGAGTGGGAACGGAACATTAAAAACAAAAATGGCGATAAAGGATAGAAACGCAAGCCAAGCCAGTATGGCGTGACGAATACTGCGTTTTGCAATGCGGATGACCGCCACGATCACAATCGCGGTCACCGCCGGTTTGATTCCCTCAAACAGTGCAGCAATCAAAGGGGTTTGACCAAACTCGAGATAAATCCATGAGAGTGCAATCAGAATTAAGAGCGAAGGCAAAATAAATAAGGTGCCCGCCAGGATGCCGCCCCAGGTTCGATGCATCAGCCAACCCAAGTAGGTAGCTAGTTGCTGAGCCTCAGGGCCAGGAAGCAGCATGCAGTAATTAAGGGCATGTAAAAAGCGACGCTCGGAGATCCAACGTTTTTTCTCGACCAGCTCATCATGCATCATGGCAATCTGAGCGGTTGGTCCGCCAAAACTAATAAACCCGAGTTTGAGCCAGTACGCTAGCGCCTCTCGCAGCGGTATTTGTGGTTGGGTTTGATTCGAAGAATCGATTTCTAAACCTCGTCCATGCCACCAACGACTTGGCTAAAGCCGTTGTCGACATAAATAATCTCAGCGGTGATACCGCTGGCTAAGTCGGATAGCAAGAATGAGGCGGCATTGCCGACATCATCCACCGTGACATTGCGTCGTAGAGGAGCCGTTTTTTCAACCGCATCCAGAATTTTTCCAAACCCTTTAATTCCGGAGGCGGCCAGAGTTTTAATCGGACCAGCTGAAATACCATTGACCCGAATGCCTTTGGGTCCCAGTGAGCCTGCTAAATATCGAACCGATGCCTCGAGGGATGCTTTGGCTAGCCCCATGGTGTTGTAGTTGGGAACGTTACGCATTGAACCTAAATAAGTTAGGGTCAGAAGGGCGGCATTCGGGCTTAACATGGGGAGCGCTTCTTTTGCCATTGCTGGAAAGCTATACGCTGAGATATCGTGAGCAATCTTGAATGCTTCCCGACTCAAACCCTCCAGAAAATCGCCAGCAATTGCCTCGCGAGGCGCAAATCCAATTGAGTGCACAAAGCCGTCAAATTGGGGCCAGGATTTTCCAAGATCCTCAAACAGAGCATGGATCTGCTCGTCGCTACCCACATCGCAATCAAAAATGAGTGAGCTATTGAATTCTTTAGCAAATTCTGTGATGCGGTCTTTAAAGCGCTCACCCACATAAGTAAATGCCAGTTCTGCACCCTCGCGGTGGCAGGCCTTAGCAATGCCATAGGCGATTGAGCGGTTGGAGAGGAGTCCGGTAATGAGGATGCGTTTACCGCTTAAATAAGCCATGATGAGTCCTTTACTTCAAAATTGATTTGCTATCTACAATTGTTGCATATGCTAAGCCAATTACCCCTGCGATCATTGCCAAGCCAGTTTGGGGCGTATTGGCGGTTCATAGCGATTACGCTACTCTCCTGGCTGCTCATTTTCCCTCTGGGAGTCGAGGCCGCTCAGGGCATCGCGCAATATGGCAAACCCAAATATGCCGATGGTTTTGCCCATTTTGACTATGTCAATCCGAATGCGCCACGCGGTGGAACACTCACGCTACCCAATCCAGACCGCCGCACCAGTTTTGATAAGTTCAACCCCTTCACCTTGCGGGGTGTGACTGCCCCTGGCATCGGTGCTTTGATGTTTGAGTCATTGGCGGTGAGCAGTGCAGATGAGGTCTCGAGTGTCTACGGCTTAATCGCCGAAGATATAAAAGTAGCGCCAGATCAGATGTCGGTGACCTTTCGTTTAAGACCTGAGGCGCAGTTCTCCGATGGCAGCCCAATTTTGGCGGATGATGTCAAACACAGTTTTGATACGCTCATGAGCAAGCTTGCCAATCCGCAATACCGCACCATTTATGCCGATGTGAAGCAGGCGGTGGTGGTATCGGAGCGTGTAATTCGGTTTGACTTTAAGACCCGCAACAGCGAGTTGCCTCTGATGGTCGGCGGCATACCCGTTTTCTCCAAGAACTGGGGCAAGAAAGCTGATGGCAGTCACACTCCCTTTGACAAGATTACCTTTGAGCATCCAATCGGTAGCGGCCCATACGTGATTGAATCGTATCGTGCAGGCAAATCCATGATCTATAAGCGTAATCCGAACTACTGGGGCAATAAGGTCAATGTGCGGGTGGGATTCTTTAACTTTGATCGGATTGTCTACAAACTCTACAGCGATGATGCAGTGCGCTTAGAAGCATTTAAAGCAGGCGAGTTTGATGCGCTCGTGGAGTACCGCGCTAAAAATTGGGCGAAGAGTTATGTGGGCCCTAAATTTAACAATGGCACTCTGATTAAAAAAGCGTTTCCGAATCACAACGGTGCTGGGATGCAGGGTTTTGCGATGAACTTGCGTCGTCCTATCTTTCAAGATGTGCGAGTTCGAAAAGCCCTTGGATATGCATTGGATTTTGAATGGCTCAATCGCCAACTCTTCTACGATCAATACAGTCGGATTGAAAGTTATTTTCAGAACAGTGATTTGAGTGCTAACTACGAGGGTGAGACCGTGCCCACTGCTGCCGAACTCAAACTCCTAAAGCCCTTGCAGGCGAAGTATCCCCAATTGGTACCCGAGGCGGTGTTTGGGGCAATGCCGCCAGCGCCCAGCACTGCGCCGCCCAGTAGTTTGCGTAGCAATCTTCGCAAGGCCAAAGAGTTATTGGCAGAAGCCGGGTGGACCTATCGCGATGGCGCGCTCCGTAATGCAAAAGGGGAGGTATTTCGTTTTGAAATCGTCGAAGATGGGCCGTTCTTTTTGCGGATTCTGACCGCGTATGTGCGCAATCTTGAGAAGTTAGGGATCAAGGTGGATATCCGCACCAGCGATTTTGCGCTTCATCAAAAACGCATGGATGACTATGATTTTGATATGACCACCATTCGCTTTCCGGACACCCAAAGCCCAGGGAACGAGCTCTACGATCGCTATGGAAGTGCGGCAGCCAAAGAGAAAGGTTCCGATAATGTCATCGGTGTGCAATCACCGGTCGTGGATGCGCTGATTGATGCAATTGTGCGCTCTGAAACCAGGGAGCAGTTGCAAGCCGCAACGCGCTCACTCGATCGCGTGCTGTGGAACAGCTACTATGTTGTGCCGCACTGGTATAGCCCAACCCATCGAATCGCATACCGCAAAGAAATGGGCTACCCCAATCCGCCTTTGTATTACTCCGCCGAATCATGGATTTTGTCAACCTGGTGGTTACAGGAGGTACGCAAATGAACTCCGAGATTCTGATCTACATCATCAAGCGGATCTTGCTCATGATCCCCACCTTGCTTGGGGTTCTAACCCTGACCTTCGTGGTGGTGCAATTTGTTCCTGGCGGACCTGTGGAGCAACTGATGCTTGAGCTCAAAGGCAAGGGTGATGCAGCTGTCGGTGGTGAGTCCTCGGGAGGTGGCGTGACGTATCGCGGGCGTCAGGGAGTGGATGCGGAGCGGCTTGAGCAAGTAAAGGCCTTGTACGGGTTTGATAAACCACCGCTTGAGCGCTACTTCATGATGCTCAAACGCTTTGCCCAGTTTGATTTGGGGCAAAGCTATTACCAACACAAAAGCGTTTGGGATTTGGTGATCTCAAAGCTACCTGTCTCGATTAGCATTGGCCTTTGGACTTTCTTTATCAGTTATTTAGTATCGATCCCCCTGGGGATTGCCAAAGCAGTGCGAGACGGCACGCGTTTTGATCGCGTCACCAGCACGATGATTTTGGTGGGCTATGCGATTCCGGGCTTTGTCCTGGGGGTATTGCTCTTGGTGCTCTTTGGCGGAGGAAGCTTTCTGCAAATCTTTCCTCTGCGTGGTTTGACATCCGATAACTGGAGTGAGCTGAGTCTGATTGGCAAAGTATTGGATTATCTGTGGCATTTGGTCTTGCCCATCACCGCATCCGTGCTAGGAAGCTTTGCGGTGATTACGATGCTTACCAAAAATTCTTTTTTAGAAGAGATTCGTAAGCAGTATGTATTGACCGCCCGAGCAAAAGGGGTGAGTGAGAACAAGGTGCTGTGGAAGCATGTCTTTCGGAACGCCTTAATTCCGCTGATCACTGGATTTCCTGCGGCATTTATTGGCGCCTTCTTTGCTGGCTCACTCTTAATTGAGACCTTATTTTCTTTAGATGGCCTAGGTTTACTTTCCTATGAAGCAGTGATGCGCAGAGACTACCCCGTAGTGTTTGGCACACTGTATCTGTTTACCTTAATAGGCCTAATTACAAAGTTAATTTCTGATCTTTGCTATGTGCTGGTCGATCCCCGTATCCAATTTGGCTCTGGGGGTGGATCGTGAGCAAATGGCTGCGCTTTAAAGCGAATCGCTTGGGCTATGTCAGCTTATGGATATTCTCGATCCTGTTTGGTTTGAGTTTATGCGCAGAGTTGATCGCGAATGACAAACCTCTGGTGGTGCGCTACGAGGGTAAGTTTTATTTCCCATTGGTAAAAAATTATCCAGAGACCGTCTTTGGTGGCGACTTTGCGACGCGCACCGATTATCTCGATCCGGATATTAAAAAGAATATTACCGATGGATCGAACTGGGCCATTTACCCCCTCATTCCCTATAGTTTTGAGACCCTCAATTACTTTGCCAAAGAGCCTAATCCAGCAGCACCCTCGGCGGAGAACTGGTTGGGTACCGATGATCGGGGGCGTGATGTATTGGCACGCCTCATCTATGGATTTCGTTTATCCATTCTGTTTGGCATCGCGTTGACTGCAGTGGGTGTGGTGGTTGGAGTGCTCACCGGCGCGCTGATGGGATTTTTTGGTGGACGCTTTGATCTCATTACCCAACGCATCATTGAGATTTGGTCGGCGATGCCCGAGTTGTATCTACTGATTATTTTTGCTTCGATCTTTAACCCTAGCGTTCTCCTTTTGATTATTTTGTTAGCGGCATTTGGGTGGATGGGTTTATCCGACTATGTGCGCGCCGAGTTCTTTCGTAATCGTGCTCTTGAGTATGTACGCGCGGCCAAAGCCTTGGGGCTAACGAATGCTCAGATTATGCGGCGTCATATCTTGCCAAACAGCTTAACCCCCGTTATTACCTTTTTGCCATTTCGGATGAGTGCAGCAATTTTGTCGCTTACCAGTTTGGATTTCTTGGGTTTAGGAGTACCACCCGGAACCCCTAGCTTAGGAGAGTTGCTATCGCAAGGCAAGGCAAATCTAGATGCCTGGTGGATTTCCGTATCGACCTTTGTTATGCTCGGGGGCACCTTGCTCTTATTGACATTTATGGGCGAGGCATTGCGAGATGCATTTGATTCTCGCAAGAGCAATCCATTAACGGGCGCGCGCGTATGAGCTTATTGCGCTACGAGCAACTCTCGATTTCATTCGGTGCTGGGCGGCGAGAGAAGTATGCCGTTCGTGAACTCGATCTGAGCATTGCGCCGGGTGAGCGGATTGCCTTAGTTGGTGAATCCGGCTCCGGAAAAACACTCTCTGCATTGGCACCTTTGCGCCTCACCCCAGAAGGGGCTCATTTGCAGGGCCGTATTCTCTGGCAACGCGAGGACGGCAAAGAAGAGAATCTCTTGGACTTATCGATTGAACGGATTCGGGAGATTCGTGGGCGTGAGATTGCGATGATCTTTCAAGAGCCGATGACTGCGCTCAATCCCCTATTTACGATTGGCAATCAAATTGTTGAAGCGGTACAAGTGCATGAACCTTTGATGCCGATGGAGGAATGCCGCCATACTGCCATCGCACTCCTCAAGAAAACTGGGATTCCGCAACCCGAAGAACGTTTTTATGCCTATCCCCATCAGTTGTCGGGTGGTCAACGTCAACGCGCCATGATTGCGATGGCGTTGGCATGTAAACCTCGTTTGCTGATTGCCGATGAGCCAACTACCGCCTTGGATGTGAGTTTACGTCTCCAGATTTTGGATTTGCTGCGCGATCTGCAAGAGGAAGCGAAAGAGCGAGGCGGCATGGCGATTCTATTAATTACCCATGACCTTAACTTAGTGAGGCATTTTGCAAATAGGGTAGGGGTTTTAAATCAGGGGTGCTTAGTGGAGACTGGGGCAACCCATGAGGTTTTCTCAAACCCCACCAATCCGTATACCGAACAATTGGTGAACAGTCAGCCTGAGCGCGAGCTACTCCCAGTTGTACCGTTGGCTCCCGTCCTATTAACTGCTAATGAATTGAGTGTCTCGTACCCGCAATCCAATTTTGCCAATGGCGGCATGCGCTGGCGAGATTGGTTCACCAAGACTAAGCGCCAACGGGTACTCAAGCCCTTAAGTCTTAAACTCAAACAAGGCCAAACGATCGGCGTGATTGGGGAGTCTGGTTCCGGGAAAACAACCTTAGCGATGGCTATTTTGGGATTGCTCGGTGAGACAACTGCTAAGGTGGAGGGTGATGTCTGCGTCTTGGATCAATCGTGGTCATCCTTGACTCCGATCGAGCGTCGTGCGATGCGCGCTCATTTGCAGGTCATCTTTCAGGATCCCTTTGGTTCTTTATCCCCACGCATGACCATTTTTCAGATTGTGTCGGAGGGTTTGGATGTCCATCAACCACATTTGTCGCACGGCGAACGCGAGACTAAAGTGGTTGAGATCTTGCGGGAGGTTGGTTTGGATCGCTCTGCCATGCAGCGTTACCCCCACGAGTTTTCAGGTGGGCAGCGCCAACGGATTGCGATTGCGCGCGCACTGATTCTGAAGCCACAAATTTTGGTTCTCGATGAACCCACTTCGGCCCTGGACGTTTCGATCCAGAAACAGGTCTTAAAGTTGCTCAGTGAACTTCAAAAGAAGTACAACCTAGCCTATCTCATCATTAGTCATGATCTCGCGGTGATTCGGGCGATGTCGCATGAGCTCATGGTTTTGCGAGCCGGTGAGGTGGTTGAGTATGGCGAGACCGAAGCCATGGTTCGTGACCCCAAAGAGCCTTACACCAAAGGATTGTTTAAGGCCGCTGAACTGACTTAGAAACAAATAATCATATAAAACAGATACTTAAGCATCAATATTCGGGATTGACTTGCTTTCCCTTTTGCCCTAGTTTTGCTAGAATACCTGCATGCCTATTCGTAAGCACATGATCCGTTTACCTTTTCAATTCCTGACTGCCATGGTTTTAGGCGGGTTTACATTGATTGCTGGTGCCAATACAGGTGCTGAAGCAGCAGCCAAAGAGGCCTCAAAACCAGAGGTTCAGGTTGAGGGTGCCTCTTCCTACTTTGCTCGGTTTACCCATCAAGTGGTTGATTCAGTATCCACCAAAACTGAAGTCCTCATTAATGAAGCGATGCAATTAATTGGGGTACGATATCGCTGGAATGGCGATCTGCCGCAATCCGGTTTAGATGCAAGTGGTTTCGTGCGATTTGTGTTTAGGGATAAATTAGGTTTTTTACTTCCACCCAAGTCATCGCAAATGAGTAAAGTGGGCAAGCCCATTTCTCGGGAGGAGTTGGAGCCCGGTGATTTAGTGTTCTTTAATACGATGCGCTTAACTTTCTCCCATGTCGGCATTTATGTGGGCGATAACAAATTCATTCACTCCCCATCCAAGGGTTCTGCGGTCCGGGTTGATGATTTGGCAAGCGCTTATTGGGATAAGCGCTTTGATGGCGCTAGACGTCTAGATGGCAGCGATGATTTAAGCAATGCGGAGCGCAATGCCTTAATTCAGGAAGCAAAAAAGTTACGTGCCCAACCACGTAAGCTTTAATTCCTTTTTAATTCCCGAAGCTTTTCTTTAATCTCACCCACTTTTTCTTGGGTGGCAAGCTCGCCAGCAAGAATAGCGGCATTCCGTGCTCTAAAGTCAGCGCTCCCCATCTGCTTGAGTTGAGGGGTAATCACAATATCTGCCTTTGCTAACTCGTATTGATTGATGCTCTGCTGCATGATGCTGATGGTCTGTTGTAATAAACCAAGCGTGCCCGTGGCATTAAATGCGCTCGCATCGGAAGAGATATTGACGGCAATCACAAAAGTGGCACCCATCTCATGTGCATAACGGACTGGCACGGGAGCAACTAATCCGCCGTCGACATATTCACGTCCTTGAATCAGTGCAGGCTGAAAGACCCCGGGCACAGCGCAGGATGCACGCACTGCTAAACCGGTATCGCCTCGACGAAACAGAACACCGTTACCGGTTTGTAATTCCGTGGCAACAATTCCGAGGGGCATGGTCATTTGTTCGATGGTTTTATTTTGGACCTCGCGATTCACCATGCTTTGCAATGCATCGCCTTTGATTAATCCACCAAAGCGTCCAGCAAAGGGGTAGGCCCAGTCCGCAAGGGCTGCCTCATCCAAATTGAGCCCAATCCGATTGAGCTCGAGACCGCTATAACCAGAGGCGTACAAAGCGGCAATCACGCTTCCAGCGCTCGCTCCTACCACCAGATTTGGACGAACCCCCTGGGCCTCAAGGGCCTTGATCACTCCAATGTGGGCAAAGCCCCGGGCAGCGCCAGAGCCAAGAACCAGTGCAATGACCGGAGGTTTGGGACTCTCACGAAACAAGCCGCAGGCGGGCAGGGTGGCGATTCCAGCAAGACCTAGGCCTTGCAAAAACACACGACGATTTGGAGAAAATAGCGACATTTGGCTATTGTATTGACCCTACCCTATAATGGAGGGACAGGTGTAAATTGCTTCGCAAGCGACTTGACCTCCTTGGATGGCTGGCCTTTTCCCATAATAAGAATTGCTGTGAGTGATGCCCGCGCAGTCCAGAAACACCCCAACCTTTTTTGACGATTGTGAATAAGCCTCTCAATAGCTAGGCTGTTTGATACAACATATGGATAACGATCACTACAAGCGCGTCATCGAGACCGCCTTAATTTGCGCCCAAGAACCATTAACGGTAAATGAGCTAAGCCGACTCTTTGTGGATCCACCTTTGGCTAATGCAGACCTGCAGAATATCTTGTTAGAGATTCAGAGGGAATGGCAAGAAAAAGGGATGGAGCTTGTCAGCATTGCAACCGGCTGGCGTTTTCAAAGCCGTCTGCAGATGCGCGAGTATTTGGACCGTCTCACCCCAGAAAAGCCGCCTAAGTATTCCCGGGCGGTGCTTGAGACCTTGGCGATCATCGCCTATCGCCAGCCTGTGACTCGTGGAGAAATTGAGGAAGTGCGTGGCGTGGTTGTGAGCAGCAATGTGATGCGTCAGTTGGAAGATCGTGGCTGGGTGGAAGTGGTCGGCCACAAGGAAACAATTGGTCGACCGGGTCTCTACGCCACCACCAAACAATTTCTAGACGATTTGGGTTTAAAAGATTTACAAAGTTTGCCCATGCTCGAGGATGGCTCCATCTCCGCAGAAGCATTAGGACAAGCTGTAATTGAGTTTGATGCCGATGCCACGGTGGAGACCGTCATTCCGCTTGAGTCGCCCACTGAGAGTTCTGAGAATGACAAGTCCTGAAAACGATTCTTCCCAAGTTGGTACGAGTCCAGATACAGCCGATGGTTCCACCTCACGAGATGATGGGGCTGAGCAACGCAAAGATCGAGGTCCGCGGCGGTTTAATAAATTCAATAACAAATCCCGTCCAGGCAAGTTCAATAAAAATAAGCGTCACTCCGGAGGTTCCGCAAATGAAAATCCGAGGGCATCTGCATCAGTCTCTCCTGAGCTAATCGCCGAGACCGAAGCTTTGTTTGCAGCCGTAGTCTCCGGTGAGTTTGATGCTGCTCTAGAGGCTCCTGAACCTGTTGAGGCCGTTCGTGATGATCCTGCAGAGATATCGCATGAGGCTGGTGTTGAGCGGCGCGCCGGTAAGGCGGGCGAGGAAGAATCCGAGGAGCCCGAGTCCTTAAGTGATCTTGAGCGTTTGCAATTTGCGAGCGTCGATGAGTTACCTCTGAGTTTGCGCGACGAAGTCTGGTCGGATCTCGATGGTTTAGATGATGATGCGGATGATGAGGATACGGTTAAGCTTCACAAGGTTTTGGCTGACGCAGGAATGGGATCACGTCGTGAGATGGAAGACCTGATTATTCAAGGTCGTGTGTCAGTGAACAGTATGCCGGCCCATATTGGACAGCGTGTTGGCCCGAGCGATATTGTTCGCATCAACGGTAAGGTCGTGCACCGCAAGATCCCAACAAAACCACCTCGTGTGATTCTGTATCACAAGCCCGCTGGAGAAATTGTGAGTCAGGCTGACCCCGAAGGGCGACCCAGCGTGTTTGATCGCTTACCAAAACCGCGCCAAGGTCGCTGGATTGCTGTGGGCCGTTTGGATTTCAACACCGAGGGATTGTTACTCTTCACGACCTCGGGTGAACTCGCCAATCGCTTGATGCACCCACGCTATGGAGTTGAGCGTGAATACGCAGTGCGTATTTTGGGTGAGCTATCGGCTGAGTCTGCCGAACAATTAAAAACAGGTATCACGCTGGATGATGGACAAGCGCGTTTCTTGCGCTTGAGTCAAGGCGGTGGTGATGGCGCGAATCGTTGGTACTCGGTTGCATTGACCGAAGGACGTAATCGCGAAGTGCGTCGGATGTTTGAGGCAACTGGTCATGTGGTGTCACGTCTAATTCGAACCCGTTATGGCATTTTTATGTTGCCACCACGTTTGCGTCGCGGGAAGTGGGAAGAAGTGCCCATGGAGAGCGTGGCGCAGCTGATGCGTATGGCTGGTCTGAAGCTGCCCCAAAACATGGCAAAAGATAAGGGTCAGTCTCAGGGTCGATCATCGCGAATGGACCCGGCGAGCGATCCCAACTTTCAGCCTGATCCAATGCAAACCTCGGTGTCGTATTGGGGATCCAAGGAGGCGCTCACGCTAGCCACTCACCATGGACATGGGGTATCGCACTTACCCGGTCAAGGTCGAGGCGCAAATGGTGGCGGAGGGCGTGGTGGCTTTGGGCAAAAACCCTCGCACTCCAAAGGAGGCAAACCGGGCTCTCCCCGCTCGAAGGGTCAAAAGGTTCATCATGCCAGCGGCTTTAGCGCCCCAGCGGGCAATGGCACGGGGGGTCAGCGGCGACCCAATAAGGGTAAGCCGTTCAAGGGCCCTCGCAAGCCCCGAAATTCAGGCGAAAGTTTCTGATTTCTCAGTGATTTTTCTGAATCAGGTATAATCCACACATACACCGGCTGATGTTGACATCAACGTAAGCTGGCCTGTTCTGGTAATGAGGAATATGGGCTTGTAAGCCCATTTTTTTTTGCCAAATGCGTTGTAAATGCGGTTTTATAACAGCGGTTGATTTGTGGGGAAGATGTGAAGGAACAGCAGATTATTTCTGCCGAGGTGCGCAATTTGGGCTACTCGCTCGTTGATATCGAGCGGGAAGGCCGTGGTTTATTGCGAGTCACGATTGAGAATCCCGACTATGAGCGCATGATTACTGTTGAGGATTGCGAGAAGGTGAGTCATCAGTTGACCTACACCTTCGCGGTTGAGAACGTGCCGTACGAGCGACTCGAGATCTCGTCACCCGGGTTAGATCGGCCAATTAAGACCGGTGATGATTTTATTCGGTTCGCAGGTTTAGAGATTGAGCTGAAGTTGCGAATTGCAGTAGGTAATCGAAAGAATTTTAAAGGAGTGTTGCAAGGCCTAACATCTGGGGCTATCAACACACCGGATGCAAAGTTTAGTTTGTTATTTGAGGCGAGTGATGGATCTCCGGCCGAACTGGAATTTAGTTTGTCTGAAGTAGAAAAAGCTCGTTTGGTCCCTGTTATTGATTTCAAAGGAAGAAAATCATGAGTCGTGAAGTTCTCATGTTGGCAGAAGCCCTGGCCCGTGAAAAAAATGTTGATCGTGAGATCGTGTTTGAAGCGCTTGAGTTGGCGCTTGCCTCGGCAACGAAGAAACGGTATACCGAAGATGTTGATATTCGGGTTTCGATTGATCGCACCAGCGGTGAGTACGAGACCTTCCGACGTTGGTTAGTTGTCCCTGATGAGGCTGGTTTACAAGAGCCCGATAAGGAAATTTTGCAATTTGAGGCCAAAGAGCAAATCTCCGATATTGAGACCGGTGATTACATTGAAGAGCAAATCGAATCCTTAGCCTTTGGCCGGATTGGCGCCCAAGCAGCCAAGCAGGTGATCTTGCAACGTATTCGTGATGCCGAGCGTGAGCAGATTTTGAATGACTATCTGGAGCGCGGTGAAAAAATTATGACCGGCACGGTCAAGCGGGCTGACAAAAATGGCCTGATCGTGGAATCGGGTCGAGTCGAAGCATTGCTGCGTCGGGATCAAATGATCCCCAAGGAGAACTTACGCTCTGGCGATCGTGTGCGCGCCTATATTCTGAAAGTGGATCGTGAGGCACGTGGCCCCCAAATTGAACTTTCGAGAACATGCCCTGATTTCTTGATTAAGTTATTTGAGAACGAAGTGCCTGAGATCGAGCAGCGTTTGCTAGAAATTAAGGGTGCTGCTCGTGATCCCGGTATCCGAGCCAAGATTGCTGTGGTGACCCATGACAAGCGCATTGATCCAATCGGTACCTGCGTTGGCGTGCGCGGTACGCGTGTGACTGCAGTTCGTAATGAAGTCGCGGGTGAGGCTGTTGACATCGTTCTATGGTCTGAAGATCCAGCCCAATTTGTGATTGGTGCATTAGCGCCGGCGCAAGTGTCATCGATCGTGGTGGATGAAGAGCGCCATGCCATGGATGTGGTGGTGGATGAAGAAAACTTAGCGATTGCGATTGGTCGCAGTGGTCAGAACGTTCGTTTAGCCAGTGAGTTAACTGGCTGGCAAATTAATATCATGACCCCAGAAGAGTCTGCCGAGAAGTCTGAAAAAGAATCCGTGGCTGTGCGCCAACTCTTTATGGACAAACTCGATGTGGACCAAGAGGTTGCTGATATTTTGATTGAAGAAGGCTTTAATTCGCTTGAGGAAGTTGCCTACGTGCCGCTTTCTGAGATGCTAGAGATCGACGCATTTGATGAAGATACCGTTAATGAGTTACGGACTCGTGCGCGTGACTCCTTGCTGACCATGGAGCTGGCAAAAGAAGAGCGTCTTGAAGAAGTTTCTCAAGATTTGCGGTCGCTTGACGGCCTCTCCACCGAATACATTGCAACCTTAGCCGAGAATCACGTGCATACGCGCGATGACCTGGCTGGATTGGCTGTAGATGAGCTCGTTGAGATGACGGGTATGGATGAAACAGCAGCCAAAACGCTCATTATGAAGGCGCGCGAACATTGGTTTAATGCATGAGGGGAAGCGCATGGCGACAACAACTGTAAAAGCATTAGCCGAGGAGCTCAAACGCAGTCCCGCTGATTTATTGGAACAACTCAAGGCCGCTGGAATCGATAAGGAATCCGAGGCTGACAAGATCACCGATAAAGATAAGACCGCGTTACTGGCTTACCTTCAAAAAGCACACGGCAGTGCTGAGCCTGGTGTGCGCAAAAAGATCACTCTTACCAAGCGCGAGACCAGCGAAATCCGTCAAGCCGATTCGGCGGGGCGAACCCGCACCGTACAAGTTGAGGTACGTAAAAAGCGTGTTTTAGTCAAACGTGATGATGCTGGTAAGGCAGATGAGCCGATTGAGGCAAAGCCAACTGCAGCAGTTGAGGCCAAGCCTATTCTTTCCGATGAGGAGTTAGAAAAGCGTGCCGCGGAGGCTGCTCGTCAAGCCGAACTCTTGGCGCGACAAGAAGCCGAAATGAAAGCGGCAAGCGAGGCAAAGCAAAAGAAGGTAGAGGCTGAGCAAAAGCCAAGCAAAGTGGAGGCTGAGCAAGAGGCTGCTAGTAAAGAGCAGGCCAAAAAAGAGTTGGCTGAACTGCAATCACGCCGTGCTGCAGCGGAGGCCGAGGTATCTGCGATTCGGGACATGATGAGTACCCCGGCGCGCGTGCTCAAAGCTCCCAGCGAGATCGCGAGTGAAGAGGCTAAAAAAGGCACACTCCATAAGCCAGTTAAAGCAGATGGTGCTGATGATAAGAAAAAGCCAACTAAGGTTGGCGGCAAGCTGATTAAGTCCTCCGAAACTTCCTCTACCTGGCAAGAAGAGGGTGCAAAGCGCAAGGTTGGCCTAAAAACACGCGGTGACCTTACGGGTGGCTTAGGCGGTGGCTGGCGAACAGGCGGCGGTCGTAAGAAACAGCAGCATCAAGAGGATAACCCCGCGAGCAATTTCCAGGTTCCCACGGAGCCGATTGTTCGTGATGTGCATATTCCGGAGACCATTACCGTAGCGGATCTAGCCCACAAAATGTCAGTCAAAGGTGCCGAGGTCATCAAGTTACTCATGGGCATGGGTCAGATGGTGACCATTAACCAGGTACTGGATCAAGATACTGCAATGATCATCGTGGAAGAGATGGGCCATAAAGCCCATGCGGCTAAATTGGATGACCCTGAAATTGATCTTGGTGCGGCGGCAGAAGATGCTCCATTGATGCCAAGACCGCCGGTTGTGACTGTGATGGGCCACGTTGATCATGGCAAAACTTCGCTTTTGGATAAGATCCGAGTTGCCAAAGTGGCAGCCGGTGAAGCGGGTGGTATTACACAGCATATCGGTGCGTATCACGTCGAGACCCCGCGTGGCGTTATCACCTTCTTGGATACCCCAGGTCACGAAGCCTTTACAGCGATGCGTGCACGCGGTGCAAAGGCAACGGACATTGTGATTTTAGTAGTCGCTGCTGATGACGGTGTGATGCCGCAAACGCGTGAAGCGATTCATCATGCGAAAGCCGCCAATGTGCCCTTAGTGGTAGCCATCAATAAGATCGACAAGCCTGAAGCGAACCCCGATCGCGTTAAAACTGAACTGGTGAGTGAAGAGGTGGTGCCCGAAGAGTATGGCGGTGATTCGCCATTTATTGGAGTATCCGCAAAGACTGGCGAAGGCATTGATACCTTGCTGGAAAACGTATTGTTACAAGCTGAGGTGTTGGAGCTCAAGGCCCCTAAAGAAGCGCCTGCTCAGGGTATCGTGATTGAGGCTCGCTTAGATAAGGGCCGCGGTCCGGTCGCTACCGTATTGATTCAATCTGGCACATTAAAGCGTGGCGATATGTTATTGGCTGGTCAGTCCTATGGTCGTATCCGTGCGATGTTGGATGAAAACGGCAAATCAACTAATGAAGCAGGACCATCGATTCCGGTTGAGATTCAAGGTTTATCGGAAGTACCCGATGCCGGAGAATCGTTCCAGGTAGTCGCTGACGAGCGTAAGGCCCGTGAGATTGCACTATTCCGTCAAGGCAAGTTCCGAGACGTCAAGTTGGCCAAGCAACAGGCGGTCAAGTTAGAGAACATGATGGAGACCATGGGCGAGGGTGCCGTCGAAGCTAAGATTTTGCCGATCATTATTAAAGCTGATGTGCAGGGTTCGCAAGAGGCGCTATCACAGTCTCTACAAAAGCTTTCTACCGATGAGGTGAAAGTGCAGATCGTGCATGCCGCCGTTGGGGGCATTACTGAAACCGATGTCAATCTCGCGATTGCCTCGAAGGGGGTGATTATTGGATTTAACGCGAGGGCTGATGCGGTAGCGCGTAAGCTTGCCGAGAGTAATGGTGTGGACATTCGCTATCACAATATTATTTATGACGCGGTCGATGAGGTGAAAGCAGCCTTAAGTGGCATGTTGACACCAGATAAGAAGGAAGAAATTACCGGCTTAGTTGAGATCCGTCAGGTCTTCCTCGTTTCCAAGGTTGGAGCCATTGCAGGTTGTATGGTGCTCGATGGAGTTGTGCGGCGTAACTCACGCGTGCGCTTATTGCGCGATAACGTTGTCGTGTGGACCGGTGAACTCGACTCCTTAAAGCGCTTCAAAGATGATGTGAAAGAAGTGAAAGGTGGATTTGAATGCGGACTTTCCTTGAAAAATAACAATGACATTCAAGAGGGCGACCAACTTGAGATTTTTGAAGTAACTGAAGTAGCCCGAACCCTTTAATCATCATGCATAAAACAAGCCCTCATCGCCATCAACGTCTTGCGGATCAAATTCAGCGTGATCTTGCAGAGTTGATTCCCCGGGAACTGCGTGACCCCTTAAATGGTTTGATTACCATTCAAGCGGTGGAGCTTTCGCCTGATCTCGCGCACGCGAAGGTGTATTTCACGGTTTTGGGGGGCGATCCACAGTATGCGCTGGGATCCTTACAAGAAAAAGCCGGATATTTGCATTCTCTCCTCTTTAAGCGGATGCATACCCATACCGTACCCACTTTGCATTTTGTGTTTGATACCTCGATAGAGCGGGGCGCAGAGATGTCGCGATTAATTGATCAGGCCTTGGGCTCAAAGCCCAATTAATTGTGATGGCGCACCGAATTGATGGGGTGGTTTTGCTAGACAAACCCAATGGCATGAGTTCGCAAGGCGCGGTCACTGCGGTTAAGCGCTATTTTCAGGCAGAAAAGGCTGGTCATACAGGCACCTTAGATCCGATGGCGACTGGTTTATTGCCCGTTTGTTTGGGTGAGGCCACCAAGTATTCGCAAGATCTTTTGGATGCCGATAAGACCTATATTGCAACTTTGCGCTTTGGGATCGAAACCGACACGGGTGATGCTGAGGGGCAAATAGTGACCGAGCGATCGACTGCTGAGGTAGTCGATGATTTGATGGCCAAAACCCTCCTGGAGGCAATCTTGCCGACATTCATGGGTGACATTGAGCAGATTCCACCGATGTATTCCGCATTAAAACGCGATGGCAAACCCCTTTATGAATACGCGCGTTCAGGTATGGAAATTGAGCGTGAGCCCCGAAAAATTACCATTTACTCGATTCGTCTAGTCGCTATTCATTGGCCGCATGTCGAGATCGAAGTCCATTGCAGTAAGGGAACGTATATCCGGGTCTTAGCACAAGATATTGGCAATTCATTAGGCTGCGGTGCACATTTGAGTGCATTGCGACGCACCAAGGTAGGTCACCTCAGTTTGGAGCAAAGCTGTACCCTGGAGACCCTTGAAAATACTGCCAAGGTATTACTTCCAGTCGATGCTTTATTACAAACCTTACCTGAGTTAACAGTGGATGACCAACAGGCCAAACGTCTGGAAATGGGTCAGCGTGTGCCATGCGCACTCAATCGTGCAAGCCAATGGGCTAATTCTTTATTTCGGATTTATCGCAGCCAAGCCTTGCCGCAAAACTTTATTGGAACGGCGGATTGGCGCAGTGGGGTCTTACACCCCCGACGATTTATCGCTCAACGACTTTTGAACCAAAACTAATTGATCTTTTTGTAAAGTAACTCATGACCAAACGCGCACTTCGTAATATTGCTATCATCGCCCACGTTGACCACGGCAAAACCACTCTGGTTGATCAGCTCTTAAGACAATCTGGAACCTTTCGCTCGAATGAAAAGATCTCCGAACGCATTATGGATTCCAATGATCTCGAGAAAGAGCGTGGTATCACCATCTTGGCTAAAAACTGTGCCGTAGAGTACGAGGGTACCCATATCAATATCGTCGATACCCCAGGGCACGCAGACTTTGGTGGTGAGGTTGAACGTGTTCTCTCGATGGTGGATGGCGTATTGCTACTAGTGGATGCCGTTGAGGGCCCGATGCCGCAAACCCGTTTTGTGACCAAGAAAGCGCTGGCCTTGGGTTTAAAACCTATCGTTGTGATCAATAAGGTCGATCGCCCTGGAGCCCGATGTGATTATGTGATTAATGCGACCTTTGAGCTCTTCGATAAATTGGGCGCAACCGAGGAGCAGTTGGACTTCCCAGTCATTTATGCCTCTGGCTTAAATGGCTATGCAGGTACGGATGAGAATGTGCGCTCTGGTGATATGCGCCCACTCTTTAATGCAGTGCTAACGAATGTTCCAGTGCGCGATGATGAAATCGATGCCCCATTGCAGTTGCAGATCTCATCGATTGATTACAGCAACTACGTTGGCAAAATTGGAGTGGGTCGGATTCGGCGCGGCAAAATTAAACCCGGTACGGATGTAGTTTGCGCCAATGGACCGGATGGTACGCCCTTCAAGGGCCGTATTAATCAAGTACTGAAGTTCAAAGGTCTTGAGCGGGAAGTGGTTGATGAAGCCATTGCCGGCGATATTGTCTTAGTAAATGGGATTGAAGATTTAGCGATTGGTACCACGATCTGTGCGCCCGATCAGGTTGATGCCTTACCGATGCTGAAGATCGATGAGCCAACCCTCACCATGAACTTCATGGTGAACACCAGCCCTCTCGCTGGGCGCGAAGGGAAGTTTGTGACCAGTCGGCAAATTCGGGAGCGCTTAGATCGTGAACTCAAATCCAATATGGCATTGCGGGTGCGTGATACCGATGACGATACCGTGTTTGAAGTATCGGGTCGGGGCGAGCTCCACCTCACGATTTTGGTTGAGAACATGCGACGCGAGGGTTATGAGTTAGCTGTGTCACGACCCCGTGTGGTATTTCATGAAGAGGATGGTGTGAAGTTAGAGCCCTACGAGAACCTTACGGTGGATGTGGAGGATACGACGCAGGGTGGGGTGATGGAAGAGTTGGGTAAGCGCAAAGCTGAACTCCTAGACATGGTGAGTGATGGTAAAGGCCGTACTCGTCTTGAGTATCGAGTTCCAGCGCGAGGCTTGATTGGATTTCAGGGGGAGTTTATGACCCTCACCCGTGGTAATGGACTCATGAGCCATAACTTTGATTCCTATGGTCCTATAAAAGAGGGTATCTTGGGTGAGCGCCATAATGGTGTATTGATTAGCCAAGATGATGGTGACGCAGTTGCTTATGCGCTGTGGAAACTGCAAGATCGGGGTCGCATGTTTGTATCGCCTGGCGATCCTCTCTACGAAGGCATGATTATTGGAATTCATAGTCGAGACAATGATTTGGTGGTGAATCCCATCAAGGGAAAGCAACTCACCAACGTGCGTGCCTCAGGAACCGATGAGGCAGTGCGTCTTGTACCGCCCGTTCAACTCACCTTGGAATACGCTGTGGAATTTATTGCCGATGACGAGTTAGTGGAGGTGACCCCCAAGAGCATCCGCTTACGCAAGCGCTTTCTGAAAGAGCATGAGCGCAAGAAAGCCTCGCGCGAGGAAGTGTAAGCTTTTCATTCCCCTCAGGAAAATGTAGTAACATTGCTACATTTAATGGATTGTGGGGAATGAAATGCCCAAGACCTTATCAAGCCGAGAATTTAATCAAGACAGCAGCGGTGCCAAGAAAGCCTGCCAATCAGGCCCGGTATTTATTACGGATCGAGGCAAGCCCTCGCATGTTTTGATGCGCTATGAAGACTACCAACGCGTGATTGGTCAACAAAAAACCATCCTTGATCTTGTGGGTATGCCTGGATTGGCCGAGATTGAGTTCGAGCCTGCGAAAATAAAACGCTTTACGAAGCCAAGCGATCTTTCCTAATGTACCTTCTCGACACCAATGTCATCTCGGAGCTCAGAAAAGCAGGTACTTCCAAGATTAATCCACAGGTTCATGCTTGGGCACTATCGATTGCCCCAACCCGGATGTTTCTCTCGGTGATTAGTATTCTAGAAATCGAACAAGGCATTCTGTCCGTAATGCGCCGAGATAAAAAGCAGGGTCAGTTATTAAAAAAATGGCTGATGCAAATGATTCTCCCGGTATTTGCTGATCGGATTATTCCAATCGATGTTCCAATCGCACTCCGCTACGCTGATCTCCATGTTCCCAATCCATCTTCGGAGCGGGATGCCATGATTGCAGCGACTGCGATTGAGCATCGCCTGACTTTAGTTACGCGCAATACTAGCGATTTTGATCCAACTAAATTGAAGTTGACCAATCCTTGGGACTAATTGCATGAGTCCCAAGCGCTTAGCTGTTGCTCCCATGATGGAGTGGACCGATCGTCATTGCCGGTCATTCCATCGAATGCTAACTAAGCGTGCCGTGCTCTACACAGAGATGGTCACTACGGGGGCGCTTTTATACGGTGACCAGCCACGGCATTTGGATTTTAGTCAGGAAGAGCACCCGGTGGTTTTGCAACTCGGCGGCAGCGATCCGGCTGAGCTCGCTCAGTGTGCAGCACTTGCCCAACAATGGGGCTATGATGAAATCGATCTCAATTGCGGTTGCCCCTCAGAGCGGGTCCAAAAAGGGGCTTTTGGGGCCTGCCTCATGGCTGAACCCGAACTCGTTGCTAAGTGTGTGAGTGCGATGCGTGCTGCTTGTGATCTACCGATTTCGGTGAAACATCGCTTGGGGCTCGATCAAATGGATGCAGCCCAATCGCCGCGCGACTATCAATTTATCTTGGACTTTGTACTGGCAGTCGCGGCTGCAGGAGCAACCCAGGTCACGATTCATGCACGCAATGCGGTCTTGAAAGGTCTATCGCCTAAAGAGAATCGCAGCAAGCCTCCATTACATTATGAGGTTGCCAAGCAAATCCGTCGCGATGCACAAAAGCACTATCCAAATCTAAACGTATTACTTAATGGTGGCTTAGAGTCCAATCACGATATTGCGCAGCATTGGTCTGATTTTGATGGTTTTATGATTGGTCGTGCTGCTTATCATTTTCCGGCCATGCTATTGGGTTGGGATGATCTTATCGAAAGCGATGGCGATGCAGTAGGTTATCTCTTTAGCGAGGCAGACTGGCATCGAGTTCAAATTGGCTTGATTGCATACAGTCAAGCATGGCTGGCTCAGTGCAATACGCATCGCAAAGACTTCTATTTGGGGGCGATTACTCGGCACATCATGGGTCTAGCTCACGGTCGTGCGGGATCGCGCCGTTGGCGTCAACGATTATCCGATCATCACGCCTTGGCAAAGGTTAAAACATCCGATGCCATCGAAACCTTCTTTTTGGAAGCCAGCATGGAGTTGGGTGATTGGGCGCTATTTGAACCCCCATCAATCGGTTTCGGGGCATAGTCGTTATAATGCGTTTGTAGCAATGGTGGACGTAGCTCAGTTGGTAGAGTCCCAGATTGTGATTCTGGTTGTCGCGGGTTCGAATCCCGTCGTTCACCCCATTCGCTACTGGCTTGGCCTTACGTCAATCACTTCAATAATCGTAGTATTACGATCCGCTTCCCCGATAATGAGTTCACTGCGGTCCTGAACGGTTGGGATCACAATTTCTTCACAAATTGGTTTAGAACTAAAGACGTTAAAGAAACTGCAATCCTTTTTGGTTGCGGCAGATGTGGCGTGTTCGAGGGGCGAGCGTCCGGTAGTTACGGTTGATGTAACACTTACCGCGGTCATGGGGCTTGCTGCTGCTGCAGATCCAGCTGCGGTACCAGCACTACTGGCGGCAGCCATCAGAGGTGCTGCGCAGCCTTGTAATCCGGTAAGGCCAATCAAGGTAATAAAAAAACAGAGTAGGTTGAGCAGCCCTTGGTTGCTGATTGATCGCTTGATTGGATTAGTTTGTTCGACACGCAAGGTTATAGACTCCTGCTGGCCAATCACCACTCACGATCGCCTCAAAACTACTATCGGGGGTCTTGATTTCATCAACCACCTTACCTTCACCCCGCTTGCCCGACATAAATTTGACCTCTAAGGGGCGGTATTGAACCTTCCCGCAGTGGTATTCGTTAAGACCAATGATGGAGTTCACAGGTAATTTGGTTTTAGGTTCAACCCCAGGCTTCTTCAGATCGAGCATGGATAGAACCTGTACCTTGTCCCCGGATTTCTTGATACTGGATTTATCAATCAAAATCGTGATGAACTCATTACTTCCCAGCTCATCCCAGGCGGCTAACGCAAAATTGGAGGAAAGAGTAAAGATCGCAACGCTGAGAAGTTGAAGAATGA
Source organism: Polynucleobacter sp. HIN5 (assembly GCF_030297555.1). Lineage (NCBI taxonomy): Bacteria > Pseudomonadati > Pseudomonadota > Betaproteobacteria > Burkholderiales > Burkholderiaceae > Polynucleobacter > Polynucleobacter sp. HIN5. The sequence goes on along the minus strand of NZ_AP028136.1, from coordinate 1,292,317 downwards.
TTTTCATAATGATCCTGTTTAATTTCTAAGCATTGTAATGGGTCAATACCGCAACTCAAAACGACTTAGCTTTTAAGACCAATTCACGTCGGACTTGTTTGGGCTTCATTGCTAATGGGATTGCTTGATTATTTGCCCATGCAGTGCTTAGATTGCGATAGCGTTGACTTTGAACCCAACCGGACTGACCCGTCGGAAACATGAATGCCGATTGCTCTGGATCATTTAGGTCATAGACTGCTCGAAGACTGGGTGCATGATTGGCCTGAAAAGGCGCTTTGGGATTATTGAGTACAGGGCGCCCAACGTTGACCGTAAAGGCATCCCCTGGAAATGGAACGCTGACATTAAAGAGTCCCGATAGAAAGGGAATGTTTTTGAATGGGCGATGCTCGGAAACGGCGTGATGCGCAATTCCCCAACGCCAATCATTGGTTGATTTTCCATAACGGTGACTTAAATCAGATAAGGCTCGTTGCAGGGCAAGATTGGCGGCATCCTGGCAATTTTCACGCTCTACAGTCGTGTGCACATCGCACCAAGGACTATCGGGATTACTAATTTGATTGATGACCGCCCCCCGAAAATGGCGTCGGCCATATTCTTCGGTGAAGGACTCACCTAGACGGGAGAATAGAATCCGTGTTAATTGATCAACCCAGGCATTAAAGACCAAAGCCGCTACCGAATCCGTACTCATGCTTCCATTAAAACTATCCATAGCTGCCTGAATGTTAGGCTGCAGAGCATGACCTGAGCGCGCATTCTTAAATAAAGGTAAGAGCGGTTGAGCTCCCAAGGAAAGTACATCGCCCTGCATGGCCTGCATAGAAGTACGATCATGTTGGTCTTTTGCCCTAATCATGGCTGCGATGCGATCGTATCGAAAGGGAAGATCCCAATCGCCAGTCAGCGGATTGGAATTTGTCGTAGAAACAATTTCTTGATTGGCGCTTGCCAGCCACTCTGAGGCTGGATTCGAATAGCTGGGTAGTTGTTCAAATGGTAGGTAGGCTGTCCAATCAAATTGGCGCTCCCACCCTAGCGCCGGTGCAGCCCCATACAGGCCTTGGTGCAATTGCCGGCGTGGTGCTATTCCAGCAACTTGCAAGGCAATATTGCCTTGAGTATCTGCCATGGCAACGGTTTGCATGGGGGCATAGTGATGACGTAAGGCAGCCTTCAACGAGTCAATTGAATCGGCACGATTCATGAGAATGCCACCCATCAACGTTTGGTTCTCGATATCTAACGCAGTCCAGCGTAGGGCTAGGGCATAGCGCTTCGTATCAATCACTTTTTTAGCTCGGGCATGACTGTCCGAGATGATGGGGCCGTGGCGACTTTGCTTCACCACAAACCGTAGGGGCGGTTTATCTTTAATCTGAATAATCTCCTCGCGCGCCAAAAAGGAGAGCGGACCGTCGGGGCCAATGTACTGATTGGGATTGGTAGGATCAATCTTTTCTAGATAAAGATCTTGCACGTCTGGGCCCGTATTGGTAAATCCCCAGGCAATTTTGTCAGTTCTGCCCAAAACAATCGCTGGGATACCTGGCAGGGTAGCCCCGATTACATTTAAGCCTGGAGCTTCGAGGTGTGCAAAGTACCACGTGGAAGGTGCGCTTAGACCCAAATGGGGATCGTTGGCGAGTAAGGGTTTGCCTGAAATTGTTTTTTTACCCGTAAGCACCCAATTGTTAGAGCCCAAGCCTTCTTGCTGGTCACTTAGCCATCCCACCGTATCCGCATGCTTTAGTAAGTAAGGCTCGCTATTACGCGATGTTTGAGCCATGGATTGAGTGGGCCTAAAAACCTGATGTTCGCGATATAGCTTGGCAAAATCGATGTTGGTGACTGGATTAGTTCCGGGATAGGGTGGCATCACCTGCCAAATCTCAGTCGTGCTGAGATATTGCGAGAGCTCTAAGCGAAATAATTCTTTTTGCCAGTTATCACCCAAATCTAACGCCATCATTAAAGACCAGGCAACGCTATCTGAGGGAGACCAATGGCTGGGTTTGGAGCCAGTCAAAAAATACTCGATTGGTAAGGCCCAGCCTAGTGATTGATTGCCAGCATTGACACCATCGGCATAAGCTTGAACCAATTGCTTGATTTCTGCTGGATAGCGCTCAAACTGTTTCTCAGCTGCTTGTTTAATGCCTAGGGTACGTATAAAGCGATCGAGCGAGACGGTGCGCTCGCCTAAAATTTCAGAAAGACGCCCTGAAGCCAAGCGCCGGCTGATCTCTAGTTGCCAGGAGCGTTCGGTCGCATGTACAAATCCCAGAGCATAAAATGCATCGCGTTGAGATTTTGCTTTGATGTGTGGCACATCACTCTCATCGAACTGAATTTGTACCGTATGACCAAGGCTGCCGCTAAGAACGGTTCCGGAGAAATTCGACTTCGCGCTTACCCAGTAGCCGACCAAAACTAAAGTAATCAATGCGATCAAAACTACAAACGCAAATATAAAGAAGCGTGAAAAGCGCGACAGTTTCATCATCGATCTAGAGGATTTCATTAGAACTCAAGACATCATAAAAAACCCCGCCGAAGCGGGGTTGAAATCGCAGATCATTATTTATATAGAACCCCGGGCAGCCATAAACCAATCTGCGGGAATACATATAGCAAGACAATGGCAATGACCTGAATGCCCATGAATGGCAGCATCCCCATGAAAATCTGATTTAAGGTCACGTGCGGAGGTGCAACGCCTTTGAGGTAGAACGCCGACATTGCAACTGGAGGTGAGAGGAAGGCAGTTTGTAAGTTCAAAGCAACCAATAAACCAAAGAACAATGGATTGATACCAAAGTTATCAAGCAATGGTACAAAGATTGGCATGAAGATCACGATGATCTCGGTCCACTCCAGTGGCCAACCCAATAAGAAAATGATGACCTGAGACAGAATCAAAAACTCAATGGAACTTAGGCCGAGGGATAAAACCCATTTCTCAACTAAATCTTGGCCACCCAATAGGGCAAAGGCTGCAGAGAAAATCGATGAACCTACAAAGAGCCAGCAGACCATCGCACCCGTCTTCGCTGTAAGGAAGACAGATTCTTTAACCACCGTAATGTTCAGTTGCTTATAGGCTGCGGCCAAAATAAAACCACCAATCGCACCAACAGCCGCTGCCTCCGTAGGAGTTGCCAATCCAAAAACAATTGAGCCCAATACGAATAGAATCAGCACGGCGAGCGGGAAAAACGATCCCAACAGCATCCTGAAGATCTCAAGACGAACCCAGGTGAGGAGGGCGTAGTAGATCAACAGAATCGCCCCAAGAATGCCAGTCAGGATCCAGAACCACAATGGCGCATCGACCGGCTTAGGCGGTTCTGCAGCTTTAGTAGGCTCGGCGGCTGTCGTTGCTTGAGCTGCCGCAGGTTTTTCTTCTTCAGCACCCGGTGGCAGGGAAAGACCGGTTCCAGAGGATTCTTTTTCAGCACCAGGCGGTTCATTTAGGCCTGTAGAGCTAGATTCACTCGAATAATCTGAACCACTTCCCGCAAATCCCATGGGCATGATATCCATCTCGATCACCTCAGCGGGTTTGGTCGCGATTTGATACATAGACCCCGTAAAACCAATAAACACGATTAAGGGTAAAAGGGCAATGATGAGGGATTTGGCAATCTCTTTACTGCTGACATTGAGATTACGCTTGCCTTTTAGGGCCATTAAAAGCGCCGGAATAACTTTTTGGCTTAATTTTTCTCCGAGCTCGGTATAGCTCATTGGTAATAGAACTTTGCGTTCAGCCTCTGAAAGCGGTGGCATCAGATTAGGCTTCAGCTTGGCTAGGATCATGACATAGCCGATATACAAGCAAGCGAGCATAATCCCTGGAAAAAAAGCACCCGCGTAAAGCTGTACAACCGATACTCCGGCAGTTGCTCCGTAAACAATCAAGAGCACGGATGGAGGGATTAAAATACCTAAACAGCCACCTGCGGTAATGCATCCAGCAGAGACCCGGGTGTCATACCCAGCCTTTAACATCGGTGGCAAGGCAAGAAGACCCATCAGGGTCACTACTGCACCCACAATACCGGTTGCTGTAGCAAATACAGCACACGTAAAAATGGTTGCCACAGCAAGTGAGCCTGGAAGACGGACGAGTGCTAGATGAAGTGACCTAAATAGTTTTTCAATAAGATTGGCGCGCTCGACCAAATAACCCATGAAAACAAATAGCGGAATCGAAATGAGTACATCATTGGTCATTACCCCATAGGCTCGTTGGACCATGAGCATCAAGGTATTTTGAAGCGCTAAATCGGGGTTCTGAAAGCTGTAAGCGATGAAGGTAAAAATCATGCCCATACCCATGAGGGTAAAAGCGGTTGGAAAGCCCAACATAATGGCAACTACCACTAAAGAGAGCATTAATAGGCCAATGTGACCGCTTTCAATGTTTCCCCATGGCATGAAAATTAGAGTAGCCATGACCACCAAGGCCATGATGGAGAAACCAAATAATAGTTCTTTACGCATGTTGATTATTCCTTATCTTTGCCAACCATGGCTTTGAGTGCATCAACATCGACTTCCTCAACGTCTTGCTCTCGGGAGGGCCATTCACCCTCGCGGATGCATACCACGCAGCGCAAAATTTCAACGACGCCTTGGAGCAAAAGAAATACTCCCGCAATCGGAATAATTGTTTTGAATGGGTAAATAGGAGGGCCATCCGCAGTGATGGACGAGTGCTCCAAAATTCTCCAGGAGTCAGCGGCAAAAATGTAGCCCGCGTAAGCTAACGCAATGATGCCTGGAATAAAAAACACCACATACAAAATTAAATCAAAAATTGCTTGGGTGCGAGGCTTCAGGAAGCCGTACAGAATATCGCCGCGTACATGTCCATTTTTAGCAAGGGTATACGCTCCAGCCATCATAAACATCGTGCCATAAAGCATCATTTGGGCATCAAAGGCCCATGGATGCGGATCGTTAAGTACATAACGTGAGAAGACTTCAAAACCGATTAGTCCGGTTAAGCCAATAACCAACCAGGAAAAGAAATGACCGACAAATGTGGATACTTTATCGACGGTTAGGAATAAGTTTTGCATAACGATATCCTTGAAACTAATATAAGAAATGGGATGGTTAGTGCCTAACCATCCCATTGATTACTACAACCGGTATTCTATCAAGAAAACCGGTTTTACCTAGCCTGTATTAGGCTTTTTTGGCTGGCTGACCAAAATAGTGGTCATAAGCCATACGGCGCTGTACGTTGGTATCTAAGTCCCACTTCACTGCGCGTTTGGCGAAATTACGCTGTGAGTCAACAATTTTCTTGAAAATTGGGTTCTCTGCGGATTTCTTGGCAACCACATCATCGAACACTTTGAGCTGGGCACGCAATACCGAGTCAGGGGTCTTGAAGAACTTAACACCTTGCTTGGTTTGCATGTCTTCATAAGCAGAAGAGTAGCGATCCACAGCCTTCCAGGACATATCAGCAGAAGAAGCTTCTACTGCATAGTCAAGGATGTTGCGCAGCTTTGCGGGCATTGCGTTGTACTTGGTGCCGTTAAAGAGGATCTCAAACTGCTCGGCATTTTGGTGGTAGCTTTGTAACATGCAAACCTTCGATACGTCTGGGAAGCCCAATTGACGATCGGAGGAGGCATTGTTGAACTCAGCTGCATCCAAAAGGCCGCGATCCATGGCAGGAACGATCTCGCCGCCAGGAAGTGCGTTGACTGATACGCCCATGGCAGTGAACATATCAATCGAGATACCAACGGTACGGTACTTGAGGCCTTTCATGTCCTCAATTTTGGTGACAGGCTTTTTGAACCAGCCGAGAGGCTGAGTAGGCATTGGGCCGTATACATAGGATTTGACGTTGGCGCCAACGGTTTTGTAGAGCTCATCAAGCAACTCTTTACCGCCGCCGTATTTGTGCCAGGATAGGAGCATGTTTGCGTCCATACCGAAGGATGGACCTGATCCCCAGAGTGCGAGGGCTGAGTTTTTACCGTAGTGATAAACCACCACGCCATGGCCACCATCTAAGGTACCCTTCGAGACAGCATCTAATAAACCAAAAGCAGGTACTACTGCACCAGCGGGTAGAACTTCAATCTTGAGTTCGCCACCGGTCATATCATTTACTTTTTTCGCGAAGTCGAGTGCGTACTCGTGGAAGATATCCTTCGCTGGCCATGTGGACTGGAAGCGCAAACTTTGTGGCGCTGCCTGACCTTTGGAAATCATTGGGAAGCTAAGAGCAGCTGCTCCAGCGCTACCGACTGCTGCACCTTTCAGAAATTTACGACGTGGTGCTTGTTTTTTGGTTTCGGACATTCATATCTCCTAGTTAATATCAATTTAATACTGCGTGTAAAGCAGAAGGAAATTGTAGGATTATTGGACGGAATGAGATATGGGGTAAACCCTTTGTTTGCATGGCTTCATGGTTATTTAAAAAGGGTGTTCGGTAAGATTGTCTTACCCTCTCGTGATACGATTTCACATAGTTCCCATTGTTGCAACGCATCACCATGCGTAAAGTTTTTATTACAATGATGGATTACGTTTGCCCGAGTGGTGAAATCGGTAGACACAGCAGATTTAAAATCTGCCGCTCATAAAAAGGGCGTGCCGGTTCGATTCCGGCCTCGGGCACCAATTATGGATTTCGTACGCAGCGAAATCCGATGTAGACCACTACAGTGTTTTCAGGCTTGGTGGCCACATTACCCTCCATTTGTTGCTCAGGACCATACCACCAAGAAGCCCCGCGGGTAATGCGCTCACTGTTAACTTTGGTTGACGTCCATTCCCATACATTGCCGCCCATATCCGAGATGCCATTGACGCCTGGCTGAGTGGTCCCAGCCGCCACATGACCATCGCCACGGAGCAAACTTCCCGCCGGAGCCAGGCCTTTGTAGTTCCCACAGGCTGAACTTAGACAATGGGAACCTTTGGGGGTACTACCGTTTGGGTAGGGGTAGCGTTGCCCCCGCTGAAAACCGGCCGGCGGGGATTTGCGTTGCTCTACGAATGCCGCCTCAACCCATTCTTTATCGGTGGGCAAGCGTTTGCCAAAGAATTCGCAGATCGATTGAGCCTCAAAGGCATTCAGGTGAACTGCTGGTTCATTATCTCCAGCTGCTACACCATAAGGCGTACGCCAAGTCCACCCAGGTTTTTTCACAAAGCCTAATTCATACGAAGTGCCACCACCAGCTTTCTCTGCTGCACTTTGAAAACCAGTCGCAGCGGCATAACGTTTGACCTCGCCAATCGTCATCTCATGCTGATCCCAAAGAATGCCGTGCACCTCAAGACTCGGGATGGTTGATTTCACAGGCTGAGCGTGCACATGAAAACCAAAAGTCAGGAATGAAAATATGCAAATTTTGCTAATTGTGAGAATATTCATATAAGTTTGTTCATCTCAATTGTGATAACAAGCATTTTTGCTGAATTCCAAATCTTTTGCATCACGGAATTTTTGAGCAACCAAGCCCATGAAAAAATACACCCTCATTCTTCTTAGTGCGCTGTTCTTGGTCCAAACGGTTTGGGCCAATCCAGAGCCGACTAAAAATACCCGAGAGACTGCAAAAGCGGATGCACCAATCACTGCAGAGGTATTGGCAGTCTTTTTTACTCCTCCGACGGGAGCGGCGCGTGGATTAATTCGGTATTTGGATGGCGCTAAGAAAAGTATTCAGGTGATGACCTATAGCTTTACCTATTTGGAGATTGCAGAGGCGCTTGCTAGGGCAGCTAAACGCGGCGTGGAGGTGCAGGTGATTCAGGATGGGCCAACGGCTGCAAATAACTTTGATGTGATCCCGGTATTGCTTAAAGGGGGTGTATCAGTGCGCGGTAATAAGGCCCATCGTATTTTTCACCATAAGGTGATGATCATTGATGGCGAGATTGTGGTGACTGGAAGTTATAACTTCACCAATAGTGCCGAGAAAAGCAATGCGGAGAATATGATTATTTTGCGCTCAACACCATTAGCGCAGCAGTATTACAAAAACTTCATTTCGCATTGGGAGCGCAGTTATCCAATTACTACACCGCCTGAGCGTAAGGCAGCCAAACCTAATTAATCAGGCTCAGTTACAAACCCTAATTTTGTTAAGCCCGCGCGCCGTGATGCGGCAAGCACCTGAGCAACTGCATCGTAGCGCACCGATTTATCAGCCCGTAAGTTAATCTCGGGTTGGGGATCTTTCTTAGCAGCTTTATCCGCATACGCGGTAAAGGTTGCCAAGTCGATCGGTGTGCTATTCCAAAAGATTTGACCTTTGCCATCAATGGTCAACTGAACCGACTCAGGCTTTACTTCATTACGTACGCTATTGGCTTTAGGTAGTTCGACCTTCACCGCTTGCTGGACGACGGGCAGGGTGATCATAAAAATGATGAGCAGAACTAACATGACATCCACCATGGGCGTCATGTTGATCTCGGCCATCAGGCCATCTTCTTGCTGATCGTTTGAGGGATTGCTAAAGGACATGATTAATCTTTCTGGGCAACGCGTGCGCCAGTGACAAAGTAAGCTAAGAGATCATTAGCAAAGCGATTGAGGTCAGCCACAACTAAACGATTCGAGCGATTAATGGTGTTGTAGCCAAGCACTGCTGGAATGGCAACGGCGAGACCAAAGGCGGTCATGATGAGCGCCTCTCCAATGGGACCGGCGACTTGATCGATTTGCGCACTGCCTGAGCTGCTAATCGCAATCAGGGCGTGATAGATCCCCCAGACCGTACCGAACAAACCGATAAATGGTGCGGTCGCACCGGTGGAAGCTAAAAACGTTAACCCTTTTTGCAATTGAGCGGTCGAGGAGTCGACCCCATTTTTTAAACTACGTGCCATCCATTCGGAGTAATTGAGGGTTTGAAAGAGTTCACGATGACTAGCACTTTGGTTCTGATGGTGAGCTGAGGCTTCATTACCAGTCTTTGCAACTATGAAGAAGGGGTTGATTGCCTGATTGCTAAGACTATTGAGTCCTTCATCAAACGAGCGAGCTCGCCAGAAGGAATCCAATTCACCTTTGAGACGTTTGATATTACGTAAACCCCATAGGCGACTGATCAAAATGACCCAGGTCACAATCGACATCAACAAAAGTAAAAGGGCAACAAAGTGAGTGACAAAGTCCCCTTGGGTCCAAAGATGGTGAAGGCCAAATGCATTGTTCATATTAGGGGCTCTTTAGGTTGAATTTAATTAATAGATTGGTTGAGATTTTAGTGGGACTGCCATTAATGGTGTAGGGCTTAAATCGATACCGCTTACCAATTTCCATTGCAGCCCGATCAAGCCTGGGGTAGGAGCTGGACTGTAATAAGCGCGCCTCTTCCACTTCGCCGGACTCGCTAATGATGAGCCTGACCACTACTTCGCCTTGCTCGCCTGCCCGCTTTGAGAATGAGGGGTAATACGGATCGGCATCGGGCTGGTAGACCACCACTAATTTACCAATATCCGTTTGGATGGGGGTGCCGCTCACTCCACCGCCACCCGTAGGCGGGGCCACGGTCGCATTCTGTGGACTCTCGCTAGGTTTGGACGTTGCTGTTTCTGCTGGAGCAGGTGCTTTTTGTGCGGGTGTGGGGCTTGGTGCGGGAGCAACGGATTTCTCTGGTTTTTTAGGTTCCGGCTTGGGGGTGGGTTTGGGTGCCTCAGCCGCCATCTTAGGGGCAGGGGGTGCGGCCTTCTTGGCTGGCGCCTGTGGGGTCTCTGGCGCCACCAGATTTGCCATGACCCGCTCGTCATTTTGATAATCCGGCGGCTTTGGGCTTAAACCAAATTGAAAGGGAACGACCAATGATACGTGCACCAGAATGACCAGTACGATGATGATGCGTTCATCCCGTGAGAAAGGAAGACGCCAATGTGCGGAACTTGCAGAGGCCATGCTCAAATCATCAATGATCGTTTGTCGACGCTACGGAATGACAAAGGAGTTCGCAATAAACGCTCTGCCATGGCCTGTAATGTATCCCCATTTGCAGTACTCAGCAACTTTAATGATGTAACCCCTGCTTCTTCAGCTAGGCCGTGTTGCTCAAGCTGCCGACCCAACTGACGAACCACGGCATCGCTTGTGTCTACGATGGTGACCGATGCACCCATGAGTTCCTTAATCTGATTTTTTAGAAAAGGGTAATGCGTACAACCCAGAACCAAGGTGTCTGCTTGTGCCTCAATGATTCCATTTAAGTGTGTTTGTAATAGAGTACGTATGGCGGGAGATTCAATTTGTCCATCCTCGATGAGCGGCACTAAGCCAGCGCCCGCTTGCTTAATAAAGCGACAGTGACTGGGTAATGTGGCTAAGAGCGCATTGAACTTATCGCTATTGAGGGTTGCCTCCGTAGCAAGCACACCTACAACGCCATTTTGGGATTGCATCGCTGCTGGTTTAATACCGGGCTCGACACCAATGATGGGTATTTGAAGCTCAGAGCGGATTTGGGCAATCGCTTCTGCGGTTGCGGTATTGCATGCCACCACAATGGCATCGCAACCTTGATCAACCAGGTAGCGACACAACTGCAAACTACGCTTGGCAATCCAAGTGGCGGATTTTTCTCCGTAGGGTGCGTTGGCAGAATCGGCCAAGTAAATGTAATGATGTCGTGGGAGTTGCTTGAGTGCCTCATCCAAAATGGATAGACCACCAACCCCAGAATCAAATACGCCGATCGTTGCCAACGTTGCTTACCAGCTTAATCTACTAAGCGACGCTAACTGGAATCTTGCCAATTTTCATTTGCCACTCTTTAGGACCCGTTTCATGCATGGAGATCCCTTGAGAGTCAACCGCTACAGTCACTGGCATATCGACCACATCGAATTCGTAAATCGCTTCCATGCCTAAATCTTGGAATGCAACGACTTTGGCATGGGCAATTGCTTTGGATACTAGATAGGCTGCACCACCGACTGCCATAAGATACGCGGAGCGATGCTTCTTGATCGACTCGATCGCCACCGGGCCGCGTTCAGCTTTACCAATCATGGCGATTAAGCCGGTTTGTCCTAGCATCGTCTCGGTAAATTTATCCATTCGAGTGGCGGTCGTTGGACCTGCTGGGCCGACCGCTTCACCACGCACGGGGTCAACGGGCCCAACATAATAGATCACGCGATTCTTAAAACTCACCGGTAATGACTCGCCTTTGGCCAGCATGTCAGAAATGCGTTTGTGAGCGGCATCACGACCGGTGAGGATCTTGCCATTGAGTAATAAAGTTTGACCCGGTTTCCAGCTAGCCACTTCCTCGGGAGTCAACGCATTGACATCAATACGTTTGGATTGTTTGGTGTCTGGTTGCCATGCGACGGCAGGCCAATCGTTAAGCGACGGAATATCAAAATGAGCCGGGCCGCTACCATCAAGGTGAAAGTGCAGGTGTCGTGTGGCCGCACAGTTCGGAATCATTGCCACTGGTAAAGAGGCGGCGTGTGTGGGGTAGTCCATGATCTTCACATCAAGAACGGTCGCTAGACCGCCAAGACCTTGAGCGCCGATCCCTAATTGGTTGACCTTTTCATAAATCTCAAGGCGTAACTCGTCGATACGATTCTTGGGACCACGTGCAATCAGCTCTTGAATATCAACAGGCGCCATGAGCGACTCCTTGGCAAGAAGAGCCGCTTTCTCCGGCGTGCCACCGATTCCGATTCCAAGAATGCCGGGAGGGCACCAGCCAGCACCCATGGTTGGAACGGTTTTCATGACCCAATCCACAATGGAGTCCGATGGATTAAGCATCACCATCTTTGCTTTATTCTCTGAGCCACCGCCCTTAGCTGCACAAATCACTTCGAGATCATCGCCTGGCACAATTTCATAGTGAATGACCGCAGGCGTGTTGTCACCCGTGTTCTTGCGCTTACCAGCCGGGTCAGTTAACACTGAGCCACGCAGAGGATTGTCGGGGTTCATGTAGGCACGCCGCACACCCTCATTGACCATGTCAGCAACACTCATGGTGGCGCCACTCCAATTGATGTTCATGCCTACCTTCAGAAAGACCACTGCAATCCCGGTGTCCTGACAAATTGGTCGCTTACCCTCGGCACACATTTTGCTATTGGTCAAAATTTGAGCAATCGCATCTTTTGCTGCCGGGCCTTGTTCAAGCTCGTAGGCACGCCCCATGGCTTGAATGAAATCCCGAGGATGGTAGTAGGAAATAAACTGAAAAGCGTCCGCAATGCTTTGAATCAGGTCTTCTTGGCGTATCGTAGGCATAGAAATATTTCAATAAGTGGAATGAAATACGCATTTTAAGGGTTTGCCATAGGGCAAATCAGGACTTAATTCACTTATCGTCATATGAAACGATAGACCAATTGTTTGTTCTGTTGTCACTATAAGTTCGAAGAGAGGGTGTTATTCGTATGGAACCACTAATGCAAGAAAACCGGATTTTTAATCCACCTGCTGATTTTGTAAAAAACGCCGCCATTTCAGGAATGGATGCGTACAAAAAGCTGTGCGCAGAGGCAGAGAAAGATTACGAGGGATTTTGGGGGCGCTTAGCCAAAGAAAATCTTCATTGGAAGCAGGTATTCACGAAAGTACTCGATGAGTCCAAGGCACCTTTTTATAAATGGTTTGAGGATGGCACAACGAATGCCTCCTACAACTGCCTTGATCGTAATTTGCAAAATGGCAATGCCAATAAAACCGCCATCATTTTTGAGTCGGATGATGGCAAGGTAACGAAGGTTACCTATCAAGAGTTACACGATCGCGTTTGTCAATTAGCGAATGCGTTGCGTAAACGCGGTATTAAAAAGGGCGATCGCGTCATCATTTATATGCCGATGTCAGTCGAGGGCGTGATTGCCATGCAAGCCTGCGCTCGCATTGGTGCCACACACTCCGTGGTATTTGGAGGCTTCTCAGCAAAATCCTTGCAAGAGCGCATTATTGATGCGGGTGCGGTTGCAGTAATCACCGCCGATGAGCAAATGCGCGGAGGTAAAGCATTGCCTCTGAAAACGATTGTCGATGAGGCCTTAGCGCTTGGTGGCTGCGAGAACATTAAAAACGTGATCATCTACAAGCGTACGGGCGGCAATATTCCCTTTAAGGCTGGCCTTGATTCATGGATGCATGAAGTGACTGCGAGCGAAGCAAAAACCTGTGATCCAGAATGGGTGAGCGCTGAGCATCCTTTATTTATTTTGTACACCTCAGGATCAACCGGTAAGCCAAAAGGCGTGCAGCATTCCACCGGTGGTTATCTATTGTGGGCCATCCTCACGATGAAGTGGACCTTTGATATCAAGCCAAGCGATATCTTCTGGTGTACGGCTGACATTGGTTGGGTCACTGGGCACTCCTACATTGCCTATGGACCATTGGCAGTGGGTGGTACACAAATCGTGTTTGAAGGTGTACCAACTTTCCCGAATGCTGGCCGTTTTTGGGAGATGATTCAAAAACACAAAGCCACGATTTTCTATACGGCACCGACTGCAATTCGTTCTTTGATTAAGGCATCGAATACGGATCCAAGTGTGCACCCGAAAAATTACGATCTCAGTTCATTGCGTCTCTTGGGATCGGTGGGTGAGCCAATTAATCCTGAGGCGTGGATGTGGTATTACGAGAACATCGGCGGCTCGCGTTGTCCGATTGCCGATACCTTCTGGCAAACCGAGACCGGTGGTCATATGATTAGCCCATTGCCTGGCGCAACCCCCATGGTTCCCGGTTCTTGCACCTTGCCATTGCCAGGCATTATGGCCGCGATTGTGGATGAGACTGGTAACGATATGCCCAATGGTCAGGGCGGTATCCTAGTGGTGAAGCGTCCATGGCCATCGATGATCCGTACGATTTGGGGTGACCCCGACCGCTTTGTCAAAGCGTATTTCCCAGATGAGTTCGGTCGCAAACTCTACTTGGCAGGTGATGGCGCAATTCGGAACAAAGATACCGGCTACTTCACCATTACTGGCCGTATCGATGACGTTCTCAACGTTTCAGGCCATCGCATGGGCACCATGGAAATTGAATCGACCCTGGTTGCCAATCCACTAGTCGCCGAAGCTGCTGTTGTAGGGCGCCCTGATGACATGACCGGTGAAGCAATTTGCGCTTTTGTGGTTCTTAAGGGTAAACGTCCCGAAGGGGAAGAGGCCAAGAAGATCGCAACTGAATTACGCAATTGGGTAGGCAAAGAAATTGGTCCGATTGCGAAACCAAAGGATGTGCGCTTTGGTGATAACTTGCCAAAGACCCGCTCTGGAAAGATTATGCGCAGACTCTTACGTGTGATTGCGAAGGGCGAGGATATTACACAGGATACGTCGACGCTTGAGAATCCAGCGATCTTGGAACAATTAAAGAAGTCGCTATAAGCTCATAAAAGCTACAGAAAATCATCCGCCACTCCTCGAACCGTATAATGAATGGTTTCGGAGAGGTGGATGAGCGGTTTAAGTCGCACGCCTGGAAAGCGTGTGTAGGTTAATAGCCTACCGCGGGTTCGAATCCCGCCCTCTCCGCCAAACGGCAGACATGCCTTTAATCCCGATCCATCTTCCAGCTTTCAGGTCACTCAGTTAAATTATCTGTATGCATCCTCATGTGAACAAAAATCGGCTTGGTGAAGAGATTAAAAAAATACTGATCTTGTTCATCTATTTTTCAATCTGGTTCTGCGCGCTTGCATTTCTGAGTTTCTCGGTTGAACGTTTGCAAGGCTTTCCTTATGTCCATATTAGCTTGGCTTTAGTGAAAGCATTGTTGTGTGCCAAGTTCATGCTCATGGGCCAGATGCTTTATCCAATTCAGAGTAAGCGTGATAGACCGCTCATTGGGCAAATCTTGCCTCGTTCAATTGTCTATGTAGGCGTCGTTGTTTTGTTGAGCGCTGTCGAATCCGCTTTAGAGGGTTGGATTCATCATCGAGGCTTCATTAGTTCGTTGGCTAGTTTTGGAAATGGTGACCCGATTCATATACTGGCACTTAGTTTGATCTATTGGTTAATTGTGTTGCCTTACCTCACATTTATGAGCTTGCAATCGGTCATTGGGTCGTCGGAGATGAAAAAGATTTTTTGGGGTTAATTGCAAATCGATGCGATTACCCAGTCATCGACCCCTCCGTATCACTCTCACGTCTGGCGTGGTACTGGCGATCTTGGCCAGTCTATATTGGGTGATCGGAGTCACGTGGGCGCCCACATGGATCAAAAAACAAATTGAAGGGCATAGCCAGCAACTCGGTTATTCCGTTCAGATTCAATCCATCAGCGTCAAACCTTTTCAATTAACTGCTCAGGTGGAAGGCCTGCGCCTTCAACAAATTCAAGGTAAGCAATTGCTTAGCTTAGATGCAGGTCTGATTCGCCTGCATTGGAGCAAATTAATGACTGGCGAGTTGGGGATTCGTGACCTACAACTCACGAATCCATCGATTTTGCTTGAGCGTGCAGCAGGCGCTGGATCGAAGTGGAACTGGATGCAACTGATTGAGACAATCAATGCCCAAAAGCCATCATCGACTGATGCTAAACCAAAGGCAATCAAAGTATCGGTCGATCGTCTAGCGATTCAGGGGGCGCGCCTGCAATTTCGGGATGGGCAATCTAAGTTTGCAGATGATCTAGGACCGTTTTCTCTGAATCTCAAACAACTCAGTAATTATCGGAAAGCCTCCGATGAGCCTGGCGTGGAGGGTTTATACGAACTCGATTTGGGCAAGGTTGATCTGCTAATTCCATCGCTCAATAAGATGGTCGTGTTTGATAAGGTTCAGGCCTCGGGAGGAATTAGCAGCCCTGAGCCTGATCAGCTTCTCGCTAAGTTAAACCTTAAACTCGATGCGGGCGTATTGGATTTCCTCTTTCATCTGGAGCCTAAACAAAATTTAATCAAGATCGATGTGGCCATTGATAACCTGTCTGTTATCCCAATCATTACTTTATTGCCAGCTAACAATCCTTTGCAGACCAACTCAGGGATCATGGCTGGCAAGTTGGAATATCAAGCTCGCCAAGGACTATGGTCAACCGTGGGTGAGTTAAGCCTTAAGAATATTGAAATCACGGAAGGTAAGCCACGGCAGCCCTTCATGAAATGGCGCCAAGCCGATCTCAAGCAAATTGATCTGCGTAAATTGGCGAGTGGCAAAACTTCACTTACGATTGATGAGATTTTGTTGGATCAGCCCGACTTTAAGTATGACCTTGATGAGCAAGGGTTCTCCAACATTCGTCGAATGTTTTCTAAACCCGTCCTAAGCCCAGCTTCGGCGTCAGAGCCTTCAGCAAGCGTGGCAGAGGCAAAGCCATCGAATTTTGAGCTCGATATTAAGGCCATCAAATTACGAAATGGCATCGTGCATTTTGCTGATTTGGGGGTGGTGCCGCAGTTACAAACGGATATTCGTAAACTGAATGGCTCCTTGCTTGGCGTTAGTAATGTTCCAGGCCGCTATGCGGCGATCGCTCTTGACGGGTTGATTGCGGATCGCGGGAGCTTTCGGGCAAAAGGTCAGGCAGCGTTTGACGACCCGCGACGCAACCATGATGTGTTATTTGAATTTAAGAATGTTCCTCTGAAAACTACCAATGCATATTTCATGAAATACGCTGGCTATGCGATTCAAGATGGACGCTTGGATCTCATATTGAACTACAGGGCAAAAGACGCTGAGCTGGTTGGTCAAAATCGTTTCGTTATCAAAGATATTGAACTCGGGGAAGAGGTGCCTAATTTTCAGGGTCGGCGTTTACCCTTGCGGCTAGCGATTGCCTTACTGGAAGACTCCGATAATGTGATTGATATTTCACTGGGGATCAAAGGGAATGTTGATTCTCCCGAGTTCTCCGCAACGGGCCTCGTCTGGCAAGCGATTCGTACCGTCCTCACCAATATTGTCACTGCACCGTTTAGGGCATTGGCATCGTTATTGGGCCTCCAAAGCGATACGCCGATTCATGCGGTATTGGGCGAGAGCTCTTATTTACCAGTTGATCAGGAGAAGCTCGATAAATTAGCAGGGGTCTTAGTAAAACGCCCCCATGCCACAATAGAGTTTGTTGGCGCCTATGATCCCAATGCCGATAAAGCAGCCTTAGCTAGGGCGCGCGCTGATCGAGCCATTTTGAACGCCGCTGGATTTAAATTGAGTCCTCAGGATCCTCTCCCAACCCCCAGTCTTTCCGATCCCCGGGTCCAATCTGGAGTGAAATCTGCGTATGGGCAACAAGTTGGCCGAATTAAGTTAGCGCAGCGTTTGATTTCACTGCCTGATAATGAAGCGCGCTATCAGCAACTGCGCAATGAGCTCATTCAAAGTTATGTCATTGGCGAGGCGGAGCTTATACAGTTGGCAGGCACACGAGCCAATCGCGCCAAAGAGTTGATGGTTGCGCAGCAGCCCAATTTAGCTGAACGAATTACCATAGGAGTACCTAAGGCGGTCAGTGCTGATCAAGAGGGTATTCCACTGGGCGTTTCCTTGGGTAGTAAAAAATAACACGAACAAAGTACATTTATTTTTGAGTTAATTAGCCCCGTCTCATTTATTGCCGCTTGCACGATTGTGTTGGTGGCGTACTTCATTTTTGGAGTGACCGGTTTTGGGTCATCGATTATTTCGGTACCGGTGCTCGTATTATTCTTCCCCTTGCAGGTCGTCGTGCCGATTATGGTGATACTCGATCTGTGTGCGGCATTCTATTTGGGCACAAAGTCCTTTGATGCAGCCGACAAGAAAGAACTCGCCTGGTTACTGCCATTTAGTTTTATCGGTATGGTGATTGGGATCACCTTGCTGTTGAAGGCTCCGCCGGAGCCTCTGCTGATCACTTTGGGCGCCTTTGCAGCATTCAATGGCTTGCGAGTTTTGACCAAGAAAAAATCCGCTCCCGTCCAAACCATTTCACAATATTGGTCAATTCCATTTGGTATTGCAGGGGGGATTTTTACAGCTTTGTTTGCTACAGGTGGACCCATTTATGCATCCTATTTAGCAATGCGTTTTAACCAACCCAACACCTTACGCGCAACCATGGCCTTTGCCATTCTGATCTTCGTATTCTTGCGTCTGATCTTTATGCTAGTGACGGGCCTGATATTGAACTGGGAGGTTTTGGGTCTCGCATTATTTCTGGTGCCCTGCATGGTGATCGGTCTTTGGGTTGGCTCAAAAACCCATCGACGCTTGAGTATTCATCATATGCAATTGGCCTACGGCAGTATTTTGCTATTTGCAGGATCGGTCCTGTTAATCAAGCAACTGGTTTAGGTGATAGACTCAAACGATGACAATAAAAGTGATGATTGCTGGATTAGCCGTTGCCAGTACTTTTGGCTTATCAGCCTGCGGCACGGTCCAGTCGGCCGCTCAAGCTGATTGCACGGCAGTGGGCTTGCGGGTTGGGACCCCCGACTTTGATGCGTGTTTTAAAGCCCGTGTCCGGGAAAGGGAAATGGACTATAGCAATACCTTTTTGCCTAGTTCCAATTAATCTAATCCGCAGAAACTAAGCTTCCTGCCGAAACTAGGGTTAACCCTGATTCCGGAGATCTTGAGCCATATCAATTACTTACATGGGTAGATCAATTACATTGATTTCAACCACTAAAAGGCTATGTAGTACGACCTTTTAAATAACTATTTATATTCTGACTGAGAGACTAAAACAGCATGAATCACCCTAAGCCTTCCAACGAAATCAAAGCGGTTGCCATTGCAAGCGCGGATGACCTTCGTGAGCGAATTCGGCAAAAAAGTAAATTAAAAGGGCGACAGGCGGACGATGCATCCTTGGCCGAAGTAAAAAAACTCATCGGTGATGGTCCGTATCGTCGCGACCTGCTGATTGAGAATCTGCATTTGATCAATGATGCTTACCGCGCTTTGCATGATCGTCATCTGACCGCCCTTGCCAAGCTGATGAACTTGCCCATGGCTGAGGTGTATGAAGTAGCGACCTTCTATCATCACTTTGAAGTCGTGCGCGGTAATGATCCAGTTGCTGATATTACAGTGCGCGTATGCGATGGATTGTCATGCGAGTTAGCAGGTGCTAAACAGTTATTAGAGCGCTTGCCAACGATTCTGGGTAATGTCAAGACCAAGGTGATTGCGGCTCCATGCGTAGGTCGCTGTGAGCAAGCCCCAGTCGCGGTGGTGCATCAATACCCTGTATTGTTTGCCGATGCAGAAAAAGTATCGAAAGCGGTTAAAAATCGTCAACTAACACATCCCAAGGCAAAGGATGATGCTCAATTTGAGCCCGCAGACTTTGCGCAGCAGGCAGTTAGCCCAGAACAAAAAGCTAATGAGGTGTCGCCCGCTTATGTGGGCTATGAGGCATATTGCGCAAAAGGTGGTTACGCCTTAGTGAAGGAGTTTGATAGCGGTCAACGTGAGCTCGAGTCCATCATTAAAGCGATGGAAGATTCTGGTTTGCGCGGTCTTGGTGGTGCTGGATTCCCAGCCGGTCGTAAATGGCGGATTGTGAAAGATCAGCCAGCGCCTAAGCTTATGGCAATCAATATTGATGAGGGTGAGCCTGGAACATTCAAAGACCGCACCTATCTAGAGCGCGATCCTCATCGCTTCCTTGAGGGAATGTTGATTGCTGCCCGCGTGGTTGGGATTGATGCTTGTTACATCTACTTGCGTGACGAGTACCACGGCTGCCGTGAGTTGCTTGCTGCTGAGATTAAAAAACTTCAAGCAAATGCATCGTTTAAGTTACCGCTGATTGAGTTGCGCCGAGGGGCAGGTGCTTACATTTGCGGTGAAGAGTCCGCCATGATTGAGAGTATTGAGGGTAAGCGGGGCGAGCCCAGAATGCGCCCCCCCTACATTGCGCAAGTTGGTTTATTTGGTCGACCCACGCTTGAGCATAATTTTGAAACCCTATATTGGGTACGCGACATCATCGCACGCGGACCGCAATGGTTTAGTTCGTTTGGTCGCCATGATCGCAAAGGCTTACGGAGCTTTAGCGTGAGCGGTCGAGTGAAATATCCTGGTGTCAAACTTGCACCAGCTGGCATCACTATTCAGGAGCTGATTGATGAGTATTGCGGTGGTATGCAAGAGGGCCACACCTTCTATGGCTATTTGCCAGGCGGTGCCTCAGGCGGCATCTTGCCTGCGACCATGAATACCATCCCATTGGATTTTGATACCTTGCAGCCTTATGGGTGTTTTATTGGCTCTGCCGCTGTGATGATCTTTAGTCATCAAGACAAGGCGCGCGATGCAGCGCTAAACGTGATGCGCTTCTTTGAGCACGAGAGTTGTGGTCAGTGCACTCCCTGTCGGGTTGGAACCAGTAAAGCTGCGCAATTGATGCAAGCACGTACATGGGATCAGGCTACTTTGGAGGATCTATCCACGGTGATGGTGGATGCCTCTATTTGTGGTCTTGGGCAAGCGGCCCCAAACCCCATTCGTTGCATCCACAAATATTTTCCCCACGAAATTGCATAACCGCTTAGATAGGGAGCTTAAGGCGTGAACGCACCAGTCAATCCGCAAGAATTAGCATTGCAAACCGTTGAGTTCAAACTCGATGGTAAGACGATCGTTGCCTATGATGGCGAGACCATCTTAAAAGCAGCCAAACGCCATGGGGTTGATATTCCCCATCTGTGCTTTAAGGATGGCTATCGTCCTGACGGCAATTGCCGTGCATGCGTAGTTGAGATCAATGGCGAGCGCACTTTGGCGCCTAGTTGCTGTCGTGCCGCGACGGCTGGTATGGAAGTTAAGGCCAATAGTGAGCGCGCTTTAAAGAGTCAAAAATTAGTGTTGGAGATGTTGCTCTCCGATATGCCCGATGAAGGCTATAAATGGGTCGGTGATAGCGATGCTGAGCGTGAACGTCAACAGCACGGGGAGCTCAGTGAGTGGGCCAATCGTCTTGACGTAACAGTGCGGCCTGAGCTCAAAGCCTTGCGCCGTCATCAACCAACGGCTGATTTGTCGCATCCTGCGATGGCAGTTAATTTGGATGCCTGTATTCAGTGCAACCGTTGCGTGCGCGCTTGCCGTGAAGAGCAGGTGAACGATGTGATTGGTTATGCGATGCGTGGTGCACATAGTGAGATCGTTTTTGATTTGAACGATCCAATGGGTACCAGTACGTGTGTTGCGTGTGGCGAATGCGTACAAGCCTGCCCAACGGGTGCTTTAATGCCTAAAACGCATATTGGTTCACAAGCCGTAGATCGGAAGGTGGATTCGGTGTGCCCATTCTGCGGGGTGGGCTGTCAAATTACCTACAACGTGAAAGACGAAAAAATTGTGAGCGTGGATGGTCGTGATGGTCCTGCAAATCATAGCCGTTTATGCGTGAAGGGCCGATTTGGGTTTGATTATGTGCACAATCCCCAACGCTTAACCAAGCCGTTGATTCGTAAACCCGGGGTGCCAAAGGATGAGAACTCGATTGAGTCTGCAGGTAAAAATCCGGAGGATTGGAGTGAAGTCTTCCGTGAAGCTACTTGGGAGGAGGCTTTGGATCTTGCTGCCGGCAAGTTAAAGGCCTTACGTGATCAACATGGTAAGAAAACTCTAGCAGGATTTGGTTCGGCCAAAGGTAGCAATGAAGAGGCTTACTTGTTCCAAAAGCTAGTGAGAACTGGTTTTGGTAGCAACAACGTCGACCATTGCACCCGCTTATGCCATGCATCGAGTGTTGCCGCCTTACTTGAAGGTGTTGGCTCTGGGGCAGTGAGTAACCAGGTCAACGATATCGAGCACTCCGGCTTAATTCTGGTGATTGGCTCCAACCCAACCGCCAATCATCCTGTGGCTGCAACTTGGATGAAAAATGCCGCCAAGAATGGTACCAAGATTGTGTTGGCCGACCCGCGCGTGACGGATATTGGTAAGCACGCTTGGCGCACCTTGCAATTTAAGCCTGACACCGACGTCGCCATGCTCAATGCCATGATCTATACGGTGATTGAAGAGGGCTTATGCGATCAACACTTTATTTCCCAGCGCGCTTCAAACTTTGAGGCCCTCAAAGAGAATGTAAAAGGTTACAGCCCTGAGGCCATGGCACCCATTTGTGGCGTACCGGCAGCAACCCTGCGTGAGGTAGCGCGCGAGTTTGCTAAATCCAAAGCCTCAATGATCTTGTGGGGGATGGGTGTTAGCCAACACGTTCATGGCACCGATAATGCCCGTTGCTTGATTGCTTTGGTTAGCATTACCGGTCAAATTGGTAAGCCAGGCTCTGGTCTACACCCACTACGTGGACAGAACAATGTTCAAGGCGCCAGTGATGCCGGACTAATACCGATGATGTTCCCCAACTATCAGCGCGTGGATAATGCCCAGGCGCATGAGTGGTTTGAGAAGTTTTGGAACACGCCCTTAGATAAAAAGCCTGGATATACCGTGGTTGAGATCATGCATAAGATCACTGCGCCAGATTCCGATCCTGACAAGATTCGGGGAATGTACATCATGGGCGAGAACCCTGCTATGAGTGACCCCGATCTAAACCATGCGCGCCATGCTTTGGCATCGCTTGATCACCTCGTCGTACAAGATATCTTTATGACCGAGACCGCGTGGTTAGCCGACGTTATCCTGCCAGCAAGCGCATGGCCTGAGAAAACCGGCACCGTGACCAATACTGACCGCATGGTGCAGCTGGGTAAGCGCGCTCTCAATCCACCTGGTGATGCAAAGCCTGATTTGTGGATTATTCAGGAGCTTGCTAAGCGCATTGGCTTGCAGTGGGGTTACCAAGGCGAGGAGTGCGGTGTTGCTGAAGTCTATGACGAGATGCGTCGTGCCATGCATGCCGTGATTAATGGAATTACGTGGGATCGCTTGCAGCGTGAGTCATGTGTCACTTATCCATGCTTAAGCGAGGAAGATCCCGGTCAACCGATTGTGTTTGATGAGAGTTTCCCAACTCCCGACGGAAAAGTAAAACTGGTCCCTGCCGATATTATTCCGGCCAATGAGCGACCCGATACAGAATATCCTTTTGTATTAATCACGGGCCGCCAGCTCGAGCATTGGCACACTGGAAGCATGACCCGGCGCGCAGGTGTTTTGGATGCGATTGAGCCCATGGCGACTGCTTCGATGTGTGGTGAGGATATGGCGAAGTTGGGTCTGAACCCAGGTGATGTGATTACCGTGCAGTCCCGTAGGGGCGAGGTTGGCATTCATGTTCGCAGGGATGATGGCACACCAAGTGGGGCTGTATTTATGCCGTTTGCTTATTACGAGGCGGCTGCTAATTTAATGACCAACCCAGCGCTGGATCCTTTTGGCAAGATTCCAGAGTTTAAGTACTGCGCTGTAGCGATTCAAAAGGGCGGTAAGCCAGCACAGCACATTGGTTATGACCTAACGGTAAACGATGCTATGCTCATTCAATGAGCGTAGCGCATGACCATCATCCTGTATTAATCATTGGGGCCGGCTTAGCCGGCCTTACTGTTGCCCTTCACCTTGCAGACCGACAACCGGTGATCTTGATGGCCAAGCGCCGTCTCAGCGAAGCGGCAACCGCTTGGGCGCAAGGTGGGATTGTTGGGGTTCTCGATCAAGAGGACAGTATTGAATCGCATGTGGTCGATACGGTCAATGCTGGAGCAGGACTCGTTGTTGAGTCCGTAGCGCGTTATGTTGCAGAGCAAAGCGCAGAAGCGATTCATTGGTTGGTTGAGCAAGGCGTACCGTTTACCCCCGATCAATCTGGGCCCGAAGGATTGCACTTAACCCGTGAGGGTGGGCATAGTCATCGACGCATTGCCCATGCCGCCGACGCAACGGGCAAAGCAATTCATGAGGTATTGCTGGATAAAGCCAAAGCGCATCCCAATATCCGGATTCTTGAGAACTGGATTGCACTCGATCTCATCACCAATAAACATTTACAAATGCCTGCGAAGTACAAATCCAATCGCTGTTATGGGGCGTACGCACTCGACATTGAGAAAGGTCGGGTGGAAACGATTCTGGCCAAGGCTGTGGTACTCGCAACCGGTGGCCTAGGAAAGGTCTATCGCTACACCAGTAACCCCGATACAGCCACTGGCGACGGAATTGCGATGGCATGGCGCGCAGGCTGCCGGATTGGCAATATGGAGTTCGTGCAATTTCATCCGACCTGTTTGTATCACCCAAGCGATCGTACCTTCCTGATTACCGAGGCGATGCGCGGGGAGGGTGGAATCTTGAAGTTACCGAATGGCCATCGCTTCATGCCAGAGCATGATGAGCGCAGGGAACTTGCTCCACGTGATATTGTGGCGCGCGCAATCGACTTTGAGATGAAAAAACATGGCTTGGATTATGTGCATCTCGATGCAACGCATCTTGGGGAATCATTCATTCGGGAACACTTCCCCATGATTTACTCACGCTGTCTCGCCCTTGGTATCGACATTACTAAAGAACCAATTCCGGTAGTACCCGCTGCACATTACACCTGCGGAGGGGTTGTCACCGACCTTAAGGGGCGTACTGATTTGACAGGTTTATATGCGGTTGGTGAGGCGACTTACACTGGATTGCATGGTGCCAATCGCTTGGCGTCTAACTCATTACTTGAATGCGTGGTGATTGGTAAGGCTGCTGCAGCCGATATCCTAGAGCAGGGTGGCATTGAGCAGCCCCCGGTACGGCTGTGGGATGAAAGTAAGGTTGAAGACGCTGATGAGCAAGTGGTGATTGCGCATAACTGGGATGAGCTACGCTCCTTGATGTGGAACTACGTTGGTATTGTGCGAACCACACGCAGACTCGAGCGCGCCTTACATCGGATTGAGCTTTTGCGTACTGAGGTCCAAGACTACTATGCTAATTTTAGGGTGAGCCGAGATTTAATTGAGTTACGCAACTTACTTGAGTGCGCTGAACTGGTAGTGCGTTCGGCTTTATTACGCAAGGAGAGTCGAGGCTTACACTTTAGTCGCGATTACCCAAAAACCTGGTCGGTTTCATATCCAACCATTCTGACCCCGATTCAAACCCAGCAATCTAGCTGATGCGATCAATGCGCATCGAGTAATCGATTGCCTGAATGTCCTTCGTCAATTTGCCAATCGAGATTCGGTCGACACCCGTTGCTGCAATGGCACGGAGTTGATCTTGGGTGACGCCACCAGATGCCTCTAAGAGAGCTCGGCCGCTGGTGAGCTTTACAGCCTCGCGCATTTGATCGAGGCTAAAGTTATCGAGCAAAATGCTTTTGGCACCATGATTGATCGCTTCCTGCAGTTCTGTAAGGTTTTCTACTTCAATTTGTACATCCACCCCTGCGTTGAGTCGATTGGCAGCAGCCAATACCGCAGTAATACTCCCTGCTGCAGCAATGTGATTCTCTTTAATCAAGATGCCATCCCACAGGGCCATCCGTTGGTTCTGACCATGACCCACTCGAACCGCGTATTTTTGGGCTTGACGTAACCCCGGAATGGTTTTGCGGGTATCTAAAATGGCGCAACCCTTCGGATTAGGGCTGGCATCTGCAATCGCTTCAACGTAGCGGCGGGTGGTGGTTGCAGTTGCGGAGAGGGTCTGCAAGAAGTTCATGGCAGGGCGCTCGGCACTCAGAAGGGCGCGGGCATTTGCGGTAATTTCACAGACCAAACTATCGGGCGCCATCCAATCGCCCTCAGAAAATAACCAATCAACCTGTGCCTGAGAATCAAGCGACTGAATCACCGCATCAAACCATGCGGTTCCACACAGCACAGCTGGCTCACGAACAATTAATCTGGCATGCGCAGTTTGATCACCAGGAACCAGATTGGCAGTCCAGTCCCCACGACCCAGATCTTCATAGAGGGCATCGCGCACATTGCGAGCAATGGCCTGATCTAAGGTTTCATTCTCGGAAAACATATCCAAAGCAGCTTATGCAGCGCCAATATTTTTAATGAAGCCATGCTGGGCTTTGGCTAATAATTCTGGGTGGGTAGAGGTAAAGTCCAGCATGCGTTCAATACACCCAAGTGCTTCAGAGCGAATGGGCTCTTTCACTTCAATCTCGCCAGAGTCATGCTCCAAGCAATGTAAGATACCCCGTAAGCCATTCATTGCCATCCAAGGGCAGTTGGCACAGCTCTTGCAGGTGGCACTTTCACCCGCGGTGGGTGCGGCAATTAGCTTTTTGTGGGGTGCGAGTTGACGCATACGATGCAAGATGCCCTGATCAGTGGCTACGATGTATTCAGAGGCGCTACCTTCTAGTACCGCTTTGATCATCGCCGAGGTTGAGCCAACCACATCTGCTTGATCAACAACGTGTTGTGGTGACTCTGGATGGACAAGAACCATGGCATTGGGATGCTTTGCACGCATTGCCGCGAGTTCAGTTGCTTTAAATTCATCATGCACAATGCATGCGCCATTCCACAAAATCATATCAGCGCCGGTTTGCTCTTGAATGTAACGCCCTAAATGCCGGTCGGGCGCCCACAGTATCTTTTTGCCTTGCTGATCCAAATGGTGCACGATCGCTAGCGCGCAAGAACTGGTCACCATCCAATCCGCCTGTGCTTTCACTGCCGCACTGGTATTGGCATACACCACACTGACTCGATCCGGATGGGCAGACTTGAACTTCCGAAAGTCATCCGTGGGACACCCTAAATCAAGTGAGCAGGTTGCCTCAAGATCTGGCATGAATACGCGTTTTTCAGGACTCAGAATCTTTGCGGTCTCACCCATGAATCGCACACCGGCAACGATCAAATTCTGAGCAGTATGATTTTTACCAAACCGAGCCATCTCTAAAGAGTCAGAAACAAAGCCCCCAGTTTGCATCGCAAGGTCTTGAATATCACCATCGACGTAATAGTGCGCCACAATGACCGCATCTTTTTCCTTTAACAAAACCTTGATCCGCTCGATTACATCCTGCTTTTCTCCCAAAGCAAGGGGTGCAGGCGTTTTGGCCCACGCCTGCGCAATACAGGTAGCTCCCGATGCATCTTGCTGGGGATAATCATAAAAACTACCGGTCGAAAGTGATCGATTCATTGTGCTCATCCATCAATCTTAACTCGCAATCACTTTCGCGATAGAATCCCATCCTTAAAGGGGATTTCTATGAAACGAATCATGTTATTGGCTAAGTTACATCGGGTGGTCGTGACCGAGGCCGATTTGCATTATGAGGGTTCTTGTGGGATTGATGAGAATCTCATGGATGCCGCCGATATGCGTGAATACGAAAAGATAGAGCTCTACAACATCAATAATGGCGAGCGATTTTCCACCTACATTATTAAGGCACCCAGAGGTTCCGGTGCGATCTCCTTGAATGGTGCCGCTGCTCGTAAGGCCCATGTGGGTGACCATCTTATTATTTGCACTTACGGACCCATTGACAACGCCGAGTCTAAAACCCATAGCCCCAAAATTGTTCTAGTAGACGAGCAAAATCGGATTAAAGAAATTAAAAAGATTTAAGTGGATCTGCTAAAACGGTAATTTTGCATCCGGCTTGACAGCCAAAAGAGCCGCTTTGAATTCTTGCTGGATTCGTTGAATCGCTTCTTCAGAATCAGCCTCAAATCGGAGAACCACAATCGGTGTTGTATTCGAGGGGCGAGCTAAACCAAAGCCATCGGCATACTCAACCCGCACACCATCAATCGTATTAATCGATTGAGAACTTGGGAACTTGGGATTGGCTTTAATCTTTTCAAGCAAGACAAAAGATTCACCCTCGGCACATGGAAGTTGTAACTCAGGGGTGCAAATTGCATTCGGTAGTGCGTTCAATACTTCACTTGGATTATCAAATTGACTGAGGATTTCTAGCAATCGAGCGCCGGTGTAGAGGCCATCATCAAAGCCAAACCAACGGTCTTTAAAGAAGATATGACCACTCATTTCCCCGGCTAGGGGAGCGCCAGTCTCTTTTAGCTTGGCCTTGACTAAAGAGTGGCCAGTCTTCCACATGAGGGGCTCGCCACCATGATCACGGATCCACGGGGCGAGGTTGCGCGTACATTTGACGTCATAAATGATTTGGCCCTTGGGATTGCGACTGAGTACATCCTTTGCAAACAGCATCATTTGCCGATCCGGAAAAATTACCTCGCCATCTTTGGTTACAACACCAAGTCGATCGGCATCGCCATCAAAGGCAAGGCCCAGCTCATTACTAGTGGTTGCAAGGTTGTGAACTAGGTCTTGAAGATTCTCAAGGTGGGCAGGGTCTGGATGGTGATTGGGAAAATGCCCATCAACCTCACAAAAGAGCTCTTGCACCTCACAGCCCAGAGCTCGGAATAACTCTCTAGCAAACGCGCCACCCACACCATTGCCACAATCGACGGCGATCTTCATGGGTCTAGCTAAGCGAATATCACCAACAATGGTTTGCAAATATTGGGGGAAGATATTGAAGCTGGAGCGTTTTCCATTGCCTTGTCGAAAATCATCTGCTTCAATCTGTTGTCGCAGCCCCTGAATCTGATCGCCATAAATCGCCGCTCCACCGAGCACCATCTTAAAGCCGTTGTAATTGGGCGGATTATGACTACCCGTAATCATGATCCCAGATTTGGGTTGGCAATTTCCAATGGTCTGATGAGTAGCGAAGTAAACCATTGGCGTGGCGACCATCCCAAGGTCAATCACATTAATACCGGTCGATAGCAAACCCTCGGTCAGCGCTTTAATTAGAACTGGGCCCGAGAGTCGACCATCGCGACCAATAACAACGTCCGTTTCACCCAAATCGCGCATTTGACTACCAAAAGCTTGGCCAATTGCTCGAGCAATCTGTGGATTGAGAGTTTCATCAATAATGCCGCGGATATCGTAGGCTTTAAAAATTGAGGCAGGAACATTCATGAAATTATTTCTGGAAGTAATGGATTCTGGCAGCAGTGATGGAGTCAAATTCAGCACTGGAACCATCTTTTTCTTGAAGAGCGCGCTCTATGGGTTTGGCTAGCACCTTGCCGAGCTCAACCCCGGGCTGATCAAAGCTATTAATACCCCATAGCGCTCCCAAGCAAACGGCACGGTGCTCGTAAAGGGCAAGTAAAGCACCCAAATGATAGGCATCAAGTTTAGGCAGCACGATTAAATTACTAGGACGCTTTCCAGGATAGCTGAGATTGGGGTCGCTAGCATCACGACCTAAGGCTAAGGCTTGAGCTTGTGCCAAGCAATTGGCTAAGAGAGCATGGTGATGATCTTTGGCTTCTGGTAAAGCGCTCATCGGCTCCTTAATGGCAATCAGATCAACAGGAATGCATTCTGGGCCTTGATGCAGTAACTGAAAATACGAATGCTGCGCATTGGTGCCGGCGCTACCAAAGACGACGGGGGAACTTAGTGACACCGGCTTACCCAGGCGATCGACTTGCTTACCATTGCTTTCCATATCCAATTGCTGCAACCAGTACGGGAAGAGTTCTAAGGCATGGGCGTATGGAATGACAGCATAGGCTTTGGAATGATGTTTGGTTTGCTGATAGTACAAAGCCAATGCCATTAGGATCGGAAGATTTTGCTCTGGACGAGC
This sequence comes from Polynucleobacter sp. HIN5, assembly GCF_030297555.1. Classification (NCBI taxonomy): domain Bacteria; kingdom Pseudomonadati; phylum Pseudomonadota; class Betaproteobacteria; order Burkholderiales; family Burkholderiaceae; genus Polynucleobacter; species Polynucleobacter sp. HIN5. The sequence continues at coordinate 1,262,767 of NZ_AP028136.1, read as the reverse complement.
ACTAATCGCATGGCGGTCCATGTGATTAGCTCCCAACAAAAATTGTTTGAAGGTATCAAACCCGTATTGCAAAGCAATCGGTAGACCAACGGCAGACCATACGGAGAATCGACCACCCACCCAATCCCAAAATGGAAAGACATGCTCCGCTTGAATGCCAAAGTCTTCTGCCGCTTGGACATTACTGGTGATTGCAAATAGAGAGTTTTGGATCTGCGAGTTGGTGAGGTTCTTCGCTTTGAACCAATTCAGAACAGCGCGTGCATTCATTAAGGTCTCAGCCGTCCCAAATGATTTGGACACAATCAATACCTTAGTACTATTCGCCTGAGCACGTTCTAATACATGACTCAGCTCAGCGCTATCCACATTGGCCACAAAATGAACCCGCATACCGCGATTTAGCTTATTCGCTGAATGGGCTAGCGCTTGTACAGCAAGGCGTGGGCCAAAGTCTGAGCCCCCAATCCCAATATGAATTAAATCCGTGACGCCCACCCATTGATTGGATAAGCCCTCGATTCGCTGCCAGACCTCGGCGATCTCTGCCATCACATCGTTGCCATCGACCAGAATCGGGTTTTTATCAAGATTGCGCAGCGCCGTATGAAGTGCAGGGCGATGCTCACTGGTATTGACGTGCTCGCCAGCAAAGACAGCGTTTAAATGATGACGGACCTGCGCTTGCTCTGCTTTAGAAAATAGCTTCTTCCAATCCTCGGGCTCAATCCCCTGATAGGCGAGATCTAGAACGATGTTCGCTGCTTGCAGGGAACCAAAAACCGCAGTTGAGGGGTTGTCAAATGATTCTGCGTTAGAAGATGCGGTCATATATAGATTCTATCAATAAGGGCTTAAAAAGCATCAGGATTGAATTTCGGTGAAATGGTACGATTTGGCATCAAAAAATAACAAATCACTATGGATAAGCTAGATTGTGTCGTCGTTGGGGCGGGAGTCGTGGGCTTGGCTGTCGCCCGAGAAATGGCATTACAAGGTCATGAAACCGTATTGCTGGAGCGCGAAGCATCGTTTGGAACCATTAGCAGTTCCAGAAATAGCGAAGTCATCCATGCCGGTATTTATTACCCCAAGGATTCGTTAAAAGCAAAACTGTGCGTTGAGGGTAATCGCATGCTCTATGAGTATTGTCGCGACCATCAGGTGGGAACCCAGCGCTACGGTAAATTAATTGTGGCAAGCGATCCACAGCAGGTTGATGATCTGCACGGGATTTTCTATCGTGCTCAGCAAAATGGGGCACGCGAAATCAGTCTCATCACAGCTAAAGAAGCCAATGCGTTAGAGCCCGACCTGCGCGTTGCGGCAGCGATTTTGTCTAAAACGACTGGCATTGTGGATAGTCATGCCTATATGCTCTCACTGCTTGGTGGTTTTGAGGATGCAGGGGGAATGGTTGCTTATTTGTCTCCCTTAAATCATGCGCGCGTCATTCCTGGAGGTTTTGAGCTAGAGGTGGGCGGTGCCGATGCGATACAACTGCAAACTAAGTATCTAATTAATTGTGCGGGTATGAGTGCGCCGGCCGTAGCGCAACGCATTCATGGAATATCGGCCGAGCACATTCCCAAAGCCTATTTTGCAAAAGGCAACTATTTCTCCTTAGCAGGTAAGTCACCATTTCGACATTTAATTTATCCCGTCCCAGAGCCGGGCGGATTAGGGGTGCATTTGACCCTCGATATGGCGGGGCAGGCTAAGTTTGGCCCCGATGTGGAATGGCTTGATATCGATGCGGAAGATCAAATTAATTACGCAGTCGATCCCACTCGCGGTGAGCGATTCTATGCAGCCATCCGACAGTACTGGCCAGGTCTTCAAGACGGAGCGTTGCAGGCCGATTATTCAGGCGTACGCGCCAAGATCGTATCGAAAGATCAACCCGCAGGGGACTTTCGGATCGATGGGCCCAATGAGCATGGAATTGAAGGTCTCTACAACTTCTTTGGCTTTGAGTCACCCGCACTCACCTCAAGTTTGGCAATCGCGAAGTATCTAAAGGGTTTGCTTAATCCTTAGGCCTCAATTCTTCATCCAAGCTTCAACTCCCCTATAATTGCTCCTTCAGAGGAAGCGTGGCAGAGTGGTTGAATGCACCAGTCTTGAAAACTGGCGAGGATGAAAGTCCTCCGTGAGTTCGAATCTCACCGCTTCCGCCATCATCTATTTCAAGAACAATTCCTGCAGGTCATTGAGATAGCGCATGCCCAGTGGGCTAGCTTTGAGTCGCATTGGGTCCTCGTCCAAAAGGCCCTTGCGAAGAGCGTCTGTAATCGATTTGCTAATCGCATTGAGCCCGAGACCCGTTCGCTCCGAGAACATTGCTGTTGGCACCCCATCAATCAGTCTTAATGCTCCTAACATGAACTCAAAGGGCAAATCGTCTTGCGTGAGTAAACGGTTTTCAATGACAGCATGACCTTGTTCAATCATCTTGCTCATATAAGTCTCAGGGTGGCGCTCACGAATCTGCCGTGTCACTCGATCCGGATATGAGATCTTGCCATGTGCACCCGCACCAATACCAATATAGTCACCAAACTCCCAATAGTTGAGATTATGTTTGCACTGTTGCTTGGTCTTGCTGTACGCCGACACCTCATATCGAGCATAGCCATTTGCCGCAAGCGTCTCTAGAGCGGATTCAAACATGGCATCGCTTTCATCCTCGTGCGGAAGCACAGGTGGGTGACTCGCAAAATAGGTATTTGGTTCGAGTGTTAGGTGGTAGAGCGATAGATGCGAGACATCAAATGAGATGGCTTCTTGAAGATCAGCCTGGGCCTCGCGCAGGGTCTGCTTGGGAAGGGCGTACATCAGATCAATATTGATGCGTTCAAAATGATTGTGTGCGATTTCAATGGCACGGCGCGCATCATATTCATTATGGATCCGCCCCAATGCCTTGAGATGATCTGAGTTAAAGCTCTGTATTCCTAAGGACACACGGTTGATGCCGATACTAGCAAATTCAGCAAACTTGCTCGACTCGACTGAACCCGGATTGGCCTCGAGTGTAATTTCAGCGTGAGGCTCGATGGGGATGAGTGCTCTTACATGCGATAAGAGATCATCAAGACCCTTGGGGGATAAGAGGCTGGGAGTGCCGCCCCCAATAAAAATCGTATGGACTCGACGACCCCATACATTGGGAAGTTCGGTTTGGAGATCGGCCACCAGCGCTTCAATGTAACGGCCCTCATTAAATCCGCCATCCTTGACCTGATGCGAATTAAAGTCGCAATAGGGGCACTTACGCTCACACCATGGGAAGTGGATATAAAGCGAGAGAGGAGGAAGTGCAGTCAATGCTATACCAGAGTTAATCATTAGGCTTTTGAAAAAACGGATCTTTCTCTAATTGCTCCATGAGTTGAGCCAGCGCCTGCCCTCGATGGCTAATGGCATTCTTACGCTCGGGACTGAGTTCTGCTGCGGTCATCTGTAGTTCAGGGAGATAAAAGTAGGGGTCGTAGCCAAAGCCATGTTTGCCGCGAGCTTCGTCGATGATCTGACCATCCCAGCGAGTTTCAACAATGATGGGATTGGGATCATCGGCCTCGCGAACCACCACCAAGGCACATACATAGTGTGCCCCACGATTTACCTCGCCTGCGAGTAAAGACAGTAGCTTTTGGTTGTTATCCAAATCCGAGCAGTGCTCACCGGCAAAGCGGGCTGAGCGCACACCGGGTGCACCGCCTAAGGCATCCACACAAATGCCGGAGTCATCGGCAATGGAGGGAAGACCGCTGGCCTTGCTGGCATGCCGTGCCTTCGCTAGGGCATTATCAATAAAGCGGTCAAAGGGCTCCTCTGCTGCGCCAATCCCAAGTTGTCCCTGAGGAATGAGTTCAATTGCAAAGGATTTAAACAGTTGTGAAAACTCTCTCAGCTTCCCAGCATTATTCGAAGCCAAGACCAAACGTTGACTCATGCGGCTAAGGCATTTTTCTGAATGCGTGTTAGTTCCTCAATGCCTGCTTGGGCAAGATTTAATAATGCCTCGAGCTCGGAGCGTGAGAATGGAGCACCTTCAGCAGTTCCTTGCACTTCAATCATGCCGCCACGACCGGTCATGACCACGTTCATATCGGTATCGCAGTCTGAGTCCTCGGCGTAATCGAGATCGAGGACCGGAACGCCCTGATAAATACCCACTGAGATTGCTGCAACGCTATCAATGATCGGGTCGGAGGCGATCGTCTTCTGATGAAGTAAATGATTGACCGCATCGCGGGCGGCAACATAAGCACCAGTTATCGCTGCGGTGCGTGTCCCACCATCGGCTTGTAGCACATCGCAATCGAGATGAATGGTGCGCTCACCGAGTCGTTTGAGGTCAAAGACACTGCGCATGGCGCGACCAATCAGCCGCTGAATCTCTTGAGTACGCCCACTTTGCTTACCCCGGGCGGCCTCACGATCGGAGCGAGTGTGGGTGGAGCGGGGCAACATACCGTACTCAGCAGTAACCCAACCCTCACCAGAGCCTTTTTGATGAGGCGGTACCTTTTCAAGAACGCTCGCGGTACAAAGAACCTTGGTATCCCCAAATTCGATTAAGACCGAACCCTCTGCGTGTTTTGTAAAGGAGCGGGTAATGGTAATGGGCCGTAGATCGCGTGCTTGGCGTTGGCTGGGACGATTCATGGGGGAACTCCTTTTTTGCAATTTACAATGCCTACATGATATCGAGCATGACCGGCTATGGCAGCGCCTCCCATCCCATTGAAATGGGCGAGGGGAGTTATGCCAATCTGCAGGTCGAGATCCGGGCGGTTAATAGTCGCTTTTTGGATCTGAGCTTTCGGATGCCCGATGAGTGCCGTGCTGCCGAAGGCGCTTTGCGGGAGCTCCTCAATAAACATTTAAAGCGCGGTAAGGTTGAGTTTCGGGCAGCTTGGCGGCAGAGCTCGAGCGAGCATACTCGCTCCCAAACCATCGCGATCGACCCAGCCAAACTGATGGCCTTAAAAGAAGCGCAAACCAAGATTCAGGGGCAATTTCCTTCGGCCGAAGAGTTACGTGTCGCCGACATCCTGCGCTATCCAGGCGTAGTGGTAGATTCTGAGACCGCAGAGGATCAGTGGCAACAAGTAACCCTTCAAGCAGGCGAAGAGGCCTTGCGCCAGCTGCTGCAATCGCGGCAGGTTGAGGGCCAAGCGCTAGCCAAGGTTTTAACGAACGCTCTCGATGCGATGCAAGGCATGGTGACCAAACTTGAGCCCCGTATTCCAGAGATTGTGACCCTCTACCAAAACAAATTAGTGGGACGGATTGAGGAAGCCTTGGGTGTGCATGCAACGCAAGCCAATATCCCCTTTAATGCCGATCTGATGGAGCGCATTCGGCAAGAGGTCGTCTTGTATGCAGTTCGCATTGATGTCGCCGAAGAATTGGCTCGTCTCAAAACGCATATTCAGGTGGCAAGGACCGCGATTGCAGAGGGTGGGGCTGTGGGCAAGCGTTTAGACTTCTTGATTCAGGAGCTCAATCGCGAGGCCAATACCCTTGGATCCAAAGCGGTTCATGAGGATTGCACGAACACCGCATTGGAGCTCAAATTATTGATTGAGCAAATGCGCGAGCAGGTGCAAAATTTGGAGTAATGACGATGAGTGCTCCAAATACCTACCAGGGCAGTATGTGGATGATCGTGGCTCCTTCGGGGGCTGGCAAATCCTCTTTAGTGAATGCGCTACTCGAGTCCGATCATCGCTTACAACTATCGCTGTCGTGTACCACGCGTGCACCGCGCGCCGGTGAGCTAGATGGCCGTGATTACTCCTTCATTACAAAAGAGGCATTTTTGGCTAAACAGGCCGCCGGTGATTTTCTGGAGTCTGCGCAAGTGCACGGTAATCTCTATGGCACTTCGCGTTCCTGGATTGAGGGCCAAATGCAACAAGGCCAGGATGTGATTCTGGAAATCGACTGGCAGGGTGCTCAGCAAATTCGTAAGCTAATCCCCCAGGCGATTTGGGTATTTATCTTCCCGCCATCGATTGAGGCTCTTGAGGAGCGTTTACATAAACGGGGCCAGGATGACGAGCTCACGATTGCAAAACGTGTCGCAGCCGCCCACATTGAGTTGCAACACGCCCATGAGGCCGACTTCATCGTGATTAATGAGGTCTTTGCAGACGCCCTAAGAGACCTGCAGGCGATTGTGGCTGCCAGCCGGTTGCGGACGGGGCCGATGATGGCCCGATACCCAGCCTTGGTCAAGCGTCTTGGGGCATGATCGGCAGTCATCGGGTATCCTATCGGTATTAATCTAAATAAGTGAGTTCAGAATGGCCCGTATTACTGTAGAAGATTGCTTAAAAACCATTCCCAATCGTTTTGAGTTGGTCCTTGCAGGCACCTATCGCGCCCGCCAATTGGTTCAGGGTCACGCAGCCCGAGTCGACGCAAAAGATAAGGCAACCGTCGTTGCATTGCGTGAGATTGCTGTTGGGGTAACCGATCGGGATATGCTGACCAAAGTACCTCTCTAATCCGAGGGTCCCGCTGTGGCGTCAACAGTCACCACAACGGGTTCGCTAGACGAAGTCTCGTCTAGCCAGACACGCACAAGCAAGTCTTTACCAAGCGCCAATCCCGCTCAAAGCGTGATTGCATCCCTACTGGAGCAATCCAGCCGCCATCTCTTTGGCCCCACCTCGCAACCGACCTTACCGCCTAAGCAACAGGTTGTATCGATTGCGAGCTTGACCGAGAAGCTTCAGTATTTGAAGCCCGAGGAAATTAACCAAATTAAGAGAGCCTTTCAGTTTGCGGATGCGGCGCACTTGGGCCAATATCGCCATAGCGGGGAGCCTTACATTAGCCATCCGGTCTCGGTCGCTGAGCTCTGTGCAACCTGGCGCTTAGATGCCCAAAGTATCATGGCCGCTTTGCTACACGATGTGATTGAGGATTCTGGTTGCACCCAGACTGACCTCGTGAATCAGTTTGGCGCGAAGGTGGCTGAGCTGGTTGAGGGCTTAACCAAACTCGATAAATTAGAGTTCCAGAGTCATGCTGAGGCCCAAGCCGAGAGCTTTCGGAAAATGTTTATGGCCATGGCCCGTGATGTGCGGGTCATCTTGGTCAAGTTAGCTGACCGAACCCACAATATGCATACCCTTGATGCGGTACCGATTGAAAAACGGCGCCGGGTTGCATTGGAGACCATGGAAATCTACGCCCCGATCGCACACCGTCTGGGACTCAACTTAATCTACCGTGATTTGCAAGACATTAGCTTTAAACACTCGATGCCCATGCGCTTTCGGGCCATTGAAAAAGCAGTGAAGAAGGCGCGGGGCAATCGCCGCGAGATGGTGGACAAGATACTGGATGCGGTGCGGATGCAATTTGCCAAGGCTGGCATTGAGGTTGATTTGCAGGGTCGTGAGAAAACCTTATTCAGTATCTACAACAAAATGCGTAGTAAGCATTTGAGCTTCTCGCAGGTCTTAGATGTTTATGCTTTCCGAGTCACGGTACGAACCGTGGATGAATGCTACCGGGCCCTTGGTATTTTGCACTCCATCTATAAGCCCATGCCTGGGAAGTTCAAGGATTACATCTCGATTCCTAAACTCAATGGCTACCAGTCCTTGCACACTACCCTAGTAGGCCCATCCGGAGTGCCGGTGGAGTTTCAGGTGCGTACAGCGGATATGCATGCTGTAGCTGAGTCTGGAGTAGCAGCCCATTGGGCCTATAAAGAGGGCTCACCCGAACTGAGTGAAGTGCAAAACCGCGCTCACCAATGGTTACAGTCCTTGGTTGATATTCAGGATAACAGCGGTGACTCGCAAGAATTTTTAGAGCACGTCAAGATTGATTTATTCCCCGACGCTGTTTATGTGTTTACCCCGAAAGGACAAATACGTGCCTTGCCACGGGGCGCGACCGCCCTCGACTTTGCTTACTCGATTCATAGTGATCTTGGTAATACCTGCGTGGCGGTCAAGATCAATAATTTGCAATTGCCACTGCGCACCGAACTCAAAAATGGGGATATTGTGGAAGTGATCAACTCTACATCCTCGCAGCCCAATCCAGGGTGGTTGGAGTTTGTACGCACCGGTAAAGCCCGTGCGGCCATCCGACATTCATTAAAGACCAAGCACTATGCCGAGGCACTGCAATTGGGCGAACGTTTATTGGCGAGCGCGCTGCGACAGCAAGGCGTTGATGCGGGGCTCCTCACCCCCGAGATTTGGGAAAAGTTACTCCATTGGACGGGTGATAAATCGCGTGAGGAGGTCTGCGTCAATATTGTGCTGGGTCGACGTACTGCTGCCGAGTTGGCTACCCGTCTAAAGATTCTGATTGGTGAAGATGGCGGGGCTGAGCAAATGCGCTTGGGCTCAAATGATTGGGGTAGCTCAGATCAAGAGACACAAACACAATCTCTGGTGGTCGATGGGCGTGAGGGCATGTCCGTGAGTTTTCAAAGCTGCTGTCACCCGATTCCGGGTGATGACATCATGGCCTACCTTGGTAAGGGTGAGGGTTTACAAATCCACACTCAGGACTGCAAGGTCGCTCATCGCATGCTGTCCAAAGATAGTGATAAGTGGGTTGGTGTGCAATGGAGTAAGGATACCAACCGAGAGTTTGATGTGGCCATTACGGTCGATACCAAGCAAGGAAAAGGGGTGCTGGCACGTGTTGCCAGTTCGATTACCTCAGCTGACTCCAACATCCTCAATGTCTCAATGGACGATAAATACAAAGAAGACTCGGTGACGATGCGCTTTACGATTCAGGTGCTAAACCGGTTGCACCTCTCGCGCGTATTGCGGGGCTTGCGCGCGAATGCTGATGTGTTTCGGGTAATCCGTAATAAAAGCGTTTAGCAGTCTTCGTAACGCACATCCAGAATATCAATTTCTTTGGCACCCGCTGGTGTTTGAATACGGACCGTATCACCTACCTTGGCTTTGATTAATGCTTTAGCAATTGGTGAGATCCAGCTCACATAACCTTTTTCAAGATCAACTTC